>CAZHOO010000105.1:6081-7345 GCA_964533905.1 uncultured Occallatibacter sp. | reverse complement strand
GAAACGGCAAAGAGCGCCAAAGAATTCGAGTGGCACGAGGGGCGTGACCACGTTTTGATCGTTCTGGACGGAGAAACGGTCTACCAGGTGGGCGGAACGCCGAAGGGCGCACACAGCATTGGTCCAGGCGAGTGGCACGCTCCGGAGTCGGATGGGGCGACAACGCTCTCGCTTCGGAAAGACGACATGCTTGTGATTCCGCGAGGCACGCTGCACAAGCGGAGCACGGCGGGAACTGTGACGTTTTACCTTATTTCGCCGCAGGGGACGTAAAGACAGTGGACCGTGAATGGTCGCCGGTACCTTGGCGGGCAGAAAACAGAAAGCAGCGGATGCCGGACGCCCGGAGGTTAAGCTGACGGCTGAAAGCCAAGAGCTGCTTCTCAGTTCCGGCTGCGCATTTTGGCCAGCAGATTCAGGATCTCGATGTAGAGCCAGACCAGCGTGACCATGATGCCGAATGCCGCGTACCACTCCATGTATTTGGGCGCGCCGACGGCGACACCCTGCTCGACAAAGTCAAAGTCGAGCACAAGGTTGAGAGCGGCGATGGCAACAACGAGCAAACTGAAGCCGATGCCGATTGGAGTGGCTCCGTTCACGGTGGTGAAGTTGACGCCAAAGAATCCGAGAATCATCTCCAGCATGTAGAAGAGAAAGATGCCGCCGGTGGCCGCAACCACGCCGAGGCGAAACTTCTGAGTCACCTTGATCAGCCCGGATTTGTAGGCGATCAGCAATACGAAGAGTGTGCCGAAGGTCAGGCCCACGGCCTCCATGGCAATCCCAGGGTAGCGCTGTTCGAGTATCGCGGACAGCCCACCGAGCACGAGCCCTTCAAGCAGCGCATAAATGGGCGCGGTTACCGGCGCCCAGGTCCTTTTGAACGACGTGATCAAAGCGAAAATGAGGCCGCCGAAGAGGCCGATCATCAGGGCCGGGCCGGCGAAACTCATGTCGCGCGTCTGCATGAACGAGTTCCAGGTCCAAGCAGCGGTGACCACAGCGCACAACAGCAGAATGCCTGTCTTGTTGATCGTGCCGCTCAGCGTCATGCGCTGCGCAGCGTCAATCAGGCTGCCGCCATATTGGCTGCCCTGAAAGTCGTTAAAAGTGTTCTTGCCCAGGGCGGGATTCGAAGTCTTCATCAGTGCCATTGCGATCACTCCATCGTTCCGGCCAGGGAACCCCTAATCGCTTTGGGATCGTTTGGCCGCAACTCTCATTTTATTCGATGGAAAAGAGCCGGCGAAAGTTTCAAGTG
>CAZHOO010000105.1:2672-5981 GCA_964533905.1 uncultured Occallatibacter sp. | reverse complement strand
TGGATCAACTGCTTTCCGTCCCAGGCAAGCACGCCGTTTTCACCGAGCGTGGCCGCGCTCAAGCGGCACCCATAGCGCGACTGCATGCGGCGCAGAGCGCGCTCGAGATGGGTTTCATTCATCAGCCGGCAGGAGAAATCCTCGCTGACGATTAGGTAATCTATGTTGGCAACGAGCTCTTCAATGCCGGGATACGTGTCATCGAGGTCGGCCACGACGGGAATGCCCGCTGCACGCGCCCAGGCTGCGGCTTGTGTGGCCGCCGCTGTGTCGTGGCCGTCGACGTGCAGGACACGCGCATTCACGATCCATTCGCGACGCAGGTCCCCCGGCTGAAGAACCATTTGCTCGTTGCGCTGGCAAATGACGGTGCGCTCGCCGGCTGCGTCGATGAGGATGACGTTGTGCAGGCTGGCTGCGCCGGGGACAGTGACGATTTGCGCCTCAGTGCCCGCACGGCTAAAAGCGTCCTGATGCAGCCGCGCCGCATCGTCGTCACCGAGCTTGCCAACGTAGCGTGTGCGCAGGCCCCAGGTCTGGCAGGCGACGACGGTTGTCGCCACCTGGCCGCCGGGCTGCGTCGATCGCTCGCCGTAATGAACTTTCGAACCGGGCTCGGGGAACCTCTCGAGCGGAATGAGTGTGTCCGTGGCATTCAAGCCGACACCGACGAGATCGACGAGACCAATGGGAGGCAGCTCAGCCACAGAAACATTGTAATCGGCGGGCGAAAGAGACCGTGCGTGCTGAGAACCGATGGCCGCAATGCTGTAGGCTATTCTTTTGGTTTTGGACGAGAGCTGCGATGGAGAAGAAAACTTCGCGCCCATTTCGACGCCCGGATGGCGACGCGCTCCAGTGCGGTGGCGTATCGCTGGAAGCGCTTGCCAAACGGTTCGGCACGCCGCTTTACGTCTACTCGGCGGACCAGATCGCCGAGCGGCTTGCGATGTTCCAGCAGGCCCTCAAGGATCGCGAACACCTCGTTTGCTATGCGGTGAAGGCCAACTCCGCGCTCGCGATTCTAAAGCTGCTGGCGGACCGAGGCGCTGGATTCGACATCGTATCGGGCGGAGAGTTGGAGCGGGTACTGGCCGCCGCGCCTGAAGCGGCTGATCGCGTGGTTTTTTCCGGAGTGGGCAAAACAGCGGCGGAGATGGACGCGGGGCTGAAAGTCGGAATTCTGGCGTTCAATGTTGAAAGCGAAGCAGAACTGGAACTACTGGCCGAACGCGCGAAGAAGCTCAAAATTCGAGCTCGCTTTGCATTACGCGTGAATCCAGATGTGTTTGCGGATACGCACCCGTACATTTCAACCGGCCTGCGCGAGCACAAGTTTGGCATCGATATTCGACGGGCGCGAGCGATCTACAAGCATGCTGCGCGGAATCGCTGGCTTGAGGCCCATGGCATCAGCGTTCACATCGGGTCGCAAATTCGCTCCGCTGAGCCATTTGGCGCGGCAATCGTGCGGGTGAGCAAGCTGGTGCAAAAGCTGCGGAGTGAGGGGATCGATCTGAAAATGATCGATGCGGGCGGGGGATTGGGCATCGACTATCACGACAGCGCGTTTGATGCAGCGGGCAAAGTCGACGAGTACGCCCAGGTGCTCAATCGTGCTCTGGCCGATTTCGGTGGTCGGCTGCTGATTGAGCCGGGACGATTCCTCGTGGCGCAGGCGGGCGCGCTGCTGACGCGCGTGCTGTATGTGAAAAGAAACGGCACGAAGAATTTCGTGATTACCGATGCAGCGATGAACGATTTGATCCGCCCAGCGCTTTACCAGGCGCATCACGAGATTGTTCCAGTGACGCAGAGGGCAGGGAAGGCGCTGGTCGTGGATGTTGTGGGGCCGGTGTGCGAATCGGGTGACTTTTTCGCGCGCGATCGCCTGCTGGCGCCGGTTGAGCCCGGCGACTTGGTGGCTCTGCTCGATGCCGGCGCGTACGGCATGGTGCAAAGCTCGAACTACAATTCGCGTTTCCGGGCTGCAGAGGTGCTCGTCGAGGGCGCGAAAGCGCGGCTGATTCGCAGGCGCGAGACGATGGCGGATTTGCTTGCGACTGAGACAGTCTGAGACGGCATTCTGCGTTGAGCGCTCATCGAAGACGTCTTTGGGTGGCCGGCTCGCGGCAGCCTGACTCCGCAAATTCTGCTAGAGTGTTGCGCTGGAGGAACTCTCGTGCATTTTGGAATCAGGATAGCGGTTGCTGTCGCTATTGCGGCACTCTTCTTTGGATTCTCCGCGACGGCCGGCGCTGACGCGTTGAAGGTTAAGGTCGAGCAAGGAAAGATTCATGGCAAGCTGATCAACGACGGCAAGGTGCGGGCATTTCTGGGGATTCCCTACGCTGCGCCTCCGATCGGCGATTTGCGCTGGAAGGCCCCGCAGTCAGCGGCGCGCTGGAAGGGCGTGCGCGATGCGACCGCGTTCGGGCCGCATTGCGCGCAAAACCATGTCTTCGACGACATGATCTTCCAGGATAGCGGCGGCAGTGAGGATTGCCTTTTCCTGAATGTCTATTCGCCGGCCGGCGCGAAATCCGAAAGCAAGCTCCCGGTCATGTTCTGGATTCACGGCGGAGGTTACTCGGGCGGCGGAGGCAATGAGCCGCGTCATAACGGAGACTTTCTGCCGTTGAAAGGCGTAGTGCTTGTAACCATCAACTACCGGCTCGGTGTCTTCGGATTCCTGGTGACCGATGGGCTTGCGAAAGAGGCGGGCGGTACCGCCGGCAATTACGGCTTGATGGATATGATCGCGGCGCTCCAATGGGTCAAAGCCAACATCGCCGGGTTCGGCGGAGACCCGAGTAACGTCACAATCTTCGGCGAGAGCGCGGGATCACTCGCCGTCAGCACCTTGATGGCGTCGCCGATGGCTCAGGGCCTTTTTGCCAAAGCCATCGGAGAAAGCGGTTCGGCGCTTGGCGCCTCGCTGGCCAGCACCGCGATGGAAACACAGGCCAGTGCCGGCAGCGAATGGGCAGCGGCTCTCGGCGCGAAGTCGCTCGATGAACTGCGTGCCATGCCGACCGACGTGATTTTGAAGGCTGCAGCCGCCAAAGGCGCGCCACGATTCTGGCCTGACGTTGATGGAAAGGTGCTCACTGAGACAGTTGCAGCAACTTACGCTGCGGGCAAGCAGGCGCACACTCCCCTGCTGGTGGGATGGAACCGCGACGAGGGCAGTTTTGCTGCCATGCGGGGAATGACCGCTGCGCGGTGGAAGGCCATGGCTCCCAACCTTTTCGCGGGCAACGCTGACGCCTTTCTGTCCCTGTATCCCGGCGATACGGATGAGCATGC
>CAZHOO010000105.1:0-2572 GCA_964533905.1 uncultured Occallatibacter sp. | reverse complement strand
GACGAGATGATGGACTATTGGACGAACTTCGCAAAGACCGGCGACCCGAATGGGCCGGGACTGCCGGAGTGGCCGCGCTTCGACAAAACCGGCGAGTTAATTCACCTCGACGCGACGATTACTACCGGCCCAGATACGGTGCGGCCGCGGTACGAGTTCCTGATCGAGAATCCCCCGCAGCCAATGCCGCGGTAGGGCAGATGCAAGGTGGGGATGAACTACTGGCTTACGCGAGAAGCGGCGATGAAGCCCGAGTCCTGAGAAGCGGGCTCGGCTGCAGCAGCCGGAGGAGTGAAGTTTGCCCCGCTGGCATTGAGGGCGGTGGAGTAATCGGGACCAAGGCCCAGGCTCTTGAGCGCGCGGCCATCGGGCATGAGCTTAGTTTGCCATCCGTGGTCAGCCTGATACTTCTGCATGGCGGCAACCGTGGTGGAATCCCAGTCGCCGTTAGGCTCGCCCGTGAGGTAGTGTTCGCGGATCAGGGCTTGCTGAATCTGGGTCACGCGATCGGAATCGATGGCCTGCTGGCCGCGAGCGCGGCGATACCTGTTCCGGCTGTGCGAGAGCCTGTGCGATGCGGTTGTGTGGTGCGTGGTGGTTCGGGAAGTGGTGGCTGCAAACACCGGCGGCGCAACAAGAGCGGCTGCGATCACGAGAGCCAAACCTGTACGCGATGAAAGCATCATGATGCCGCCTGAACCAATTCCTGGATCTCCAAAGCTATTTCAAAGAGTCTAGCGAACGACGCCTCGTGCGGCAAGGGGAAAATCGATCGATTGCCGCTGTATGGATTACTTTTGAATAGCGGCGCCGGGAGCGAAAAGCCGCCACCGGCGCTGCTCCCGAACCGTTATAGCGTCCCGCCGATATAGTTGATGCCAAGCTCGGGGTGATGGGGATCTATGACTTCGAAGACCACATCGTCACCGGTTTTGAGTTTGCTTGCCACGGCATCGAATTGATCCTTGCTTGGCGTCGGCTGCCGGTTGACGTGCGTTATGACCAGGCCCGGCTCCAGTCCCTGCAGATCGGCGAAGGAACCAGTGCGGACCGACTGAATGATCACGCCGGAGACGTGAATGCGTTTCGCCACATCCGGTGGGACTTCCTGGATAACAACGCCGAGCTTGGCTTCGCCAGCACCGCCGCTGTTGTCGTCGTTGCTCTCCGGCTGCGGGTTGTTGAGTTCGGCGAATACTTTGTCGCGGTCGCCGATGGTTACGGTTGTGTCCTCGGGCTTACCGTCGCGCATATAACCCAAACGGATCGTCGATCCGGGAGAGCGGCTGGCAATTTCATTTACAAGATCGTCGCCATCCTTGATCGAGCGGCCGTCGATGGTGGTGATAATATCGCCTGCCTTGAGCCCTGCCTTGTCAGCAGGTCCACCGGGTTGAACTTCCTGAACGAGAACGCCGTTCTTGAAGCCGTAAACACGATTCACGGCGCCTGAGAGTCCTTCACGGAACTGAATGCCGATGGAGCCGCGCGTGACTTTGTGACTGGGACTGATGAGGTCGTTGTACACCGAGACGACGGTATTGGAAGGCATGGCGAAGCCGATGCCCTGATAGCCGGCCGACTGTGTATAGATGGCCGTGTTGACGCCGATGACTTCACCGTTCATATTCAGGAGCGGTCCACCGGAGTTACCGGGATTAATGGCTGCGTCAGTCTGCAGGAAGTGCTGGAACTGACCGGCTGCGCCCTGGTCGATGGTGCGGTTCTTGGCGGAGATGATGCCGGCGGTGACGGTTTGCGCCAGCGCAAATGGGCTGCCGATGGCCTCGACCCAGTCACCGACTTCGGCCGTATCGGAGTTACCCATTTTGACCGTGGGGAGTGGCGAACTGGTGTCGATCTTGATCACGGCAAGATCTGTCGCCTTGTCGACGCCGATCACGCGAGCCGGACGGCCGAGATCCTGGGTGTCAGGATCGGTGGAGAGCTTTACGTAGATCTTGTCGGCTTTGTCGATGACGTGATTGTTGGTGATGATGTAGCCCTTGGAATCGACAATGAAGCCGGAGCCGAGCGATTCCTGCACCTGGCCGTTGTCGCCGCCGTCATCGGGCTGCCCGGGCATCTGGCCACCGAAGAAGCGGTTGAAGAAGTCCTGAAAGTTGTTATCCGGTCCCTGGCCCTGCTGGCCGTTGTCCTGATTGTCGTCGTCGCCCGGATTCTGCTGGTTTGGCTGCGAACGGAACTGATGGAAGTTCCGGCGGGGGCCATTCTCAGACTGTTTGGGCAACGTCTGGGTGTTGATGTTGACGACGGCGGGCCCAACAAGCTTGGCGATTTTCACAAAATCGTTGGGCGGAGTTGGCGTAGTGACGACTTTGAGCGGGGTGGCGTCGCTGCTCGACTGACTTTCCTGACCGTGGACTCCGTGAGCGGCAAACGATCCGGCCACGATGGCGGCGGAGATTGCGGCAAATAAGACGAATACGGAGGTTAAACGGCGCGAGCGAAGCCGTTCGAAGAGCAATTTCATAGAGTTCACTGACCTCTGATCGAGCACAGCCTGACGGCTGGGGTGTGATTGGTGCTGCTTCTTCAGTATAGCGATTCC
>CAZHOO010000104.1:0-10179 GCA_964533905.1 uncultured Occallatibacter sp. | reverse complement strand
ATGAGGCTGGGCGGACGCACGCGATAGCGGTAGGGGTTGGGCGAGCCGTCGCTGACGAGATAGAAGCCAAGCTCGCCCTTGGGCGCTTCAATCCTGGCGTAGGCCTCGCCCGGCTTGGGACGGAAGCCGCGAATCTTCATCTTGGGATCGACGATTGGCCCGGAGGGAAGATCGCGCATGGCCTGCTCAAGAATGCTCACCGACTCGCGCATCTCGAGCAGGCGGACCATGAATCGGTCGTAGACATCTCCGTGGCTGCCCAGCGGCACGCGGAAGGCGAAGCGGTCGTAGATGCTGTAGCGGTCCACCTTGCGGATGTCGTAGTCCACGCCGCTGGCGCGCGCCATGGGCCCGCTGATGCCCGCGCTGACGGCGAGCTCGCGCGAGAGCACACCGACTTCCTGGGTGCGGTCCATCAGAATCTCGTTGCTCACCAGCAGTTGCTCGAACTCATCCAGAAAACGGGGGAAGTTTGCTACGACCTTCTTTGCCGCATCGAGCCAGCCGGCGGGCAGGTCCACGCGGCAGCCGCCGAAGCGCATGTAGTTGCACATCATGCGCGAGCCGGTGAGCGACTCAAAGAGGTCGAGAATTTTCTCGCGCTCCTTGAAGGCGTACATGAGCGGCGTGCCGCTGGCGCCCATCTCCTGAATGAGAAAACCGATGGACGAGGCGTGATTCTGAATGCGCGTCAGCTCGGCGAGGATCACGCGAAGATATTCGGCGCGTTCGGGAACCGGCTGGCCGACCAGGTTTTCAACCGCCAGCGCATAGGCCCAGTTGTTGGTAAGCGAGCAGAAGTAATCGAGGCGGTCGGTGTAGGGCATGGACGCCAGATACGAAGCGCCTTCAGCGATCTTCTCGTGATTGCGGTGCAAGTAGCCGAAGACCGGCTTGAGGCGGACCACGCGCTCGCCGTCGAGCGCCACATCCATGCGGAAGACGCCGTGCGTCGACGGATGGTGCGGCCCCATGGCCACCTCAAGCAGCTCACCTTCGCCGTCCGGCTCAATGACAGGCGGGCGGTTCCAGCCTGTGGGCTTTTCGAGTTTGGTTTCGGCGACGCTCATCCCGTGGCGCGCTCCTGATTCTCGGCCCCGATTCCGTGATCGTGCGAAGCATCGGCCGCGCGGTGCTCTTCCGCCCGCTTCAGCACTTCATCGTGAGGCGTGGGCTCGTATTCAAAATCGTCCGGCTCCACGTAGTCCTTGCGCATGGGGAAATCTTTGAATTCCGGCCACATCAAAATGCGGCGCAGGTCGGGATGGCCGGTAAAAACAATCCCGTATAGATCGAAGGCTTCGCGCTCCTGGAACTCCGCTGAACGCCACACAGGCGTGAGAGACGGCAGCTCGGTCTGGTCGGTTCGGTTGGCCGTGCGCATTCGAATCACCAGCGGCCCACGCTTTTTCGCGACGGAATAAAGGTGATAGACCGCTTCAAGATACCCGGGCTCGGTGTGCTTGCGGGATTCTTCGACGGTCTCCTCGACAGGTTGTTCCACTTTTTGCCCGTCAGGCCCGTCGACCGTTTTCGTCACCGGACGCGTCAACTTCACTTTTTCTGCCACTTCTTTGTCGGGCCAGTCCACACCGGAGACGTTGGAAAGAAAATCGAAGGCCAGCTCTGCATCATCGCGCAGAAATGTTGCCACTGCGACTGCGCTCTCTGGCGCTAGGCGCAGCGAGTGCTGCGCGGAGGGGCTAGGGTTCGGCACAAACTCCACGCCCGCGCCGGGAACCGCCGCCTCAATCGCCGCCTTGATCTCTTCCACCATCTTCATTTTCAGCTCTCAGCCATCGGCTTTCAGCACTTCGTCACCACAGCGAAGCACTTTCTATTCCCAGTTCCCTGTTCCCTGCCCGCTTATTCCCTCGTTCCCTTGGTCCCTCGGTCCCTGCCTGCTGCTCCCTCGGTCCATGCATCTACCGGATCGTGATGGGTACCGGCCAGACACCCGGATTCGACGTCGGCTCCAAATCATGTTCGCCCTGCACGGGCACCGGGAACTCGCCTTGCGCGTTTGGATCGAGGAAACGCGGCCTGCCTTCGCCGGTCAATGGCTGCCCATCGATTTTCTTCTGCAATGTCATGAATGCCTGAATCAGCGCTTCAGGGCGCGGCGGGCAGCCGGGAATGTGCACATCCACCGGAATATAACGATCGATGCCCTTGAGCACGTTGTAGCCCTGCTTGAATGGACCGCCGGAGATTGCGCAGGCGCCCATCGCAATCACGTAGCGCGGCTCGGCCATCTGGTTGTAAAGCCGAACCACCTGCGGCGCCATCTTCTTGGTTACGGTCCCGGAGACGATCATTAGGTCAGCCTGCCGCGGCGAGGGCCGAAAGACCTCTGCGCCGAAGCGGGCCAGATCGTAACGAGCCATTGTGGTTGCGATCATCTCAATGGCGCAGCAGGCCAAGCCGAACTGCATGGGCCACACCGAGCTGCGGCGACCCCAGTTGTAGAGCTCTTCGATGGTGGTGACGAAGATGCCTTGCTTGCCGAGCTCGATTTTTAATTGTTGATCAACTGCCATGAGTCGCTTTGCTCCAATTCATAGTTCACAATTCGTAGTTCACAGTCCGCTTTGATCGTCGCAGGCGCCGGCATTTGTCTGCGAACTAAGAACTGTGAACTCTCTTTCAATGCCACGTCAGTACGCCCTTTGCCCATGCCCACGCCAGACCCTCGACCAGCAGCAGGACGAAGACCAGCATGGCCGCGCACGCAGACGCGCTAAGACCCGTAAATGCCACCGCAAACGGCAGCAGAAAAACGGCTTCCACGTCGAAAATGAGAAAAATGATGCCGTAGAGATAGTAGGCCGAGCGAAACTGCATCCACGCGTCGCCCTTTGACTCCAGGCCGCACTCATAAATGGCGTTCTTGACCGCATTGGGCTTTGGGGGCGAAAACGTCCGCGCCCAGAGCCACGCCAACCCCAATGGGGCGAGGCCGAAGCCGAGTGCCGCTGCGAACAAAACTGCCAATGAAAAGTAAGGGCTTGAAGTCATCGCGGGAAAGAAATTCCTACCCTTTCAAGCTACCAGTTTGGGGTAGGTTTTGGCGAAGGAGTTGGCGACGGTTGGCGCCATTCAGGCTGGTTTTTCCTCCACTTATCCCATCAGGTGAACCATTGGCTGGCAACAGCCACCAGGCTGCCTATTCGTCGTCGCCGTCGCCCGATTTCTTCGCGCGCGCTTTCAGCATCGGCGGAACAGGCGCCGAGCCCATGGCATCCCGCCAAAGGATGACGTTGAGTTTCTCGGAGGGAGCACGGTCGGCGTGGCTGAAATCCATTTTCATGCTGGCCCGAGCGCCGGCAGCATTTTGGGTGTTAGCCGTGTAGATGAGGCCGTTGTCGCGATTTGTGTAGTCGGCCGCATAGGGCGCCTGATCACCTGGGCCGGCAAACTCGGAGGCCAGCATCGAGCAGAAGGCATCGTTGTTGTTCATGGGCGGCAGGCCCAGCAGCGCTTCCATGGTGCGGACGACGCTGACAGTGGAGTAAAACCGGCTATCGACAAACGGCGAGCTGCCTGGCGAATGCGGCGAGTATTTGCTGATGACGAGTGCGATGCTGCGGTGCGCGTCCACGTGGTCGGCGCCGTTTTGCGCGTCGTCCTCGAGGACAAAAAAGGCCGTGTCATCCCAATAGGGTGAATGCGAAATCGCCTCCACGGCGCGGCCCACGGCGAGATCGTTATCGGCCACACTGGACTTCGGCGTCGGTCCGCCGGGTCGCGTTCCGTAGGTGTGATCGTTGGGCAGGCGCAGCATGACGAAATCGGGCATGGTGTCGTGGCCGGCCTCACGATCGGCGACCCACTGCTTCAGGTGCCGAAGAAAAATCTCGACGCGGATCTGGTCGGGAACCATTAACTCGAAATCCGGCGCTTCCGTCGCGAAATGGCCCACCAGCTCCGGTTTGGTGGCGATGTTGGTCGCCAGCCGCGGAATAGGCCACGGCCACTTGTTCACGCCGCCACCCCACTCGGCGGGCAGAGCTTCACCCGGCGCGAACGCCTTGTGCGCACAAACCGGGCCGGCTTGCATCGCGCCCAGCGTGGCATCGGCTACGGCTGCCTGGTCACAAAAGGTCGACGAAATGTATTCGCCAAAGTGGTAGTAAGTTTTGCCATGAACCGCCAGGTCGCCCCACAGATAGCCGCTGGCTGGCTCATTCACGTCGGGAATCTTTTGCAGCAGCGGATAACCGTCGGCGACAACGCCCTCATAGTCGTACGGCCGCTGCTCGCTGCGGTAATTCTGCTGCCAGGTCTTCTCCAGGTAATCCGTGCCAATGGCAGCGGTGGACCAGACGTGCCCGTCGCCGGAGACCTCGCCTGAATCAAAAAAGTTGTCGAGCACGCCGAATTGGAGGGCCAGCCTGTGTTCGTTGGGAGTGACAGACTGCCCATACATCGCGAGGCTCGAATCGCCGTTTCCAACCTGCTTGTCATCCTGCGCGAGATCGCCAAAGATCTGATCGTAGGTGCGATTCTCTTTAATGATGTAGATGACATGACGAATGCGGTGCCCGCCCCCGGCAAATGCAATCTGCTCCTGCGCGGCTTTCATGCGGTTCGACGCCAACACGATCGCAGTCCAATCGGCCAAGTGGCTCTCGATCTCCGATGCATCGATCGATGCCAGTGAACCATAAAGCATTGTGCCGATATAGGTGCTGCTGCCCTTGCGTTGATGAGGCTGTGCATCGGCGATTTTCTGCGGGAAATTATTGGGCCCGGTTCCGTTGCCTTTGTCGGTCGCGACGTAAAGCATGCCTCCGGAGGGGGCCGCAACAAACGCCATCGACATCGGCATCCACTCGGTGGGGATGAATCCGTCTGGCTCGATCATTCCGGTCTTAGCGGTTTTGGGATTCAGTTTGCGCGCGTCAATGACGGCGACTGCGTCGGAGGCCATGTTCGCGACGTAGAGCCGGCTGCCGTCGGGGTTGATGGCCAGTGCAACCGGCTCCGCGCCGAAATAGCTTTGCCCCGGCAGGCGTGTGTCGAAGTAGCCTTTCACCTGGAACTGGCCTGCATTCACATCCACGGCGGCGACGGCGTCGCGATTAGCCAGCGCCACATAAAGCGTCTTTTCGCCGGGCGAAAAGGCAAACGCGCAGGGATGGGTTCCCGCAGCGATCGGGCTGGGCGGCCTGAGCAGCGCCAGCTTGCGCGCCACCGCGCCGCGAATCAGGTCAAGCTCGACGATCTCTGAAGCATTCCACAGCGCAACAAACGCGCGCTTGCCGTCGCTGGTGACGGCGAGAGCAACGGGGTAGGTGGAAGGAATGGCGTCGCTCTCGGAGAGATCGAAGCGTTTTTCTACGGCTCCGGTTTCGGCGTTGACGAGAACAACATCGTCAGAGAGATTTTCAGCGACGAGCAGCCTTTCGTGATCCGTTTCGCCAAGGACCGCAATCGCGGCGGGAAACGGTACGCCTTCGTGATTGTCGATTCCCTCGGGAAGGCGCGTCGTTCTTCCTGGCGGAAGGGGCGCGATCGGCAGATGAATGAAGCGCTCCGGCGTGATCTTGCCCGCTGAGAAGGTGTAAACCGCGATCCCGCTGCCCACGTCGTCTTTGCCGTCGCCTTTCGCATCGGATAGCGAGGCCATGCTGGCGTAGATCTGGCTGCCGTCGCGGCTGAACACGAGACCCGAATAGAGCGTCTGGTGCGCACGATAGAAGGTCCGTGCATCGGGAAAGTCGGTGACAGTGCCGGTCGTGGTGTCGAGTACCGAGAACGACTGGTCGTACTTTGACTCGAAGGTTCCGTACCCCGCATTCACCGTGACTACGAAGCGGCCATCGGGCGATACCGCCATCGAGATCGGCTCGCTGTTGATGCGCTGAGGATGGCCGGGGGCATCGCCGATCAACTGCTTGCTGGACGGCAGGTCGATGGTCGGATTTGGCGGGGCGGTCTGCGCCGAAACGTAAGCCGGCTCAACGCACAACGCGGCAAAGATCACAAACGGAATCCGAGGACCCATGAAGAAACACACCTCAAGACGATCAAACGCGGCCCGCATGAATATGCGGTAAATCGAAAGAGCGCGCCGTAGGCCAACTCATTCAGTCTATTGAATAGGATGCAACCTTACCCGAACGAATGAATCTGAAGCCAGAATTCCGGCCAGGGTTCGCGAAGATTTCGGCAAACCCAAATGGTGGTGTACTCGCCAATGGCGGAGTTCACGATTCCGTAGCGGTTTGTTAAGTGCCCCGCGACTTCACAGGATTCGAAAGCTCCGACAATAATCTTTGGGAATCCGATGACGATGAGCGTGGTAGGCGGAGGATTTCCATATCCACGCAGCCAGTCGCTATCCGATCCGCTGATGGCCGCCGGCAAACCATAACGCGCGCCGAAGATCGCGATCGCGCCCGTTCCTCCTGAATCACCCGTGAGAATTCCCAGATGGCTGCGGTCCTCGGCGGGCAATGAGTCGCGGATCTGAGCGGCGGTTGCAGCCATCTCTGGCCAATCGAACTCCTCGTTGAAATTCCCGTTTACCTTGTCGGCAAACTTCCACCAGGCGGAGCCAGCCGGTGCGATGGGTAGCACAGTCACGCCTACTAAAACCGCTGCCACTGCCAATGAGCGATAAGTAATCCTGCGAACCACGCGAGCGCGATTCGCAGATAAGGTATTCACCCACTGCTCCCCCCAGGCCGAACCCGCGGCCAACAGCATGGGGTAAGCCGGGGAGAGGTAATACTGGCGGCCGCGAGCGAACAGGAACAGAAGCAGCGGCGCCAGGTACATCCAGGCGATCATGCGATAGCGCTTGCCGCCGGGCGCGACGAGACAAAAATACAGGCCCGCAATCCAGATCGGCACCGTAATGATGTTCGTGGCTACCCAGAATTGGTCTCGCAGAAAGAAATCGGCCTCGCCGCGCCCAACGTCACGAGCATGAATGTGCTTCAGAAAATCGAGCGAGATGAAATTGTGGTGGACCTCCCAAAGAAAATTCGGAAGACAAATCAGTGCGGCAAGCAAAACACCACTCCAGAACCACGGGCTTCGCAGAAATCGGCGAGCTTCCGTAAAGAGAACACCGCATAGGATTCCCGCAACAAAAAACGCAATCGTATACTTCGTCAATGCGCCAAGCCCGACCGTCGCGCCGATGGCGAGCCACCAGCGGGCATCGCCGGTCCGCAGCAATCGAACAGTGAAATAGGCGATCAGCACCCACCACAAATAGTCGAACGACACATATTGAAACATCGTTCCCGATGCGAACGAGTCCGGAGCAACGAACGCCGCAAGTGCAGCCACGATTTGAGCGGGACGGCCACCACCTAGTTCGCGTGCCATCAATCCTGTGAGGACCATTGCCGCGGCTTGAGCCACATCCGCAAAAAGCCGGAGGCCCACGAGTGAAGGCCCGAACAGGATCAGCGCGATTCTAGCCAGGAACGCCGTCAGTGGCGGGTAGACCACATATCCCCAGGCGAGGAATCGCCCGTCATCGAGAGCAAGCAACTCGTCCCGGTGGAACCCGTACTGGCTATTTGTCAATGCATGCAGCAGGATGCGGCCGAGCGCCAGGAGAAGCAGAACGGCTAGATCGCTTAAGACGATCCGTTTTCTGAGCGGGGAATCGTGCGTGGCCAGAAACGTCATGGTTAGAGTGAACCTTGATTTTGTTGTAGCGGAAAGTATAGCCGGGAATTCCTCTTTGCGCAGGGGCGCCCAACGCTCCACACACGAATCTCAGCCGCCTCCAACTCTGCGAGCGCCCTTCGCTTTGGCGAACTGTAAGGATCGGAGACGTCACCGGCATTCGCTCAAGCCAAACTCGCCTCCGCGAGCGAGCTCTGGAAGAGTTCCCTTCCCCGCGCCAACGCGCGCTCGTCGAGTTCCACCCAGCGTGGATTTTTGACCAGGCGGCGCAAAGCGTCGTCGATGCTTGCCTGGGGCAGCGCGCCCGCAATTTCGAGCAGCGCGCCGAGCATCACCATGTTTGCAGCGCGCTTGTCGCCCAGCTCGTCGGCCAGCTCAGTGAACGGGAGAGCGAGCACATGCACGCCCTCGCGCGCACAATCTTCGGGAAACTCCTGGCCGTTGTAGATCACCCAACCGCCTAAGCGCACGCTCTTGTCGAACTTGCGAAGCGACGGCTCATTCATCGCCACCAGCACATTGGGTGAAGTGACAAGCGGCGAATCGATGGCGTGACGCGAGAGCCGCACATGGCAGTTCGATGTGCCGGAGCGCATTTCGGGGCCATACGATGGCAGCCACGAGACTTCAAGGCCCGCATCAAGTCCGGCCTCGGCCAAAACTTCACCCAGCAACAGCACGCCCTGACCTCCGAAGCCGGCGATGCGCACCTCGAGATTAATTTCCTTGTCTCCCGCGAGAGCTGCCGCATTGCCTTCGGGCAAGTCATTCTCGGCAACCCCAAGAATGCGCGGCAACTCATCGAGCGCGGGTTGCGGCGTCACTGGCCTTAGATCCGCCGTTTCAGTCCGCTCTTTCGTCCGATCACAGAAAACTCCGAGCGGAAACTCTTCTTCCATTACATCGCGCACCCAATGCTGCGCTTCAACAGCATTCATCTTCCAAATCGTCGGGCAGGGCGAAAGCACTTCGATCAACGAAAATCCCAACCCGCGCACCTGGTTTTCGATGCCGCGCTTGATCGCTCGCGACGCTTGAGCAATCTGCTTGTTGTCGCCCAGAGCCACGCGCTCAATGTATGCGGGCGCCTTAAGCGTGCTGAGCAACTCGCTTACATGGAGCGGGTAGCCCTCCGTCGCCGCGCTGCGTCCATTCGGGGTTGTGGTGCTCTTCATTCCCAGCAGCGTGGTGGGCGCGGCCTGGCCGCCGGTCATGCTGTAGATTGCGTTGTTCACGAAGATCACGGTGATGTTTTCGCCGCGATTGGCGGCGTGCAGAATCTCAGCCGACCCGATGGCGGAAAGATCGCCATCCCCTTGGTAACTGATGACGATGCTCCCAGGGTGGCTGCGCTTCATAGCCGTCGCCACGGCGGGCGCGCGGCCGTGCGCGGCCTGCACATTGCCAACGTCGAAGTAGTAATAGGTAAAGACGCCGCAGCCCACAGGGCCAACCATGATAGCGCGATCCTGCACGCCCAGATCGTCGATGGCTTTGGCGATCATCTTGTGCGCGGTGCCGTGGCCACACCCGGGGCAGAAGTGCGTCTGGTGCTGAAGGTCTTCCTTGCGCTCATAGCGGCCGTAGAAGGACTTGGCCCGGCCCTGCGCAACCGCGTACTCCGCCGCCAATTCAGTAGACATTTGCCACGCGCTCCTCTTCTCGAGCCGGGTGCGCAAGAGCGCCGCGGCCCGCCCGCTCGCCGTGGCGAGCCAGCTCCTGAACCAGCGCCAGCACTTCATCGTGCGATGGCACATTGCCGCCGACGCGGCTTAGAAACTCGACGGGGCGAGAGCCGTTCAGCGCCAGCTTCACGTCTTCAATCAGTTGGCCCGTGCTCATTTCGACCACTCCAAAAACGCGCGCGCTGAACGCCAGCCGCTGGAACTGCACCACCGGAAATGGATAAAGCGTGATGGGGCGCAGCACGCCAACCTTGATTCCTGCGGCGCGAGCCTCGGCGGTGACGGCTTTCAAAATGCGGCCGACAATGCCGTAACCGACCAGCACAATCTCCGCGTCCGCGGTCATCCACTCTTCGGCGCGAGCTTCGCGCTGCTCGGCAACTTTGTACTTGGCCTCGAGAGAGCGAACGTGTTTCTCCAGCTTGTCGAAATCGAGTTCCAGCGAACTGATCAGGTTGCCTCGTGACGCCGCGGTGCCGGCGACAGCCCACTCCGGCAGGTGGGTTGCTGTGGCCGTTTGTGGAAACTCGACCGGCTCCATCATCTGTCCGATAAATCCGTCGGCAAGAATGAAAACCGGGTTGCGGTAGCGATCGGCCAGCTCGAAAGCCAGAGCGGTCAGGTCCGCCATCTCCTGCACGGAGTGCGGCGCCAGCACGATCGTCCGGTAGTTTCCGTGGCCGCCCCCCTTGACGACTTGAAAATAGTCGCCCTGCTCGGCGCCGATATTGCCGAGGCCCGGGCCGCCACGCGTGATGTCGGCGATGACGCAAGGGAGCTCCGCACCGGCCATGTAGCTGATGCCTTCCTGCATGAGGCTGATGCCGGGGCCGCTCGACGC
>CAZHOO010000103.1:0-10293 GCA_964533905.1 uncultured Occallatibacter sp. | reverse complement strand
GATCGATGCGTAACGCCGGCCGCAACGGAATGATTTATGCGTCCAGGGAGACGCGGCTGCGAAACGACCAACCATTCGCGCGTTGGATAAGGAGAGAGCGGTCTGGAGGCTGACCCTGCGGCTTGCGCAGCCAGAACTCGCGCGGCTCTTCAGCCGAGAAAAGCCAGAGGCTGAATGAAGACAGAGAGAGAGCGCGCCCCGCGATGCGCACTGCCTCGGGTTCGTCGAGATCGACGATCAGTTTGAAGTGTTGAGAAACCGAACCAGCACGCACCTGATCAAGTTCGGCCTGGGCGTTCGCTAACCACTTGCCGTATAGCCGCACAGGGCGAACCGGATGCAGCTGGATGCCGAGACGAGCCATGATCTCGGGTAAACGCGCGGCCTCGCTTCGCTCCGAATTCCTTTGATCGTCGCTGAGTTCGTCCCAGTCAGGTATGCTCTGGCGCTGTGCGGTGCCGAACCGCCGTTCGATGAGGCTGCGTTCAATGGTGTAACGACGGCGCTCGAGTTTTGCAAGCGATTCGATTTGTTCGTCGCTCAGTTTCAGGACGGCAGGCGATGGCACGTCCGGCTCCAGGTACAAACCGGTAAGTTCCATGAGCAAGGGAGTGTGATCCGCTCGCCAGCGATTCGACATCTTCATAAACTCAGGAAGCTCTCGCCAGGGGACGTTGGCCTGGGGATTGATCGTGCCCTGGGAGCGTTGCCGGTAGTCCTCATGAAGCGCCTGCGCGAATACGTCAAGACGGGCCCCGAGAAGCACATCGGCGCTCAGCGTTTCCTCGAGGGTTCCAAAGACCTGCAGGCGATCGCCGAAGGCAGAGATATCCTCGATGGTGCGCACCACCTCACCCAGGCGGCGATAATGCTCGAGACGCGCGTACACGGGAACGTGCACATGCCCGTTGCGATCAAGCAGGGAGCGCATTTCAAGCGCGGCGCACAAGCTCATTTCATCGTTGCCCAAAGCCAGCGCAATGCCAAGCAAAGGCCCGGCCGCCTCCAGCGCCGGTTCCACAATGTGCGCAAGGTCTGAAGATCCGGGCGCAACGTTCGCGGTGATGAACTCGAGCGTGGCCACGTCTGCCGCTGAGGGATTGGTAATGAGGAACTTCTCTCTTGCCGCATCCGCCTGCTGGTCGAAAACGATGATCTTGATTTTCTTGCCCAATGCGATTGGTGATGAACGAATGAGATGAAGCGCAATCTCGTGCCCATAGGCGCCAAAGCCAATCAGGACGAAGGTGCGCGCTTCGAATTCCGCGCTCGGCGGCAGGCGCAGTCGCTTGACGAGCATGCGCGCAGTGGCGTTGAAAGAATTGAAGAGGCGCAGATCGACATGCGCCGAACCGAGCGATCGCTTATCGCTCGCGATCAAGCGCCTGTGCATCCAGTCATTGCGCAGTTCCGCCAGCACTTGAATTGCGCCCGTCTTCCGAAGAGGCGGCTGGGAATGGATGGCGTTGATCTGAAGCGCGATGTCCATATTCTCGCTGTCGGATCCGGTGCAGACGATGGCCGTTTGGGCACGTCGGATTCCGGCGGCCAGGAGAACGTGGGGGCTTTTTGCATCGCCCTGAAGCACTGGAACTCCAGCTTTCTCACAGGTTGCGGCGTTGGGTGAATCGCCTTGCAGATCGACAGCGACGATCATGTGGTGCGCGGCCCGAAGATTCTGAACGATCTGCATGCCCACGTCGCCGATGCCGCAAACAATGGAGTGATTTGATTTGCGGCGGGCCATCGCGGTTCGGAGGTTCTTCCTTACACCGGTGACGAAAAGTTGCAATGCGGAGAAGAGTGCAATGCCGGGAACCAGGATCTGAGCGACGATCAGTTGCCAGGGATCCTTGCCAGGTTGAAACAGGTCGTAGAGCCTGAGGAGCCCGATTGAAGAGATGAGGCACCGCACGGCCTCAAGGAACGTAAGCGGGTGCACCGGCTGCCATGGCCCCCCGGCAGAGTAGCCGCTGCCTACTCTTGCGAATCCCCAGAACCCGAGCCCCACTGCAAACACAGCGAAGCTACTGAGAAAGATTTTTTCGAAGCGCTTTTCCATGTCCATCCCTGCAAACAGCGGCAAAGATCAGCCGGGGAGATTCAACGTTCGATAGCGGAAGACGAAGCTCCAATCCATGGTTTCAGCAATCATAACTCCTGCGATTCTCTGGGCAGCCTCGCGGAGGGCGGCGAAACTCTCGCTTTCCGATTCAAGCGCATTCTTCAGATCGATGGACTGGAGAGACTTGAGCTCAACAGCCATGGCGCGCGAGCGGTCGGCAGTCCGGGCGAATTCTCCGTGACTGGCAATGCCGTAAAACGCGGCGCCGAAGGCAGGCGGCACAGTAGCAAGGATGAGCAACAAGTACGATTCCTGGTTGGTGAATACGTGAACGACGCATGCCACCAAGGTAAGAATGAAAAGAGAGGTTCCGATGTGATGCAACCGATGGCTGAGCTTGTGCAGGGTATGAGAGTTGCTTTCGTGATAGCGGACCTGATCGTCGAGGATGCTCTCAATTAGCTTGCCGATCGATGCGAGATACTGGCGGTCGACGATCGCGGGCGCCAAACCAAGATCGCGCGCGATGGCGCGGAACATACCGTCTACCCAGGAGCGGTCGGAGCCGGCAGAAAAGTGGGCGGGCAGCGGAGGGGTGGCTAGCGGGCAACCCAACGGAGAAAGGTAGCAATACTGGCGGAGCAACTCCGCTAGCTGTCGGTAGTTGAGCCAACGTTCGTGCCAACGCCTACGCCGGCCATGCCACGTGATCGCGAGGATCACCACAATCAATGCGAATTCGGTCAATGCTGGAATTCTTCGCCCTTCAACGTTGTAGCTGTGAAAAAGCATCCCAAGCATAGCGACCAAAACAGCGGAGGCGCTGAGCAGATTGGTGAGAAGCGAACTGGATCGAAGCAGACCGGCATAATAGCCCGATAGTCCGTCAGCCCACGCATAGTGCGGGCAGAGCCGGTCGAGAAGGTAACGCTGCGTTGCCTCTGGCGGAGCAGGCGGCTGCGCAATCATGTTCGCCCATTCGGCTCGCGCCGACGGCTCAAAGTCCTTGATCTTCCAGGAGCCCCCAGCAAACTTATGCTTCGCAAGAAGATCGCGAAAGATGCGGAAGAGCCGGCCAAAGTCGAATCGAGGCTGATTTTCAGCGCAATAAGCGTGGCTGAAGTTGAATTCACTCTTCCCGCCGCCATCGGATTGCGAGAACGGGGGGCCAAATCGCACACCCAGCTCTTCCAACGGCAGTTCCTGGCGACTGCCGGAGTCGTCGATAAGAAGAACACACGGCGCCCTTTGATGGGAGGCGTGCAGCCAGACAACGGGAATGTTCTGTTCGAGCGCTTCTTCGACGATCTGCGTCGTGCCACCTTTCCCTGCGGCAGGCTCGCCGTCCCAAATGGCTATAAGGAAGTCAGAATGCTCAAGCACCATCCGTCCGATTCGCTCGTAGGCCAGGGCATCCAATTCCCGCTCACCTTCGGCCTGAAAGACCACGGAAGCTTTGGCAACCAGTTCCAGGAATTCCGCGCGGGATGCCTCACTGCTAAAGTCGCGGCAATACTCTTCAATGTGGAATGGGAAGGGACATTGCAGATCCGCGCCAAACGCAAGACCGGCGTGCGCGACAATGCGGTCCCCGCCTTCTGCAAGTGGCGAGAGAATGCGAAGAAGCGGCGCTTGGGGTGAATGAACTAGAGGATTGTGCAATCGGGAAGCTATGGCTGAAATGGATTGGAGGACCTTTTCGCATTGACCAGGCAGGCTGCCTGCAACATCGGGGGAGAGCCGGTTGAGCCGATGGCCCGTTACGCCGATTTGAATCACCAGGCGGGGCCGCGGCGGCGAGCTTGACTCTTGAGAGGCCATGGCGCGGTGATGGACGATGCTCCCTTGCCGGTTCTCCGGTTGCTGTCAGGCGGAGCGGCAACTGCCAAGTGGCTTTTTCATCAAGAAAAAGCCACCTTCTCCGCACTGGAAATGACGCACTCTGACTGGAGAACCGCGTTAAATCTGGGTTGAGCATATCACGGCGTCAAACGTAAGACAGAGTGGCGCTTATGCGCGGGGATGAATTGTGAGGGGCTCGTGGAAGATGGACCGCGATCGAAGGGAAGTCTTGACGTGCCTGGATTTTTTCGAAGCAAAACTTGGTAGGCACGATTGGATTCGAACCAACGACCTCTTCCGTGTCAAGGAAGCGCTCTAACCAACTGAGCTACGCGCCTAAAACGTGGCAGTGGTTAGTTTAGCAGGATCGCAGGGCCGCGAAAAGGCGAGACAAGCTACGGCCTCCGTACCTTTGCGGCTCGGCAAAGACACCAAAGTGAGCGACGCTGAGGATGACTCGGCTCATCTGATAATGACTCGCTTTATCCGTGACGGATGAACGAGCCGTTATGCAGTTCGGCCATTGCCTGTCGAAGCTCTTCCTGCGTGTTCATGACGATGGGTCCGTACCACGCTACCGGCTCTTCGAGCGGCTTACCCGAGACGAGCAGAAAGCGAATGCCTTCGGGACCGGCCTGGACGACGATCTCGTCTCCGCGATCGAAGAGAACAAGCGAATGGTTCTTTGCGTCGTAGACCGCCTCGGCGCCAGGGTCAACGGCCGACTCGGTCAGCACGGCCTTTGGCTCGGACGCGTCGCGGAACGCTCCTGCGCCCGCGAAGACATAAGCGAAGGCGTTGCGCGTGGTCTCGACCTTGATCCGCTTGCGCTTAAAGGGTGGAACGGAGATGTCGACATAACGGGGGTCTGCGGCGACGCCTTCGACAGGACCGGTCTTGCCCCAAAACTCGCCGCAGATGATGCGCGCCTTGGTTCCGTCGTCTTCGGTGACTTCGGGAATGGCGCTGGATGGGATGTCCTGGTAACGCGGGTCGGTCATCTTGAGCGACGCGGGCAGATTGGCCCACAGTTGAAAACCGTGCATGCGGCCGCGCTCGTCGCCCTTGGGCATTTCCTGGTGAAGAATTCCGCTCCCGGCAGTCATCCACTGCACGTCGCCGGCCGTCATGCGGCCTTTGTTGCCGAGCGAATCGCCGTGCGCCACTTCGCCCGCAAGGACGTACGTGATGGTCTCGATACCGCGGTGCGGGTGCCACGGGAATCCGGCCAGGTAGTCGGCGGGATTCTCGTTGCGAAAGTCGTCAAGCAAGAGGAACGGATCGAATTCCGAAGTTTTGCCGAAGCCGAAGGCGCGCTGGAGCTTGACGCCGGCGCCCTCGATGGTGGGTTTCGTTTGGTAAATCTCTTTGACAGCTCTAAGGGACATGACTGACCTCCGGCTTTTGGGGCCCAAGCGACGCGGCGGGCAACTGGAAGTTGCCCGCCTGGGGAAGACCGCTTCGCCTTTCGTTGGATCGTACAAGTGTTGGATGCGCGGCGACGATATCCGTTGCAACAGGCAATTGCGAAGCGGCGCCCGCGATCTAGGGGACACGCGGGCGCAAATCAAGCTTCTCGAGGAGCTCAGCCAGCTCCCGCCGCTGACTCTGGCTTATTGCGCCGCCTTGATGAATTGAACTTCGAGGGAGATTGCGACATCCTCGCCAACGAGGAAGCCGCCTGTCTCAAGCGCCGCGTTCCAACCCAGACCGAAGTCTTTGCGATTGATTTTGGTTGTGGCGGATAGTCCGATGCGTGTGTTGCCCCAGGGATCCTTGCCAGGCATGCTGGGACCTTCAACGGCAAAGGTGACCGGCTTCGTGACACCGTGGATGGTCAGATCGCCGGTGACTTCATACTCCGCGTCGCCTTTGCGAACAACTTTGGTGGACTTGAAGGTGAGAGCCGGATATTTCTCGGCGTCAAAAAAGTCGGCGCTCTTTAAGTGACCATCGCGCTGGGCGTCGCCGGTGGAGACGGTGGCGACAGGCACCGAAGCCTCGACCGAGGAGAGCGTGGAGTCGACGGTATGCTCGATCAACGTTCCCGAAAGCTGAGAGAAGTTGCCTTTCACGTTGGAGATCATCATATGTTTCACCTTGAACTCGGCGGATGAATGGGCGGGGTCGAGCTTCCAGGTGGTGGTGGCGGTGGCGGAAGGGGAGGACGTGGCAGTGGACATGGCGTGTTTTGCTCCTTTCACCGGTTTGGATGCGCGAGAAAGATAATCGTTGCAACAAGTATTTTGAGGCGGGCGGTGCTGTGGCCGCTCAAGATGCCGCAGGGCACAGAAACGCAATGAAATCCGATCCACCACTTCCACATCAGGCGGCCGGGTGCGGGCTTATGCTGAACTACGGACTTCCAACGTGAGCGATTTTGCCCAAACCGTGAAGCAGCAGGCCGACATCGTCAAGGTGATCGAGAGCTATATCCGGCTGCGGAAGGCTGGTGCGCAACGGTTTACGGGGCTTTGCCCGTTCCACAAGGAGAAAACCCCCTCCTTCAGCGTGCACGCCGGGCAGCAGTTCTTCTACTGCTTTGGCTGCCAGGCAACGGGCGATGTGTTCAGCTTTGTGGGCAAGATTGAAAATGTAGGCTTCCCGGAAGCTGTGCGGATTGTGGCGCAGAAGTGCGGCATTCCACTGCCCAAGCGCGAGTTCTCGTCGCCGGAAGAGGCGGCTGGCGCACGGCTGCGAACCAAGCTGCTGGAGCTGCACGAGACGGCGGCAGCTTGGTTCGAGGAGCAGTTGCGGGGCCCCGGCGGAGCGCTGGCGCGTGAGTATCTGGCCGGTCGCGGAATGACGGAAGAAGGGATCAAGAAATTCCGGATCGGATATGCGCCGGATAGCTTCAACGCACTGCGAGACCGATTGAGCGGGATGGCCGATCAGGAGGCGCTGCGCGTGAGCGGGTTGTTTGCCTCAAAAGACCAAGGGGATGGTGGCCAGGGGCCGATCTACGACCGGTTCCGGAAACGCGTGATGTTCCCGATCTGCAACGAGGGCGGGAGGGTGATCGCCTTTACTGCACGGACATTGGAGACGGGCGAGAAGGCAGGAGCGAAATATATCAACTCGCCGGAGACGCCTCTCTATTCGAAGGGACACGTTCTCTTCAATCTGGACAAGGCAAAGCCGGCGATTCGCGCAATGGAGTTTGCCCTGCTGGTAGAGGGCCAGATGGATTGCATCAGCGTTTTTCTGGCGGGAATCCAGAACGTGATTGCAACCAGCGGAACGGCCTTTACCGAGCAACAGGTCGCGATCCTGAAGCGGCACACGTCGAACGTCGTGGTGAGCTTTGATCCGGATATTGCCGGAGCAAATGCCACCGAGAAGACCTTGACCCTACTCATCGAAGAGGGCTTTAAGGTGAAAATTGTCAACCGGTCCTTTCGGGACAGCGGCATGGATCCCGATCGATTCGTTCGTGAAATCGGCGAATCGGAATTTCGGACGGCCATCAACACTCAGGACCCAGGAGCGAATAGCCGCAAGGTGAGGACAGATGACGAATTGCGTCAGGCCATCCGCGGTGCCCAATGGTACGACGATTACATGATTGAACGTGCCAGGCAGCTCTTTCCCGGTAACAGTACCGACCAGAAAGTGAAGGCGATGAACTTTCTGCTACCCCACATTCGACGCCTTCCCGAGCCGCTGGCGAGGGAGCAATTTGCCGCGGACGCGTCCCAGAAGCTGGGCATAGGATCCGCAGTACTGCGCGACGAAGTGCGACTGGCAGCGTTGCGGCGCCGAGATCGGGTAGAGGAGCGGCCGGCGAAGTTAAACGAAGTGGAGAAACTCCTGCTGCGGGCACTCGCTGTGACCGATCCCGACGGTGCCGAGGCGCGACTTCTCGCAGCAGAGGCTTTAACCAATAATGCGGTCTGGTTTGAGCACCTGGGTGCATTCGGGGCGATGCGCGCGCTGGCAGGCCGAGCGGCCAAAGACCCCATGGACGCAGTCGACGATCCGATCCAGAAAGCGCTTCTGGCAGAGGCACTACTTGGCGAGATTGGTCCCCCAACGGCCAACGAGGTGGAAAGCGCGATTCAGGAAGTTCAGGAACGCGCGATGGAAGGCCTGCTGCGTGATTTGCGAGGGCAAATCGCCGAGGCTGAGCGGAATGGCGACGTTGCTCGATTGGCGCTTTTGACCCAGAAGAAGCTGGAGCTGGACCGGGCGCTGCGGCGTTTGCACGGCCAGAATGAACGGGAACGATGAGAGTTCTGGAGGCGAACCGGAAAGGCTTTCATGCGGTCAAATCCTGCGTCGAAGTGGCCCTTCCGAGCGTCTAATCAAATGGTTAGAAGATTGGAAACGGGTGGCAGGCAACGGGCCTGAACGGGTCTGAAGTCATTGGACGGAAGTTGATTTTCCGCCAAGTTTTTAGCTGGCGGATGCTCACGCGGTTGTGGTAATCTATTGATCTCAGTGAGGATGCGCGCCCCTTTGCCCCACACATGAGCTCCGGCTCGCGGGCGACCCAGGCGAAACCTGAAGCGCAGCCATCCTGTTCCGAGAAAATCATCACCGCTTTGTGCGGGCCTGCGGGTGTGTTTGCAAGCGAGGATTCCCTTTGGGGAGTCTTCATTTTGTGCGCTCGGAATCGGGCGCGGCGCAGATTTGCGGTTGGCGCGGAACATGCGCGGGCGCGTGATTCGGCGCGGTTGATTGTACGGACGGGCCGGGAATGAAATCGGGTGGGACGCTCAACGCGAGCGGTCTTGCCGAAGAGAGCAGGCATATTTTGGCGATTGAAGATAAGTTCGAAGAGGATGTGCATGGTCTGATCGAGACCGGCAAGGAGAAGGGCTATCTCACCTACGGCGAAGTGAACGACGCGCTGCCGGATGAGATTGGTTCTCCCGACGATCTGGACGATCTGATCACGACGATTGGAACGCAGGGCATTGACCTGCTTGACACTCCGAAGTTCCCCGGCGACAAGGACTTTGAGCTCGAGGAGGGCGAAGACGTCGAGCTGGACCTGACGCCCGGAACGCTCGAGAAAACGAACGACCCGGTCCGCATGTATCTGCGCGAGATGGGAACCGTGCCGCTGTTGACGCGCGAGGGCGAAGTAGAGATCGCCAAGCGCATCGAGCGCGGGCAGAACCGTGTGCTCAAGGCAATTTCGCGTTCGCCGATCGTGATTCGTGAAGTGGCGGCGCTCGGCGAAGACTTGAAGCGCGGCGTGCGCAACGTGAAAGAAGTGGTGATCTTCGACGAGGAAGAGCTGACCGAAGAGGTGGTGCAGACGAGGGTGAAAGCCACCGTGGCGCGCACCGACGCTCTCGTGAAGCACCAGAAAAAGATTGCGCTGCTTGACGAGAAGCTGGCCGGCATCGCGCCGGGCAACAAGGCCAAGATGAAAGAAGCGCGGCGGTTGCGTTGGACGATCGCGCGCGAGAAGGTCCACGTGTCGCGCATCGTGCGCGAATTGAAATACACCGCCATGGAGCGCAAGCGCCTGCTGGACAAGGTCAACAAGACCGTGGACACCATGCGCACGCTGGAGCGCCAGATTCGCTCGCTGGACCAGAAGTACGAAGCTTCGAAAAGCGAGGACATGAAAAAGGAGTACCGGCGCCAGCAGAAGAACTGCCGGACGGACCTGGAAAAGATTGAAGGCGACGCGGGCGTGTCGATTGTGGAACTGAAGCGCACGCAGCGCGAGATGATCCAGGGCGACATGGACGCAGAGCAGGCGAAGCGTGAGCTGATCGAAGCAAACCTTCGCTTGGTGGTGTCGATTGCCAAGAAGTACACCAACCGCGGACTGCAGTTCCTCGATCTGATTCAGGAAGGAAACATCGGCCTGATGAAGGCCGTGGACAAGTTCGAGTATCGGCGCGGCTACAAGTTTTCGACGTATGCAACATGGTGGATCCGGCAGGCAATTACGAGGGCCATTGCGGATCAGGCGAGGACGATTCGCATTCCTGTGCACATGATCGAGACGATCAACAAGTTGATCCGCACCAGCCGGCAGTTGGTGCAGGAGCTTGGCCGCGAGCCTTCAAGCGAGGAGATTGCGCGGCGCATGGACATTCCGGTTGCGAAGGTGCGCAAGGTTCTGAAGATTGCGCAGGAGCCTATTTCGCTGGAGACACCGATCGGCGAAGAGGAAGACTCACATCTGGGCGACTTTATCGAAGATCGCCAGGCGGTGTCGCCATCCGAAGCCGTCATCGGCGTAAACCTGAAAGAGTACACCTCGCAAGTGCTGCGCACCCTCACGCCGCGCGAGGAACGCGTAATCAAAATGCGCTTTGGGCTTGAGGACGGCAGCGAACACACTCTGGAAGAAGTTGGTCAGAGTTTCCAGGTGACGCGTGAGCGCATTCGTCAGATTGAAGCCAAGGCGTTGCGGAAGC
>CAZHOO010000102.1:0-10408 GCA_964533905.1 uncultured Occallatibacter sp. | reverse complement strand
ACGAGCAACAACTCGTGGATGAGCAAGATTTCGATCTTCATGCACGTGACGCGGAAGGTTTTCCATCTGGACGAGGATCCCAAAGTGGCGAAGGTCTTCCGCAAGGCGGACGCGGCGCACGTGAAGTGGCAGACCGAAGGCAGCTCGTACTGGGCGTGTTGCGACCAGATTGTGTCGGGCGAAGGCAAAGCCAGCCGGTACTATCCGCGGATTATCACGAGCGCGCTGTGGATGGATTGAGAAACAGCCTCTAGCCTCTAGCTGCTGGGCAGCCTGGAGGAACTCGGCTACCTGAAGCGATCAAACGTTCCCGACGAGGGCCGCGCACGGATCGTCAACTTCACCAAGCGGCGGACATGCTGCAAATTCAAAGGTGATTGAGATCCTGCGCGACATTGAGTGCGACTGGAAGGAAGAACTCGGCCCCAGAGATTTCGCGCGGCTGAAATCGTTGCTTGGCCGCGTTTGGGACAACAGCCTAGTGCGATAGCGCAACACGCTTCATTCATCTCAACGATCAACACGCTCGCCGGATTACGGCTTCGGCGATTCCGGCTTGACAGAATTCCCGATCCCATTATTTAATTAATGCATTAGTTAATTATGACGACGCTAGTGACGACAAAATCGGGGCGTGCAGCGGGGCGAAGTAAATCCTCACGTCCGCCGGGGCGGCCCACTACGCACTCGGGACTCTATGCGCGCGAAAAGCTGATCGAGGCGGCGACGGAGCTTTTTGCGAAGCAGGGAGTGGCGGCGACGACGTTTGCCATGATCGCCGAGCGGGCCGCGCTGACTCCGGCGATGCTGCACTACTACTTCAAGGACCGGGACCAACTGCTGGACGCGGTGGTGGAGGAACGATTGGCTCCGCTGATTGTGGGAGTGTGGGGTCCGGTGAAGGCAGGCGCGGCCCCCGCAGAGATTGTGCAGGGAGTTGTGGAGCGGATGCTGACCGGGATCGAGAAGATGCCGTGGGTTCCCTCGACGTGGATGCGCGAGGTACTGAACGAAGGCGGGCTGCTGCGCGGAAGGGTACTGCGCCACCTGCCGTTCGAAAAGATTGGAATTCTGAGCCAGAGCGTGGCAAAGGCGCAGAGTGCGGGAACAGCGAACATGGACCTCGACCCTGGGCTCATTGTGTTTTCGCTGATTGGCCTGGTTATGATGCACGCCGCGACGATCAAGCTGTGGGCGGAGATCTTCGGGCGCAAGGCTCCGGACCGCGCGGCGCTGAGCCGGCACATTACGGGGCTGTTGATTGATGGACTGCATCCGGGCGGAGTTCTGAAACCGGGCAAAACCCCTCGATCAGGCACTCGGGCTCGATTGGCGCCGGATGGCCGGGTGAAACGCAGGGCAGGTTCGAGGCGTAAATGATTACGGAGGGGAAGATGCGTGTTCTCCGAGTAAGGAATCTAGTGGGCGCTCCGATCGCGACTCTGTTAGCGCTGATGTCGGGTTGCACACAGAAGCCAACGAATACTTACCAAGGCTACATCGAAGGCAAGTTTGTTTACGTGGCTTCGCCGCAAAGCGGGAGGCTCGACGAGGTGAGTGTGTCACGCGGCGACACGGTGGCGGCTGGTCATCCGTTGTTTGCGCTGGACGACGAGCCGGAGGCTTCGGAAATGCGAGCGGCCGAGCAGGCGCTGCGCAGCTCGGAGTCGCGGCTCAACGATCTGGAAACGGGAAAGCGACCGGCCGAGGTGGACGTGACGCGCGCGGAACTGGTGCAAGCGGTTTCGGAAAGGAAGCAGGCGGACGAAATTCTGGCCAGCGACGAGGCTCAGTTCAAGGCGGGAGGAATTGCGCAGACGGAGCTGATCAATGCGCAGGGAGCGGCAGAAACGAGCGCGGCGAAGGTGAAGGAACTTGAAGCCGACCTGGCCGTGGATGCACTGCCGGCGCGCGAGCAGCAGGTCAAGGCACAGATGGGCCAGGTGGCCGCGGATCGCGCATCGCTGGCGAATGCCGAATGGCACCTGAAGCAAAAGCAGATTGCGTCGCCGCGAGACGGGCTGGTATTCGACACGCTTTACCGGCGGGGGGAGTGGGTGGCTGCTGGAAATCCGGTGGTCCAGATTCTGCCGCCGGAGAATCTGGAGATTCGATTTTTTGTGCCGGAGACGGTTGTGGGCGGGCTGCGCGTCGGCGGGAGCGTGCGAATTGGATGTGACGGATGCGCGAACGATGTCGCGGCGAAGATCAGCTTTGTATCGCCGCAGAGCGAGTACACGCCGCCGGTGATTTACAGCAACGAGAACCGCTCGAAGCTGGTGTACATGGTGATCGCGAACTCTGCGGCGCAGACCGCGGCCACTTTGCATCCGGGCCAGCCCGTTGAGGTAACGGTCCAGTGACGCCTGCCGCGCAATTCGAGTTCGCCATTGACGTCGAGGGGCTGAACAAGCACTTCGACGGCAAGCACGTGGTGAAGGACGTGACGCTGCGTGTGCGGCGGGGCGAGATTTTTGGTTTTCTGGGGCCAAATGGAAGCGGAAAGACCACGACGATCCGAATGATGTGCGGGCTGCTGAAACCCGATTCGGGAACTGGAGCGTGCCTGGGCCTGGACATTCGCAAGGAAAGCGCGGAGATCAAACGCCGCGTGGGATACATGACGCAGCGGTTCTCTTTCTGGGAAGACCTGACGATCGCCGAGAATCTGGAATTTGTGGCACGAGTGTACCAGCTTCGTGATCGCAAAAAGACGGTCAAGAAAAGCCTTGCAGACCTGGGGCTGACGTCGAGGGCGCATCAGCTTGCGGGCGAGCTGTCGGGAGGGTGGAAGCAGCGCATGGCGCTGGCGGCGTGCATGCTGCACGATCCGCAGCTTCTGCTGCTCGACGAGCCGACGGCGGGCGTAGATCCAAGGGCGCGGCGCGATTTCTGGGATGAAATTCAGGCGCTCGCGGCCAAGGGAATCTCGGTGCTGGTGAGCACGCACTACATGGATGAAGCGGTGCGATGCCACAAGCTGGCCTACATTTCCTCCGGAACGCTGCTGGCGCAGGGAACGGCGCAGGAAATCATCGATGGGCAACACCTAAGCACGTGGGCCATACACGGAGATCATCTGGCGGAGCTGCAGGATGAACTGCGGAAAAAGAAGAGCGTGGCGCAGACGGTGACATTCGGCGACGTGCTGCATGTGAGCGGGACGAACGATGCGGAGCTTGAGCGGGAGATTGAAGAAGCGGTGGGGCCGAGCGGAAGGCGCGTGGAGAGGATCGAGACGGACCTCGAGGACGTGTTCATTTATTTGATGGGCCGATCGGAACAGAAGACCGGGGGGAATGCGTGAGCGGGCTGCGGCGATTTTCGACGGCGCGATGGTGGGCCGTGGTGCTGAAGGAGTTCACTCAGCTCAAACGCGACCGGCTAACGTTTGCGATGATCGTGGGGATTCCGATCATGCAGATGGCGCTGTTCGGATTCGCCATCAACACGATTCCGCGGCACCTGGACACGGGAATCATCAGCTCGGATGACAGCGATGTGACCCGCGACTTTATCGAGTCGATGCAGAACTCGTCGTACTTCAAGATTGTGGAGCGGTTGCCTAACGAGGAAGCGGGGCGCGAGGCGCTGGCGCAGGGAAAGCTCTTGTTTGTCGTGAATATTCCCGCAGGCTTCACGCGGCAGGTGCTGCGGCGTGAGCGGCCGTCGATTTTGATCGAGGCCGACGCAACCGATCCGACGACAACGGGAAGCGCGCTGGCCGCCGTGGATGGAATTGCGCAGTCGGTCATTCAGCGAGAGCTCACCGGGTCGCTGGCGAGCCTCGAGGGCGGCCCTGCGCCGTTCAACGTGAACGTGCATCCGCTCTACAACCCGGACGAGATTACGCAGTACAACGTTGTGCCGGGACTGATGGGGATGGTCTTGACGCTCACGATGGTGATGATGACGGGGCTTGCAGTGACGCGCGAGCGCGAGCGCGGCACGATGGAGAATCTGCTGGCGATGCCGTCGACGCCGCTGGAAGTGATGACGGGCAAACTGGTTCCATACATTGGAATCGGACTCCTGCAAGCTTCGATCATTCTTGCGGCCGCGCGCTACGTGTTCTTCGTGCCGTTCTTCGGCAATGTTTTCGCGGTTTACCTTTCATTGCTGCTTTTTATTGCGGCCAATCTGACGGTGGGGATCACTCTTTCATCGCTGGCGCGGAATCAACTGCAAGCGGTTCAACTGGCGGTCTTCTATTTTCTACCCAACATTATTTTGTCGGGATTTATGTTCCCTTTCAAAGGAATGCCGGGATGGGCGCAGGCGATCGGAAATCTTTTGCCGCTTACGTATTTCAACCGGCTGGTGCGCGGAATTCTGCTGAAGGGCAACGGGTGGGCGGATTCCTGGCCAAGTGTGTGGCCCATGATGGTGTTCACCGCAGTGGTGATGGGCGTCGCTGTTGCGACTTACCGGAGAACTCTGGACTGAGGAGGGCGACCGATGATGCGAATGAAGAATTGGAAGTGGCAGGTTGGCGTCGCGGCCCTCGCGACGATCTCGGGCTGCACGGTGGGACCGCGCTACCACGCGCCACCGCCTCCGACCGTGACCGCATACACACCGCAACCGTTGCCGGCGGAAACGGCGAGCAGCGCAGGTCCGTTGGGCGGCGCGCAACGCTTCAATGAATCGGCGACAATCCCGGCCAACTGGTGGACGGAGTTTCAATCGCCGGAATTGAACGCGATGGTGGAGCAGGCGCTCAAGAACAGCCCGACGCTGGATCAGGCGACGGCGCGGCTGAAGCAGGCGCAGGAAGAAGTGATTGCGCGGACGGGATCGACGAAGTACCCAACCGTCAACGGCAATGCCTCTGCGACCGAAGAACAACTGAATCTGGCGGCATTTGGAATTCCCTTCCCTAACCCGTCGCCGTTCACGCTGCTGAATGGATCGGTCGCGGTTTCGTACGCGCTCGATGTGTTCGGAGCGAATCGGCGGGCGATCGAGGGGTTGAAAGCGCAACGGGATTACGAGGCGTGGCAGCTCGAGGGTGCGCGACTGATGCTGGCCGGCAATGTGGTGGCGGCAGCGATCCGGCAGGCTGAAGTGCGGAAGCAGATTGAGATCACGAATAAGGTGCTCGACGTCGAGCGAAAGGAGCTGCAGATCGCGGAGGAGCGTGAGCGGGCCGGCGGAGTCTCCGATTTCGACGTGCGCAGCCAGCGGACGCTGGTGGCACAGACCGAGGCGGCGATTCCACCACTCCAGTTGCAGTTGGACACCATCGACGACCAACTCGCGGTACTGATGGGAATGAGTCCGGCGGAGGCGCACCTGGCGGAGGTTTCGCTGGACACGTTGCATCTGCCCGAAGAGTTGCCGGTAACAGTGCCTTCGGAGCTGGTGCGGCAGAGGCCGGACATTCGCGCGGCGGAGGCGCTGCTGCATGAGGCGAGCGCAAGCGTGGGCGTGGCCGCGGCAAACGAGTTTCCGCAGATTGTGCTGACGGGAAGCGGAGGGGGATTGGGGACGCGATTCAACTCGGGCGGCGACGTGTGGAATGTGGGCGCGGCCCTGGCGGCGCCGCTCTTCAATGGCGGCGCGCTACAGGCAGAGAAGCGTAAGGCGCAGGACGCTTATGACGAAGCAGCGAGCGCGTATCGCGGAACGGTGCTGGAAAGTTTTCGCCAGGTGGCGGATGCGCTCTACGCGGCGGAGCGCGACGCGGAGACTCTGAGGGCTCGCGGTACAGCGGCCGGTGAGGCGAAGGACGCTTACGGAATTGCAGCGAAGCGTTACGAGGCAGGCGGGGTGAGCGAAGCGAGCCTGCTGGACGCAGAGCGGCAGCAACTCGAGACGGCGCTCGATCGCGAAGATGCGGCTGCGAGCAGGCTGACCGATTCGGCGACACTGTTTGAGGCGCTCGGAGGGAAAGCGGCTCCAAGCTTCTAGCTTCTAGCTGCTAGCTTTTAGCTTCCGGCTTTCGCTCTTCTGGATCTGTTCGAAAAGGGGCCGATATACCAACTCGGCGAGGGCCGGTGGTCGAATTCGATTTTCGATGCAATTCATGAATTGCTCTTGCAATTCGGTGCGGAAGTCGATGAGAATCTGAATATTCGGCGCCGGTCGATCGTTTCCCCGGGGATATCGACAGTCAGCGCGGTACAGATATCGGCGAAGGCTGTGCCAGCGGTTGATCGAAGTTGTCGCCGTGCAAGCGTGTAAGGCGGCCCAGGAGTTCAGAATGGGATGGCAGACGTGGAATAGCGGCCCTTTCACAATCGAGCGGAAACCAGGTAATTCGGCGGGTACGGTGATTCTGCGTTTCTGCGGGCCTTTTACGGTGCGCGACGCTTACACTTCTTTGCCGCCGGGAGAACTGAACAGGCTGCTCGGGCTGGAGCCGGCGCCGGGAGCGGAGCCGGCGAAATTGAATATTTTGGACTTAACCACCTGCCCATTTATGGATTCGTCGGGGCTGGGCATTATCGCTACACACTATATAAGGTGCCAGAAACAAGGCCTGAAAATGATCATCGTAGGTTTGAGCCCGAAGGTTCGCGAAGTCTTCAAGATTACAAAGATGGATACCGTGATTCCAATTGCAGCCACGGTTGAGGAAGCAGAGAGCAAGTAGGCTGCCGAAGATTGGCCGCCCGGCGCGCTTGAGAAGATTCTCTCGGGGCTGAAGTCCGGGGTTCTTGCCCAGCTATGCGGCAGGTTTGAATTTGGGCTCTGATACGGGTCTCCATCGCAATCATCCCCGACAAATCCACTTCGACGATTCAAACTGTCGGCGCGCGCGGGATTCGTGAGCGTGCTCAACCCTGTTTGGGTGCGAAGAATGCTTCGACGTCGGTGATGGTGTTGGTTACACGATAGGGCGGCAGGGACTGCAGGAAGACTTGGCCGTAACGCTGGCGAGTGATGCGGGGATCGAGAAGAACGAGGACACCGCGGTCTTCAAGCGAACGAATCAAGCGGCCGAAGCCCTGCTTCAGCGTGAGGACCGCTTCGGGGACCTGGTAGTCGAAGAACGGGCGGCCGCCTGACTCTTCGATGGCGCGCATGCGAGCCTGGACCACTGGATCGGAGGGAACGGCGAAGGGAAGGCGGTCGATGATGACGCAGCTGAGGGCTTCGCCTTGGACATCGACGCCCTGCCAAAAGCTCGAAGTTCCGAAGAGAACGGAGTTGGGCGTTGAACGGAATTCCTCGAGGAGAGCATTGCGCGGAGCGGTCCCATGAAGGAGGAGCGGAAAGTCGAGAACGGGCAGGAGCAGGTCGTGCAGAGTACGCATATGGTTGTAGCTGGTGAAGAGACAGAAAGCACGGCCGTGAGTGATGCGCAGAACACGCTCGATGGTTTTGGCGGCGGCATCAACAAATTCGGGTTCGCGCGGGTCGGGCATGGACGGCGGGAGATAGAGGAGGGCCTGCTTACCGTATTGGAAGTGAGATGGAACGACCAGTTCGCGCGTGTCGGTAAGTCCAAGACGACGGCGAAGATGCTCAAAGCCTCCCTGAACGGTGAGCGTCGCTGAGGTTAAGACGACAGTGGGGATCTGGTCGAAGACGAGATCGCGAAGCAGCTCGGAGACGTCAATGGGAGTGGCTTGAAGGAATGTACTGCGGGCACCACCGCGCGCGCCTCCCCGTGGCGCAGAGTTCTGGACGGCGGCTGCGCCGGGTGTGGCGCGTCGCTCGAGCCAGAAGACCATGTTGGAGGCATTGGACTCGAGCATGAATTCGAGATCGGCGCGGAGCGTGGCGGCGCGGTTTTTGAGGCCGGGGATTTCATCGAGATCGGGGATGCGATCGAGCTCGGCTTCGATGACCGAAAGAGTGGAGCGGACAGCGAGGTAGAGATCGCCAGAGGACTCGAGGAAGTCTCCACGGTTGGTGAAGGGATGACGGCCGTCGGCAGGCATGGGAAGAGCGGCGAAGAAGAGGCGCGCCCGCTCGCGAAGCTGCTGAGTGAGTGCGGGAATCTGCGTGGCGCCGGAATTGCCGCGAAGAAGGACGTCGGTGTCGCGGGCGAGATCTTCAAAGCGGAGGTTGGAGAGCGAGCGGCCAAAGTATTGCGAGGCGACCTCTTCAAGCTCGTGCGCCTCGTCGAAGATGACGGCGGCGGATTCGGGAAGAATGCCGGCGTCGGGCGCATTGCCGGCGGCAAGGCGGACCGCCGTGTCGGCAAAGAAGAGATGGTGATTGACGATAATGAGATCGGACTCGAGTGCGCGTCGGCGCATTTCGGTGATGAAGCAGCGGCGATAGTCGGGGCAGGTCGATCCGAGGCAGGCATCGGAGCGGGCGTCGAGTTTGTGCCAGAGGGCGGAGGATTCGGGCAGGGCGGAGAGCTCGGCGCGGTCGCCGGTTTCGGTGATGCGTTCCCACTCGGCGATCTGGCGGTATTCGTCGATTTCATCGAGGCCCGAGAGAATGGGCTGATCCCGAAGGGCAAAGAGCTTGCGACGGCAAAGGTAGTTGGCGCGGCCCTTCATATAGCAGACGCGGAGCTCACCAAGAAGAGTCTCGAGAAAAGGAACATCGCGGAAGAAGAGCTGATCCTGGAGGGCTTTGGTTCCCGTGGAGACGATGACTCGCTGGCCGGTGCGGAGAGCGGGCAGAAGGTATGCGAGGGTTTTGCCGATGCCTGTGCCAGCTTCAACGATGAGATGGCGGCGCTCGGCGAGGGCGCGCTCCACGGCTTTGGCCATTTCGTACTGGCCGGGGCGGTACTCGAAGGGGAGCGGTGAGCGAGCGAGGATTCCACCGGGGGAGAAAAACTCGTGGAGCGACGGGAGTGCGCGAGCTGAGGCGTCGGAGGAGGGCATGAATGCGCTGCTTCCATGATAGAGAAGCAGGCTTGAGCGGAGTCAGCGGAGCTAGCGGGGTTAGCGGAACGATGGCAGATGGAAGCCGCCGCGGAGGAGAAGCGCTGGGTTGACGCGAAAGTTGCCGGGTCAGGCGGATTCAGAAGTGGTGGGATCAATGACGCGGCGGACCCGCGCGACGCTGTTGGCCGGGAAGCCTCCCTGTCTCGCATGCTCGCGTACCATCTGCTCGTTGGGCGCAATGTAGATGCAGTAAATCTTGTCGTCGGTGACGTAGCTTTGCAGCCACTGGATCTGCGGGCCGAGGTTGTTGAGCACCGAGCAGGACTTTTGTGCAATGGCCTGGGCCTGCTCCGCTGATGCGGAGCCGATGCCGGGGATTTCGCGCTCAATGACGAATTTTGGCATAGAAGTATCTCCTCTGCAGATGGCATAGTGTAGCCGAAGAACGGCTAACCAGGCGAAGGTTTTTGCGCCGGCGCGGTGGAGTGCGCTAGACAGGGTCTGGTCTACGACGCGAACGTGGGCGGGGAGATGCTCGTCCTCAGCCGGACAGTACACTGAGGAAGCAGCGCTGCTCGCGTGATTGGCTGCGGGAGGCAAGTCTTGCCGACGTATCGCAGATCGGTTGTGCCGGTGCAAGCCGGGGCCGCGAAGCTGCCGCTAGTGGCGATCGTGGGGCGGCCCAACGTGGGCAAGAGCACGCTGTTCAACCGGCTCACCCGGAGCCGGCGGTCGATTGTGGGCGACGAACCGGGGATCACGCGCGACCGCATCTACGGCGAGTACGATTGGTCGGGTCGTACCTACCGGCTGGTGGATACGGGGGGAATTGTGCCCGACGATCCGGAGCTGATGGCCGTAGACATTTTTGCGCAGGCGCAGGTGGCGCTGAAAGAGGCCGATGCGCTGGTGATGGTGGTGGACGCGCGGACGGAACTGGCGCGTCCCGATTACGACCTGGCACAACTGTTGAAGCGCGGCGGCAAGCCGCTGTTTCTGGCGGTGAATAAAGTCGAGACAGAAGGCTTGGCGGCGGAGGCGGAGAACTTTCGCAAGCTCGGGATTCCAAATTTGTTTGGGGTGAGCTCGGAGCACGGGCAGGGCATCGGCGACTTGCTGGACGCGATTGCGGATGCGGTGCCGGACAGGGAGCAAGCCACCCCATCGAGCGCAGATCGCTCGCCCTGGACCCTGGCAGGGAGCAAGGGAGCGAGGGAGCAAGTCAGCAAACGGGCGAGTGAGAGAGACAGTCGAGAACCACAGAATGCGGAAGACGAAGCGACCGACGAAAAGCGGATAAGGACGCATGGGGAGTTTGAGCAGCGCGAGACGTCGGTAGCGATTATCGGGCGGCCGAATGTAGGCAAGAGCACGCTGCTGAACGCGCTGACGGGAACGACACGGTCGATTGTGTCGCCGATCGCGGGAACGACGCGCGATGCGGTGGATGAAGTTGTGGAGTTCGAGGGCCAGACGCTGCGTTTTGTGGATACGGCCGGAATCCGGCGCAAGGGCAAAACGAAGCTGATGGCGGAAAAGATGAGCGTGGTGATGGCGCGGCGGCACCTGGAGGCTGCGGACGTGGCGCTGGTGTTGATCGACGCGAC
>CAZHOO010000101.1:0-10524 GCA_964533905.1 uncultured Occallatibacter sp. | reverse complement strand
CCGTCGGGATGCATGATCTTGCGGGCGTTGACGGCGCCACCGTCATCGCGCTTTAAACCGGCGTAGACGACCGTCGACACGATCGTCAACGCTCCGAGGCAGAGGAACGCCTTGTGAATGCCATGGATCATCAGCAGCGGCTCGGAGTACGCCTGTCCCGGAACAAAGAACGCGGTCGTCAAACCGGCGATCGCCACGCCAAAGCTGATGGCCATTTGCTGCATGGTGCTGGCAATGGAGCTGGCGTTTGAAGTGTCCTTCTCTTCGACATCGGCATAGACCAGCGTGTTCATGGTTGTGTACTGAAGGCTGGTGCAGGCTCCGTAGAAGAACGCAATGGCCACGATCTGCGCCACCGATGTGTCGCGGTTAATGGTTGTGAATAGCAAGAGCAGCAACCCAATGGCGATGGTGTTCGAAACCAGAACGCCCTTGTAACCGAGGATTGCCAATAGCTTTCTCAAAATGGCCTTCATGCCGAGGGCTGCAATGGCCTGGGGCATGATCAACAACCCGGACTGCACCGGCGTATATCCGAGGCCGGATTGGTAGAGCAGCGGCAGGAGAAACGGCACGCCGCCGATTCCGAGACGGGTGAAGAAGCTGCCGTTGACCGAAATGCGAAAGCTGCGAATGTCAAACAGGTGAAGATTGAGAAGCGGGAATCTCAGCTGGCGCGCATGCACCCAGTAGGCGGCGAGCAGCGTGGCCGCGAGCGCAAGAAGGCCGGCAATTTCGCGGCTGCTCAATGTGTGCTCGCCAAACACCTCGAGCACGTAGGACAGAAGAGCGACACCTGACCCGAAGAGGACCAGCCCGACAAAATCCAAAGGATGGACATCCTCTTCTTTGAAGTCGGGCAGATGTAGATACACCATGACCAGGCCGAGCAGGCCGATGGGAATATTCAGGAAAAAGATGACGCGCCAATGAGCGTAGCCGACAATCAGTCCGCCGGCAACCGGGCCCAGCATGGGCGCAACCAGCGCCGGAACGGAAACAAAACTCATGACGCGGAGCAGGTCGGCCTTGGCGAAGGAGCGGACCAGCGTGAGGCGACCGACGGGCACCATCATTGCGCCACCCATGCCCTGGATAATTCGACATAGAACCAGCAGATGAATGTTGCTGCACAGCCCGCATAACAGCGAGCCGAATGTGAACAGCCCGATCGCCGAAGCGAAGACGCGGCGGGTGCCGAAGCGGTCGGCCATCCATCCGCTGATGGGAATAAACAACGCGAGGGCAAGCGTGTAGCTGGCCAGCACCGCTTTCATGGCCAGCGGTGCAACGTGGAGGGCTTCGGCAACCGCGGGGACCGCTGTGTTGAGAATCGTGGTATCGAGCGACTCCATGAAGAAGGCAACCGCAACCAGCCAAGGCAGCAAGGCAAGACTGGCCCGCGAAGGTGCAGGGCTCTCTGTGAGCGGGATGGGGGAGTCAGAACTCATGCGGATGCGGATACATAAGAAAGAATGACATAGTGCCAGAAGACGGGGGCTTCGCGCGGCGCAAGTGGGTTGGATGCGAGAGCGGGCGAGGACGCCCGCACGACAGCCAGCTGAGACGCTGGCGGTCACGCCCTGTGGATGGTGGAGTCGGAAGTTGAGAGTTCTGAATATGCGGACGCGCGCGCAGGAGCGCACGGCGACACTGCAAGCTGTGAGGCGCGCGGGATCGAGATTCGGCGGCCCGCAATGCAGCTAGCTGGGTGAGGAACCCGGTTCGAGCGCGTGCAGTTCCTTGCCCGGCTTGAAGCGGACAGCTTTGCCGGGAGCGATGTTGACCTCAGTGCCGGTGCGGGGATTGCGGCCGATGCCGGTTTTGCGAGCGCGGACACTGAAGACGCCGAAGCCGCGCAGTTCAATGCGCTCGCCTGCCGCCAATGCCTGTTTGAGGCCCTCGAAGACCGTGTCCACCGCCGCCTCAGCCTTGGTGCGCGGCAGGCCCGTGCGCTCGACCACGTTGTGAACGATATCCTGCTTGATCAATGGAGTCACCTCGCTCAAGACGAACTGGTTGAAGCGTATGTTACCACTTACTCCGCCCATACTACAGATTTTGTTGCGATTAGGAAAGACGGTGAACGGTGATCGGTGGACCGTGGGCGGTGGACGGTGAGCGGTGGACGGGGGATAGCGGAGGGAGGCGTGATGAGAGAACTGTCAGCGGGCGTGGGCTTTCGATTAAGATGGGGTTTCAAGTCCGAGCCAACTCCGCAGACTGCCGGGGGCCGCTCAACAGCAACCGGAACAGGAGACGCATGTCGATACAGAGCGATCGATGGATCAGGGAACAGGCGCTCAAGCATGGAATGATCGAGCCGTTCTGCGAAAAGCAAGTGGCGGCAGGTGTAATTTCCTATGGTCTCTCTTCCTACGGCTACGACCTGAGAGTCTCGGACGAGTTCAAGATTTTTACCAATGTAAATAGCGCGATCATCGATCCCAAGGCGTTCGACGAGCGGTCGTTTGTTTCCGTGCAAGCGGAGTCGGTGATCATTCCGCCGAATTCGTTTGCGCTGGCGCGGTCTGTCGAGTACTTTCGGATTCCGAGAGACGTGCTCACGATTTGCGTGGGGAAGTCGACGTATGCGCGGTGCGGCATCATCGTGAACGTGACGCCGTTCGAGCCGGAGTGGGAGGGATTTGTGACGCTCGAGATTTCAAATACCACTCCGCTGCCGGCCAAGGTGTATGCGAACGAAGGATTGTGCCAGATTCTGTTTTTCCACGGGGACCAGCCGTGCGAGACCAGCTACGCAGATCGCAAAGGGAAATACCAGAAGCAGCAGGGGATTGTGTTGCCCAAGCTATAGAGCGTTTTTTACCGAAGGTCACACCGCGGCGGCGCTGAGAAAGAGATGGGCCGGTTCTGAACGATGTTCGGATGACACCTTAGGGTCAAAGCCGTAGCACCAATTTCCCAGCGTGCCGAATGATCGTGGTATTTGCGATTCTGGTTCATGGGGTGAATGATCGAAAGAGGACACAGCAGAGATTTGGGTGATCACACCGATTCGAGCCTCGGGCGATCCTGATTCGCCGAGCCGGTCAAGTTCAGCGCCAGGCCATAGCTTGAGAACGGACCCGGCGAATCGGATTGAAACAGGCAATTCAAGACATGGAGGCCGCGGTTGTTTGGGGCAGGCGCGGCAAACCGGTCAAAGAGAAGAAAGTTGCACCGATTTTTTCCTGATCAGCGAAGACGGAATCGACAAATTTCGATCCGGCCGGACTCACTCCGGCTGTGTGCGGACGGATGTGGGGATGACATCGTCGAAGCATAGTCCTGACGCAATTCGTATAGGGGTGGCAGCGGACGAGCCTATTCGCGTGGCCGGGCTGGCCAGCATCTTCGATCAGCCTGGAGAGAATGGCGAATATGAGCTGGTGCCGGTCATCGCGCCGTTGAAAGAGCTGCTGGCGCTCCACGACATTGACTATGTAGTTGTCGATCTTCATTCGGCCCCGGACGATCTGGAGGTTGTGGAAAAGATTCGAACCATCCGGCCTGACGTACGGTCGATCGTAATCGGCCCTGACGGCGACGACGACCTGGTTTTGAATGCGATCATGGCCGGTGCGAGGGCCTATCTTGGGCAATCCGCCGGGCCCGAGATGGTTCGCAGAGCGATTGACGTGGTGACGGCAGGGTCGATCTGGGCTCCGCGGCGGCTGCTTTGCAGAGTCATCGACCGCTTGATGAAGGCGCCAAATCTTTCACAAGTTCTTTACAGGCAACAGCTTACCCATCGAGAGCAGGAAGTTCTGGAGCTGATTCTGGGGGCCCATTCAACGCGCGAGATCGCCCGGCGTCTGGGAATTGAACAGCGAACCGTTAAGGCTTATGTCGGGCGACTTATGCGTAAGACCGGTGCTGACAACAGGATCCAGCTTTCAATGTCGGCCCTGAGCCATTCCTTTGCTCCGAGAGGCCACGCGCGCCGGACCGGGGTAGGAAGCCACGAAAGTGCCTCAAGTTAAGTGAAGAATCGATTACTTTAAGCCACAGCACCTAAGTACTCTTGTGTAGTTACCCGATTTTCCTCATTCTTGTCACAGAAACAACGCAGATCTGGGGAAAGGAGTTCCCCGGCGGCATGTTTCAACATGATGCCTGGGAACTCCTCTTTTTTCTTTCTGCCTGTTTTCGCGCAGATAACCGCCCTTTTTCAGCCCTCCCCCACTCCAATCGGCCATTCAACCAGAAGCGAAACGGCATATGTCGGGCAGCGGAGCCAGGTGGCCTCAAGCGGCGTTCTTATGCTTCAGCTCGCGCTCCATTCGAGCAGCGAGCAGTTTCCGAGCTTTTTCAAGGCGGCGGAGCCGGGACGGGCTGAGCCTTTTGGCCGCATGGCTGATATAGAACTCAAGCAACCTCATTCCCGCGGCGGTTCCTTGCGGACTCACTTCTTTTGAGGCAAGAGAATCGGCAAGGGCTTCAGGAGGCTGGGCAAAAAGACCGGGGTGTGGGTTGGCGGGATCCATATTTAGGCTCATCTATTCCATTTAGGAGTTGGGTTGAATGGCGAAGAGCGGGTGCGGACTCTCGGCGAGAGTCCACGCCCGCAGAGGATAGCTCTCAGTGCATTTCAGATTCGCCGAAATACTGTCTGACAGCATGCAGAAATCCTTCGGCTTGCGGAGGAGGAGGCACATCGCCGTGGAGAATTGCTTCGAAGGGGTGGGGCCCGCCGTAGAGCTCATCGGTATCGTCGGCATTCTTGCTCACCGTGACTCCACTGAGGTCCACTCCTGCAAAAAGTCCGTGAGCGCGGGACCAGGTCAGGAGCTCAGCTCGCAGGCTGAGGTCGGTGGAAGCCTGTGCGTCGCGTCCCACGGGACCCGCGGCCGCTGAGGCATCGCCACCGATTTTGAATTTGTCATGCAAAAGGTCCTGGAAGCCCCTGTCATTGGTTGCAACCAGCACGAGATCGGTGCCTTTGCCGCCAATTTGGAAGCCGAACGATCCACCCGCGAGGCGGATGAAGACCGGGCCGCTCCAGCCATGACCGGTGCGGCAAGTCACCACGCCCTGCCCGTATTCAGCGCCGACGATGAACGCGCCCTTCAGGACGCCGGGCACAACCGCGATGCACCTTGCGTGCCGTGCGATCCCCTCGGGAACTGCGTGGTCAGGTGTAGACATAATGGAGTCGATGACGTTCCTGGCCGCGTCCAGGCGGGTATCCAGCCTGTCGCGATCCTGGGCGGCGGCCCGCGCCGCAACGCAACATGCGCATCCAGCAATCAACAGCATTGCAAGCAACTTCTTCATATCCAATTCTCCTTGATTGTTCAGTCTCGTGGGCGTATTTGGACAAAATCCCGCAAGGTTCCCGTCGTTACCATTTGCTTCGATGCAGGTTATCGACTGGCGGCAATCTAGATGTTGAACAAAATGTTTGAAGTTTTAGCTGGAAAGGGAGACGGGGAGAGCGGTGTCCGACCTTCCGGAAACCTAATCGATCCGATGTTTCCGGTTGTGCGGCGATTCAGCCGAAACCGGCAATTGACGGGGTGAAAGACGACGGCTGACCAATACACCCGGGCGTATGCTGGGAAACATGCGCGCCCTGTTTCTCGTTGCCTGTCTCGCTTTCACCAGTTCAACAGCATTTGCTCAATCTTCGGCGCCGGCATTTGATGTTGTCTCAGTGAAGCCGTGCAAGAACCTGGCCGGACCGGATTACAACAATCAACTGACATACTCGCCCACTGAATTCACGGCCAGGAACGCCACACTGAGGCGGTTGACAGCGGAAGCTTACGGAGTACAGCTCGATCAAGTATCCGGGCCGAACTGGCTCGACCAGAACGAATACGACATCGATGCCAGAGTGAGTGGAGCGTCCACGAAAAAGCAAATGGCTGAGATGCTGCGAGGCGTCCTCTCCGAGCGATTCAACCTTGTGACGCACGCCGAAATGCGAGAAATGCGTGTTTACGAGCTGATTGTAGCCAGCACAGGTCCTAAAATCCGGCCGGTAGCGGAGGGTGGTCCTGCTGGGCCTCCTGGGGGATTCCATTTTCGCGGTGATATGCGCCAATTTGCTGACCTGCTCGCTCTTCAGTTCTCGATACCAGCCGCAGAGAATCCCAGCGAACCGTCGCGGGCTTCTCTGGCAAGCGGGTCTCAAGTTCCCGTGATCGACAAGACGGGCCTCGACGGCGTCTACGACTTCAATGTCGATGTGCATCCTGAGCTGGGAACCGAAATGTTCGTCTCCTGGCAAAGAGCCCTGCCGGATCAGCTTGGATTGAGAATCGTGAGCCGCAAAGAGAATGTGGCTGTGCTTGTTGTGGATAGTGCGGCAAGAGTCCCAACTGCAAACTGACGACTGGAGAAGTGCAAACCAGTCGCCCCGCAGTAGAGCCATTGTGGAACCGATGTACTGACGATTGCTGCAGCCTGGGCTGTAAACTAGCGGGGGAGGATTCGGCGCAGCCTGCCATGCGACCGTCCCCCTTGAATCCTCCGGTTCGATGAGAAGGGCAGACACGAATCCCCCGACACAGAGTTCTCGCATCCGCCGCCGAAGGCAGCGCGATGGAAAGGAATAAAGATGAAAAAGGTCATTGTTTCGATTTGGGTTTTGATTTGCCTCAGTCTTCTGCTTCCAACTGCGGCTCTCGCCGCTTCAACGCGGGATGATTTACAGGCGCGCATTGACGCAGCGAAGACGGTTCTGGACCAGATCATGAACGCGGGCGACAGCACGGTGCCCAATAACATTTTGAAGTCGGCCACATGCGTGGCTGTGGTGCCGAGCATGGTGAAGGGCGCGTTTTTCGTGGGCGCTCAGTATGGGCAGGGAATCGTTACGTGCCGAACAGGTCACGGCTGGAGCGGGCCGGTGTTCATCCGCATGGCCGGCGGGTCCTTTGGATTTCAATGGGGCGGCCAGGCAACGGACCTGATTTTGATTGCCGTGAACGACCGCGGAATGCAGGACCTGCTGAGGAGCAAATTCAAGATCGGCGGCGACGCTTCGGCGGCCGCGGGCCCGGTGGGGCGGTCGGGCTCGGCTTCAACCGATTGGAAAATGAGTGCAGAGCTGTTGAGCTATTCGCGGACGAAGGGCATCTTCGCCGGTATTGATCTGGACGGGACCAGCGTGAGCCAAAACATCGACGACACGACCGTGTACTACGGATCTCCGCATCATTTTGAGTCAATCCTGAGGGGCGACGTGGGTGTACCGCCGGGCGCGGTGCCGTTTGTGCGCGATGTTGCGCAGGACTTTGTGCGCGCCAAGGCTCAATAAAGGCAGCTGTCAGCTTTCAGCCGTCAGCTCATTCATGTTCGATGAGACTTGTGCAATCCCACCCTTGGCGCAAAAACAAATGCGCGCCAAGGATGGGGCACCCGTTCCATCGCTAAGCGGGCGATCCGGTCCAAGAGGCCGAAGCTCAATCAAGGTTTCAGGGGCCTGAAGGCCCCTGCTCCTTCCGTTCCCCTCAGAGTCAGCAGCGAGTTGAGCGACTACACTGATCCTTACTCGAAAAACCATGGGTGAAAACATCGAGTATGGGATTGTTGTAGCGGTTGCGCGATGCCTGGGCGCGATGCCGCGCGGCCTAGCGCGGTTTTTGTCGGGCGGTATCGCGTTCGCCGTTTACTGGCTGAACGGGCGTTTGCGGCGCGTGGGCACGCGCAATCTTGAGCTGGCGTTTCCTGAACTCTCCTCCAAAACCAGAAAAAGAATTTTGCGCGGCGTTTACGTGCACCTAGGTTGGCAGTTGGTGGAGTTCTGCCGCATGGCGCGGTATACGCGGGAGAACACGCGGGGCTGGATTCGAACCGAGGGGCTGGAGAATTATGTTGCCGCGCAGGCTCGGGGCAAAGGCGTGCTGGTGCTGACGGGGCACCTGGGGGCGTGGGAGCTTTCGAGCTTTTATCACTCACTGATGGGTTATCCCATGGGTATGCTGATCCGCAGGCTCGATAACCGGAAGCTCGATGAGTATGTGAACCGGATTCGGTGCATGCACGGGAATTTCGTTTTATCGAAAGACGATTTCGGACGCGGACTGCTGACTGCGATGCACGAGGGCGCGGCGGTAGGAATGTTGATCGATACGAATATGACGCCGCCCCGGGGCGTGTTCGTGAAATTCTTCGGGCTCGACGCATGCACGGGGACTGGACTGGCGCACGTGGCGCGGAAGACGGGCGCGGCGGTTGTGCCTGGGTTCATGGTGTGGGAGGAGAGCGAAAGGAAGTATGTGCTGCGCTTTGGAAAGGAAGTGGAGATTCCGCGGACGGACGATGCTGCTGCTGACATTCTGGAAGGCACGCGTCGGGCGACGGCAGTGCTGGAGGAGTGGATTCGGCGCTATCCTGACCAGTGGCTGTGGATTCACAGGCGCTGGAAGACGCGGCCGGCGGGGGAGCCGGGAATTTACTAACGGTGAACGGTGAACGTGGATCGTGAGTCGTACATCATGCATCGTGAATCGTGTGCGGGAACGAGCGACGATGTGAAGAAGTGAAGAAGTGAAGAAGTAAAGAGTGGGCGGCGATGAAGATTGCAGAATTGATCGAGCAACTCGGTGGGAAGCTGGCGCAGGGGGACGAGGGAATCGTCGTTACAGGCGTGAATTCTCCGGCGAACGCGGGACCAAACGAAGTCGTATTTGCCGAGGATTCTGCTGCGGTGGATGAGGCGATTATGAGCCACGCGGGCGCGGTGGTTCTTAAGCCAGGGATGGGCGCGGGCTTCGCGTCGAACGTGTCGATTGCGGTGATTGAGGCTGAACAGCCGAAGCTGTGGTTTGCGCGCGCGGCGAAGTTGCTGCGCCCCAAAATTGAGTGTGGGTGGATTCACGAGACGGCAGTGATTGGCGAAGGGGCGATGCTGGCGAGCGGAGTGACCATCGGCCCGCATGCGGTGATCGGTAAGAACGCGGTGGTTGGCGACGATACCCGCATTGAGGCGGGAGCGGTAATTGGCGAGGGCGTGAGGATCGGAGCGCAGTGCCGCATTTATCCGCGCGTGGTGGCGTATCCGGGAACAACGATCGGTGACCGCGTCATGATTCATTCGGGCGTGGTGCTGGGTGCGGATGGATTTGGGTACGCCCGCGATGCGAAGACCGGCGCGTACACGCAGTTTCCACAGCAGGGAACCCTCGTGATTGAAGACGACGTGGAGATTGGGGCGAACTCGACGGTGGATCGCGGTGCGCTGGGTGAGACGCGCGTGCGGCGCGGCGCAAAGTTCGACAACCTGGTGCACATTGCGCATAACTGCGACATCGGTGAGGACGCGATTCTGGTTGCGCTTACGGGGGTCAGCGGGTCGAGCACGATTGGAAAGGGCGCGGTACTCGCGGGACAGGTCGGAATCGGCGACCACGTTCATGTGGGGCCCGGCGTAATTCTGGGCGGGCAGGCTGGCGTGTTCAGCGGTGCGACAGTGACGAATGATGGATTGAAGCCGGGGACGGTGCACTGGGGCACGCCGGCGCGTCCGCTGAGAGAAGTGCTGAGAGAGCAGGCGACGCTGGCGCGGATGGCGAGAAAGGCAGGGACCAAGGGACCAAGGGACCGAGGGACCGGGTAATCGTGGAATGGCGATCATCGTTGTTGGCGGGGGCGGCCGCGGAGCGGGGAAGACGGCACTGGTGTGTGGGCTGATGCGCGCGCTGGCGGAGATCGAATGGACCGCGGTGAAGATCACGACGCACGAGCACGGGAAGGCGGCTCCGATCTGGGAAGAGACCACGCCGGGAGACGCGACCGACACGGCGCGTTACCTTGCTGCCGGAGCGCGGCGCGCGCTGCTGGTGACGGCGGGCGAGGGGACGATGGGGGTGGGCCAAAATGCGTTGGGCCCGGACGGGAAACCATTGGCGCCGATCTTGGAAAAGATTATCCGCGAGTGCCCTTCGCCGGGTGGTGTGATTTTTGAATCGAACAGCGTGCTCAGCCACGTGCGGCCTAATATTTGCCTTTGCGCGGCGTCGAGTCCTTGGAGCAGGCTAAAGGGTTCGTACGAGCTTTTGCTGGCGCACGCAGATGCGATGGTGGAGTTGGCGGGGCACGATCACATCATCGAGGCGGAGAAGATTACGTTCAGGCTGGCGGCCATGGAGCGCGTGTCGCCTGTGATGGTGGACTGGGTGCGGGAGCGGCTGCGTGATCGCGAACCTTGACTTCCGAATCGCTTGCTTGTAACGTGGGCGAACATTCCCTGGATCTGCGGTTGTGTTTCAAAAGAAGACAGCCGGAGTGTGCGAATTTTGGACAGTGTATCGATTTCGGACAGCGCCGCGGATTCCGCGACGGTTGGTATGCAAGAAGCTTCGAATCCTGCGTTGCCAGCGGATGAGGATCGTTTGGCATGGCTGGCGCTCTCGCTGACGCCGGGACTGGGCCCGAGACGGATTCTGGATGCGGTGAAGCAGCTCGAGTCGGCAGGCCAAATTTTTACGCTGGCGCTGACGGCGCTGGAGGGGCTAAGGTTTCCCGCGGAGGCTGCGCAGTTCCTATTCGACGGCAAAGGACGGAGGGCTG
>CAZHOO010000100.1:0-10705 GCA_964533905.1 uncultured Occallatibacter sp. | reverse complement strand
GTTGTCGCCTGTCGAACATCTTCGACGGGTGTCCCCGCTAGTCTCTGATCTCCTGAGCACAATCGATCCAGAAGACACACCCGTTGCTGAATGCCGGGTTTGTTTTTTCGCGCACCGGTTTTCAGCCTTCCCACTGAAACCGAGAGGTCTTGAATGCCCGTCGCCGAAACCGCACCAGCCAAAACATCGCCGCAAACTCCGACCGTCACATCGCCGCGGCTGAACCATCTGCGCCTGCTTGAGGCAGAGAGCATTCATATCCTGCGCGAGGTGGCTTCGGAATTCGAGCGGCCAGTCATGCTTTACTCCATCGGCAAGGATTCCTCGGTGATGCTCCGGCTGGCCCAGAAAGCCTTTTACCCCGGGCCGATTCCCTTCCCGCTTCTTCACATTGATACCGGATTCAAGTTTGCCGAGATGCTTACCTTCCGCGACGAAATGGCACGGCAGGTGGGGGCGGAGCTTCTGGTTTGGCGGAATGAGCCCGCCATCGCCGCCGGAACAAATCCCATCGTGCTCGACACCAAGCGCTGCTGTGGGCTGCTCAAGACGCAGGCGCTGCTCGATGCTTTGCGCCACTACAAATTCGATGCGGCCTTCGGTGGCGCGCGCCGCGACGAGGAGAAGTCGCGAGCAAAGGAACGGATTTACTCGTTCCGCGATTCCGCGGGTCAGTGGGACCCGAAAAACCAGCGGCCGGAGCTGTGGAACCTTTACAACGCGCGCATTCATCCCGGCGAAAGCATTCGCGTATTCCCGCTGTCCAACTGGACCGAGATGGACGTATGGCAGTACATCCACGAAGAGAAGATTCCTGTAGTCGATTTGTACTTTGCCAAAGAGCGGCCCATGTACGTGCGCGGCGATGCCCTGCTGCCCATTGAGCAGGCTTTCGTTGCACGTCCCGGCGAAAAGCCGCAAATGGTGAAAAGCCGGCTCCGTTCGCTTGGCTGCAGTCCGTGCACGGGCGCCATTCGCTCCGATGCTGACACAATGCCGGCGATCATCGCGGAGTTGCTCGGCTTTCATTCCTCCGAGCGCGCAAATCGAGTGATCGATCACGACCAGGAAGGCTCGATGGAGATCAAGAAGCGGGAGGGCTATTTTTAAGTGGCAACCTTGACCGCTCCTCCATTTTCCATCGAAGAATTTCTGCTCGCCGAGCGCGAGAAGGATTTGCTGCGCTTTTCTACGGCGGGCAGCGTCGACGACGGCAAGTCAACGTTGATCGGGCGGCTGCTCTACGACACGCAATCGGTCTACGACGACCAGGTAAAGTCGATCGAGGGCAAGGGCACGACGGCGCCCGGGCAGATCGACTTCGCGCTGTTGACAGACGGCCTGCGCGCCGAGCGCGAACAAGGCATCACCATCGATGTGGCCTACCGCTATTTTTCGACGGCGCGGCGCAAGTTCATCATTGCCGATACGCCCGGCCACGAGCAGTACACGCGCAACATGGCCACTGGCGCTTCGACTGCCGACGCGGCCATCGTGCTCATCGACGCCAGCAAGGGCGTGCAGATCCAATCGCGCCGCCACGCTTACATTGCTTCATTGCTGCGCGTGCGGCATGTGCTTGTCGCCGTCAACAAGATGGATTTGATCGGCTACGATGAGCCGACTTTCCGCGCGATCGAGTCCGATTTCAAGAACGTACTTGACCAGATCGCGGCCGATACCGGCACGCCCGTTGAAGTTCACTTTGTTCCTGTCAGTGCGCTTAAGGGGGACAATGTCGTTCACTCGACCGGCGCGATGCCATGGTATACGGGACCCTCCTTGCTGGAGCTTCTCGAGGCTTTGCCCTCGTCGCGCGAGACGCGAAACGAACCATTTCGCTTTCCCGTGCAGCGTGTGCTGCGTCCGGATCACACGTTCCGCGGATTTGCCGGGCAGATTGCTTCAGGAACCGTGCGGCGCGGCGATGAAATCGCGGTCTTCCCCTCGGGACGAAAGGCGAAGATCGAACGCCTTGTCACTTTTGACGGAGATCTCGAAGAAGCAATTGCGCCGCTCTCCGTCACGCTCGTGCTTGACCGTGAAGTCGACATCAGCCGCGGCGACCTGATCGCCGCTGCCGGCGCTGCGCCAGTCGTATCGAACAGCCTGAAGGCCTCGCTCGTATGGATGGATCAGCGGCCACTGGATGTGAACCGCCGCTACTTGTTGAAACACACCAGCCACACCGTTCCCGCAATCGTGTCGTTGATCGATCACCGCGTAGATCTTGGCGCACTCAGACATGAGCCTGCCGTAACGCTGCGCATGAACGATATCGGCGCGGTCTCGCTGCATCTGCTGCGGCCCATGGCCGTCGATCGCTATCGCGACAATCGCGGAACCGGCGCCCTGATCCTCATCGATCCTGAAACCAACGCTACCGTAGCCGCCGGTATGATCACCGACGCGCAGGGCCGGTCGGCGGCGATCGAGGAAGACGAAGCGGCCGCATGGGGCCGCGTCACCGCCGGTGAGCGCGAAGCCCGCTGGAGACACCGCGGCGGCGTCCTGGAGCTTGCGGGACCCACGGAACTGATCGACGCCGTGGAACGTTCGTTGTTTGCCGTCGGCGCCGTTACCTGCCGCATTGATGCCGGCGAGCTGACCTCTTTCGAACACCTGGGAATGCTCGACATCGTCACCGATCTCGAAACTCGTGCCGGTATCCTTTCGATTTTGGCGCGCACAGGAAGCGCGGACGTGCTAACTGCAAGTGCCGGCGGCTTCGAAATTACCAGTGACGCGGAAAATCGAATGCACGCTGTCGCCGCTGTCCACCAGTTGCTCGAGCGTGCGGGAATCTTCATTTCTCCAGAAGGGGCGGATCTGTAATGGGCGTTGCCGAAATTGCCGCTGAAGTAAATACCAGGCTGGACGCGGTGCGGGCCACTCTGGCGCGCGAAGTGACGGGCAACGGAGATGTGTGCCTCACATGCAGCTTTCAAGCCGAAGACGTGCTGCTGACCAAACTTGCCATTGCCGTCGACCCAAGAATCCCGATTCTCTTTCTCGATACGGGCTATCACTTCGCCGAAACCTACGCATATCGCGACCGCATCGCGCGCGAGTGGAATCTGAACTTGATTAATCTGCTTCCGGAAAAAACAGTAGCGGAGCAGGAGGCCGAGTTTGGGCTGCTCTATCAAACCGCGCCCGACCGTTGCTGCGGCCTGCGCAAAGTGGAACCGCTGTTCAAAGCCGTGGCCGGGTATCGCGTGTGGCTCACCGGCCTGCGCCGCGAGCAGGCACGGAGCCGCGCCGCGCTCGAAGAGTCGGCCATGTTTTCTCTGCCCGGCGGCAAACAAGTGCTAAAGCTGGCGCCGCTCACTGAGTGGTCCACGCGCGATGTCTGGTACGCATGCGAGCAGCTTGAAATCCCGCTGCTGCCGCTCTATGAAAAGGGCTACACATCCATTGGCTGCGAGCCGTGCACTTCGCTGCCGCTCGATCCCAACGATCCGCGATCGGGTCGATGGGCCGGCCGCAAAGTAGAATGCGGAATTCATATTCAGGCAGCACCGGCAAAGTAAGGAACTGAGGCAAACAGAATGACGTACATTATCGGATTCTTCATCGCACTGTTCATCGCGCTCACTGGCGTGGGCGCGGGAACGGTTACTGTGCCGGTTCTGGTCCTGTTTCTCGGCGTACCGGCTCCGGTTGCGGTGGGCATCGGACTGATGTTCGCTACGGCGGTCAAACTCATCCTGGTGCCGGCGCAAATCGCCGGCAAAAATGTTGCCTGGCGCACGCTGGGCTATATGCTTCTCGGCGGCGTGCCAGGTGTTATCGTTGGATCGCTTTTTTTGAGGCATTTAGTCAACGCAGGTTCAGCGAACCTGCTGAATGCCATCCTGGGAGCGATTCTCGTCACCACGGCAATTTGGCAGATTCTTTTTTCGTTCCGCAACATGGAAGAGAACCGGAATACGCGCGACCGCAGTCCGTTGCTCGCGTGGCTCATGTTCCCGGTTGGCGCCGAGGTTGGTTTTTCTTCTGCGGGTGCAGGTGCGCTCGGCAGTGCTGCACTGCTCAGCATGACTTCGTTGGCGCCGGCGCAAGTAGTGGGAACCGATATCGCCTTCGGATTCGTGGTTTCGCTCATCGGCAGCGGCGCGCACTGGTTCTCGCACGCCACCAACCCCCAGTTGCTGTTGCAGCTTGTCATTGGCGGCGTAGCCGGGGCAGTGGGTGGTACCCTGCTGAGCACGCGCGTCCCACGCCGGCCGCTGCGTTTCGCGCTCTGGGTCTGGCTGCTGATTCTTGGCGGCCAATTTCTCTTCAACAGCTATCACGTTTGGGCCGCCACGCGCTCGGCCAGGCCAGCAGCCGAAACTTCTCTCAGCGCGCACGCGCCGTCCGGCAGCGGCCCAATCAAACCGTGAGCGGCGCTAGCCCGGAAAGTGCGAGCTCTCTGGTGGTCCCAGATAGCTCGGCTTCAGCGGACCGTGACTCACCACGATGCGTTCCAGCACCACACCGGGGTCAACCGCCCAAATCCTCAATGTGTGATATCCGGGTTTCGCAATGGTGAGCGGTAGAACGACCTGCCGGACTCCGTCGCTCACCGCTTTCTCCCAATCCTGCTGGGAGTTGTGCTCCAATTCGTCCACGACTGTCCTCGGCCCATCATCCACTGAAACCGCAAATCGCACTCCGCGCCCCGGAACAAAATTCAGCGTCGGCGCCAGCGTGGCCTGCAACTGGAAATCGCCCGAATCGTACAGGTACATCGTGTATGCGAGCGCCGCCTTCGAGTCCGCGTTGCTCTCTGCCGTCACCGGAAAGACCGTCATCGCCGATTTCGTTTCGCCGTAGCCGGGCAGTTCCTCCCAATGTGTTTCGCCGTCCGCGGTGCGCTTCGACGTATCGGCCGCTTCAATGGCGACGTAACCATCAGCTTCAACTGCCCCACGCGCATCGGCCTTCGTGATCGGCAGTCGCAGCGCGCGCAGCGTGTACGTCATCGGCCGCCCTTCGCCCGAGCCCACCGCGATCGTCCCCTGCGCACTGTCTGCATCGCCAGGAACCTTGCTCCAATCCACATGCAAAACCACCTTCTGCTCTGTCGCTCCAACCGTTCCGCTCGTCTCGCTCGGCACAATCCACGGCACGCTCGTTTGCACTGTGTACTCCACGGGAGTCATGCCGCGATCAAAAAGCGTCAACGTCCGCGTCTTGTCGGAAACCGAATCTACGATCCCCAGCGAAAATCCAAATCGCCCTCCAGCCCGGGTGAACGTCGCATCCTCCGCGCTTACTCCTAGCGACCCCGCTTCCGGAACCTGGATCCAGCTCACCGCAGGCATTACATTTGCCGGTGGATCGTTCCACGCCGTATAGCCGATGTGTGTCTGATCCATCATGTGGTCCCACTTGCCGTCCAGCAGCTTGTGGTTATACTCACCGCTCAGCGCCGCGTCCTCTTCGAACATCGCCCGCACTTCGTCGGCTTCGACATTCGCTCGCGGATTTCCAACCCGCGCATCCGCCGCATTCCGTGCCGCAGCAATGTACATCTCGGTCAAGTTCGCGCACGCATCCACCGGATACTGAACCAGCTCGAAATACGAAGCCCGCTCATTTTCCGGCAGATTTCCGGCCAGCTTGTCCACGCGATCGGCCAACGCGCGCCACTCCGCACCCACGCGATCCGCTTCGCTATAGTCCGTCAGGCTGAACGTCGACGGATCAATGAGCTCCGGCTTTCGCCGCCCGTTGTACCGGGTATAATCCTCCATCGCCGACGCAATTTCGTCCGCATGCTCCGGTCCAAACTCCCGCGTCGCCCACAGCTTGGTGAACTCGTCCAGGTGGTCCTTATCCCAGCGCTTCGGCGTCCGTGCAAAGTCCAGGAAGAACTCCATCGGAAACTCCATCGGTTTTCCATCGCCGACATTCACGACCCACAATCTGTCCGCACCGTAGGCGAGCGCCAGATTCATCTGCTCCTCAATCTTCGGCAGATAGTTTGTGTTTAGCCACTTGTACGATCTCGGCCCACCCACATAATCGAAGTGAAAGTAGATCCCGGCTCCTCCCGATCGCTTGCGCTCCTCCGCGGTTGGCAGCCTCCGCAAATCTCCCCAGTTGTCATCGCTCCAAAGCAGGGTCACGTCGTCCGGCACGCGCATGCCGGCCTCGTAGTAGCCCTGCACCTCTTTGTAGAGCGCCCACACCTGTGGAATCTTCTCGAGATCGGGATTGACCGTCTCCTTCAGAATTTCTCTCTGGTCCGCGACAATCTTCTCCAGCAACTGCGTATTCGCGCTGGCCGACATCGGCGTGTCTCCCTCGCCGCGCATCCCCAGCGTAACCACTTCCTCGTAACCCTTATCCCGCTCCATCCCGTCGCGCCAGAAGTCGTCAATCTCTTTTTGATTCGTCGTGTAATCCCAAGCGCCGTGATATCCCGCCGTCCACTCTTTTTCCGCGCGCATCATTGGCTCTTCGTGCGAAGTCCCCATCACGATGCCGTATTCGTCAGCGAGCTTCGCGTTCAGTGGATCGTCGGCCGCAAACGCGTTGTTCCACATGGCCGGCCACAGAAAATTCGCCTTAAGACGCAGAAGCAGCTCGAATACTCTTGTGCAAAACTCGTGATTCATCCCGCCGAACTTCTCTTTCGTCCATCCCGAAAGCGCCGGCGCTTCATCGTTAAAGAAAATCCCGCGATACTTGACCGCCGGTACCGGCTGCACATACCGCCCCGCCTGCACGTACAACGCATCGGCGTGCGGCACCCGCACATCGGCCCACCAGTACCACGGAGAAACACCAATCTGCTCAGACAAATCGTAGATCCCGTAAATCGTGCCGCGCTTATCTGCGCCCGCAATCACCAGCGCGCGCCGCACGCCCTTCATCGGGTGGTCGACCACGGTCGTCACCGCCGCTTCCCACTGCCCTGCCACTCCGCTTACATCCAGCTTGTGCCGCTTGATCAGCGAGTCGATCAATGGGCTCTTTCCGATCGTTCCGATCAGCACCACCTCATCGCCGTTCGGCGCATCGCTCTTCACCACCGGTGCATCGTGTCCCGTCACCCGCCCAACGTCCTGGCCAAAATCGCCCACAGCCCTCACCACGCCCGGCCAATCTGCGTCACTCACCACCAGCGTTGCAGGCTGTCCACTCTCCGCCAGCACAAAGTTTCCCGATGCCGGCGTCGTGCTCACGTACTTCGGCTCGCCCAGTGCATGAGCCGAGCTGGGGCACAGTGCGATGGTGAACAACGCCAGAACTGGAATTGCTGCGATCGTGAAACGGGGCATCGATAAACTCCCGGAATGGAATTGTTCCCGCGCGAACTTGGCAGGCGAAGAAAGACTCGCTCGATGTTTCCTCGTGCTTTATCGCACGAACCAGATTACTCTCTGCGCTCAGGCCGCGTGCCACCCCGCTGAACCGTACTGCCTACCAGCCATCCGCGATCGGCCGGCAAGTGCTCGATGTGAGGATTGATTGGCAGCCCCCCGGGGATCCGAACCCCGTTATGCTGATTCAGGGTCTGCATCTTCGCAGCTCTTTTCTGGTGAACTTTACTCGAGATAAATCGAGGGCGGAGATTCTTGCGAATGCCCGCCCTCGAAAACAGAGTCAGTAAGTGAGGTATTTCTTAGAAGTTGAACTTTCCGCTGAACTGCATCGAACGTGCCCCCTGCGTCTGGGAGTATGGCGGCCCGAATGAGGTGATCAAACCGAACGTACCGTAGTTTCCGGCGTTGACGTTTGCCGTAGAGGGTACGGTGGTGCCTGGGTTGTTCAGGTTCAGATAAGGATGATTGAAGAGGTTGAACACTTCCACTCCGAGCTTGAATTCGCTCTCACGATATATGCGGAAGCCCTTAAACATGCTCGCGTTGACGACTCCAGTGCCAGGCCCGCGGAACTGGTTGCGATGGGTGTTGGCGAAGACCGGCGAGGCGATGGACGTATTTGATGCGCCGAACGCCGGCTCCACTGGGTTGGCAAACGAGGACGGATCGAACCATCCCTTGCCTCCGGAAACTGCAGTGCTGCCGAAGGTCCGGTTGTGGCCGCGCAGAAGCTTATATGGCGCAACCAATTGGGCATAGAGCGTGCTGCCCGGCGCATTGAGCGTGTTGCTGTTGGCGCTGACTGAGAACGGCAGGCCGCCGAAGTAGCTGTACTGGCCGGTCACCTGCCACCCGCCCACGATCTCGCTCAATACGCTGTTGCTGTTCAGCCATTTCTGGCCGTAGCCGAAGGGCAGCGTTTCGATACCCCAGATCTGCACGTTGTGCTTCTGGTCCTGACTGGCTTGCGCCCGGTTCATTTTGTAATACGCGGGGTAGTTGAACGCCGTGCCTCCCCCGCCGGTCCCGGCGCCGTTGTCTGCATAGTTGAAGGCGTGTGAGTAGGTGTAGACGAGTCCTATCGAAGCGTTCTTGCCGGCATTGCGGGTCACTTGCCCCTGCAAGCCGTTGTAATTCGCGCTGAAGATCGGCCCATTCATGGTAATGCCGCCGGTGTTGTACAAGCCGGCGCTCGTAGCGCACGTTGACCAGCCGTTTGCGGCGCAATTCGACCAGTTGATAACTTCGTTGGCGGAGGTACCAAAGCCTGTGCAGCTTCCGGTTAAACCGGTAAGGCCAGTGTTCCACTGTCCGTTGGCCATGCAAGGCGTACTTGTACTGGGCAGCGGCGCCGCGTTATACGGACTGACGCCGGTCTGTTGCCGGACGAACAGATCGCCCACATAGCCCACGTTGACTACGAACCCCATGCCCAGGTCGCGCTGGATAAACAGGTTCCAGCTTTCGATGTAGCCGCGGCGGAAATGCGGCCACACGGCGTTTGTCCCGCCAGTGATCGGCAACGCCACATAGCCCGAGGTATAGTTGGGCGCGACTGGAATCGGAATTCCGTAGCAGGACGTTGAGGAGGCCACGCCGCAGCCGCCAATGGGCATGGCCGCGTTGCCATTCGCCGGATCCACCGCGATGGTTCCCGCTCCGACAGAGGCGTAGTTTGGCGCCAGATCGAAGGGGTATTCGTCGCGCAGCTCGCGCATGCTGTCCGGATCGACTGTCATGCCGGCGCCAGTGCGAAGCACGGTTTTGTTGTCGAGACGATAGGCGAAACCGACGCGAGGCGCGAAGAATCCGTACCCCGTGTCTACGCCGGCGTTCGAAGGGTTGCCCATGACGCCGCCGATCTCCACGTTGGATGACTGAGGCCGGTTCAAATACACCTCAGAGATGCCGGTGTGGTCGCGGTACGCGGCCGGATAGCGCTCGAAGCGCACGCCATAAGTGATGGTCAGCTTCGGAGTCACTGTCCATTGATCCTGCGCGTAGACGCCAAGTTCCGTCCAGCGCAAAGAATTGGGATCGAAAACTTGTTGCGCCTTTTGAATAGCATTGCCCGTGCCGTTGGAATTGGGCAGACCCAGCAGGTAGTCGGCCAGATCGTTATACGCGGTCGAGCCGCAAGAAGTAGCCGAGCCGCCGCACGTCAAACCACCCGCGAAAAGGAAGCCTCCATGCACATTCGAGACGCCGCCGCCGGTCGTGGGCTGGAAGTGATTCAGGTCGAAGTGATAGTAGGTGAAGCCGGTCTTGAACTGGTGCTTGCCCCGGATGTAGCTCAAGTTCACGTCGCCGGTGAATTGATTGTCGCGGAATTCGAACGGATTGGCGGTATTGGAGTTGCCGATGGAGCTGAAGGTGCTGTTAAAGCTCATCAGGGGCTGGCCCCAATAATCCGGGTCGGAGGTGTTGGTGGAGAGGTTCGTTCCCGGAATATGCAGCACGTTCAGCCCGTAGCTTTGATCTGCGAGATCGACGACCGACTCCGCTCCAGACCACTGTCTGGTGTAGCCGAAATCGGCGTCGACAACAAGGTTGGGGTTGATCACGTGGCTCATGCCGATACCGACATTCTGGATGTGGCCATGCCCCGCGCCCGGCTGGCCGCCATCGAAGGTGCCGCCGCCCGCCGCGCCCAGTTCCTGCGGATCAAGGACCTGGAAAGGCTCCGTGCTGTACTTGCCGAAGATCTGCGTATTCTCATTCAGAATGTACGTAATCTTGGCATCGTTACTGGTGCGGGCGTAGACAAATGGGGCCGAGCCTGTGTAGTCGTTGGCCATGAAGTTGTTGAGTTGCGTCGCGGTCGGTGTTCCGATCGAGGACGCGATCGAGGCCAAATTGGCGATCATGACCATCGGCGCTGACGTGGATGGCAGGCGGCTTGCAGGAATGGTGTTCACTCCGGCGCCCGTCTCGCCATACTCCGAAGTGAAGCTCGGGCGGCAAGCGTAGTTGAGATAACCAGCAGTGTAGGTGAGAGTGGGGCAGGCAGTGGTCGGAGTAAAGTTGCTGATCCACGTCGCATTCGGCTGCGGATCGTAAATTGTCGCATACGGCGCAGCCTCAGAGAAGTTGCCGTTGATCATGTTGGTATCGGGAACCGTCAGTGTTACACCGTTGCCGATTAACTGGTGCCGCGTGGTGCGCTCCCAGTTGTCGAAGAAGAACAGCTTCTTCTTACCGGTGATCAGCTTAGGAATGTACACTGGGCCGCCGAAGTTGAAGCCGTATTCGTTGAAGACGTTCCTGAGAACTGCCCCGTTCGGGTCGATGGCGCTCTTGTTCGCCGCCACCGTCGCAAGGTAAGGCCGGGCGTTCAGTCCGGCACTCTGGTAATACTCCCATGCCTCGCCATGGAAGTCGTG
>CAZHOO010000099.1:0-10725 GCA_964533905.1 uncultured Occallatibacter sp. | reverse complement strand
TGGCTGAAGAAGTCCAGCTTGAACGCCGCCCATCCCCACAGGAACATCGCCACCAGCTGCACAAATGCCAGCAGCGTGTTGAACACCAGCTTTCCCGCCATCAGTTTTGTCATCGTCACCCGCGTACTCAGCACCCGCTCCAGCGTCCCGCTTTCTGCTTCGTCCAGCAGTGCTCCCGCCGACCCGCTCGCCGTGAAAAGGAGAAACATCACGCCGATCGCCGCCGCGTAAAACGAAATCATGTTCTTGTTTTGCCCCGCGCTTTTTCCCACCACTGCACGCACGTCCACCCGCACAATCCCCGCGCCCTTGTCTTCTGAATTTCCGTTTCCCGCGTTGCTGCTTCCGCCTCCGGCCTTTCCCTCCGCCTCTAATTTCCGCAGCGCATCCAATTCGCTGTCCACCTTCTCCTTCTGCGCCGGCGTAAATCCGCCCACATATTTGTCCGCGTACTTCATCCCCTCATCCGCCATCGCCGAGGGCATCGAGGTCATCGCCGCCTTCTGCAGCAGCCCCACCACTATCTGCGGAGCGATCGTGTCGCTCTGGTCGTTCAGCAGTTGCAGTGTGCTTCCCCCGGCATCGGGCCCAAACGCGATCGGATGTTGCCCATACCCTTGCGGAATGATCAGCGCCACTGGCGCGTCTCCCGCCTTCACTGCCGCTTCTGCCGTTGCCGCCGTGTAGTCAGGACCCGTTCGCGCTCCCTTCTGATTCACCGGGCTAATGTGGACCCAGAGTGAGCCTTCCTCATCCAGCGCCTTCACAAGGTTCTCCGAGCCTGCGCTCCTATCCTGGTCGACAACAATCAACGTCACCTTTGGTGTCGAGCTGTTTTCTTTCCCGAAAATCACCGCGAAAATCGTGAAAAACGCCAGCGGCAGTATGAAGCTCAACACCATCGCTCCGCGGTCGCGCCTGAGTGCAATCAACGCCGTCCTTGCCACATTCCAGATCAATCTCGTAACTCCCTTCCTGTCAGGTGCAGAAATACCGATTCCAGATTCGGCCGCCGCAGCGACAAATCCATCAATGCAAGCCCGGCCTTCGTTGCATCCTCCAACAGCGGAGCGATCTCCGTCGCCCGCTCGATCGTCAGCTCCACCGTTTCATCTTTCACGCGCCCGCTGTGCCTTTCGGCCCATGCATCAATCGCTCCGGCAACGCCCTCAAACCGCGCCAGCACCTGGCTTCGCCTTCCAAACGTTCCCTCCACCAGCTCTTCCTTCGTGCCCTCGGCAATAATCTTTCCGCGATCGATGATCGCGATCCGGTCGCACAGTCGCTCCGCCTCTTCCATGTAGTGCGTCGTGTACACAATCGCCGTCCCCGCGTCGCGCAGCGCCTCGATCATTTCGAAGATCCGGTTGCGCGACTGCGGATCGACGCCCACCGTCGGCTCGTCGAACAGAACCACCTTTGGCCGATGAATCATCCCTGCCGCCATGTTCAGCCGCCGCTTCATGCCGCCGCTCAGAGTTTTCGCTACATCGTTTTGTTTCTCCTCAAGCGCAGCCCAGTGCAGGCACCATGCAATCGCTTCCTTCAGCGTCTGCCCTTTCAGCCCGTAGTACCGCCCGAACGAGCTCAGATTCTCGCGGCAGCTGATGCGCGGATAAATCGACAGCTCCTGCGGAACCCAGCCCAGCGCCAACCTGGCCTCTGTCGATCCGGCCGCCTGCCCCATCACCATCACCCGGCCCGAGTCCTGGATCACGCGTCCCACCATCGCCCGGATCAGCGTGCTCTTTCCGGCACCGTTCGGACCCAGCAGTCCCAGGCACTCACCCGCGCGCACCTTCAGGCTCACGCTGTCCACCGCCGTCAAATCGCCGAACCGCTTCACCAGTCCGTCGACTTCCAGTGCCGGCCCCGTTCCAATCTTTTGCGCAGTCGCCGTCATCGTCCCTCTCCGTTCGCTGCTTTGTTGTACTCTCGACCCTTTTGCTGCCTCGGTGTCTTGGCCCCTGTCCTTAGGTGAAGAGTACTCTATAAAATAGAGTGTCGGAAGTCAAGTAAATTCTTCCGCATTCCGCAGAATGCGGGAAACCTGAGCTATCTCATTGAATCAAAGCGTTGTTGACCGAGCTGCAACTGCCCCTCGACGTGCAATTCTTCCAACCGCCGCCGGACGTGGTCTGGTCTCTTGAGGTTTTTGCTTTAGGAGCTATTCCGTCACTATCCCACAGGCTCAGGAACCGGAGCCTGTGCGGGGAGCTCAGAGGCAGTAGGGTCTGCAGGCTCATCAAACAGATCCTCCCAACCGGATAGAAGCGTTACAGGAAGGTCGATCGTTCGTTCCGTCGGATCATTTCCGCTGATGGCGCGGACCGCTACGCAGTCACCATCCTCAAATGGATCGGAAACCAGTTCTACGTGTTCGCCATAAAGATCAATGTGTTTGCCGGCAATGTAGCCCAGCTTCTTGATTCGTGCGCAGTTCTCGGCAGGCGTTGAAACACCTGTCGATTCAGGAGACGACATGGGATACCTCGGCGGTAAGGAGATTCTGATGCCAGGGAAAGAATGATCTCCTCGTCCGGCTTGAGCCCCTATTCTCTTCCAGAACGTGGAGAGAAGTCTGAGCCCTCCGATACGCCGACGCAGTCGAATCCGGCGCGGGGCCACACTGGACCACAGATCACCTCTGCGCGGCAGCCTCGATGCCACGGCCCCAGACCTCTATCAGCCTGGTAAGAACTATCTTCTCCATAATTGTGTTCGACGGCGTCGCGTCCGCGTTATACCCTCGGGCCGTGAACACAGCCACCATATCGTACTGCGGCAGGACGAATATATTCTGTCCGACGTTGCCCTGCGCCGGAACAACTTCGTCTGCGCAAACTGCGGCAGCTTCATGCCGGACGATGGAAGGCCGCCACGAAAACTGCCCGCAAATCGCCGGCTAACCATCACTCGATAACGCAAAATCGAATTCCTCGCATTCGAAAAACCCGAAAACGAAGGGCGCATCTAATCGGCGTGGAGGGAATCATGGATAACCAGAATCAAGGCAATAAGCGCGAGTCGTATGTCCAATCAGGCCAACCCAATACGGAACAAAACAAGCAACAAAACAACCCCGAACAGAACAAGCAACCGCACAACGTCTCGGGTCAGCAGAATCAACCGCAGACGAACCAGCAATTCGATCAGCAGAAGAACCAGCAGAACGATCCGCAGAAAAAGCCGGTCCAAAATTTTGATCCGCTGAAGAAGACGGGTCAAGACCAGGAGCACGAGAAGCACGAGAAAACCGGAACCCGCTAGATCGAAATAAATAGCAGATCGAAAAACCTAAACCAATTTGACTTCATGGCGGCGGCGCAGTGTGCGTGGCCGCCATGTTTTGCCCCAACTCTCGCCACGTTCGCGGTCACGCGAACCCATGCAATCGAGCCTGCGCAGGCATAAGCGGAGCCGCGCAAAGCCTGTTAACGGCCTTGGCCCACGGCGATGCGGGCTACCGCCGTCTGCTTACATCCCATAGTCGCCCCCGTGCATCTAAATCGGCGAATGTTGGGGATTTTTGATATGTCTGCGGCCGGCGATCAGGCCCCAATCCGAGTTCTTGTCGTCGATGATGACCACCTTGTAGCCGACTCATTGGCACTCATTGTCCGGGGCAGGGGATTTGAGTCTCGCGCTGTCTACAGCGGCGAGGATGCGGCCGAGGTTGCGCTCTCCTGGCAGCCGGATGCAGTCATCGCCGACGTGATCATGGGCAAACTGGATGGAGTGGCTCTGGCCACTTACCTCGCGCAAGTGCTGCCCTCATGCAAGGTCCTTCTCATCTCGGGAAACCTTGACGCGGCGGAAATCATGAACAAATCGAACCAGCCCCGGCCCGTGTTTCCCCTGCTGGCTAAGCCGGTACACCCAGACCACATCTTTGAGTTTCTGGGTCAGTCAAGCCCCGAAACCAGCGCGTGACGGCTGACTCCGCTAACGCCGCCAGCCTCAACTCAACTCACCGCTCGTCACTCTCGCCCGCAGCTCGCCTGTCACTCTTTCCACCAATTCGGCCCAATCGCCCGCAACGCGCTGCCGGAACAGCCGCGCCGTCGGATACCACGGCAAACGCTCCGTCTCCTCCATCCAGCGCCAATCCGAAAGGTGCGGAAGCAGCATCCACACCGGTTTACCCATCGCGCCGGCCAGGTGCGCAATGCACGTATCGGTTGTGATCACCAGGTCGAGTGTTGCTATCAACGCCGCCGTCTCCGCCAGGTCGCGTTCGCCGCTTGACCCGTCAAGAATGCAAACATCGTCGGGCAAACTCTTCAGTTGCTCAGCCGCTTCGCCCTTCTGCAGCGAGATCCAATTCGCATCCACGGCCCGCAGCAACGGCACAAGAGTCTTCAACCGCATCGATCGTGCCGCGTCCGCCTTGTATTTCGGATTTCCCGCCCACGCAATGCCCGCACGAAATCCTGGACTTCCATCGGCCCTAACAGAAGGGAACTGCTGCCGTTTCTCTCGCACCAAATCCTCATCTGCACCGAGATACGGTCCCGTCCACGGAACCGTATACACCGTCGTCCCAAATACCGCAGGCAAGCTCATCAGAGGGCACTCGTAGTCGAACGCCACTCCGCCCGCGTCCATCACCGCGGTCTCCGCCATCCCAGCACGGACCACGGCGAGCGACCGCATTAGTCTTTCTGCCGCCGGTTGCACTTCGAGCACCGGCACACCGCCGCGCGCCGCAACTAGCGCCGCATAACGGCAGAACTGGATCGTGTCTCCCAATCCCTGTTCCGCATGGAGCAACACGCGCTCTCCATCGAGTTCCTCGCCATTCCACCTTGGTTTCATAAAAGCGCGCGGCCTGCGATGCACTTCGCGGAACTTCCATCGTGCCTCGTATCCCGCCCATCCGCGCTCCCAATCGCCCAATCGCAACTGCGTCAGCGCCAGGTTGTATTTCGCTCCCGCGCTCACCGCATCCAACTCCACGGCGCGCTCGTGCGCCTTCAACGATTCCGCCATTTTTCCCAGGTCGAGCAGCGAATTTCCGCGGTTCGACGAGGCGGCGCGACTGCCCAGTTCCTCAGCCCGCTCGAACACCGCGACTGCTTCCTCGAATCTCCCTTCGAGATGAAGCACGATGCCGTGCATATTCACGGCCTCATCGAACTCCGCATTCCGCGCGATCGCCCAGCGCATCCACTCTCGCGCGCCTGCCACGTCCCGTTCCGCCGCGCGAAACTGGCACCACGCCACGAGCGTTTCCACTTGGTTTGGGTTCAATGCGAACGCCCGCCGCAAATTCGCTTCCGCCGCCTCCGGCCTTTTCCTGTCCCGCTCCAACAGCGCCAGGTTCACCCATCCTGAAATCAAGTCCGGTCGCAGCTCGACCGCGCGTTTGAGCGCTGCCTCTGCCTCCGCCTCTCGGCCTTCGTCGCGCAGCAGGGAACCCAAATTGATCCACGCCGCCGCAAAGTCCGGCCTCATCGCCAGCGCCCGCCGATAGTGCTTCTCGGCGTCTTTCGCTCGTCCCAGCCGCGCCAGCGCAAACCCTACTGCAAACTCCGCTTCCGGCAATCGCGGCCGCAACTCGAGCGCCGCCTCATATTGTTTGAGCGCCTCTTCATTCCGTCCCGAGAGTGCGAGCGCGTTTCCCAATCCCGAATGCGCCGCCACCAGCGTCGGCCTTCGCTGCAACGCCAGCTCAAACTCCCTCACCGCCTCGCCCGGCCGCCCGGTCGCGATCTTCAGCTCGCCAAGCCCCATTCGCGCCAGCGCATCCATTCCATCCAGCCTGATGGCCTCTCGGTATGCCCGCTCCGCATCTTCCGTTCTTTCAGCGGCCTTCAGCGCCTGCCCCAGCACGACCCAAGCCGAGCCCATCCTCGGCGCCGCCGCCACTCCGGCAGTTGCCATCTTCACCGCGGCTTCGGTCTGGCGGCTGCTCAACGCCACCAGGCTCATGCCGACTAAAGCTTCGGCCTGTTGCGGATTCCGCTCGAGCGCCCTCTGATAGCACAGCGCAATCTCAGCCAATCGCCCCGCCCGCCCGGCTTTCGCCAGGACCTCATTCGATTCCCGCGTATTTTGGCCTCGCATGCTTTCGAACCTAGCTCGGCGCGGACCCGCACTCAAGAGCCGAATCCCATCGATCCTGCCGGGTCCTTGCACCGATTCCCACTCTTTCCGACCGATCCTGTTTTGGAACGCGGTACACCAGGGATTCATCCCCTGCATCCGAGCCGTATTTAGGTCAATCAAATTCGCTGCGGAATTCTAGGGGTTGAGGAAGAACGATTGCGGAGGAGCACGAAGTGTCAGGGCATGACTTCAGTCGTGCCGTAATAAGTGAAGCAAATCTCATGCGGGCTTTAGCCCCTGAGGGACAGTTCTTTTCGACTGACTATTAGCCGGAAAACTCCCGTCCGCCCGTCCGCCACGTCCCGCACTATCATTCACCTGTGCCTTCCCGTACCAACTTGAGCGACCTCCTCGCCAATGCCATCACGCACGGCATCGGCCTCGGTTTCGCAGTGGTGGGCGCCGTTTGCCTCATCGCGGCCTCAACGCGCGGCTCGGCGCTCGTCGTCGTGAGTTGCTCCGTCTTTTCTGTCGCCCTGGTGCTCGTCTATCTCTGCTCCACGCTTTACCACTCGCTTGGCCGTACCCGCGCTCGCCACGTTTTGCATGTCCTCGACCACTCCGCCATTTACGTGCTCATCGCGGCAACCTATACGCCCTTCACTCTCGTTTCTCTGCGCGGACCAGTGGGTTGGGCTCTCTTTGCCGTGGTCTGGGCGCTGGCCGTGGCAGGCATCATCTTCAAAAGCCTCGCCATCGGCCGTTTCCCCGTGGCATCGGCCCTGGTGTATCTGTTTCAGGGCTGGCTCGCCATCTTCGTTCTCCGATCGCTTCTCCATGCCATCGGCTGGCACGGACTTCTCTGGCTCGGCGCGGGCGGCGTCGCGTATTCCCTGGGCGTCATCTTCTTCGCTCTGGACCACCGCCGCTTCTTTCACGCCACATGGCACCTGTTCGTCCTCGCCGGCAGTGTCGCCCACTACTTCGCCATCTTCTTTTACGTTGTGCCCGCGCGCCCTTGACGTACTCTTGCAGCTCCTGCTGAAGCCTCCTGAAATGGCCCGCGCTTTGACCCTTTTTGGTCATGGAGCCCATCGTTGACCCAACCCCCGTTTATCGGTAAAATCAAAGAGTTTGGCGATGCACCCGGTTGCCGGGTGCCCGGGAAGCTGCCGCTGGGTTCAGCGTGTGTGTGCAGTTGGCCTCCCGATGCAGTCTCACTCTGTATCCGCCCCCTTTAAGCACACGATTCTCGAACACACGAGTCTTGAGCACTCGATTCGCGTTTGCGCCCGGTCCTCCGTGACCCTCAGCGCTGGAGGCTTTGTTATGTACGCAGTCATTCGCACCGGTGGAAAGCAGTACCGCGTCGCCCCCGGCGACGTTCTGAAGATTGAAAGCGTTCCGTCGGGCTCCCCGACCGTCGAGTTCAGTGATGTGCTTGCCGTCTCCGGCGAGGCCGGATCGATTGCCAAGCCAGCCTCGGCCACGGTCACGGCCGAAGTCCTCGGCCAAGGCCGCGGCGACAAGATCCTGGTCTTCCATTTCAAGCGCAAGAAGCAGTACAAGAAGCTTCAGGGCCACCGCCAGAACTTTACCGAAGTGCGCATCAAGGCCATCGTGGCTGACGGCATCACGTACGAGTCGGAAAAGAAGTAGCTGGCCGTTTTCGCGCAGAGTTGTTTTGAAGGAAACGCACCAACCCTGTACCTCGCACGGAACAGGCTAAGAGCTAATAGCTACAAGCTAATAGCTGCTTTAAAAAGGGGATTGAATCATGGCACATAAAAAAGGTGGAGGCAGTTCCACAAACGGGCGCGACTCAAACGCGCAGCGGCTGGGCGTAAAGGCCTTTGCAGGTCAATTCGTCACCGGCGGCACCATCATCAGCCGCCAGCGCGGCACTCGCATCAAGCCTGGCGTCAATGTGGGCATCGGCTCCGATGACACGCTCTTCGCCAAGGTTTCCGGCCGCGTCAAGTTCACTGACCGCGGGAATCGCGGCCGCTTCGCATCCGTCGAGGCCGCCACAGAGTAACGGCCGCAAGATCAGCGCCAGCGCGCGTCCCATGCGCGCATTTCGCAGCAAAATCGAAAAGGCCACGGCAATCGCCGTGGCCTTTCGTTTTCCAATCCCTGTTGCCTGATCCGCGCTTTACGCTTTGTTGGTCCCTTGGTCCCTTGGTCCCTTGGTCCCTTGGTCCCTTGGTCCCTGTTCTTACGTCTCTGACTCTCTGCCCTTCATATTCCGCGCCAGAACCTTCTCCACCACGCGCTCCACATCTGAGAGGAAGAAGCTGTTGGCGGGCTGTTGCACGGCCACCTTCGTGCCCGTGTGGCCCAGTGCGGAGGCGATCTCGTTCCACCGGTAGATGGTCGAGCTCGCTGGCATCAACACCGGCTTGCGCGTCGGTTCCGGAACGGTGCAGTAGACCAGCCAGATTGCCAGCGTCCCCAGAATCAGCCCTTCGTAAACGAATTGCAGGGGGTCGCTAATCGATGCAACGCGAGAGATCCACGACGCGAGAATAAAGTCCGCCGAGGACATGACACCAAAGCCCAAAGCAATGCCAAAAGACAAATCGCGCACCGTCAGGCGCAGCGCATTCATGCTCAGGCAGAGAAATGCGAGCAAGCAGAGTTCCAGAACGCTGACCGAGTGCATCAGTCCGTAGCAAATGTCCGCGATGATGAAAATTCCCTTGTGCCCGTAGGTGATCGAGGTCAGGCTCACAATCATCGAAACCACAGCCGCCCAACGGAAAATCACAATCGCCAGTTTGGCGATTCCGGGAAATGCGGCCAGAGCCGAGCGGAAAACTTCAATGCAGATGAAGAACAACAGCACCGTGCACGCCAGGTAGGTCGCAAAGAAGCCGAAGTAGTAGATTTGCCCGACGTGAAAATCTCGCGCCCAGGGTTTGGATGTCAGGTAGAGGGCCAGTGTCAGAATGGGTGTCGAAATCGCCCGTAACAGAAGGTAATAACCCATCGCCGGGAAGCGGCGATTGAGCCCCTTTTTTAGAAACAGAACGGCCAGCGCGGCCCAAAGAACAAGTTCAGCCGCGCTCATCGCCGACATTGCGTAATTCAATGGCATAGAGGCTGATTAGCGATTGATCGAACGCTTTCAGGATATCGCCTATATGCCGAATGGCTCAAACACAAAAGGGTAATGCGCCCTTGGCACTTTCGTGCTACGCAGTACTCCTCTGACCCCCTCAATCCATCGGCCTGTTGCGTGCCCCTACTTGGCTGATGGGGTCGTCGCGAAACAGGCGTTAACTGACCAGCAGGGGAGAGGCCCGGGAAGGTTGACGAGCGGTCCCGGATCAGTGGCGGCCACAGAATTGCGCGAAATGCGGGCTTGACTGGTCGCTGGCGCAAGCGAAGCGGAGGCAAGGCCGGCGATGGCAACGAACAGGGCGAAGAACCGAACAAGTGCTTTCATCTTTGGTAACCTTTCTGGTTCGAATTTGAAAGGAGAAGTCTCCCCTTTTCAAAGATGATCCTAGCGCAAAATCAGTATTAAGTCCAGTTTTTTCATATAGATACTAAACACTAACCTGATTGAGTTACCATCGTAATTTTCGCGCCGCTTGCATCCTCAAATAGTAACCGTTTTCACAACACCTCTCCATCCCTCCGCCGAACGTTCCCGCATGGTAAAATAGTTGTAGGAGAAGGCCCTTGATAGCCTCTCTCTTTTCAGGCGTTTACTCCTGCTTTAGCGTCCGCCTTCCACGTCCGAATCGACCCCGGCGGCCCATCACATCACGCTGCATTGCTGCGAACGGAATTCTATGGCGACTGAACCTCTCGGCTCCTCCTCCATGCACGGCGATAACGACAGCTACACCGGCGAAAATATCAAGGTCCTTGAAGGCCTCGAGGCTGTTCGTCTCCGTCCCGCCATGTACATCGGCTCCACAGGCGAGATTGGTTTGCATCACCTCGTCTATGAGGTGGTCGACAACTCCGTCGACGAAGCTCTTGCCGGTTACGCCAAGAAAGTCGACGTCATCATTCACGTCGACAACTCCATCACCGTCGTCGACGATGGCCGCGGCATTCCCGTCGACATGATGGATCTGGCTGACGGCGAGCGCATGCCTGCCGCGCAAGTCGTCCTCACCAAGCTGCATGCCGGCGGAAAATTCGATGCCTCCAACTACAAAGTCTCCGGCGGCCTGCACGGTGTCGGCGTCAGTTGCGTCAACGCGCTCAGTGAGGAGTTTGAAGTCGAAATCTGGCGTCCGGAAAAACCCGGCGAGGCCTCGCACACCTACGAGCAGAGCTACTCCAAGGGCGCGCCCACATCGAAGCTCCAGAAAACCGGCACCAGCAAGCGTCGCGGCACCAAGATCCACTTCCTGCCCGACCGGTCCATCTTCACCACAACCGAATTCAATTACGACACGCTCGCCCAGCGCCTGCGCGAAATGGCCTTCCTCAACAAGGGCCTCGAAATCACGCTCACCGATGAGCGCACCGCCGATCCCAAAACCGGCGAAGCCCGCCGCGCCGAGTTCAAATACGCCGGCGGCATCGCTGAGTTCGTCAAGCATCTCAACCGCGGCAAGGCCGTCCTGCACGATAAGCCCATCGTCATGGAAGCCCTCCGCGACGGCGTCGAAATCGACATCGCTCTGCAATACAACGACAGCTACTCCG
>CAZHOO010000098.1:0-10888 GCA_964533905.1 uncultured Occallatibacter sp. | reverse complement strand
GGGCGTCGAGCAGAGAGATGGAGACTTCGCGGCGCGAGAAGGCGGCGTAGAGGACAGGGAAATATCCCATGACCATGGCGAGGAATCCGAAGCCCATTCCGCTTTGGAGAATGAGGAGAACGCGCGTGAGCGAACTGTGCGGCGTGACGTCTCCGAGACCGAGAGTAAAGAGGGTGGTTCCGCTGATGTAGAGGTCGGTGTGGAAGTTGGAGGTGTGCGAGGGATCGCTGAACGGACTGTCGATGGCGAAGTAAATGAAGGCGAAGCCGAGGATCATGACAGCGGCCCAGACGACGAGAAGAAGAACAAGCGAGATAGGGCCGTAGTAGCCGAGAAGAATTTCGCGGCGGCGAGCATGGTGAAAGCGGCGAGCGAAAAAGCGCCAGGGAAACCAGGTGGCGATGTAGAAGAGTCGGGTGAGACGGAAGCGGCCTGTAGCGCGGCGGGGCAGAATGATGGTCTGGAACGCATCAAAGAGCACGATCGAGATCGAAAGGATGCCGGCAACCAGAGCGAGGGGACGCATGGGGTCTCCGTGGGCGCGCGAAAGCGAAACCAGAGTCAGTGTTGGCCGGTGGAACCGGGAGTTGCGGCCTCTGGTTGGATTGTAGAAGACCGTGGACGGTGCACTGTGGACGGCGAATTGTCCACGGTGGTTCGTCGACAGCGGAGGGTTCACCCAAAGCGTCGATGAGCGGTGAGGTGGAAGTCATTTTCGATGCGGCCCAAGTGACAACGCGGCGTACTGCTCGAAAACTTTCCGGCGCACCGATTCGTCGGTAAGCTGTAAGGACCGCGGCAAACCCAGGCAGGATTGAAACGGACCAGAGTGGGCGAAGAAAAAGCTTGCCTCTAGGGATTGCACATGGTTAGAGTTGTGGAGCAGTATCCCCCCAAGAACAATTGACAGCGGAGAGAGCGAAACGACGCAAGTAGACGAGCTCCCAATTTCCCGGCATTGGAATCGATGGCGGGTTGTGCACGGGACTGCTGTGCGCGAGGCCTGAGGTTTACCTGTCGCAACGGGACATTCGGCGAGTGCGCTTGCGGAGTGAACGAATCCAGGGAGAGCGGCGGCGCTGAGACGGAGGTCAGTGAATGACAGTGAGTATGCGAACTGTATGGGCGGCGACAGCGGCGCTGGTTTGCCTGGTGCTGGCAGGATGCGGGTCGAGCGTAAAGGGACACACTTACGCGGCTCCAGACGGATCGGTGACGATTCAATTCCAATCGGGCGGAACCGCGAATGTCACGATGGGTGCGATCCCGGCGACTTGCACGTATACGGAAAGCGGCAAGCAGGTGAACCTGACGTGCGGCGGGCAGACGGAAATTCTAACGGTGGCCGGCGATGGTTCGTTGGATGGGCCCCAGGAAACGATCGGGCATTTGACGAAGGTGAAGTAAGGCAGCTGAGTCCGGGAAGAGATTGCGGCTGTTGGGAGTCAGCAAGCCGGCGGCCGGGAGGCCAGTGAGCCAGCGAACTGACAGGATGTTCACGGAGAATTCAAACCGGTCCGACGATGCGTTGAGTTCTTAAAGATCGGGCCATATAGAACCCTTTACTTGAGGCGCGGAAAGATGCTACTTTGATCAGCATCCCCCCGGCCCTAAAGACAGGAGAATAGGCATGCATTGTCCACGCTGCGGCACGGAGTGTCAACCAGACAACAAGTTTTGCAAGAGTTGCGGAGCAGCACTTGGCGCAGCAAGCGGCGCGCCAGCCGCAGCGGCAGCCCCGCCCGCGGTTCCACCGTCACCCCCGTACCCGGGAGCGACGGCGTATGGCGGCCCGAACCCAACTGGATATGTTGTGCCCCCCGCGGCACCCCCGCCACCGGGGATGGTGCCGATGATGTACCAGGCGTATCCAGGCGGACCGCAGCAGGTGTATTACGTGCCCGCGCCCGGAAAGCAAGCGCATGCAGGCTCCGGCGTGATGGGGGACCTGACGGCGAAGATCCGGCAGCTGGCCTCTACGGACAAGCTGGAAGGATTCAGCCTGAGAGAGATCTTCAAAGAGACCTTCAAGAAGCACGGGCCGGACGCAGTGGAAGAGTACCTCGGAGTTGGCTCGCCGCGGTCGACGCCTCCACTGGAGATGGTGGACACCAACTGGCCGAAGCCATGGATGTTCTTCCGCGTGCTGGCCGGACTGGCGATTGCGTATGCGGCGATTTACGCGTTGTACATCTACACGGGCAATGAAAAGCCGATGATCGCAATCATGGTGCTGGCAACGTTTGCCGTGCCGATGGCGACGCTGACGTTTCTGTGGGAGATGAATACGCCGAGAAACGTCTCGGTGATCGAAGTCATCAAGTTATTTGTGGTCGGCGGCGGAATTGCGGTGGTGGTGATTACGCTCGGCTATATCACGCCGCTCTTCAGCGCCGGTGCGTTCTATCAGGCGGGCATCCTCGAAGAAAGCTCCAAGCTGCTAGCGGTAATTATCGTAACCTGGGGCGCTCGAGGCGCGCGCTATCCATACCAACTGAATGGAATCCTGTTTGGCGCGACGGTGGGCGCGGCTTTCGCTTGTTCCGAGACTCTCGGTTATGGCATGGACGCGTTTGCTCCGGGATTGGTCAAGTTCGTTCAGAGTGGCGGGCTCGCCCAGATCTTTGCTGGACTTCCCCAGGGCGCCTCAGTGGGATGGGGAATCATCCTGATGCCGGTGATGAAAGCGACGCTGATGGAACTGAATGTGCGTGCAATCCTATCGCCGTTCGGACACATTGTGTGGACGGGGATCGCGGCGGGCGCGTTCTGGCGCGTAAAAGGCGACCGGCCGGCGAACTTTTCAATGCTGATCGATGGGCGATTCCTGCGGGCATTCATCATCCCGGTGATCTTGCACTCAATTTGGGATTCTCCGCTGGCGGCGGGAAGCAGCAATCTGGCGCTTTCCTATACCGGAATGGGCGTGGTGGCGGTGATCTCGTGGTACGTGCTGTTCACCATGATCCAGCAGGGCCTGCACCAGGTAAGAGATATGCAGAAGGCGCAACTCGAACACACGCTGCAACACGTGGAGGCGACGCTGGGGCTGGGAACAGTGAGGCCGCCGATGCCGCCTGCGCCGGTGGTGGTTACGCCCGTGGCGTAAAAGCGGGGCAGGGTTCACGGATCAGGGAACAGGGTTCGAGGAGAGAAAGCGTATGGCGGCATTCTGCAGCAAGTGTGGCGCGCAATTGGAAGGCAATGAGCGGTTCTGCGTGAAATGCGGAAACGATGTATCAGCAGGACCCGCGGCAAGTGCGGCAACCGCAGCACCGGCGGCCCCAGTCCCTCCTCCGCCAGGCTATCCCGCAGCCGGCGCAATGCCCTTCGTGGCTCCGCCGCCAGGTCGCGTTCCGATGTCAGTTGCGATGCCGCCGCCGGCTCCAGCCCATAAGAGCGGAATGATTTGGCTGGTGATCATCGTCGCTTTGGCAGCGGTCGGCTGGTACTACTACAAACACACGCCACAAAGCGTGACCCCGCCGGCCACAGCCCCCGGACAACAGCCCGGAACTCAGCCCACAACACCTCCAGGCGGTGGTCCGGGACAACAGCCGGGAGGCGTGCCGCCGCAGCAGCCGGGTAGTCTACCGCCCCAACAGCCGGCGCAGCAGCCCGGAGGGGCTCCGGGACAACCGCCAGCCCAGCAGCCGGGTGGGAATCCGCCGCAGCAGCCGGGAGGCGCTCCGGGACAACCGCCGGCACAACAACCGAGTGGTGCTCCGGGCGGCGGCAACACCGCAGCTCTGGTGCAGCAGCAGCAATTCGCCGGCCGATGGGTGCCGCAAAATGGAAACGTCGAGGTTGAGAACGCGCAGTGGAGAAATGCCTCGAATGTAAACATTCAGTCGGCGACGCTGGAATGCGTACAATACGCTTCCACGGGAATTGTGATCTTCCAGATCACGACCGTGCTCAATGGGCCAACCGCACCTGGTGCGACGTCGTCCTTCCCGCCGTTCGCCATGGGAGCGATACAGCAGGGCATGGCGAAGGTGCAATGCGGCATTGTCGCCGTCACACCCGCGCAGTGAGGCAGGGGAGACGGCAGTTCCAGCGGAGGGTTAGCTGCGCGTACGAGAGGGGCGCCGGGTATCATGTTCTGGCGATGGAATCGATAGAAGTGGACTGCGGACCGTTCGCATAAAAGAAGGAACGACTTTTCGAGGAGAGAGAGTATGGCAGCTTTCTGCAGCAAGTGCGGCGCCCATGTGGAAGAGAACGAGCGGTTCTGCCCCCAGTGCGGAAACGATGTGACGGCGGGTTCGGCTCCGGCAGCGGCAGGACCGGTTCCCGTGGCGCCGCCGACGGCGCCTCCACCGCCCGTTTATGCAGCGCCGCCTCCGCCTCCGCCAGGCTATGCGGCGCCTCCGCCCCAGGGCTACGGAGCGCCTCCGTCTGCCCCTTATGTAGTTCCGGGGCAGGCCCCGATTCCGGTGATGATGCCTCCGGCAGAAGGCGCGAAGAAAAACAACATGCTGTGGCTGGTGATCGCGGTCGTCGCGGCTGTCGGCGGATGGTACTACTACCACAATCAGCACCCCACGACGGCAACGACGCCGCCGACGGCGCCGCAGACCGCTCCGCAGCCAGGAGGCGCGCCTCCTGGGCCGGCGTCACCCGCGCAGCCGGGAGGCCCGGGGCCTGGTGGACCGAACGCAGCTCTCGTCCAACAACAACAGTGGAGCAGCCAGGAACAGCCGGTCAACGGATCGGTTCAGGTCCAGAACGGAAAATGGGTGAACGGGTCGCAGGTCGCCATTACGTCCGCGGTGCTGGAATGCGATCAGTACGATGCGAACCAGACGGTACTCGCGCAGAATCAAACCAACTTGACCCTGAGTAACCCGCCGCTCACGCCCGGTAACAACGCCACGTTTAACAATTTCAACGCAGGACAAATCGTTCAGAATGTGAACTCCGTGAACTGCGGCATTGTGGACGTGACGCCGGCCCAGTGAAGACGGTGAACGGTGCGCAGTGAACGATGAACAGTGCTCAGTGGGAACCCAGCGGCCGCTGTTCGCGTAACGAATGGTGTGTGCCGAAAGGCGCATGAATCCCATCCTCTGAGCAAGGATGGGATTGAATACGCGGATCGCAAACCTGCGAATGTGCGAACGCCGGTTGACCTGATAGCCAGGTCGCCGGCGTTTTTTTATGTGCGCTTCACGAGGGAGGCTGATTCTCAGCGGCGCTGCCTACCGAGACCTGCGCGCGCGATTTGCGATAGACGTTGGCGACAGCGAGGGTCCAGAGGGGGACGAACTCGACTCCCGGGATCAGCTTGGCGGCGAAGGAGGGCAGGAATTCCCAATGAAAGCCGAGAAGGTAAGTGAGCAACCCGCCAACGCAAAGGTCGATGACATCGTCGGGAGGCGACGCGGCGCCCTCAAGAACGAATGGAAAAACCGCGATCTGGAGGATGTCGGCGAGGATAGCGAGGATCATGGCGATGCGCAGACGCGGGCCGGCGGAGACTTTGACGGAAGCGGGATTGAGGTTAGCGGGCACGGGCATAGGTCACATCCATAGGGTAGCGCGGAAAGGCACGGAGCGAGCGCGCAAGGCAAGATGCCTGAGCCACCGGATTGAGTCATGAGTCAATGTCGATGAAAAGTAAATTACGGATTGAGGGTGAGACACAAGGAAACTCGCAAAGTGGCTGCCAGAGTTCTTTTTCCGCCTCGGAGGGGGCATGATTCCAGCTGACAATCCCATCTCGCAGGACAACTCCCCTGGCTCCCTTGCAGAACTTTTCTGCGTTGGTCTGCGTATTGACCCGCAGGAGAAAACCTTGAAATTACTTCGCTTTGTTTCAATCGCCATGCTGAGTGTGTGTACTTTCACACACGCACAATCTTCCGACAAGCCCGTTACTCCTTCCGATGCGCAGAAATCTTTTGATCTTCTGAAGACTCTAGCGGGCACTTGGAAAGGTGCGATAACGACGGACAATCCCGCCATGGGTACTGACCAGCTGATGCCGCTTTCCATCCGCGTTGCATCGCACGGAAACGCGTTGATTCACGAGTTGAGCACACCTGGTCCAGAGGTTACCGTTTTCTATCTCGATAATGATCGGCTAACGTTGATTCACTACTGCGATTTCGGCAACAGGCCGCACATGGTGGCTCGGCCCTCAGTCGACGGGAAGACGGTGGAGTTTGATCTGGTGGATGCCCCCGGCAGCAACCAGGTGGGGCATGTGAGCCACTGGGTGGTTACCGTCATCGATGCGAACCATCACATTGAAGACTGGACATTTCTGTTCGCGAACGGCACGCTTGTGCACGCGCACGCGGATTTCAAGCGGGTGCAGTAGTATCTCAATCGCGAATCGTCCAAGATGGACGGCACGCGATCCGTCCCGATGGCCGCGCGTGAACGCCTTCTGGCGCCCGGAATTCATTCGTAGCGAAGAGCTTCGATGGGGTCGAGGTTGGCCGCGCGAATAGCGGGGATCATGCCGCTGACAATGCCGGTGACGATCAAGATCACAGTCGCGACGATGAGAGAGGCTGGCGAGATGATGAGGCGGATGTCGGCGGCGTCGGCGTGCTTGGCAATCGCGCTATAGAAGGTGATGCGGCCCACGCAGACCGACACCAGGTAGGCGAGGGCGATGCCGCAGACTCCGCCGACGCCCGTGATGGCGAGCGCTTCAGCCATGAACTGAGTGAGGATGTGGCGCCTGCGCGCGCCCAGAGCCTTTTCGACGCCGATCTCACGGGTGCGCTGTTGCACCGAGACGAGCATGATGTTCATGAGGCCGATGCCGGCGATGCCGAGAGTGAGCGCGCCCACCATGGAAAGCAGGACCTGGAGGGCCATGGAAAGAATTTCAAACTGGTGGAGCTGGGTGCGCAGATTGGCGACGTGGACGGCGTCTTTATCGGTGGGACGGAAGTGATGAGCAGCCGCGAGGGTTTCGCGAATGGTCTTCTCGATTTGCTGGTAGTCGCCGACATAGCCGATCCAGACACCGTCAATGTACGTGGTGTCTTTCAGATCGCTCATGGTATTGAAGGGAATGTAGACGGTGGTGTTGATGTTGTCGTTGCCCTCCTGCATCTTGGGCTGGAGGACGCCGACAACGGTATAGCCGACGCCGTTAAGGCGGACGGTTTGACCCACGGCCCAGAGGCCTGAGAAGAGCTTGGTTTTGGCGTCAGAACCGAGGACGCATACGTGGGCGCGCTGATCATCTTCAGCGGCATTGAAGAAACGGCCGTCTTCGGGAATGAGCTTGACGATATCGGCGTAGGCGGGCCGGGAGCCGACGACGGTCCAGGTGTAAGTGTGCAGATCATTCTCAACGGCGGTGTCGTGATACTCGGTGGGCGAGATGTGGGTGATTTCAGGCAGGGCAGCGATTACGCGGTCGACATCGTCCTGGGTGAGACGGACCTGGGCCCCGGCTTTATCGCCCCCCGCCTGCTGGCTGGTTTTACCTGGAAAGAAGCCGATCGTGTTGGTGCCCCACTGGGCAAAAATGACTTCAAAGGCATGGGAGAAGCCGTTGCCGTAGGCGAGCAGCAACACCACAGTGGCAATGCCCCAGGCCATGCCGATGGTGGTGAGGGCAGTGCGGCGGCGATTGAAGAGCATCGCCTCCCAGGCTTGACCGAGAATGTCTTTCAGCATGATTTACTCCTTGCGCAGGGCTTCGATGGGGTCGAGGGCGGCGGCCTTGCCGGCAGGGTAGAGCCCAGCCGCGATGCCACAGAGGATGAGTGTGCCGAGAGCCATGGCGGCAGACCAGGGCACGATCCGCGGAGGATCGAAACCAGGGATTTTGTCAGTGAGCACGGCCTGCATGAGGCGCATTAATACCCAGGATGCGGCGACACCGATGAGTCCGCTAATGGCGGTTAGCAGGAGGCCTTCCCAGAAAAACTGCGCCATGATGCTGCGCTTGGTCGCGCCGACGGCCTTCATCACGCCAATTTCCCGGGTTCGCTCGGTCACGGAGACGAGCATGATATTGATGATGCCGACGGCTCCGAGGGCCAGGGTGACGACGCCGACGCCGCCCAGAAACACGTCCATTGCGGTGAAGATGACGCCGATGGTATTGGATTCGGTGATGGTGTCGAACTCGTTGAAGGCTTCTGAGAGCGATGGATCGAAGCCGTGCCGCTGGCCGATGACGCGATGGACGGCAATGGATGCCGCGGTATTGTCGTTCTTTTTGGTGGGATTGTATTGGATGGAGTTGACCGCGTCCTGGGGAATATTGTCGCCCTTGAGAGGGAAATACTCCGCCATGGTGGTGATGGGGATGTACATTTTTTCGTCGTCATACGTGTTGTTGCCGCGGCCGACCTTCTCGCCGACGCCGATGACGGTGAACTCGATTCCGTTGATGGTGATGGGCTGGCCGATCATGGTATGGCCCTGAAAGAGGATCTGCGCAGATTTTTGCGCGATAAACACGACGCGGCGCCGCTGGAGAACGTCCTGGTCATCAATGAAACGGCCGGCAGCGATGGGAAGATAACGGACGACCGTATAGCTGGGTTGATTTCCTCCCAGATGGGCCGAGGTGTTGCTCCACTGGCTGACTTCATAGAGATCGGAGCGGGCAAGCTCGGCGGTGACGTTTTTGATTTCAGGCAAACGGCCAATGGCGTCCTCGTCGCCCAGGGTGAGCTCGTAGGGGCGCATGCCGGTGTGCTGATTGGGCAGGGCGGGGATGGTGCCATTCAGGACCATCACGACGTCATGGCCGAATTGTGAAAGCTCCTTGCGCTGGCCCTCGCGGAATCCTTCGCCGAGGCCCACGAGGACGAGCAGCGAGCCCACGCCCCATGCGATTCCGAACATGGTGAGAAAACTGCGCAGCTTGTTGGCCATGATGGCGCGGACGACCTGCCCGAGAGTGTCAGAAAAGCTGCGCATGAGAGTGAGACGGCGCGGAACCGTCTTTGCTTATCCTTTAACTATGAAGAATACGACGAAGATGGCGGCGCGGTTCCCGCAAAAGGGGATGGCCGCGTCAGGGGAAGGACGTTTTAGCCCCCGAGCCACTCTATTGGACCCGGGTTTGGGTGATTCGTGTCACCCGGGAACCGTGACGCAGTGCCTTGCGTAGTAGGAGCTAGCGGGTTACAACGGTGATCAGTCACCGTCTCAATCTTTTGGGCAAATCTTATTCAGGCGTAGTCCGCTGCTTTTAATGGGGCGCCGTAAGCGGGTTTCATGCGACCGGTTTTGTGCGGTCAGCGATCACCCGGAGCCCCGCCGCTCATTGGCGGAATCAACTCTCGGGTGAAAACAACTCTCGGGTGAAATCAAGGGGAGGACAGTGTGGCAGCGTCGCGTAAAAACAGGAAACTGTGGATTGTGGTGGGCACGTTGGGCGCGGTGGTGGTGCTGATTGCAGGCGTCGCGATCGTGCATATCGCGAAGGGAGATCCGATTGACCCCAACCGGCTGGCCAAGGTCACACGCGGCGACGTGGCCAAGTCTGTGGTTGCGACCGGAGACATCCAGCCGATCACGAAGGTTGAAGTGAAGAGCAAGGCTTCCGGCATCGTGGAAAAGCTCTACGTCGACATTAACGACCGTGTGCACAAGGGCCAGGAGCTGGCGCAACTGGATCAGCAGGAGATCGAGGCGCAGGTGGATGCGCAGAAAGCGCAACTGGCTAGTGCCGAAGCCAACGTGACCACCTACGAAGCCAACATCGAACAGGACAAGGTGACGGCTTCTGCTCCAGACCTGCCGATGTACAAGGCGACGCTCGACCGGAACATCGAAATGAATAAGGATGGGATCGTGAGCCGGCAGGCGCTGGACGACGCGAACCGCGATTACCTGGCGGAGCTGACGAAGCGCGATTCCGCAAAGGCGCAGATTGGCGTGGACACCGCGAAGCTGAAGCAGGCGCGGGCGCAGGTGCAACAGAGCGAGGCCAGCCTCAAGCAACTGGAAGAGCAGCTTTCGTATACGACAATTGTTGCGCCGATGGACGGCGTGATTTTATCTCGCGACGTTGAAATGGGCGATGCGGTCAGTTCGATCCTGGTACTCGGGTCAACGGCCACTCTGGTGATGACCGAGGGCGACACCTCAGAGGTGTACGTGCAGGGGAAGGTCGATGAGGCCGACATTGCGCACGTGTACATGGGGCAGCCCGCGCGCATCAAGGTTGAGAGTTTCAACGGCCGGCTGTTTTACGGAAAGGTGACAAAGATTGCGCCGATGGGCGTGGAAAAAGATAATGTGACCACGTTTGAGGTGCGCGTATCGATCAACAATCCCGGCGGCGAGCTGAAGGCAAACATGACGGCCAATGCAGAGATCATGCTGGACGAGCACAAGGGCGTGCTGACGGTGCCGGAAGACGCGGTGATCTACGACAACAAACAGAGTGCGTTTGTCGATGTTCCGGACAGCCATCAGAAAGAGGGCTTCCGGAAGATTCCGGTGACGGTGGGGTTGTCAAACGGATCGGTGACGGAGATTACCAGCGGCGTGAAGGAAGGGCAACAGGTGGTGTTGCAGCAGTAGGTGGCGGGCGGATTCGGCTAGGGTCCTGAACGGGATCAACACAATTAGGACGAAAATGTCCCCGAGCGAAGGTTGACCGGAAGACGGCGACCGGCGCTTGGGGATTTTTGCGTTCAGCGGGCGAGGAAGTTTTCGTTAGCGAGGATGCGATAGAGGGTCGACCGGCTGATTGCGAGCTGGCGGGCGGTGCGGAGCTTGTTGCCGCGGTTGAGGTCGAGGACATATTGGACATGCTGGCGAATGATGGCATCGAGCGAGAGGTCGGCGCGGGCGGTGGAGTGGGCGTCCATCGCGGGTGATGAGCCGGAAGCGGAGCCGGCCCACGGATTGAATGCGGAATTCATGAGGGAGCCGGCGGGGAACGCGG
>CAZHOO010000097.1:0-10997 GCA_964533905.1 uncultured Occallatibacter sp. | reverse complement strand
CGGCCATGTAGCTGATGCCTTCCTGCATGAGGCTGATGCCGGGGCCGCTCGACGCGGTCATGGCGCGCACGCCGGCCGACGCTGCGCCGTACAACATGTTGATGGCCGCGACCTCGCTCTCCGCCTGCACGTAAACGCCGCCGGTCTTAGGCATGAACTCCGCCGCAGCCTCGGCAATCTCGCTCGCAGGCGTAATGGGATAGCCGTAAAACGCGCGGCACCCGGCAAGGATGGCGCTCTTGACGATGGCTTCGTTGCCCTTCATCAGTTGCTTGCGCATGCGCTCGCCCCTTCCGCCGCAGCCTTTGCCGCGCGCGCCTCAACTTCATGCGCGCTCACCAGGCGGTAAACCGTAATCGCGCCCGGCTCCGGGCAGACCATGAAACAAATGCCGCAGCCCGTGCAGCCGGTGCCTGCATACAGCGCGGTCCGGTAGCCATAGTGATTCAGCCGCTCGCTCATCGCGATCACCTTGGGCGGGCAAGCCTCCATGCACAGGCCGCAGCCCTTGCACTCCTGCTCGTCAATGTGCAACTGGCCCCGATCCCTTTTCTGTTCCGGCATCCCGCTCACTTCGCCGCCCCTCCTCATCCTACTTGTCACGCAAACGCCAGCGTGGCTTTCCGCTCCATGTAGTGCGAGCGCACCGCAAAGTCTTCCAGTTCGGCCCTGAATCTCGGATCGGCAATCGCAATCAGCGCTTCGGCGCGCTCGCGCAACGTCTTTCCATGCAGATAGGCAATGCCGTGCTCGGTCACGACGTAGTGCACGTCGGCGCGCGAAGTGACCACGCCTGCGCCCGGCTCAAGTACCGGCACAATGCGCGATACCGTTCCGCCGCGCGCCGTTGAAGGCAACGCGATGATCGGCACGCCGCCGTTGGATCGCGCTGCGCCGCGAATAAAGTCGATTTGCCCGCCAAACCCGCTGTAGGGCCGCGTGCCCAGAGAATCGGCGCAGACCTGCCCCGTCATATCCACCTGCAGCGCGCCATTGATCGCCACCATGCGATCGTTCTGCGCAACGACAAAAGGATCGTTGGTGTAGCTGATGGAGCGAAACTCGAAGCTGGGATTCTCGCGAATGAAATCGAAGAGCCGCCTGGTGCCCAGCGCAAATGCGACCACAGCCTTGCCGCGATGCAGCGTTTTGCGCTCGCCGTTGATCACGCCGGACTCCATCAGATCGATCACGCCATCGGGACACATCTCGGTGTGAATGCCCAGGTCGCGCTTGCCGGCGAGGCAATGAAGCACCGCTTCGGAGATTCCGCCGATTCCCGTCTGCAGCGTAGCGCCATCGGGAATGAGCGCCGCTACGTTGCGCGCCACGCGCATGTGCACCTCTGTGCACGGCTCCGCCTCAAGCTCGAGCAGCGGTCGATCCGTCTCCACGATGGACGAGATGTGGCTCACGTGAATGGTGGTGTCGCCATGCGTGCGCGGCATCTGGCGATTCACTTCGGCGATGACGATTTTGGCGCAGCGCACTGCCGTCAGCGTACAGTCCACCGTCGTGCCCAGGCTCACGAAGCCGTGCGCATCCGGCGGCGAAACCTGCATGAGCACCACGTCGAGCGGAAGAGCGCCGCTCTCGAAGAGGCCTTCAATTTCGCTCAGAAAAATGGGGGTGTAGTCAGCGCGCCCATTGCAAACCGCTTCGCGCACGTTGTCACCCAGAAACAGGCCACGGTGCCGGAAGTGACCCGCGTACTCGGGACGCGTGTAATCGGCCGCGCCCAGCGTTTTCATGTGGATGATTTCAACGTCGCGGAGAGTGGCGGCGCGCGCGACCAGCGCTTCAACTAAAACTGAAGGCGTTCCACAGCCTGACTGGATCCAAACGCGAGCGCTGGAGGGAACAACGTTGAGCGCCCGCGCCGCGCTCATGCTCTTGCGCTGATAGTCCTCGCTCCAGGTCATTTTGAGCCGCCTCTGCACGTCCTCTAAAGGACCTGCGTTGGCGCCGATCGTCCCATCACGGGCAGCCCCTCCAGGTGTTATTCCGAACACCCTTCAAGCTGCCATGAGTCTGTACTTTAGGGAACAGCCTGCGCTGTGATGGGAGTCACCCCAACCTCTGCACAAACGGGGCGGAAACTCGGGTCGGAACGGCTGCCGTATTCGATGAGACCAATCGAGATCAGGGACTATTCGGTCTTATCGGATTCGCCGACGGCCGCTGCCGGCAGATCGAGTGCGACGAGGGCAAACCGCGTCTGGCCCGGCCCAGAGTTCTCGAATCCGACAACGTGCTGGTGGCGCCTGGAGCCAGCCTTCAGTTGAAGAATGTCCTGGTCCGCGTTATAGCCATGATTGTGGGCACCCGTATCGACCGACACATTGGCGCCGCCCTGATCCGCGCAGGTGAGCCCCTCGGATGTCGTTGTCGGCGTACCCACGGGGTTGTGGCCCTGACAAGCAATCACGTCGCCGAAGCGGGTGAGAGCCTTCTTGTAGAACGCAACGACTTTGTCCTGGCTGTCGGGGGTCGAATAGTTGACGACTTTCACGCGCAGTTCCCACTCGCCAAAGCCCATGTGGATGTCAGCCGATTTGTCGTTATCTTTATCCTTCACGATGTCCGCGCCAGGATAGACCGGCAGGCCGAGGTCCGCGGCACTGGTCTCGTCGGTGTTCACGTGAATGCCGCCAAAAGGAGTGTCCACCTGGACCCTTTTGTCTTCGCCGTTGGGGCCTTTGTCCACCGAGACTCTGCATCCGGCGATTCCGGCGGCGAGAAGAAAGCAGGTAGCCGCGCCGGCCAGGAGCCCGGCGGGCCTAAACCCTACTTCGGATGTCGGATTCCGTTTCGCTTCAAGCGCCGAGCCCGGCGCCGGCTCGCGTGTCGAACTCAATGCCGGCTTGCTTATCTTGTTGGGTGTCATGACCATCGACCTCTTGGGACGTTATACGCCGCCGGAGGGAAAAAGGTTCCGGGAGACCATGTATTGCCAGGCCAGCGTATCTAACGGCGGCCTCTAATTGTAGCGCCGGTCTCCAGACCGGCTGTCGTGCGGGCGTCCTCGCCCGCACTCCGGCGACCAAGAGTAGAATCCTGTTTCCATGGAAGACACATCACCGCAGCACGGCAAACTCGAAAGCGCCGTTCAAGGCGGTGCGCAACCCTGTTTCGGCGAGGTGCGAATCCGCCGTCGTGGCCGCCTTCCACATTGGGAAAAGGATGGCGGGCTTTATTTCGTCACCTTCCATCTTGCCGACTCCTTGCCAAAAGCTGTCTTGGAGCGGCTCAAGAAACGGCAACGCATACTCGAAGCGGCGAGACGCGCGGGAGCAAATCTGTCGCAACGCCAGAAAGTTCTTGTCGAAGAGTTCCGTTCGAAGAAGATTGAGGAATACTTCGATCGCGGAATCGGCGCGTGTTTTCTCGGTAACCCCCAAATTGGCGATTTGGTCGCGAACACGCTGCGCTTCTGGCACGAAAAGCGATACCGGCTCGTAGCTTGGTGCGTAATGCCGAACCATGTCCATGTGATCTTCCGTTTGTTTCCGGGACAGGAGTTGGCGGGGGTGATTCGAAGCTGGAAGCTGTTCACTGCTAGAAAGGCAAACCGAATCCTCGGGCGCAGCGGAGTCTTCTGGCAGCGCGAGTATTATGACCGCTTGATTCGTGAAGACGGCGAACTCGACCGGGCGATCGAATATGTCCTGAGCAACCCTGAACGCGCTGGACTGAAGAACTGGAAGTGGGTGTGGAGTGCGGGTATGGATACCCGCACGACAGCCGGTCTGGAGACCGGCGCTACAGTTCTGGGCTCAGCTGAATCTTCGATCGGCTAAAATGCCGCGTCAGGGCGCTCAGTGCGCCGAGCCGTCTTCCTTGCTGCTGGTGGCAAACAGGATCGACGCCACAAAGATGGCGATGATGACGGGAACCACAAAGAATGGGGAAGTAATGTGCATGGTGCAGGCTCCTTGCAGTTCCAGAATACCAGCCATCAGCTATCAGCCGTCAGCTTGACTGCGGAGGAGCAGAAATCCCCTCCCTCGCCCCAATTGGATGTGGGCTGAGGGCTGACAGCTAATCCCTATTCCCTACTGGCTATTCCCTGCCTTTGCGTAGTCCACTCGCACCGTCAAAATCTCAGACGGATGGATAGGCACCATCACGACGCCGCCGGTAACTTGAAGCGGATCGCCCTCAGGCTGCTCCATGAGGTTCGTGACTGTGGCGCCGGTCGCGCCCGGAGGCACGTGAAACTCTGCCGTCGTCTCCTTCCCTGCCCACTCGTACGCGCGGAAAATCAGCCCGTCGGCGTCTTCGGCTTTTTTCAGGGCGGTCAGGACAACATTGTCGGGCGAGACAGAAGCGAATGAATGCTCGGGCGGAAGTGAGCCGGTGTGCGCCGTCGTCACCACAGCCTGCAGCGGATAGTCGTACTCCCATCCATGGCGCACAGTGAGCGCGTCCTTCCACGTGCCCGCATGAGGATAGAGCGCGTAGTGGAAGTGATGCTCGCCCTGGTCGGCATCGGGATCGGGCCACGTGGGCGAGCGCAGCAGGGTAATGCGCAGCACATTGCCCGCAGCGTCGTAGCCGTATTTGTCCTGGTCGAGAATGCTCAGGCCATAGACTTTTTCGTCGGGCCCGGCGCCCGAAAGATCGGCCCAGCGCATCGCCGGAACTTCAAACTGAGCTTTATCGAAGGAGTTGTTGCGCGTCGTTGGCCGCTCGATGCTCCCGTAAGGAATTTCGTAGGTCGCAAAGTCGCTCGTTACGGCGAGAGGAAACGCGGCTTTGAGCAGAATGTGCTTCTCGTGCCAGTCGATGTCGTTGTCGATGTCGACGATGTCGCCTTTGAGCGAGATGGTCTGTACAAACTTTGAGCTCTGCCAATGGCGTGTGACCCGGATGGCGTTATCGCCGACCGGCTCAACTGAATCTGCTTTGTCGATCGTCATCGGCGGAACATCAAGCGTCCCCGGATCGATGTTCCACGCGTCGTATTGCTTTGGCAGGTCCTTGAAGAACTGAAGTTGATTGGCACAGGAATCGGGGGCGAGCATTTCGATATTCGCGCTCTTGTCAAGGAGGCTAGTGATGCACCCGGTCCTCCCATCGACCGAAACGCTGAGCAATGAGTTACTCAATGAATTCGGCGCTGATGGTTGGTCGTTCTTCCTGCTCTGGGCTGAATGCTCGGCTTGAGTGCTGGTATGACCAAAGAGGTAGACCACCGTGTAGCCCAACGCTGGAACCGGCACGTTATGAATCTCGAGCACCGAGACTCCCGTCTTTGGGTCGTTCGCGAGGCAGCTTGCCTCCAAATATCTGATTTCGTGATTCAGCGTCAGAGGAGAACTGTCACAAGGCACTTGGACCTTAACTGTGATATCGCCGGAACGCTCCCATCCGAGCGAATTCCAAATCACGATAGGAACCGGGCTCCCAAGGGATTGCGTTTTGATCCTTTCGGCCAGAGTTTCCAGCGCCCCCGCCTCAATCTCCTGTGTCGACATGCGGACCCAGTCGTAATCCTTCTGCGCATCTTTGTAGATCACCGCAATACCCGACCCCGCCGCCAGATCGTGGAACTGGTTGAAGAGCACCTTCTTCCAATCCTCGGTCAGTTCGTCAGAGGGATATTTCGAGCCATAAAGCCACGCAAACGACGACCACTTTTCCGCGTTCAGCATCTCCTCTTCCGCCGTCCGCATGTTGTGCTTGTGGTTGGCCTGCGTGGTCATCACGCCGCGGTGATACTCAAAATACAACTCCGAGTTCCACGTCGGAATCGAAACCTTTCCCGGAACATCCGGCGGCGGCGTATAACCCTTCGCAATCGACTGATAGTTCCAGACCGGGCTGTCGGGAGCGATATTTTTCTCGACCGCCGAGAACCAGCTCTGCGCCGTGCCGAACTCGAACTTTGGCGTAACCGGCGCGCCGCCATTCGCGGTAACCGACGCGGGATCGGGATCGGCCCAGTGAAACCCCTCGTCGAGCATGGCCCGCGTCGGCCCGCCGCCGTGATCGCCGACGCCATAGAGGTCCATCATGTCTGTCATGCCTGTCGAGCGCTGCCGCGCGGCCACCAGATCGTCCGAAAGTCGCAGCGGACGCAGGTCCTCGTTTCCATAGCCGTGTGGAAAGTACGCCAGCACCTTCGATCCGTCGGGCGACTGCCACCAGAACAGCTTGAAGGGAAGCTGATTCGTGTCGTTCCACTCCATCTTCTGCGTGACGAAGTAGTCGACGCCGCTCTTCTTGTAGATTTGCGGAAGTTGCCAGTTGTAGCCGAACGAATCTGGATTCCAGCCGATGCGCACGTCCACGCCGTATGCCTGCTTGTACCAGCGCTTGCCCACCAGCAATTGCCGCACCAGCGACTCACCATCGGGCATGTTCAGATCGGGCTCAACCCACATGCCACCAACGATCTCCCAGCGGCCCTCGGCGATGCGCTTTTTGATTTGAGCGTTCAGGTCGGGATATTTGTCCGCCATCCATTCGTTGTAGGCCGCAGCCGATTGCGTGTAGGTGTAGCCGGGATATTCGTTCATCAACTGCAGCGCGGTCGAGAACGTCCGCCGGACGACATCGACGGTTTCAGTCCACGGCCACAACCACGCCGCATCAATGTGCGAGTTGCCGGTGAGATGGAACGTCGCAGTCTCAAGCAGCGGACGCAGCGGCTCCAATTTCGCCTGGGCCGACTTCAGGCTGGCGTCGAACTTCGCCTCCGCCTGCGCGCGCGAATCACCGGTCGCCGTTTCGGCCGCATCGAGCGAGGCCACATCGACGGCGGAGATCGCGGCGCTGAGTGTGTCCAGCTTGCTCCGGTCTCCTGGCGCCAAGCTCGGCAGCAGCACAGACGCCGACAAAAACTCCTGCGCCAGGTCTTCGGGATTCGGCCGCCCGCTCGCAAAATCGATATTCACGGTCGCTCCACGGAAGGTCTTCACATCCACGGTGTGCAGCAGTTTGACCGCGATCACGATTTTGTCGCCGGGGCGAGCGTCGTCTTCGAGCACGATCGGTTCGAGATCCTCGCCCATGGCCGCGCGCCGGCCGTTGAAGTAAATCATCTCCGGCATGGGCCCATTGGCCTCGGCGTGAAACTGAAACCAGATGCGCGCGCCTGTCAGGTCATAGCCGTTGAGCGTGTCGGGAATTTGAATCGTCTGCCGGAACCAGACGGCATCGTTCGGAGCTTTCGCCATCAGGGCCACGGGCTGCCAATCGGTCTCGTCCAAACTCACAGCCTCGCCGTGCGCCAGGTCGCCCGCGTGCATCTTCCAAGTGCCGGCCGGCAGTTGACCGAGGCTCAAAAGCCTGTCAACAATCACGCGCTCCTGCTGCGGCAGTTGCGAGGAAACTCGTTGCGACTCGCTGACGGCGACCTGGCCCGACGCCGAGCACGCGGCGAAAAATGCAACCGACAAAACCAGAACAATTGCGACGCAACGCTCTCTCGCTGACGAATTCATAGCCGGAAATGCCCCCGCCGCATTGTAGCCCGGGACGGCTTGCCTGTGGTGCGCGTGCGTGCACGTCACAGCCGCCGACGCGTAAAGGATCAATCAATCGGCTGCGTCATGAATGGGCGAATCTTCAATGTAGCGCCTGCGCGGCCGTCGTCGGCTCGGTCTGTTCCATGTACTCCACGTAGCCGAGCAGCGCGCCCCAATGGTAGAAGCGGTCGCTGCTGGTCACATCGTCGCCGCTGCCGGTGATGGCGTTGTAATTCTCGTGGACGTGGCCTTTTTCCTTCCACTCCTTGAGAAAAAGATCGTACGATTTCTGTGCGAGTGCGCGGCGTGCGTCGGGCTCATCGTAGTTGCGCAGCCCGAGATAGACCAGGTAGTTCATCGGCCCCCAGATGCGGCCGCGCCAATAGTTCTGATCGGCAAACGCGGGATCGTTGCGGGCAATCGCCGGAATCACCCACTGGCCCCAGAACTCGTCAGGGTTGAGCAGATGTTTCTGGATCATGGTTTGCGCCTGGGCGGGCGTGGCCGCGCGCGCCAGCAGCGGATAAAAGTTGGTGGGCGAAAGCCGCCGGCTCAGTTGACCAGTGCGCAGATCTTTGTTGAGAAAGATCCCGTCCTGCTCGCTCCAAAGAGTTGCCAGGCTGGCACGGTAGCGGCTGGAGCGGTCGCGCAGCTCGCGCGACTCGACGGATCTCCCCAGCACATCGGCAATCTGCGCCAGCGCATCGCAGTCGGCAATGTAGAGGCTCATCAGGCCCACGTCGGCAAGTTCAAGCAAGTGCGTCTTCTGGTCGTAGACCGCGTCATCGTACATCGGACTGTTGTCCAGGCCCGATTCGTAGATCGCGCCCTGGCGCGTTTCGCGGTAGCCATCATCGGGGTCGGTGAATTCGGATTTGGCGTCGTCGCCCCACGCGAGATAGCCCTGTGTCTGGCGGTGCTGGTCCCACCAGCGGTTCCAGCTCAGCAGCGGCGCGAAGGTATCCGCAAGAAACCAGCGGTCGTGAAACTTTTGATAGAGCCCCAGCACCGTGATGGCGCCCACCGGTGGCTCGGAGTGATCGAAGCTCCTCCAGCCGCCGGGGCGGGCAGCGTTGGGAACGAAGCCTCCCGGCGACTCTTCGCGCAGAATCTCCATGGCATTGGCGTAGGCCAGGTCGCGATCACCGATGGAGGCAAGCGTGGCTGCGAAAAAAGTATCCCAGTCAAACAGCACGTAGCCGCCCCAGTTCTGGTTCCACACGCGGCTCACCGGCGAGATCACGCGCCGCTTGTTCGGCTCGTAGATGGTGTCCCAACCGAGCGTGGTTTCAATGGCGTCGCGGATAGGCGCAGCAGCGCCTGCCGAATCGACCGACTGTTCGTAGGCCTGGCGCTGGCGCTCGACGATGGCTTGAATTTCTGCGAGCGTGCGGCGGCGTCCCGTGGCGACGCCAACCGGCCCTGTGAAATCGACCGCAAAATATGGCCCGGCAACGGGAACGTCGGCGTAGCCGCGGCTCTCCGTCTGCGCGGAAGCCGGATCGCAGGTGCAAAACACCGGCACGGAACCCGATGCGCCATGAGTCTCAATAAAGTCCGCGCGGCGCAGCGTAGTGCCCGGCCGGTTCCAGAGGAAATTGACTGAGACCACAAGCGTGGGCGGCATTGCCGAGATGGCCGTGGACGGCAGGAGCGTGGCCAGCAAAACCAGATCATCCGCGTCGTGCGCGCTCTGGATGCGCCAGCTGTGACCGCGCCATGCAACGCGGAGATCGGTATAGCTGCCATCCCATGCATGCGGGCCCGGCGTCACCTGCTCCGCGGCCGGCTGCAAGCGACCGATGAGCGCGTCCCCAAGAAACGCATCGGTATTCAGCGCCGTGTTGTGCTTCAGGCCAAAATGAATCGCCAGCCCTTCCGGGAGCAGGACCTGGGTGGTGACACTGTTGGTGTCCCACGTGTTCCAGCCCCGCGCCAGCCGCTCTTGCACTGCGCGGTAACTGGCAGAAGGCGCAGGAGGAGCGGGCTGTTCCGGCGCGAAACGAGAAGCCGCCACTTGAAACTGGGGCGCGGCGGCGCTGGCCTGGGCTAGCGCATGGCGAAAGATTCCCGCGGAAAGAAGCAGGATAAAGAACGCGCGAAAACACACTTTCATGTTTCGATTCATGGCAGACCCGCTCCCGCAGAATTGTAGCTGCTCGCGGCCTGCGGATGATCGCAGTCGTGCTGGAGGAGCATCTGTTAGAAGCGCAAATCAACAAGCCGCGGGACCTGCAGGCCGATTCCCACTTTGTGGTATGAAATACCGGACTTTGACGGTCCGATTTTCCTCCCTGTGTGCGCGGTCACATCACCCCTAACGGTAGCGCGCTCAACATGAAGGCATGAGTGCGGCAACTCTCATATTGATGGCTCCATGCTCCCTTATCGTGGGCGCCATGCTGCAGATCCTGGTGGCGCGGCTATGCTCCGCGCGTACCAAAGGAATTCTGGCTTTCCTCAGCTGCTTGCCTGCTCTCGCCGCCGTCGCGGGAATCGCGCCGTGGGTTCGCAGCGGCCAGGCAATCGACCTGAATCCGCTGCCTTGGGATGGCCCGCTCGCGTTCGTCCTTCATGTTGACGCGCTGAGCGTTCTCTTTGCCTTCATGGGCGCGGCAATCGGCGGCCTGGTGCTGCTTTATTCCATCGGCTACATGGCGCATGACAAGTCGGCAACGCGCTTCTACGCCATCATGCTCGTCTTCATCGGCGGCTTCATAGCGCTCGTCTATAGTGCCAACCTGTTTATCTTTTATCTCTGCTGGGAACTGGTCGGTCTGTGCTCGTTCACTCTCGTCGGCTTCTGGTACACCAATCGCGAGGCGGTCAACGGCGCGCGCAAAGTTCTCCTGATGACGCACATTGCCGGCTACGGATTGCTGGCCGGAATTCTCATCCTCTACCACCGCGCGAGTAGTGCCTTGTGGACTGACCCGAACGTAACGCGCAATTTTACAGGCGGCATCTTCGCGCTCATGCTCGTCGCGCTGGTCGCGAAGAGCGTGCAGGTTCCTCTGCACACATGGATTCCCGAGGCCATGGCAGCGCCCACTCCGGTGAGCGCGCTGCTGCACTCCGCTTGTTATGTCACCTCAGGCGTGTATCTGGCGGCGCGCATGCACAGTTTTGGGGTGTGGCCGGCGGCGTGGGGCGAAAGCCTGATGTGGATCGGCACCGTAACGATGGCCGTGGGCGTGATGTACGCCATGGTGCAGACCGACCTGAAACGCATGCTGGCTTTTTCAACCGTGAGCCAGATCGGCTACATGATGATGGGTCTTGGTATCGGAACGCCCCTCGCGATAACCGCCGCGCTGCTGCACTGCCTGAATCACGCCTTCTTCAAAGGCGGTCTGTTTTTGACGGCGGGCAGCGTGCAGCACGCCGCCGGCACACGCGATATGAATCAGCTTGGCGGGCTGGCGCAAAAGATGCCGCAGACGACTTTGTCCTGGCTAATCGGCGTGGGCAGCATGATGGGCATTCCGCTGATGAGCGGCTTCGCCAGCAAGTGGATGCTCT
>CAZHOO010000096.1:0-11252 GCA_964533905.1 uncultured Occallatibacter sp. | reverse complement strand
CGGCAACGCCGGAGAGCGATTCCAGGTTGCCGCGGTTGACTTCGCCCTGGTTGCCCGTGATGCCGATGGCAGTGCGCTGGGCCCCGGGAAGTGGATGGGGCCGGAAACCCAACTGCACGATATGGTCGCAGACGGCCTGGATCTCTTCCGGCGTAGCCTGCGCTTTCATGACGACGAGCATTCAAGTCCCTCGGACGATGAGTCTAATGGCAGTCTATCGGGTGGAAGAGGGAAGGGCAATGTTTGAAGGGCAGGGATTAGGGGTCAGGGAACAGGGAATAGAAAACCGCAGGCAGCAGACGGTGAATTAGCAAGCGTTAGGGGTGGAACTGAAAGAGCTTCGGGACAGTTGAAGAAAGAAAGTAGCAACGCAGATCAGGGATGAAAAACTCTCTTAGCAGTAGCGGCGGTGATTATTTTGACTTGGGTTCGTCGGTGATTTCTGTTGAGCAGTTTGCGGCCACGATGGCAGGAGCGATGACCATACCGATAAAGGCAAGAGCAATCAAGAAGTCATGCATGATAGTGGTCCCCAGTCGGCACTCGGCGGTAGTGGAGACTCGGGCGAAGAAGGTTATCTTTGGCGCGCTCGCCCCTTGTATAAGGTGAAGACGCCGCGACGCGAGAGTCCCAGGCTAAAGCCGATACCAAAAAACCGTTGAGCAGCCGATCAACTTTGCAACTGATCTACCACTCGATCATCGGCGGTGTGAGGGAAATCTTGAAATACCACGAAAATTGGGATGCAGGCGCGGAAGTGGTAGATGGTGTGGCCTTTTGGAGAGTAACGAAAGGCATGGAGCGGCCTGAGCTTTACCGTCCTTGGTGACACGGGGCACAAAGGGGTGTGACAAGGCGGGGGTGCGGGTAGCCTATGCGTTCAGTTTTCGGGTCGATTTTTGTTCCTGTGCCTGCCACCTGACCAAGAGCCATGCTGCATAGCCGAGTTGGATGGCCCAGGTGATGGTGTAGGCGGCCTGCGTATAGAGGTGATTCAGCGTGGCCACGATCGCGTCGTGGTCAGCCTGGGACATGTGCAGCCGCCAGTCGAAGGGGGGTTCCGGCGGCGCGCCGAAGACAAGCCAGCACGCGCGTGCGAAGAGCACGATGGGAACAGCGACGATCAATGCGGTGCCAATTTTTTTCATTGCGCTGAGCAGTCCTCTCTGCACGTTGTGGCCACGATCACAAACTCAATGCCTGTTCGGCTTCCTCGGCCGCGATCTTCTGCTGTTTTCTTTCTACTCGGTAGCGAAGGGCAAGAATAAGCACTCCCCAAAGAAACCAGGCGAGCATATTCCAGAGGAGCGCGCCGACCATCGTCGGGTCCATGCCGGAATTCGAGTCGCCGCCAAAGACAGGCGCCGGATGCTGCGTGCGCCACCAGCGGTTGGCCATATAGACGATGGGCACATCGAGCGCGCCGAAGATTCCCAGCACGGCCGCGAGGGTCTGCATCTGAGGTCCGGCGGCAAAGCGACGCAGCAGAAGATAGCTGACGTAGATGAGCCAGAGAACGAGTGTGGTTGTAAGCCGCGCATCCCAGGTCCACCACATACCCCAGGCGCGACGGGCCCAGAGCGGGCCGGTAACCAGGCCGACCGTACAAAAAACCACGCCCACTTCCGCACCCGCCAAGGCCAAGGCGTCGGAGATCTGCGCGCGGTCAGGATGATTGTGCCGGAACGCAAGAAATCCGATGGAGCCGAGCAGACTCAGCGCAAAGAATACAAAACAAACGGAAAACGATGGCACATGGTAATAGATGATGCGGAACATTTCGCCCTGCGCGGCATCATTGGGAGCTGCCCAGGCCCGGTTGTATGCCCAGATCAGGAGCGCGGCGGTGACGAGAAGATAAAGGCCGATGGCAAGTTTCTTCATGGGGAATGCCTGCCTTCAGTGTACGACGGTCGCCGTGAAGGGTTGATCCGCCTTTTGGTTGATGGGTTTAGTCCTGGACGATCGGCCACGCGGGTATGGAGGATAGGAGCGAATCATGGAAGCCGCGGCTTTTGCACTTTGATTCGCCGGTTTTGTAGGATGGTTTGCCATGTCAAAACATCCCTCATACACGCCTGAAGCCAGCTTCCGACTTTTTGTTTGCGCGGCCTTTGGATTTCTGGTTGCCCCGTTGGGTGCGGCGCCTGCGGCGATGCATGCGCAAACGATCGCACCGGCACCGGCAGCTTATGGTCCGTTCAATGCTGTCTTTCTCGCTGATGGTCCGGGCTTGAACAAGACTTTGTCTCCGTCGACTTCGCAGGACGGGGTCTGGGCTGTGGCGATGGATGGCCAAGGATCGGGGCAACCAGCGATTCAAGACCCGGTGTTGGCGGGGCGCGCGGCGTGGACGCTTGCTTTCTGGTTCGAATCGCCAGAGCCACTGCAAGGGACGGAGTTACTGGCTGGCATTGGTGATCCTGCCGAAGAGGACGCGCGATTCATCGGAATGAAGGACAACCGGCTGGGCCTGTGGCTGGGGAAGGCGCAGAGTTCGGCGGGGTTTGTGGCCGGCGATCAGGCGCTGGACCCGGGAAAATGGCATCTGGCGGTGGCGGTGAGCGATGGCGAACATGTGGTTCTCTATGCCGATGGCCGCGAGGTGGCGATGAGCGCGCTTGCGCAAGGCAGTGTGGCGGCGGTTCTGGAGATGGCGCCGTCGCCGTCGGAGAAAGTCGCAGACGGGCATTTCGGCGGCAAGATCGCGGGGCTGAGGATTTTTCGCGCAGCGCTGACGGCCGACGAAGTGAAGGCGATGGCCGATGCGCCGCCGAACTTTAGTGAGCCGACGTATGAAGAGGCTTCGCAACACTGGCCGGTGCAGACAAGAGGGCAAGCCGGATACAGTGCGCCACAGGATCCATCGACCATGCCGCATGGAAAAGGCGGAATCGAGAAGCCGGTGGAGAAAAAGCTAACCGCGGCGGATTTGCATTGCGAGTTGAAGGGCGAAAGTCCGTGGACGCTTGCAGGAGGTTGGCGGCTGAAGGCAGCGCCGGAAGTGAAGGCGACCGGCGAGGCGATTTCGAAAGCGGGATTCGCCGACAAGGATTGGCTGGTAGCCACTGTGCCGGGCACGGTGCTGACGACGATGATCGATCGCAGCATTTATCCCGATCCCGATTACGGGTTGAATAATCTGGTGATTCCTGAAAGCCTGGCGCACCAGGACTATTGGTACCGCGTGGAGTTCAAGACGCCGGCAGCGGCGCGGGGACAAAGGCTGACGCTCACTTTTGGTGGCGTGAATTACGCCGCGGAAGTCTGGATGAACGGGAAAAAACTCGGCGGATTTACGGGCGCCTTTTTGCGTGGAACATTCGACGTGACGGACCTTGCCGGTGGCGGAGAAAATGCGCTGGCCGTGCGGGTTTCTCCACCGCTGCATCCGGGGATTCCGAACGAGCAGTCCTTGAAGGGCGGCCCGGGCGAAAACGGCGGAATGGAATTGCTGGACGGGCCGACGTTTGCGGCCGCAGAGGGATGGGATTGGATTCCCGGTATTCGCGACCGCGACACGGGCATCTGGCAGGATGTAACGCTGACGGCGACGGGGCCGGTTGAGATCGGCGACGCGAACGCGATTACAACGCTGCCTAAACCCGATCGCAGCGAGGCCGACGTGGAAATTGAAGTGCCGCTGGACAATGCGGGCAGCGCCGCGACAGACGGCGAGCTAATGGCCACATTCGATGACGTGAAGATAACGAAGCACGTTCATCTGGATCCGGGCGAGACGGTGGTTCGACTGGAGCCGGCGGAGTTTGCCGCGCTCAAGGTTCAAAACCCGAAGCTATGGTGGCCGAACGGCTATGGCGATCCCGCGCTGCACACGCTGCATGTTTCATTTGCAACAGGCGCGAAGACGAGCGCGACAAAACAAATCGAATTTGGAATGAGGGAAGTGAGCTATGAGCTCTCGCTGTTTGACGCGTCGGGACACATGAAACGCGTCGAGGTGCTCCCGAGCCGCACGCACGACGAGGCGCTGCCGCTGGTGGATGGGACGCATGAGGGTATTCGACGGATCGACAACTGGACACCGGACCTGGTGATTCCCCCGCAGGCTCCGGACTGGCTGCGCGATTCCATCTTGCACAGCTGGGTGCAGACGCTGGAGCCGGGAGCGGAAGGATCGGCGTCGATTCGGCCGGTCGCGGGCGGATGGCCGGGAACGGACCTGGTGATCAAAGTGAATGGCGTGCGTATTGCCGCGCGCGGCGGCAACTGGGGCATGGACGACATGCTGAAGCGCGTGAGCACCGAACACCTGGAGCCGTATTTCCGATTGCATCGCGACGCGCACGTGAACATGATCCGCAATTGGATGGGCCAGAACACTGAAGAGAGCTTTTACGCGCTGGCCGACAAATATGGATTAATGGTGTGGAACGACTTCTGGGAATCGACAGAGTCGTACAACCTGGAGGCCGAAGATGCCGCGCTGTTCCTGAAGAACGCACGCGATACCATTTTGCGCTATCGGCATCATCCATCGATCGTGGTGTGGTGCGGGCGCAACGAAGGCGTGCCGCAGGCGACGATTAACTCGGGACTGGCCGAGCTGGTGCGCACTCTCGACCATACGCGGTATTACACGGGCAGCTCGAACCAGGTGAATCTACGCGGATCCGGGCCCTATCAACTGAAGCCGCTCGAAACCTATTACCAGATCAATCGCGGATTCAGCGTGGAGCTCGGCATTCCGAGCGTGCCGACGCTCGAGAGCCTGAAGTCGTTCATTCCGGAACCGGATCGGTGGCCGATCAGCGATACGTGGGCGTATCACGACTGGCACCAGAGCGGGAATGGGGCGGTGCAACCGTTCATGGAAACCATGGAAACCGAGTTTGGAGCGCCGGCCAGCCTGGAGGATTTTGAGCGGAAGGCGCAGATGATCGACTACGCGGGTCACCGCGCGATCTTTGAAGGGTTTGCCGCGCACCTGTGGCAGCCGAATTCCGCGCGCATGATCTGGATGACGCAACCGGCGTGGCCGAGCATGGAATGGAACTTTCTGAGCTGGGATTACGACACGCAGTCGAGCTTTTACGGAACGCAGAAGGCATGCGAGCCGATCCATGCTCAGCTCAATCTGACCGATAGTTCAGTGGACCTGATCAACCTGGGCCAAGCGCAATCCTTTAAAGTGCGCACACTCGTAGAGAGCCTGGACGGGAAGATTCTGAGCGATCACACGAACCAGGTGCAGGCAGCCGCGGATGATCGTACACCGGTTGCAAAACCTGACCTGGCCACGTTGGCCGCCGGGCACACTGTCTTTGTAAAGCTCGAGGTAAGCGATGCGACCGGAGCGCCGGTGAGCGATAACTTCTACTGGTGGGCTGCGGACGACGCAAGCTACCGCGAGCTGAATTCGCTTGCGCCTGCGACGCTCACGGCTTCGGCCACGGCCGCGCAGACAAATGGAGAGCGCGCGGTGCGGTTGCGGGTGAAGAATACGGGCGCGGCGGCGGCGCTGATGATCAAACTTACGCTTGAGGATGCCGCGACGGGACAGCGCATTCTGCCCGCGTATTACAGCGACAATTATGTTTCGCTTTTGCCGGGTGAAGAGCGCGTGGTGAACGTGCAGTTCGGGGCCGGCGAACAGAAGCCGGAGATCGGGCTGCGCGGCTGGAATCTTTCCACGCAGACGGTGGCCGTCAACTGATGCGGAATTCCGGTAGCGGGTCAGCTTGAAAAGCTGCCCTCAGGGGCTAATGCCCACAGTCAATTTGCCTGGAATATGTACGGGCAAAAGCCAGTACCCTTCACCGAAACCCACCGCGCCTCGAGGCCTTGGTGTTGTCGCGCGGCGGACAGGTGGACTCGCGAATGACCAGTTCCGGCAGTACGGGAATCGTATGAGGAACAGAATTCTGGCCGCGAACGCGCTGCAACAGCACACGCGCGGCGATGGTGCCCATCTCATGAAGCGGCTGACGAATGGTGGTGAGGCTGGGATTATGGAAGGCTGCGCTCTGGATGTCATCGAAGCCGACTACGGAGATGTCTTCGGGGACGCGCAGCCCGCTATCGTGCAGAGCGCGGATGGCTCCGATCGCTGCGATATCGTCATAGCAAACGATGGCTGTGAAGTCGGCCTTGCGTTGAAGCAACTCGCAAGCGGGTCCGTAACCGAGTTCCGGCGTGGAAACCAGGAGTTTCAGATCGACGGTTAACTCCGGGCGAACAACGATACCGAACTCCCGGGCAACAATTTTCAGACAGGCCCAGCGGTCATCGGCGTCAGAACTGTGGCTGCCGCCACGCATGAAGGCAATCTGGCGGTGACCAAGCTCGTAGAGATGGCGCAAAGTCAGTTCCGCCGCGCGGCGTTGGTCGAGAACCACGTTGGTGATTCCGGGGATTTTGCGATGCCCCGCAACCGCGACGGCCGGGAGCGTGAAGCGATGCTGCAGGACCGTATCGATCAAGATGAATCCCTCGACCGACCTCTCCATCAGCATGCGCGGGTACTCTTCAATCAAGTCGGGCTTGCGGCGATGACTGGCGGTGAGGTAAAAGTAGCCTTCCTCGATGAGAGATTCTTCCACGCCCGTGAGCACCTGCGCGCAATAGCTGTCGCTCAGCTCCGGAACCAGCACGCCGATGGAATAGGTCTGCCTTTTACGCAGGGAGCGCGCGTAAAAGCTGGGCCGGTAATCGAACTTTGCGGCTGCCGCCTTCACGCGGTCCCGCGTTTCCTGGGGAATCGCACGGACGCCAGGCGCATCGTTCAGCACCAGCGAGATGGTGGCCGGCGACAAATCGAGGTATTCGCCCAGGATACGCAGGCTGACCGGCTGTCCCGGCATCGGCTCGTGCCTTACCTTCGCTTTTTTTCTCACTTTCCCCTCTTTTAACATCGCTCCCGGGGTTGCTAAGAAGACGAGCGAGCAGGCCCCGCGACTTCCGAAGCCTCCACCTCGCGGCGCTCCAGGTGGTCGTACCAGGTGAACTTGAGAATTGCCGACGTAACCAGAACGATGGCCAGGGTGATTGCGGCTCGCTTGAGCTCCCAAATGACGATGTACATAGGAAGCACGACCAATGCGACCTGCCAGACAATACCCACGGCGACGTTGAACATGTCGCGCATGAAGTCCTTGTTGCGCTTGAAGCCGGGGTCCTCGGCGAGAACTTTGCGGTAGATGGGGCCCCACAAGCCCCACGGCCGAACGCGGCGATAGAAGTCCTTGAGCACCTCGTCGTCCTCGGGTTTTGTGAGCAGCGTGCCCGCAAAGCATCCGACGAGCGAGATTAGCAGCACCAGCGGGAAGACGATGGAGACATCCATATTGATAGAGTAGGCGGCCAGCAAATGCTGGACCAATGGGACCTTTGCGACCAGCGTCGGCAGCGCCAGAGCGGATGTGATTCCGGTGAGCATGCCCCAGAAGTAGCCATAGCCGTTAAAGCGCCACCAGTACCACTTCAAGACGTTGGAAGCGGTGTAGCCTCCCCACAATCCGGAGACGATCCACACCACGACGGCGTTGACAGAAGTGACATTCCAGCCGATGAGGACACCGATGACGACGACGGCGAAAGAGGCGAGATAGCTCAGACGGACATAGGTGCGCGGCGGAGCGTCAGGGCGGATGTAGCGCTTGTAGATGTCGTTGACGAAGTACGGCGGCGCGGCATTCACAGTGGCGGCAAAGTTGGCCATGAAGGCGGCGAGCAGACCGGAGATGAGAAAGCCGAGCAAGCCGACGGGAACAAAGCGTGCCAGCGCATAGGGCAGCACCAGCTCAAAGTCCATGTTGGCGCCCATGGCGCGGATGCTATCGCTGAAGAACACAGCGGCCAGGATGGCAAGACCGGCGGTAAGAAAATAGCGGGGAAAGGTGAGCACGACATTCACCCACGCGCTCATCATCGAAGCCTCGCGCGGATTTTTGGCGGAAAGCACGCGCTGCATGTCGTAGTTCGGGGCCGGGCCCGCGGCGGAGATCAGCACGCCCTTGAAAAGGAGCATCATGACGAAGAAACCAAAGAGCCCGTAGCCGTCCTGCGCGATTCGCGTGCTGGTTGCCGGGATCAGCGTCGACCAGTCGAGATTCAAGTGCCAGCCGAAGAAGACGTTGTCCCAGCCAGCCGGTACAACTTTGAGCAAAACACCGGGCGCCACGCGGCGCATGGCGATGATGCCCACGGCAAAAGATGCGATAGAAAGCACGCAGAACTGAACAACTTCAGTGATGACCACGCTGATCATGCCGCCCTTGATCACGTAGAGCGATGTGATCACGATCAGGATCAGCGCATACTCATTCGGGGAAAGATGCCAGGGGAGAAATGTGGCGGCGAATTTGCCGATGCCCTTGAAGCCGTAGCTGAAGAATCCGATGATGCTGATGAATGCGTAGAGAACCACGATCAGGTGCGATAACTGCGCGCCGCGGCCGGTGCCAAAACGAGTCTTGATCCATTCCGCGCCGGTCATGACCCGCGAGCGGCGTAACCACGCTGACAGATAGACCATCAGAAAAACCTGATTGAAGGTGGGCCAGAGCCATGGGATCCAAACGCTTTTGAGGCCGTAGACGAACATCCAGTAAACGAGCAGCATGGTGCCGCTGATGTCGAACATGCCTGAAGCGTTGGAAAGGCCCAGCACGTACCAGGGCATCTTGTTGCCGCCGAGAAAGTACGCTTTCATGTCTTTCGAGCCCTGGTGCGATACGTAGTAACCCACCAGCACCGTGCCGATCATGTACGCCACGATGATGCCGACGTCTAAAGGATGAAGTTGCATTGAGGCTCCGAGTTTACCTATCGATCATCGTTTCTTGAACCGCTGCCGGTCGATTGAATTGGGGCCGGCGGAGTTTGGGTTGATATCTGTTAGTGCAATTGCCCGGCCAGCAGAAAAACCAGGTTTGCCTGCCAGTTGATGGCAATCTCGTTACTCGCATACGAAGCAGTTTCGTCGGCGTAATCTTTTTCCGGCGGCAGACCCGCGGGCAATGCGGCCAATACGGCGTCCTGGCGGCCAGCGTTCGGACCTCCGGACATCAATCCCGGCCATGGCCCCGGTTGCTCGCCTGAGCCGCTGGGCCGGTGATGCGGATGCATGACTGAGTGCTGGCCAACCTGCGTGACCCACGAGAGCGAGAAGGTGTTGCGGCCGAGCAGATAATGCAGATCGTCGCGCGCGGTATTCACAAATTCAGGATTGGGCGCGATCAGGTTGGCGATTATCAGATCCATGCCGTACTGCGCAGCGATTCCATTCGAACCCCAGACAAAATCCGTTGGCTTGAGGCTGACATGGTAAGGATTTGCCTCGGTGCTCTCCACGATGGCGCGCGCCGCCGTCAACATCCGACTGCGAATGGCCGCTTTCGCCTTGGCATCGGCGCCTTTGCGCCGGGAAAGAGCGTAGGTGCGCAGCGCCATGGGCGCCATCATGCTCCAGCCTTCCGCAGCCGGCCGGTCGAGGATAGGAAGATATGCCGCGTAGTTATTGAGGAAGAATTGGTGATAGGCAGAATCGCCCGTGGTGCGCCAAAGCTCTGCTGCCGCCCAGAGGCGCTCATCCGCGCAGTTCGAGTCGCCATACTCACCGGTTGTGATTCCCGGCGGATTGCGGAAGATCACATTCGGATACTGCTCGGTCCATTGCCATGCGCGGCGAGCGGCGTCGAGGGAGCGAGCGGCAAATTGAGGATCGTAGGGCTTGTAGACGCGCGCGGCGATCGCAGCAACCGCGGCCAGGTCGGCGGTGGCGCAGGTGCTTTTGTAGGGGGCCGAGCCGGTGCCGATGACTTCACTGGGCAGCGTGTCTTTGTCCGGAGCGATGAAGCCCGGGAAGTGTGTGCTGGTCTGCTTATGCCATGCTCCGCCGTCGGTGTCCTGCATCTTGAGCATCCACTCAAGGTTCCAGCGGACTTCATTCAGGATGTCGGGAGTGCCATTGCCGGTTTCAGGAATCTTGAGTTGAATCGATTTGAGCCGGGGCCCGTAGATCTCCCAAGCCCACAGAAGAGTGCCGGTGGCGGCGCCGGAGTTGACCATATAGCGGCCGTAGTCGCCGGCGTCGTGCCAGCCGCCGATGTTGTCACGCTCGCCGGATTTCCCGGAGCTGGGATGAAATTCGCCGTGCAGATGGCAGGCCGGATGCGAGTAGCCGGGAAACTCTGATCCGAGATCGACAGCGGTTCCGCAGCGCTGGCCGTAAAAGCCGCGCATGGCCAGGTACCACGTTCGCTCGAAGACGTTACTGCCGACGGAGAAGTTCCAGCTCTTCCCTACCCCCGGAATCTGGATGTAATAGCTGCCTGCGCGCCGCAGTTGGGAGAAGTCCGCGGCCTCGACGGCGTCGCCGGAAAGCGGATCGGTCGCGACCGGGCCCAGATCACCGTGAAAGACCAGCCGGTCATCGCTGGCGCGCCTGACCTCGAAGATCTTTGCGGGGCTGCTCACGAGGGCAATCTTGGGGCTACCGGGAAGGTAGCCGACCTGGTCCAGCTTGATTGCCGTAGTCGGATTATCGGCCGCGAGGACCGAGACTGCGGGACAAAAAAACAAACCCGCAACGTAAAGGGAAAAAAGACGGAAGCGGCGGGTGCAAAGTTCTTGCAGGTCTGGATTCAACGAACAAGCAGAATGTTTCATTCGCTTCAACCGCCGTGCCTGGATGGAAAGACGGATCAGTCTCTCACATCCTTGTGAGCCCCGGCAACGAATTCCTTTGACTCCCGGCGATTGACCGGAAAGACTCTTGTTGCTCTTCTCTCGATTCCGCTATAATCGCGCTTCGTTTTCAACTCAAGAGAATGTTCCCTGCAAAAACGTTTCAGCTGGCCCATCTGTAATCCTGCAGCCCTTGCACCCCGGTTCAGAAAAGGAAGCGATCATGAAGTTCGGACACTTCGACGACCAAAACCGCGAGTATGTGATCACGCAACCGGATACGCCGCTGCCGTGGATCAACTATCTTGGCTGCCAGGAATATTTTGGGATCATCTCCAACACCGCGGGCGGCTATTCGTTTTATCGCGACGCACGCTTGCGACGGCTGACACGTTACCGCTATAACAATGCGCCGTGGGATTGCGGGGGACGCTACATTTATCTGCGCGACGAAGCGTCGGGGAGCTTCTGGTCGCCGAGTTGGCAGCCAACGCGACACGCCGCGGAAGACTACAGCTGCCGTCACGGCATGGGTTACACCACGATTGGCTCGACATTCGCGGGCATCGAAGCGCACACGCGATACTTTGTTCCGCTCGACG
>CAZHOO010000095.1:10087-11270 GCA_964533905.1 uncultured Occallatibacter sp. | reverse complement strand
GCCTCGCCTTCGACGATTTTGAATATTGGATCGAGCGCTTCTCGCGCTTTCCCCTCGTCCAACTTATCGACCTGGATGCGGCCATGCGCCAGGGCGATAACTCCGCGCTCGTCGAGCGGATCGCCAAGCGGCTGCCCGTGCAGGCGGGCGGCGGCATACACACCATCGCCCGTGCCCGCCAAGTCCTCGCCGCCGGAGCTAAGCGCGTCATCATCGGCTCGGCGCTCTTCTCCGCTGAAGGTTCCGTCAACACAGCCTTCGCCGCCGAGCTCGCATCGGCCATCGGTACTGGTCGCATCGTCGCCGGCATCGACACCAAGAATGGTCGCATCGCCGTCAAGGGTTGGAAAGCGCAGGTTGCGCTAACGCCTGACGACGCGATTCCGCAGCTCGAACCCCACGTCGCTGCATTTCTCTACACGCACGTCGACACGGAAGGAACCATGCAGGGCTTCCCCATTGAAACCGCCGCGCGTTTGCGCAAACTCACGCAACGCCAACTCATCGTCGCCGGCGGCATCCGCAACCAGCAGGAAGTCGACGCGCTCGATGCAATTGGCGTCGACGCCGTGGTTGGGATGGCCGTCTACACTGACGCGATCGCGGTGTGACGGGGAGAAGCTTGAAAGGGCCCTGCGATCGAAAAAGTAAAGGCCTCTGCCGCGTGTGCGTACGCGTGCGCCGGGTTCTAAACTCTGCGGCAGACGTCGCATCGCGCTGCGATACGATGGAATCGAGGAGCGCGCCGCCTGGCGCAAAAAACGCATGCTGCGAGTCGGATATCCAGCCACGTTGCCCGCTGAGCTTTTCCGTGATTTTCCCAGCGGAATCGAGCTGATCCCCATTTCGGACAAGATGGATCACGACGTCGACATCGATGTCTGGATTCCCGATCCTTATTCAACGAAGGCGATTCGCGCGTGGCCGCGATTGCGCGGCGTGAAACTGGTGCTCGCGATGATGGCTGGAACGGAGTGGATTCCCGAAACCGTCGGGCCGCACGTAACAATTTGTAACGCGCATGGCGCGCACAACATCTCGACCGCGGAATGGACGATCGCATCCATCCTCGCGATGCTTAAGTATTTTCCGCTCTATTTCGACATCCAGCGGTCGGGCATTTGGAAGCGGCGCTTCGAGGCTAGTACGCATTATGCCGAGATCACCGGTGACACGCATACCA
>CAZHOO010000095.1:0-9987 GCA_964533905.1 uncultured Occallatibacter sp. | reverse complement strand
GATGCGTTGGTCAAGGCGCTCAACTCGGGCCGCATTCGTGCCGCGCTCGACGTCACCGAGCCCGAGCCCTTGCCTGAAGGGCATCCGCTATGGAGCTGCCCGAATCTCTTCATCACGCCGCATATCGGCGGGTCCACGCCGCAGTTTGCGCCGCGTTCGCTGCGCGTCGCCGCCGATGAATTGCGGCGCTACATGAACGGCGAGCCGCTCAGGAACGTAGTGCAGGCAGCGATTTAACGCCGGCCGCGCGACGCCAGCTGCGCAGCCCAAGAACCGCCAATGGCACGAACGCCGCATAAAGCAGCGCTGTGATGCGCAGATCTTTATAGAGATACTCCCCAACGTAAATCGCGTCGACGAGAATCCAGAGCCACCAGTTGGCGATGTGCTTGCGCGCCTGCCACCAGGTAGCCACCAGGCTGTAGCTCATCAGCGCAGCATCGAGATACGGTAGCGCCGCTCCCAAATGCCTGGCGAGCGTACCCAACACAAAGCTTCCGGGAACTCCCAGGCCGACTGCAATCAAGAGACTCAAACTTGAGAGCGGCTCGACGCGCACCTCGCCTTCCTCGCGCACGCCGCGCTGCCAGTGCCACCAGCCATACACCGTGAAAACGACGAAAAAAACTTGCAGCAATGCATCGGAAAATAATCCGGCGCGGTAAAACACAACAATATAGATAAAGATCGAAACCAGCGTGATCGGCCAGCAGATGAGCCAACGCTTCGTGGTCATCCAGATTCCCAGTGCGGCTGTCGCAGCACCCACGGTCTCCAGTCGATTCGCGGCGAAATACGCGGTGACGGTCGGCCAGATCGTCATTGAGCCATTCTCTTTCTCTCTCGCGCAGCATCGGGGTCGCGAAGCGCGTTGAGCAAGGCTCGCCCCGGAGCACTCGAGAACCAGCGAGCATGGCCGACGAGCCACCCGTCGTAGGCCATACTCGCTTTCTCTTCTGAGCGCAGAACTCCGAGGAAGTAATCGGCCTCCGAAAGCGCAAACTCGGCGTGGCAAAGCGCTGCCATGGGCGCGAGCGCCAAGGATTCCTCATTCGACAGCGGGCGAACGGAGTTGTAACCGGCGAGGAGGGCCTCGAGATGATCGAGATGCACGGGAACATTGTCGGGATGCGCCGGATCGTTCACCAGCGCCAGCCACTCCACAATGTTGCGCTCGATGGCGTGGGCGATATCGTGCACGGCATTCGTCCGATCGGCTAGGCCGAAGTCGATGATGGCAGTAGCATGCGCATCGCAATCGGCGCTCGAATCCTCGGCGCTCCAGAAAAGATTCGATGCGTGCAGATCGTTGTGTGTCCACAGCGGATCGAGCGCGTCGAGATGCGGCGCAAGTTCCGCCTGAAAGGGAACAAGAAGTTCGAGCGCCTGCTCCGCGCTGGCGCGGACGCCTCTATGGGCAACGATCGAAGGCCGCGCAGCCAGATAGCGTTCCAGCGATGCCGCAGGATCGCTCGACGCAAAAATCGAAAAGCTCGCCACCAGCGGCCGCGGCCTGCGTGCCGGCTCCGTGAATCCTTCGCCTGCGAGATGAAGCCGCGCCAGCGCCGCGCCGGCTGAGTGCGCATGGGCCGCGCTGCGAAACGGCGTCCACGAGATTGCATCCGCATAGAGATCCGTTCCCGGCGGAATCTCGTGAACTTCGTAGAACCACTCCTCAATTTCGATAGCCGATTCACCGGCGTCGGAGAAAAGGACGCGTGGAACCGCCGCTCCATGCGCCTCCAGATGCGCGAGAAATCGATGTTCCTCAAGCAGGCCTTCGCGATCACGCACCGCGCGATGATGCCGCTTGACGAAGACGCGCTCCTCGCCACGACCCGTCCGAGCAGCCACAACTCCAGCCGCGGAAAATGGGCGCGGGCTCACAGAAAGAATCCGCGTTGGCTCGCCAAGCTGAGGGAACTTGGCGAAAAGCATGCGCAGCTCGTCGAGGCTGAGCGCGGGCCAGTCTGGCTCAACAAGCGAACCGTCCATTCCGTGGGATTTGACCATTGAACTCATCGATCCTTGTCGAGCCTCACGCCTTCGCCGTCAACGGTCCACCGTTCGCCGTCCGCCGCTCACCGTCTCTAAAATGTGTAGTGCGCATCCAACCGCACGGTCGGCGGCGCGCCCAGCCACACAAAAGTATCGCCGTAACTCGCGCCCGTGTCGGACCAATAATGCTTATTGCCGATGTTGTCTGCGTAAATATGAAACGCGACATGGCCCTGCTCCCCGCCGGGCATGTAGCGCGCACCCAGGTTGAAGAGGTTGTAACCGGGCACGCTCACCAGGTCGTCGCGAGTCGCTTCCTTTCGCGAGGTGTAACTCCAGCCGGGCATCAAGTGAAGATTGTGCAGGTGCGGAATGGAGACGTCGGCAAACACATTCGTGTGCAGGTGCGGCACATTGATCACCTGTTTGTTGTCGTAGGCTGGCGTGCCGGTGTCGGTCGAAACAGCGCTCATCGCCGCGGCCGAGCCATTTAGGCGAAGCCAGCTCGAGGCTTTGCCTTTGGCATCCAGCTCCACGCCGTTGTGTGTCTCGCGGCCCTGTGAGACGAAAATAAGACCACCCGCCCCGTCGCTTGCCGGATAAAAGAACGGCGCGCGCATGTGAAAGAAATCGGCGGTGAGCAAAATGCGCTGGCCCGGCTCGTACTTCGCCCCCACCTCTGCCTGGCGCGTGAAAAACGGCGCGAGAAACTGGCTGCCGTTGTCGGCCCAGAATGGCGCCTCCGGACCGAGAGACAGCATCACGCCGTAGTTCGAATAGAATGTCAGGTTCTCGACTGGGTTGTAGGTTACAGCAAACTGCGGCAGCCACACTCCCTTGTTGCTCGGCTCGGGCGCGCACGCATTCGGAGTCGTCACGGTCGCAGGATCCAGTTCCGTCGGATCGGCGCAGCTTGCGTACGCCGAGTAGTTATGATCGCGCAGGGAATCGTAACGCGAGGCCGCGATAATCTGAACACGCTTGGGAAGATGAATCCGATCCTGCACGACGCCCGACGATTGATGACTGTCTTCCCACAAGCGGCGCGGTCCGGCGGATTCGAGCGGGTACTCGAGCGAATTCGGGTCTCCAGGCGCGGGCAATGCCGCGATCGGCTGGTAGATGTTCGCCGAGCCCACGTAGGTATAGACCGCGCCGTCCTGCACGACGCCGTCGGGCGAATAGGGATTTGCCGCCGAGTAGAAACCGGGCTGCTGCACGCTGCGCAAAAAGACCACGCCGCCCGCGGTCACATCTTGCGTAATCGCGCCTGTTTTGATGTGTCCCGTGATCATCGCTTCAGCTTGAGCGTCGATGCGCAATTCGCCGGGATCGCGGTAATCGTAAATGTCGTAGGTACCGTCGGGCGCAAAAAAGTAGGGAGGCGCCGTGCCGGCATTGCATTCAGCCTCGTAGTAGCAGCCGTAGACGTAAAGCACGTTGTCCTGGATCAGCGAGTGGCTCAGGCTCGCGGCCGCATACGCGACCCACGTTGGCGAGAAGGTGTGATCAAGGCGCGCACTCGTGTTGAAAGTGTCGTACGTGTCCGGCGGGCCCCAGGGCTGATCGCCGAGCATGGTTGATCGGTATATGTGGTTGATGTCCGGCAGCACCGTTCCACCCAGCAGTTGATAACCACTGCCGTCGCGCTCTGTTTTGTGCTGATACTCGAAGTCGCCCTTGAGAATCGTCGAACTATTCAGCTTCCAGTCCGCCGCACCCGCTCCCATGGCACGCCACCCGTTGGTGTCATTCATGTAGGGAACAATGCGCTCGCCGGCCAGATTCACGCGCGCGCCCACCTGCTTGTGGCTCCCAAACAAATGCCCCAAATCGGCAGAGCCGTAGACGGTCCCGCGATGATCGGTCGCGAGATCGACGGCTTGAATGTTCGCCGGCCGCTTGGTCACGTAGTCGATCAGCCCTCCGGCTGAGGCCACGCCGTTCTCCACGCCGGCAATTCCCGCGAGGATCTCAACCGACTCCTTGTTCTCGAGCGGCACATCCTGCTCGCCGGCAATCGTCATGCCGTTAATCTCGAGCCCCGTAGCCAGGTCAAGCGGAAATCCCCGAATCTGAAAGTCACCGTAGTAGCCCACCGGCACGTAATCGTCGCCGACCGCAGCGTCGTTCTGGATCACGTCAGACAGCAGTCGCGAAACCTGGTCGTTGAGGAGATCGCGGGTAACGACGGTCGCCGAGATCGGCGCGTTCTTCAATTGTTCGTCGCCGAGCGTACCCACCGTAACGGACTCGGGAAGGTAGTTATCCTCCAATTCGCCGTGAACAATCACAGTCGTGGTGACCGGAGCCGGTTTCTGCTGCGCGGCACTTGGATTCTGGGAAGCGGTTTCGGAGTTCGGCGCGGAGGCCTGCGTTTTCTTTTGCGGCGCGGCCTGCGTGGTCTGCGCCGCGAGCAGAGACGCCGTGGAGCAGAGGAAAAGAAACGCGCACGCCCACGCGAGCCGGACGTTGATCGAAAGCAAGAATGATTTGCGGGAACTGCTTGCGGCTGCGTCCATCGGAACCCTTCGTTTCTCTGTTGCCTGAAACAAGGGAGCTTGAGCCGCAAAGCAGGTAATGAAGAATGCCGCTCGGTTGGAGAAAACTTCCCACGCCGGTATTATCCGGATCGGGTTCGAGGGTATTTCTCAGCCCCACACCTCGTGGAGCACCCCTGTTTCAATAGCTCGATTGAAACACCCAACGGGCGCGGTTGGCAAATTGCAAAACCGTCGGCAAATCGAATCGTAGGCAACAGGATCGCGCCTCGGCTCCGATCGATGAACAGACGCCGTTCCGGAGGCGAGGCTCTGCCAGCCGTTATCCTCGCGCCGCATTCGCGGGCAAGTAGAGATTCACACCAGAGCCCGAATGGTCCGTCTTTGCCGGCAATGCCCCGGCCATGGCCGAGATCGACGCGCCTGAGAGCACCGTCAACATCGCCTGCTGCGCCCTGGCCCAAACAGGATGCGCCGGACAGTGCACTTTCCGCGGACAGGACTTTCCGTGCATCAGGCATACGTTCAGGCAGATCTCGCCGTCAATGGCTTCGATCACTGCGCGCATCGAGGATCGCCTTCCACGGGCCGTAATCATGAATCCGCCTGTCTGGCCTCGCTGCGAGACGATGAGGCCCACGCGCGTCAGGCTCTGCAATACCTTCGACAAGAAACTTTCGGGTGCGCCCGTTTCCCGAGCCAGCGAGGCCAACGACACGCGCGCATGCACGGGCAGAGCCGCCAGCTGAATCATCACGCGGACCGCATAATCGGCGGCACGCGTAAGTTGCATAGATGAGTTGGTTCGCTTCATCGCATTGTCCTGCCAGCCCGGCCTCTGGCCGATCCGGACACCGCGCGTGCGGCGGCTTCCGGGATGAGAAAGGCGTTTGTCGTCAAATGGGCAGCGTAGATGAAACCGTCACACGCCGATGTGTTTTCCATCACAGACCCGTGTTCGCTGTGGCTCTTAAATTAACTTCTTCCAAGTCAATTTGGAGAAGAACAGTCCAAAATGCTCCGCGCCAACACCGCCGCGTTTCTTGTCCGCCCGATCCGGCTGGAAAAACCGGCGCTGGCCTGCGCATTTGTCCGCGATAGTTTCGCTCAAGCTTCCAGCGTGGGCGGAAAAGCGAAAGGAAACACCAGAGCCTTATGAATCCTTACCCAGCAGTGGATCCGATTCCTTTGCCCGCGCCGGTGTGGCTGCTCAAACTCCTGCACATCGTCACGCTGTCGCTGCACTTTGTGGCCGTGGAGATGCTGCTCGGCGGCCTGCTCCTGGCCGTGCTGCTAAGCCTGTTCGGCAAGTCGCCGCTCTCGCAGGTCACAGCACGCGCACTGGCTCGGCGTCTTACGGTGCTCATGACATTCGTGATCAACCTGGGCGTGCCACCGCTCCTTTTTGCCCAGGTGCTCTATGGCCGCGCGCTCTACACCAGCAGCGTATTGATCGGCGTCTACTGGATTGCGCTCATCCCCACGCTGATGCTGGTCTATTGGCTTCTCTACAAATTCTCCGCGCGGCTTGAAGCGGGAAAATCCGCCTGGTGGGTGGGCCTCATCGCGTGGCTGCTCGCCGGCGGCGTGGCGCGCATGCTTTCGACCAACATGACCTTGATGCTCAGGCCCGAAGCCTGGCGCGGCATGTATTCTGCATCGGCCTTAGGCGCCTATCTCCCCACGGGCGACCCAACCCTTGAGCCGCGCTGGTTGCTCATGATGGCGGGGGGCCTCGCCATTGGCGGGTTGTGGCTGGTGTATCTTGCGGGGCGCAGCACGTTTACCGCGGAAGAAAAGAAATATGTAGCGGGTCTGGGCGGCAAGGTAGCCGCAGGATTTGGGCTGGTGTATCTGGCCGCGGGAATCTGGGCGGCAAGCGTGCAGCCGGACGCGGTGAAGGCGGGACTCGCCGGTCACGGTCTATATCCCGCCTACAAATTCGCCGGGTTTGCCGGTTACGGCTGGATCGCATTGGTCGTCGTAGCAATTCTGATCGGCGCGATCACTGGCTTCGGCAAGATCAGCGCCGGGTGGCTCTCCTGGGCCGCGGTGCTGACCGCGGTACTGGTGGAAATCATGCTTACTGTGTATCGCGACGGCGTGCGTGACGTGACATTGCTTAGCAAGGGCTACGACGTGTGGGATCGAGTCGTCGTCACCAATTGGAGCGTTGTGGGCCTGTTCCTCGTGCTCTTTATCGCCGGCCTGGGAGTGGTCGGTTGGCTGGTCTCGGTCGTGGCGCATGCGCAGAAAACCATGGAAGGGACGGCATAAGAGATGAGCGAAACGGCGATCTCACCCAACATTGTTCAGGAACATGCGGAGAACGGCGATGTGAAAACGCGGCGAGCGTTTCTTGCCGCCGCGGGCGCGGCAGGCGTTTGTTACGCCGCGGCTCTCGCCTATCCCGTCTACCGTTACCTGGCCTCGCCCAGCGAGATGGCGCTCAGCGCTTCGGCCGTCACCGAAGTGACCTTGAAAGACGCGCAGAAGCTGCCATCTGGGTCGGTGCTGATGTTCAAGTTCGGGCCCTCCCCCGCAATGCTGATCCATCACGAGAACGGGCAATGGGTGGCGCTCACCGCCGTTTGCACTCACCTGGGCTGCACGGTGCAATACGAGCCGCAGGCCGACCGCATCCACTGCGCGTGCCATGGCGGAGTCTACAACCCGTACACCGGCGCCAACGTGAGCGGGCCTCCGCCCAAGCCTCTCAAGCTTTTCAAGGTCGCCGTCGGCGACGCGGGGGTCGAAGTGTCTCGGACGTGAACGGTGATCGGTGGACGGTGCACGGTGATCGGTAACCGCCGGCCCATATTTTGGATTACGAAAGTGAGTGAACGGGATGAGAACTGAAGTGGTCCGGTCCTTTCGCGATTTAGAGGTCTGGCAGATGTCGATGGATTTGACAGTCGCGGTCTACAGATTAACGCGAGGGTTTCCGCGAGAGGAGTTGTTTGGACTGAGCTCACAACTGCGACGCTCCGCCATTTCAATCCCCAGCAATATCGCTGAAGGACAAGGACGACTCAACACGGGCGAGTTTCGACAATTTCTGGGTGTGGCCCGAGGATCGAACTGCGAGTTGCAAACGCAGTTGGAAATTGCGCGAGCTCTCGATCTTGGTGACGCCACGCTTATCGAACATGCAGAAGACCTTTCGCATCGTATCGGCAAAATGCTGTTCAGGCTCCTATCAACGCTAAAACCCAAGGCGGCCTGATCGCCGTGCACCGTCCACCGATCACCGTTCACGATCCACGAATCACGACCCACGAACCACGGCTTACAAATATGACGACCAAGACAATCGCGACAAACCTCTACGGCTGGATCGACGAGCGGCTCGGCATCGCCGATCTCGCCGCATTCGCGCGCAAGAAAACCGTTCCCGTTCATGCGCAATCCTTCTGGTACTACTGGGGCGGCATTTCGCTCTTCCTCTTTATGCTCCAGTGCTTCACCGGCGTGCTTTTGCTGGTCTACTACCGGCCGGGCGTGGAGGCGTTTGAATCCGTCCGGCAGATCACATTCGTCATGAACTTCGGCTGGCTCATCCGCTCCGCACACGCTTGGGCCGCGAACCTCATGATGTTCTCGATCCTGGTGCACATGTTTTCGGTTTTCTTCATGAAGGCCTACCGCAAACCGCGCGAGTTCGGCTGGCTTTCGGGTATGGCGCTCCTAGCAGTCGCCGCGTGCTTCGGCTTCTCGGGCTACCTGCTGCCGATGGACGAGCTCAGCTACTTCGCCACCAAGGTCGGCCTCGAGATTCCCGTCGCCATTCCGTGGGTCGGACCTGCCATCGCCAACATGCTGCGCGGCGGACCAGATGTAACCGAATTCACGGTGCAGCGCTTCTTCGCGTTGCACGTCGTTGTCCTTCCCGCGCTGTTCATTCCTCTGCTCGGGTTTCACCTCTGGCTGGTGCAGCGCCACGGCAACGCTGTTCCTGAAAGCGAAGAAGCCAAGCCCGCAGCCGAGCGCAAATCGATGCCGTTCATGCCCAACTTCCTGCGCAAAGACATCGCCATGTGGATCATCTCGCTCAATGTCCTCGCGCTTCTGGCGTCAGTCTTTCCCTGGCCACTCGGTAAGGCGTACGATTCGCTCGCGCCCGCGCCCATGGGCATTCATCCCGAGTGGTACTTCATGAGCCCCTTCGAGATGCTCAAGATGCTGGGCTCGGTGCTGCCGGGCGAAGCAGGAGAGATCGCTGGACTGCTCTTGTTCACGCTGGGCATTGTGCTCTGGATCTTGATTCCCTTTTACGACAAGAGCAAAGAATCGGGCCGGCGCGCGCGCGTTGCGCACTACTTTGGATTGCTGGCGGTCTTCGCGCTGCTTGCAACCACGGTAATTGGCTATTGGGCGGTGCGGTGAAGAAGCCATTAGCTGTTAGCCATTAGCTCTTAGCTGCATGGTGCTGGAACGCACTGTCAAGGTAGAGCGCAGGCTAAGAGCTAAAAGCTAAAGGCTAAGAGCTTGGAGCAAACATGAACTATCCATTTTGGGACATTCCGTATCTCGGGTCGGGCTGGGTGATTGGCATCATCGCCATCTTCCACGTCATGATCTCGCAGTTTGCCGTGGGCGGCGGCCTTTACCTGCCGCTTGCCGAGCGCAAGGCTCTTCGCGAAGGCCGCGCTGACTGGCTCGCCGAGCTGGTCGGCTATTCGAAGTTCTTTCTCATCCTGACGGGCGTCTTCGGCACCATCTCCGGCGTGGGCATCTGGTTTGCCATCGGGCTCACCAATCCTGAAGCTACCAGCACTCTCATTCACAACTTTGTCTTCGGCTGGGCGATCGAGTGGGTCTTTTTCATGGTCGAGCTCACCACGGCAGCCGTCTACTACTACACCTGGAACAAAATCGACGCGAAGCTCCATCTCGTGGTGGGCTGGGTTTACGCTGGCGCGTCGGTCTGCACGCTCATCATCATCAACGGCATTCTCACCTTCATGCTCACGCCGGGCGACACCTGGCTTGGCGTGGCGGGCACAGGACACGAGGCCAGCAAGTTCTGGAACGCGTTCTTCAATCCCACCTACTGGCCGAGCCTGTTGTTGCGCGTCTGCGTGTGCGCGTCACTGGCCGGCATCTGGGCGCTCATCAGCGCCAGCCGCATCGACGGCGCGAAGGACCCAGCGCTCAAATCGTCGCTCGTCAAGTGGAGCGTAAAGTGGCTGGTGCCGTCGTTCGTGGCCATGCCGTTCCTTTTCATCTGGTACCTCTTCATGGTTCCCCAAACGCAGCGCGCGCTGCTCACGCTGGGCATTGACACCATGGGCACCGGCACATTTTCGATCGTCACGCGCATGGCGCTCGTGATCGTCATGACCTCGGCGACGATCATCGGCGCAGCCTACTACCTGGCCTACCGCAACCCCACCGACTTCAATCCCGCGCATGCCGTCGCCATTCTTCTCCTTGCGCTGGTGGCCACGGGCGCGGGCGAATACTCGCGCGAAATGCTGCGCAAGCC
>CAZHOO010000094.1:0-11444 GCA_964533905.1 uncultured Occallatibacter sp. | reverse complement strand
GGAGAGATGACGACGTCGCCACCGATGAACTCGCTCCAGTGCATGTGATTGCGGAAGGCCGCGGAGAGAAGCCGCAGGCGGTAGCCGCGTTCTCCGTAAATTTGATACGCCTTCTTGAAAACGGCGACGCCGGCCCACTCAAGGTAACCAGGATCGACGGAGAGATTGTGCTTATCGTGGAGGACCTTGAGCCAGTCGTCGAGGCGGCCGACCATGAGGGTGCAAACAGGGCCCATGGTTGAGATGTCGAGACCTTCAGCTTCGCGGCGACGGAGGCCGCGTTCTACAGATTGAGCAACTGCGATGGCCTGAGGGAGGGTGAAGCTGACGGTGGCATTGATGCTGATGCCGCGGTACGTAGCTTCTTCAATGGCGGGAATGCCGGCGCGCGTGGCGGCGATCTTGACGATCATGTTGGGTGCGAGCTGCGAGAAGCGGATGGCCTGGGCCAACATGGCCTCGGTGTTGCGGTAGTTGCGCGGATCGGTTTGGATGGAGAGGCGGCCGTTGCGGCCTTTTTCGCGCTCGAAGATGGGTAGGAGCAGGCGCGCGGCGTTCGCGGAGATTTCTTCGACGATGCGCCAGGAGAGATCATCTTCAGTGAGATTCGGTTCGGCGGCGAGCTCGAGGATGCGCGGTTTCCAAGCCGCGAGCTCCTGCTTGAGCACTGCGACGGCGATGGACGGATTGCAGGTGGCGCCAACTGCGCCATGCGAAATGGAGTAGGTGAGGTCTTCGATGGATGCTGAATCGTTCCACAGACAGGTGGGGGCAGTCTGGGTCATTTTGTGGAGCGGGCTTTTGTAGTCAGGCATAGGAGTGGCGGAAGTCCTGCGTCGTCCGATAGATGCAAACGTGTGCAGAAAAACCCTAGCACTGGGAAAGTTTACGGTCAAGGCGGGGAGAATTTGAAACTTTTTCACAATTGACAGGAGGGGTGGCGCTGTAGAGAATTATAGAGGTGCACACGTGTGCATCCCACACCCTGGTTTTGGCTGGTAAATCGATTTTGAAACGGCGCAAGACGAGCCGGAAGTTAGCTACTGCCTTGGTGAATCCTTCCCCTGGAGAGATGATGAGTGAGTTGTTGATCCGGCCGGAGAAGTTCCGGAACCGGACTGAAGATTTTGGGTACGAGTTTTTATCCTTTGACACGCGCACTTTGGAAGTCGGACAGACATACAAGAGCGAGACGGCTGGAAAAGAATTGGCCATGGTGGTACTGGGCGGAGTTTGCTCGGTATCCAGCTCGCGGGGCGATTGGCAAGGGATCGGGCAGCGCGAGACGGTTTTTGACGGGTTGCCGTATACGCTTTACTTGCCGATCAGGACGATGTTTACGGTCACAGCCGATACGGCATGCGATTTGGCTTTTTGCTATTCGAAAGCTGAAGAAGAGTACCCAGCGCGGCTTGTGACACCGGCACACGTTGGAATCGAGATTCGCGGCGGAGGAAACGCGACGCGGCAGATCAATTCCATGCTGCCGCCAGGATTTCTGGCGCAGAGGTTGATGGTGGTGGAGGTGTTTACGCCGGCGGGAAACTGGTCGAGCTATCCGCCGCACAAGCACGATGTGCACAACCTGCCGGGGGAAGCGGACCTCGAAGAGATTTACTACTACCGGATGGAGCGGCCGGAGGGGTTCGCAGTACAGAAGGTGTATACGGCGGATCGAAGGATTGACGAGACGATGACGGTGCGCAACGGCGAGCTGGTGCTGGTTCCGGAGGGATATCATCCGGTGGTGGCCGCGCACGGATACAACGTGTATTATCTGAACGCGCTGGCGGGTTCGGCGCGGTCGCTGGCCTGCTCGGACGATCCGGATTACGCGTGGGTGAAGAGCAGTTGGAAGGAAAAGGACCCGAGGCTACCGATGGTGAAGAGATGAGCTTTCAGCCATTAGCTCTTAGCTCTTTCATTGCTGCAGCCTGAGTCGTCGATTTAGCGTGCAGGAGCCAGGGGCTAGAAGGCTAGAAGCTGATGGCGGGCGGCTGCGGTTCCAGGAGAGCGGGCATGAAGACGCGGCGCATGACGATGGCTCAGGCGCTTATCGAATTCCTGAAGCAGCAGCATGTGGAACGAGACGGCCGCGAGCATGCGTTCTTTGCCGGAATGGTGGGGATCTTCGGCCATGGAAACGTAGCCGGAATCGGCCAGGCGCTGCAAGAGAATCCTGATTTTCTCTACATATTGGTGCGGAACGAGCAGGCCGGCGTGCACATGGCAGCGGGTTTTGCCAAGGCGAGCAATCGTCTGCGCACGTTTGCGTGCACATCGTCGATTGGGCCGGGCGCGACCAATATGATTACCGGCGCTGCGCTGGCGACGATCAACCGGCTGCCGGTGCTGCTGCTGCCGGGCGATATTTTTGCGCGGCGCAACGTAGCGCCGGTGCTGCAGCAATTGGAATCGCCGGCGACGCAGGACACGGGCGTGAACGACTGCTTCAAGCCGGTGTCGCGCTACTGGGACCGCATCTACCGGCCAGAACAACTGATCACTTCCCTTCCCGAGGCGATGCGTGTGCTGACTTCGCCTGCAGATTGCGGTGCGGTAACGCTGGCGCTGCCGCAGGATGTGCAGACCGAAGCTTACGACTATCCAGAAGAGCTGTTTCGCAAGAGAGTTTGGCTGATTCGGCGAGGCGAGCCGGATCGTGAGTCGCTGGAGCGCGCGGTGCGGGCGATCAAGCGCGCGGAGCGGCCGCTGATTGTTTGCGGCGGCGGCGTGCTGATGAGCGAAGCGTCGCAGGCGTTGGACGATTTTGCGGCGCGGACCGGGATTCCGGTGGCGGAGACGCAGGCGGGTAAGGGCGCGCTCAAGTGGGATCATGCGCAGGTCGTGGGAGCGATCGGGGCGACGGGGTCGCTGGCGGCGAATCGGCTGGCACATGAGGCCGATCTCGTGATCGGGATCGGGACTCGGTATTCCGATTTCACGACGGCATCGATGACGGCGTTTCAAAATCCCAACGTAAAATTCATGAACATCAACGCTGCGGAGTTTGACGCGTATAAATTGGGCGCCATCCCAGTGGTGGCTGACGCGCGGGTGGCGCTGGAGCAATTGGGTGCGGCGCTGGGGGCGCACAAGGTGAGCGCGGCATATGCGACGGAGATTGCGGAGCTGAAGACGAAGTGGGACGCGGAGGTTGACCGGTTGTTCCATTTGAACGGGCGGGTTGCGGGTGGTTCGAGTGCGGGCGGGGACGCCCGCACGACAGCCGGCGAGACGCCGGCGCTACAAAGTGGGGGCGGAAGCCGTAAGCCGGCGCAGAGTGAAGTGATTGGTGCGATGGTTGAGTCGGCGGGAGAGCGGGGCGTGCTGGTGTCGGCGGCGGGGAGCCATCCCGGAGACCTGCATAAACTGTGGCGCACGCGCACGCCGAACGGATACCACATGGAGTACGGCTACTCCTGCATGGGCTACGAGATTCCCGGCGCGATGGGCGCAAAGCTGGCGGACCCGACGCGCGAGGTGTTTGTTTTTCTCGGCGATGGGACGTATTTGATGGCGCCGAGCGAAATTGTGACGGCGGTGCAGGAACACATTAAGATCGTGATCGTGCTGGTGGATAATGGCGGGTTCGCGAGCATTGGCAGCTTGAGCCGGTCGCTGGGGCAGGGCGGATTCGGAACGCTGTATCGCGCAAGGGATAAGAAGAGCGGGCAGTTGGATGGCGAACCACTTGAGGTGGATTTTGTGGCGAACGCGCGGAGCCTGGGTGCTCACGCGATCAAGGCCGCCAATCTCGACGAGTTGAAGAAAGCGCTCGAGGAGGCCAAAGCGATGGATCGGACGACGGTGATCGTGGTGGAGACAGATGTGACGGCGAGCGTGCCGGGCTACGATTCGTGGTGGGACGTGGCGGTGGCGGAAGTATCCGAGATGGAGAGCGTGCGCGAGGTGCGGGCGAAGTACGAAGAGGCGCGCAGGCGCGAACGGTATTTTGTTTGAGGAGAGGTCGAGATGGAGCGTTTGCAGAATTTCATTGAAGGCGATTGGCGCACATCGAGCGCGAGCGAAATATTGAATGTGATCAATCCGGCGTCGGCGACGGTGCTGGCGGAAGTTCCGCTTTCCCCGGCTGCCGATGTGAACGCGGCAGTCGAAGTGGCGCAGCGTGCGTTTATTGACTGGCGGCGCACGCCGGCGGTGGATCGCGTGCAGCCGCTGTTTCGGCTGAAGACGCTGCTGGAACAGCATCGCGACGAACTGGCGCTCTCTATCACCAACGAATGCGGCAAGACGCTGACAGAGAGCAAAGCCGAGATTCTGCGCGCGGTGGAGAACGTGGAGACGGCGTGCGGGATGCCAATGATGATGCAGGGGACGAATTGCGAAGACATCGCGGCAGGCATCGACGAGCATATGATCCGGCAGCCGCTGGGGGTGGTAGCGGCGATTGTGCCGTTTAATTTTCCGGGGATGATTGCATTTTGGTTCTTTCCGTACGCGGTGGCAGCGGGGAATTGCTTTTTGCTGAAACCGTCGGAGCGTGTGCCGATCACTTCGCAGAAGCTTTTCGAGCTCATTCAAAAGGCGGGGTTTCCGCCGGGCGTAATGCAACTGGTGAACGGCGGGCGTGAGACGGTGAATGCGATTCTCGACCATCCAGCGATTCGCGCGGTGAGCTTTGTGGGATCAACGGCGACGGCGAAGTACATTTACAGCCGCGCGGCGGCCAACGGAAAGCGCGCGCAGTGCCAGGGCGGAGCGAAGAACCCGGTGGTGGTGATGCCGGACGCGGATATGGAGATGACGACGCGGATTCTTGCCGATTCCGCGTTTGGATGCGCGGGACAGCGGTGCCTTGCGGCGAGCGTGGCGATCACGGTGGGCGCGGCGCGGCCGAATTTTACCGAACAGATTGCGGCGGCGGCGAAGAGTCGGAAGACGGGCTACGGCGCGGCACCAGGCGTGGAGATGGGCCCGGTGATCTCGGCTGAAAGCAAGACGCGAATCGAGGGCTTGATTGCAAAAGGCGAGCAGGCCGGTGCGCGCGTGATCGTGGATGGACGCGGAAAGAAGGTTCCCGAATACGAGGACGGATATTTTGTGCTGCCGACGGTGCTGGACGATGTTCCGCCGGATTCAGAGACAGCGCGGACGGAGATTTTCGGGCCTGTGCTGAGTTTGATCCACGCGCAGACAATTGAAGAGGCGATCGCGCTGGTGAATGGGCGCAGCTACGGGAACATGGCCTGCATTTTTACGACCGATGGCGCGAACGCGCGCAGGTTCCGATATGAAGTGCAGGCGGGGAATGTGGGAATCAACGTTGGAGTGGCGGCGCCGATGTCGACTTTTCCGTTCAGTGGATGGGGCGACAGCTTTTTCGGCGACTTGCACGCGCAGGCGCACCATGCGGTTGAGTTTTTCACGCAAACGAAGGTCGTGGTGGAGCGGTGGCCGAAAGAGTGGAGCAGGAAGTTCTAAAAGAAGCTATTAGCCGTTAGCCATTAGCTCTTAGCTTCGATGCGGGAGAGCGAACTGGACGTGCGCGACGACGACCTAACTAAAGGCTAAGAGCTGATGGCTAAAACCTCAAGGGTTGTGAGGAGAACACATGAAAGAGCTGTTGGTGGGGAATGCGCCGTGCTCGTGGGGCACGCTTGAAAATCAGGATCAGAGCCAATCGATTCCGTTTAACCAGATGCTGGACGAGCTGGTGGAGACGGGCTACACGGGGACGGAACTGGGCGACTGGGGCTACATGCCGACGGATGCGGAGCGGCTTGGCGAGGAGTTGAGAAAGCGCGGCGTCGTGATGCTGGGCGCATATGTGCCGGTCGCGATGAAGAATCCGGCGACACACGCGGAGGGTCGCCAGAGAGCGGTAAAGACGGCAAAGCTGATTGCCGCCGTGGCGACGACGCAGGCACCGTACCTGGTGCTGGCGGACGATGCGGGCACCGATGAAGTGCGTACGCGGCGGGCGGGGCGCATCCGGCCGGAGGATGGGTTGAGCAAGGATGAGTGGAGGACGTTTGCTCGGGGCGCGGACGACATTGCGCATGCGGTGTTCGATGAGACCGGATTGCGGACGGTGTTTCATCACCACTGCGCGGGATATGTGGAGACGCCGGACGAGATTGAGCAACTGCTGGAAAGGACGCATCCGGATCGTTTGGGACTGGTATTCGACGCCGGGCATTACGTGCACGGGACGGGCGGCGAGGATGGCAATCTGTTGCCGGCGCTGGAGCGATTCAAGGAAAGGATCTGGTACATCCATTTGAAGGACCTGGAGCCCAACGTTGCACGGCGGAGCCGCGAAGCGGAGTGGGATTACTTTACGGCGATGCGGAATGGACTGTATCCCGAGTTGGGAAAAGGGTGCATCGACTTCCCTGCCCTGTTGCGCTGGTTGGCTGCGCGCGACTACAAAGGATATGCCCTTGTGGAGCAGGATATTCTGCCGGGGATGGGAACGCCGAAGGAAAGCGCGGCGCGGAGCCGTGAGTATCTGCGGTCGATCGAAACGAATTTCACGCAGGAACAGCCTTTAGCTGTTAGCCGTTAGCTTTTAGCTTCTTCGTGCGGGAGCGAAGAAAACACCGAATATTCATTTGTGATTTTACGAGGATTCAAGGACATGTACGGACGGGGACGCCCGCACGACAGCCGGCGAGGACGCCGGCGGTACAACTGAGCAGTGTTCGAGGAAAGAATGAGCGGAAAGAAACTGCATTTCGGAATGATTGGGGCGGGACGGATTGGGAAGGTTCACGCGGAGACGCTGGCGTTCCGATTGCCGGAGGCGGAGATTGTTTCGATTGCCGATGTGGATCGCGCGGCGGCCGAGACGCTGGCAGCGCGGTGCGGCATTCCCAAGGTGGTTGCGACGGCCGAGGAAGTGATCGGCGATCCCAAAGTTGAGGCAGTGCTGATCTGCACGCCCACCGGGACGCACGCCGATCTGATTGTGCAGGCGGCGAAGGCCGGCAAACAGATTTTCTGCGAGAAGCCGATCGCATTCAGCCTGGACAAGATCGACATGGCGCTTGAAGCGGTGAAAAAAGCGGGAGTGAAACTGCAGATCGGCTTCAACCGGCGATTCGACTCGAACTTCAGGCGCGTGCGCGGAGCCGTGGCGAGGGGCGAGATCGGCCAGCCGTGCCTGATGCACATCGTCAGCCGCGATCCAGCGCCGCCATCGATCGCGTATATCCGCACTTCTGGCGGTTTGTTTCTCGACATGATGATTCACGATTTCGACATGGCGCGGTTTTTGATCGGCGACGAGGTGGAAGAGATTTATACCACTGGTGGTGTACTGGCGGAACCCGAGATCGGCGAGGCGGGCGATTTGGATATGGCGGTGGTGGTGTTGCGTTTCAAGAACGGAACGATCGGCACCATCGATAACAGCCGGAAGGCGGTATTCGGGTACGACCAGCGCGTTGAGATTCTGGGGACGAAGGGGAAGATCGCGACGGAGAATCGATTCCCCAATGAAGTGGTCGTGAGCACGGGCGAGACGGTGTACAGCGATCTTCCGCTGAAGTTCTTTATGGACCGCTATCCGGAGAGCTTTGCGCAAGAGGTCGCGGAGTTTGTGCAGGCCGTGATCGACGACAAGCCGACGCCTGTGACGGGAGCGGACGGGCGCGTGCCGGTGGTGATGGCGCTGGCGGCGAAGAAATCGTTTGACGAACACCGGCCGGTGAAGTTGGCCGAGGTGTCGGCGTGAAGAGCGCAAGTCTGGGCTCCAGGCTCATTTGCATTTTGACCGATGTGCACCTTTGGGTGCCTGTGATCGTGCTCATTCTGGGAACCACTCTGCTGATGATGTTGAGGTGAACGGATGAGCAAGGCGACGACCACCGTGGCGACGCGGTCCACTATTTCCCTGCACAAGCTGGGCGTATTCTGCGGCCTATCGGCGGCGGTGTGGCTGGGCAGCGCGGAAGCGCCGACGAAGTTGGTCAATGAGGGCTTCTCTCCGTTTCTGATCTCGATGGGCATGGTGATGGGCGCGTTTGTGGCGCGCTGGACGATTCCCACAATGTTGAAGGGCACGGGGTTTGTGTTCGACGATCTGCGCGAGAAGCCGCACCTGATGGTGTGGGCGCTGGTGGGCGGAATGCTGTGGGCAGTGGCCAACACATTGACGATTTTCGCGGTGCGCAACGTGGGGCTTGCCATTGCGTTTCCGCTTTGGAACACGAATAGCCTAGTGGGGCTCTTCTGGGGCTGCCTGCTGTTCAAAGAACTGCGCGGCTCGCGGCCCAAGGACTGGGCGAAGGTGATTGGCGGCGCGGCGGCGATTGTGTTTGGCGCGGCGGTGCTAGCTATAGCGACGGCGCAGCAAAATGCGGGGACGCCGGGCAAGGCGGCGATTGGAATTATTGCCGCGCTGGGCGCGGGAGTGCTGCTGGGCACGATGTACATTCCGTATCGCAAGGCGTACATCAGCGGCATGAACCCGCTGTCGTTCGTGACGATTTTTACGTTTGGCGAATTGGGAACGGTGTTCCTGCTGGGATGGATTTTTTACGGCGGCACGGCGCCGCTGCTGGCAGAACTGAATCGCGCGAGGCCGATGCTGTTCTGGCCATTTGTGGGCGGATTCTGCTGGGTAATCGGCGACCTGTTTCAAAATTATGCGGCGAAGTATATCGGCATCGGACGCGGCATTCCGCTGTCGAACACGAATCAGCTATGGGGATTGGCGTGGGGCGCGCTGGTGTTCGGCGAGTTCATCGGACTGACGACGGGCGGGAAGGTTCTGATCATGACCGGATCGATCATCATGATCGCCGGGGCGGTTTCGATCAGCATGGCAGCGCCGCCACCCTCGGAGATGGAAAGCTGGAACAGGGCGATGCATCGCGAGTGCGACCGCTACGGGTTGAACAGGGAGAGCGTGGCAGCGGTTGTCGCCGGTAACGATCCCTTGGCCGACAATAAACATCCGCGGCGGTGGTGGGAGATTCTGATCGTCACGGTTGCGAGCGGGGTTTTTGTGTGGCTCGCCGTGGGCACACGCGCGCAACACATTTATGTGAACCTGCCGTGGATGATTGTGCTGATTATTGGGACGATTATTCCGCTTGGCCTGTGCGGAACGCTGCTGTGGAGAAGGACGAGGTTCTCGTAAGTGTGGCGAGTCGGCGTGCGCCGGCGCGCACGTTGGCGAGTTGGCAAGTTGGCGGGTTCCTGGATACTCCGCGATTTCAATCGGGCCGAGTTCTCCGGTGTTGAACGACGGTCCTTGGAATGGAAAGTGCCAACTTTCTGCCCACGCCGTTGCTATTCCGCTATCCAATTGATAGATAGGATGTTAGCTTCTCCGCTTGCGCTTCCCACTGGGCGCCTCTGACGCGGTTATGGAGTCCGCGACGCATTGCAGCTCGCGCATTTTCTGCGCCTCAAAATGAGAGATTTCGCAGCTCCTCAGCCGGCCAAGACGAGTGAACCTTGTCACATCTGGTGGTGCCTATCGGGACATAGAATGACGTCGTGCGAGGCGCTCCGCGCTCCCGAGATTTGGTGAAGGGGCGTGGCGAAACTCCCCAGGTGCGTTGATGGCAACACAAGTAGAAACTGAGAGAAAAAAGACGATCGACGAAAAGATTGCGGAACTGGCGGCGAAGCGCGCAGAGCTTGAATTGGGCGGCGGCAAAGAGCGCATCGACCGGCAGCACGCGACGGGAAAGTTGACGGCGCGCGAACGCGTGGAGCGGCTGGTGGACCGGGGCAGCTTCGAGGAGATCGGACTGTTTTGCCGGCACCGCGCAACGTATTTCGGAATGGCCGAGAAAGAGCTGCCGGCCGATGGGGTAGTGACGGGATGCGCGACGGTCGACGGACGTCTGGTGCATCTGGCGAGCCAGGACTTCACGGTGGCTGGTGGTGCAGCGGGCGAAACGCACTGCAACAAAGTGGCCGAGATGATGGCCATGAGTTTGAAGACGGGTAGCCCGTTCGTGCTTATCAACGATTCGGGCGGAGCGCGGGTGCAGGAGGGTATCGACAGCCTGGCCGGGTACGCGCGGGTTTTCTACAACAATGTGATGCTTTCGGGAACGGTGCCGCAGATTTCGCTGATTTGCGGGCCGTGCGCAGGCGGCGCGGCTTATAGCCCGGCGCTGACAGACTTTGTGATTCAGACCGAACAGGCTCGGATGTTCATCACCGGTCCGCAGGTTATCAAGCAAGTGACGGGCGAAGAGGTGAGCGCCGAGGAATTAGGCGGAGCGCAATCGCAAATGCACTATTCGGGCGTGGTGCACCTGATTGCGCGGGATGACGATGAGGCGATCGTGCTTTGCCGAAAGCTGCTGAGCTTTTTGCCGGCGAACAATGTTGAGGATCCGCCGCGGCTGCCGTTCAGCGCGAAATTGCGAGCCGACGCGGAGATGGATGCAACGGTTCCCGTGGATCCGAAGGTGGCTTACGATGTGCGCGACGTGATTGTGCGCGTGGTGGACAACCATGATTTTCTGGAGATTCAGCCGACGTTCGCGGCGAATATTGTGATTGGGTTCGGACGATTGCAAGGGCGGCCCGTAGGGATTGTGGCCAACCAGCCGTGCGTGCAGGCGGGAGCGCTGGATATCGATGCTTCGGACAAGTCGGCGCGGTTCGTGCGGTTCTGCAATGCGTTCAACATTCCATTGCTGACGTTCGTGGATGTGCCGGGATTTTTGCCGGGCGTGGAGCAGGAACGCGGAGGAATCATCCGGCATGGAGCAAAGCTGCTGTTTGCGTATTCGGCGGCGACGGTTCCGAAGATCACGATGGTTCTGCGCAAGGCGTATGGAGGCGCGTACATCGCCATGTGTTCCAAGGGATTGGGCGCGGACCGCGTGGTGGCGTGGCCCACGGCGGAGATTGCGGTGATGGGCGCCGAGGGCGCGGCGGAGATTGTGTTCCGGCGGGAGATTGATGCGGCCGAGGACAAGGCCGAGCGGCGCAAGGAACTGGTGGAAGAGTATCGCGAGACGTTTTCAAACCCTTATGTAGCGGCGGGGCGAAGGCTAGTGGACGACATTATCGAGCCAGCCGAGACGCGGCGTTACCTGGCGCGGGCGCTGGAGTCGCTGCACGGAAAGCGCGAGCTGCGGCCGCAGAAGAAACATGGATTAATTCCACTGTAGGGGGAGGTTGGGAATGCACTGGACGGAGTGGGTGGCATTAACGGCCTCGGCGGGCGCGGTCGGCGTAGCTGTTTACGCAGCAATGGCACGGTCGATGAGACAGGTCGTGGCAGAGAAGCAACAGGTGACCGACCGCCAGCTAAGCGCAATGAGCGCGACTGTGAGTGCGTTGCAAGCTCGCGTGGCGGAGCTTGGCAGGCTGCAGGCAGAACAAGCAGAACGGGAGGCTACAAAGACCGTCGATTCGGCCGGAGAAAAGCGCGGCGCACCCGAGTCTGAGACTGCGGCGGTGTTAATTGCGGCGGCGACGACATTCCTCGGCAGGAAGGC
>CAZHOO010000093.1:0-11558 GCA_964533905.1 uncultured Occallatibacter sp. | reverse complement strand
CCGGCATCATGACCACCATTCATAGCTACACCAACGACCAGGTCATCCTCGACTTTCCGCACAAGGACCTGCGCCGCGCCCGCGCCGCTGCACTCAACATGATTCCCAGCTCAACCGGCGCCGCCAAGGCGCTCAAGCTGGTGATCCCTGAGACCGCCGGCAAGCTGGATGGCTTTGCCATTCGCGTCCCAACGCCGAACGTGTCGATCGTCGATCTGACCTACATCGCAGAGAAGCCGACCACCGTCGATGCCTTGAACGCGGCCTTCAAGACCGCCTCCGAGGGAAAGCTGAAGGGCATTCTGGGCGTCGATTCAAACCTGCTCGTGAGCTCGGACTTCAAGGGCGACAGGCGCAGCTCGATTGTGGACGCGCCATTGACCAAGGTGGTCGGCCAGAGCGTGAAGGTACTGAGCTGGTACGACAACGAGTGGGGCTACTCAAACCGCGTCGTCGACCTGATCGGCTTCCTGGCCAAGAAGGGGCTGTAAATACAGTTCATAGTTCGTGGTTCACAGTTCTTAGCTGCTGGTTCTCGGTCTCGCCGACTGCGAACTACGAACTAAGAACTGTGAACTGACCTTTGACCTCTTTTCCCACGAAAGGCATCCTTCCATGGCCAAGCTGTCGATTCAAGACATCGAACTGACCAACAAGCGGCTGTTTATCCGCGTCGATTTCAATGTTCCGCTCACCGAAGACGGCACGACTATCACCGACGACACGCGCATTGTGGCCACGCTGCCGACCATTGAATATGCGCTGCGCAAAAACGCCAAGGTGATTCTGGCTTCGCATTTGGGGCGGCCCAAGGGCAAGCCGAACGCGAAGTATTCGCTTAAGCCCGTGGTGACGCGGCTGCGCGAACTGCTCGACAAGAAGCTGGGCGAGGGCGTGAACGTGGCCTTCTCGCCGGATTGCGTGGGCGAGATCGCCGAAGAGATGGCGCGCCAGCTTGAGTCGGGGCAGGTGCTGCTGCTTGAGAACCTGCGCTTCCACGCCGAAGAAGAAGCCAACGATCCGGCGTTCGCAAAGGCGCTCGCGTCGCTGGCCGAGGTTTATGTAAACGACGCTTTCGGCTCGGCGCACCGGGCGCACGCATCGACTGAGGGCATTACGCACTATTTGAAACCCGCCGTAGCCGGCTTGCTGATGGAGAAGGAGATTACCTATCTCGGCAAAGCGCTTGAAAATCCCGAGAAGCCGTTCGTGGCCATTATCGGAGGGTCGAAGATCTCGGGCAAGATCGACGTGATCCAGAACCTGCTCGACAAAGTGGACACACTGGTCATCGTCGGCGGCATGGCTTACACGTTCCAGCGCGCGCTCGGCGTGAAGACGGGAAAATCTCTGGTCGAAGAAGACAAGATCGAGATGGCGAAAGAGGCGCTGGCGAAGGCGAAGGCCAAAGGCGTGAAGTTGCTTTTGCCAGTGGATAACATCCTGGCCGACAACTTTGCGGCCGACGCAAAGACGCAGGTGTGGGATTGCTCGAAAGACTTTCCTGATGACTGGCAGGGCCTGGACATCGGACCAAAGTCCATCCAGGCGATTGAAGACGTGGTTGAGACGGCAAAGACGATTGTGTGGAACGGGCCGGCGGGTGTGTTTGAGTTTCCGCGATTCGCAGTGGGAACGAACGCGATCGCCCACGCAGTTGCGGCAAACCGGACGGCAACTTCGATCATCGGCGGCGGCGATTCGGTAAGCGCGATCAACCAGGCGGGAGTGGCCGACCAGATCACGCACATCTCGACGGGCGGCGGGGCTAGCCTGGAGTTTCTTGAAGGAAAGAAGCTGCCGGGCGTGGAAGCGCTGACCGACAAATAGCACCTGGGGTGTGACAGCCCCGCCTCCGGCGCAGAAACCGCGGGCAATTCAAAATGAGTTCGCATCCCGCCGAAAGGCGCAAGATGCGATACCTTTTTGTGAAGCCTGCGGGCCGTGAGGATAAAGTAGCTCTGTGGCTTATTACACACGAGTCCTGTCGAAAGATGAGGAGTTCCCTTCCTTCGAGGAACTCGCGCAGTTGATTCGCTCGAATCATCCCGAGTTCCGTCTGACAGTCGAAGAAGGAGACGAAGAGGGGTGGAACACCCTTCTTCTCTCGGGAATCGATGAAGTCGAAGTGGCGTTGATCGAGCGAAATCCTGTCGCGGACGGTTCGATCGGCCAGGATGAGATTGCGGACTTCATCGAGGATTTGCAGGATTGCCGACCGAAAAGCGGCGTTCAATGGCTTGAGAATTACCTGTCCTCGGTGAAGACGGTTTATGCATTCCAGCACTTGCAAGGATCTGAAACAGAGGATGGCAGCAATGCACTTCACGCACTGCGCGCGGCGCTTTGGGAGCGCGGAGACGCGATCATCCAGGCCGACGAGGAAGGGTTCACGAATGAAGAGGGCTACCATATCGTCTGGCAATTCTCCGATTCGGTTTCAGGGCCGTGGAAGATGGGCGTGCTTCAAGATGGCGTGTGGCGGCACTTCTCGATGGACCTCGGAGACCCCGATCATCGGGCTGCTTTCCTGAAGGGTGCGGTGCCTGACGATTTGACCTCGGTATTGGGATCGGGCTCGTAGAACCTGGAACCTTCGATTTCGAAGTGGTCCTCCTGTTTTCACTTTGTGCCCGCCATCACCCACCGGCGCCGATCGATCCTCTAGAATCAAATTTCACAATCTTTTCAGCAGAGGGACGAGAAAAATGCCGCGTAAAGCACTCATTGCCGCCAATTGGAAGATGTATAAGACGCCGGCCGAAGCGAAGGCCTTTGTCGACGCTTTTTTGCCGCTGATTGCATGGCACACACGCGACGAGATCGCGCTGTTCCCGTCACCGGTGCTGTTGCCCACAGTGATTGAAGGATGCAAGGGCTCGAATGTTGCGGTTGGCGCGCAGAATATTCACTTCGCCGAGGAGGGCGCGTACACAGGCGAGACTTCGGTGCTGCAATTGAAGGCGGTCGGCGGAACGCACACGCTCATCGGGCACTCCGAGCGGCGGCAATATTTTGCCGAGACCGACGAGATCGTGAACAAGAAGCTGCACACGGCGCTGAAACATGGCGTGGTGCCGATCGTTTGCGTCGGCGAGGTGCTGGAAGAGCGTGAAGCCGGAAAAACGGCCAGCGTGCTGAAGACGCAGGTGACCGGGGCTTTCGCGGGCATTACGCCTGAGGCTGCAAAGCCGATCGTGATTGCGTATGAGCCGGTGTGGGCGATCGGTACCGGCAAGACGGCGACGCCGGAGATTGCCGCCGACGCGCACGGCATCATTCGCGCGGAAGTGACAAAGCTCCTGGGCGCCGACGTGGCTGCGGCGATGCGGATTCTTTACGGCGGCAGCGTGAAACCGGAGAATGCAACTGCGCTCATCAGCCTGGAGGAAATTGACGGCGCGCTGGTGGGCGGCGCGAGCCTCAAGCCGGATTCATTCGCGGCGATTGTGAAGTACTGAAAGAAGGCGGTGTTAGCGGGGTTGGCGGAGCTAGCGGAGTTAGCCTTCGAAGCCATCGGCAGAGCCCGCAAAGACCAACTAAGCAGCCGCTTGGAGCTAATCGGCTTCGGGCGGCTTTTGTTTGGGGAACCAAGCTTAGCGCATCGCCGGGTAGAAGCTGGCGATCCAGTTCTGCAACAGCGCCGGGAAGCAGCCAAGAACGAGAACGGCGGCGGCGATCGTCACCAGGACGACGAGGGCCGCGCCATTGACGCGAATGGGCGATTCGTCACTCGCCGGCATGACATACGCCCGCTTGAGCACTTGCAGATAGTAGTAAAGCGAGACCGCGCTGAACGCGATGGCGAGGGCAACAAGCGTGAGTTGCTCGGCCGGCAACGAGGTCAAAGGACCTTTCGTGAAGCCGGCCCAGCCCCCATTAAGCACCGCAGCAAATAGATTGAACTTGGCCCAGAAGCCGACCAGCGGCGGAATTCCAGCGAGCGAGAGAAAGAGCACGAGCAACACAGCGGCGAGTATCGGATTGCGCTTGTGCAGGCCGAGGAACGAGTCGAGCTTGTCCGAGCCAGTGGCGCGCTCGACGGCGCCGACGACGCCGAAAGCGCCAATCGTCGTGATACCGTAGGTGACGATGTAATAGAGAATGGCTTGCGCGCTCGCGTCGCTCCAGGAGAAAAACGACAGACCAAGCAGAATGTAGCCGGCGTGGGCGATGGCTGAGTAAGCAAGCAGGCGGCGCACGCTCGACTGTGCAAGGGCGGCCAGGTTGCCAAAGATCATCGAGAGGACCGAAAGGTCCATGAGGATCATCGGCCAAATGGTGATGATGCTCGGCGTGGAGTGCGGGAGCGGAGCGCCGGCTGAGTGCGTGATGAATGTGACGCGGCCCATCACATGCAGCATGGTCATCCACCGGTGGATCGCGTATCCGATTGAGATGAGCAGGGCGAAGCTCGCAACTTTTGAGACGGACGCGATAAATGCAGCTGCGGGAGCTGGCGCGCCTTCGTAGGTGTCGGGCGCCCAGAGATGGAACGGTACGGCGGCAATCTTGAAGCCGAGTCCGGCGGCGATCATGACCAATGCAATGACAAGAAGCGGCGATGCGCCACGGGCCGACGCCATAAGAGTGCCAAGCACAACTTTGGGCAGGCTGGTTGAGCCCGAGAGCCCGTAGAGATAGCTGAAGCCGAAGAGCAGAAACGCCGCGGACATTCCGCCGAAGAGGTAATACTTGATGGCTGCCTCGGCGCTTTTCTCAGACTGCTTATTGAATGCAGTGAGGATATAGAGACCGAGCGAGAGCAGCTCGAGGCCGACGAAGATGACGAGCAGATCCTGCGCGGCACAGATGATGAGCCCGCCCGCTGCGGCCATCAATACGACAGAAACGTACTCGCCGGGGTTGCGTGTGAAGCCGGAATCAATGAACAGCAGAAGCGTGAGCGCGGTGAGCAAGAGGATGGCGATCTCGGCGACAGCAGCCGAACCCCCTGCCGCGAGCAGAACGTCGCTGCCGGCGCTGAATCCCGCCCAGTCGACTGCAAGAACTCCCCAGATGGCCGCGACGCAGCCGGCGACGCCGATAAAAGCGGCGGTGGCGACGCGAATCTCGAGGGTCTTCTGGCGCAGGAACCCGAGATCGGCGACGATCACGAGCAACGCGGCGATTTCAAGAGCCGTTTCAGGCAGCGTGGCGTGGAAGAGCGAGGCGTAGCTGAGGGCGGCGTAGTTCATTGTGCGCCTCCCGCGAGCAGCACCTTCACCGCCGGCTCAATCTGGTCGAGAAGAATGCGCGGGTAGAGGCCGACGACAAGCGTGGAGATGCCGAGCAGCGCAACGCCCGCATATTCGGGCCATGTGATGGGCGCGAATTTGTGCAGATGCTCCGACTCGAGCTCGTGCGCGGTGGGCAACGTGTCAGAGAAGAACCCCTTTTGCAGTGCGCGCCAGATGTAGGCAACGCCGACGATGATGCCGATGCCGGAAACGATCGTCCACCAGGGATTGGCTTGCCACGCGCCGACGAGAACTTGAAGCTCGGCGACAAACCCGGAGAAACCGGGCAGCCCCATGGATGCAACGCCGGCAAACACAAAGGCCCATGCCGCAAAGGGCAGCCGTCGCGAAAGATGCATGGGCTCGAGCTCGGCGAACTGGCGCGTGTGCGTGCGGTCGTAGACGATGCGCCCGACGATGGCGAACAAGAGGCCGGCTATCACGCCGTGCGAGAACATCTGCAGAACAGCGCCATCGACGCCGATCTGGTCGAGCGTCATAAGGCCCAGTAGCACAAAGCCCATGTGGCTCACGCTTGAGTAGCCGATGACGAATTTGAAGTCGGTCTGCGCCAGCGCGACAAGCGCGCCGTAGACGATGCCGATGACCGCGAGCCACGCGAATACATCGCGCCAGGAACCGATGCCGATAAACGAGAATCCCCAGGGATCGAGGCCGTGAGGAAAGAGGCCGATGCCAACGCGCAGGCAGCCGTACGCGCCGAGCTTCATGACCACGCCGGCGAGCAGCATGGACGCGGCAGTGGGAGCGGCGACGTGGCCGGTGGGCGCCCATGTGTGGAACGGCCACATGCCTGCGAGAATCGCGAATCCGACGAAGACCAGTGGGAAGCACCACAATTGAAAGCTGACGGGCAGGCCCGCATGCGCAAGATCACCGAGCGCTGTGGAGTGGCTGCCCGCGGTGGTGTAGGCCGCGAGCAAGCCAATAAGCACCATCGCGGAGCCGACGAAGGAGTAGAGCGCAAGCTTCATGGCGCCGTATTCGCGGCGCGTGGAACCCCAGATTGAGATCAGAAAGTATTTAGGAACGATGGCGATCTCGTAAAACACAAAGAGCAGAAAGAGATCGCCGCTAAGAAACACTCCGTAAACGCCGCCGATCAGCGCGAGATAAAACGCGAAGAACTGGTTGGTGCGCAGCTCGATATTCCAACTGAAGAGAACGCCTGCGACGGAAGCGATGCCGGTGAGCAGAACGAGCACGCGGCTGATGCCGTCTGCGGCGAGCAGATAGTGAATGCCCATGGAGGGCACCCAGAGCGCATCGACAAAAACCTGGCGGCCCTGGCTAAATCCTGCGGCGTAACCGGCGACGGCGATGCCGAGCCCTGCCACGGCGACCAGGAGCGCCCACAAGCGCGCCAGTTCGGGTTTGGCTTTGGGCAGCAGCGCCGAAATCAGCGCGCCGGCAAACGAGATGTAGATCGCCCAGGCCATTCTCTAAAATCTCCAATGCGAAAGCAGATTCACGACCGTGGGGTTGATCGTATCGAGAATCAACCGCGGCGCGAGCCCAATGAGGAACATGAGTCCGATTACGGGTGCAAGCGCGATGCGCTCGCTATGATGCAGATCGGGAAAGCTGGCCCAGCGTTCGGGGACCGGGCCGGTGAAAACTTTCTGGATCACGGTGAGAATCACAATCGCCGTCACGAGCAAACCGAGGATCGAGACTGTGGCCGCGACCCAGGCGAGCGGAAAAACGCCACGGAATATCAGAAACTCACTGACAAAGCTGTTGAGGCCCGGCAGGCCGAGCGAGGAAAAGAGCACGATGCCCATGAGCCCGGCAAAAACGGGTGCGGGCTTGCGCAAACCTCCAAAATCGTCGATGCCGCGCAGGCCGCCGGTGCGGAACTGGATCATGGCGATGAACCAGAAGATCGCGGCCGCGGTAATGCCGTGATTGAACATCTGCAGAATGACGCCGTTGAGAGCGGCAGCCTGGCTCGCTTGCTGGGCTGCGCCTGAAACCGGAACGGCCAGCGCGAAGATGGCGAGCAGGCAATAGCCCAGATGGTTCACCGAGGAATACGCGAAGACGCGCTTCAAATCTTTCTGCGCGGCAGCGGCCCATGCGCCCATGACGACGGTGACGACGGCGAGAACGAGCAGCGGGGTGCGCATGGCGGCGATTTGCGGACCGAAGATGGGTAGAGCAATGCGCAGCAGGCCGTAGACCCCCATCTTTGACATGGCGCCGGTGAGCAACATGGTGACGGGAGATGGCGCTTCGGCGTACGCCGCGGGCAGCCACGTGTGGAAGGGTGCGAGGGGCACTTTAACCGCGAAACCCGCGAGCACGCCAATGGCGAGCCAGGGCATGACCGCGCCCAGGTGCGCCGTAACCATTTGAGTGAGCGCGCCGGATGCGGCCATGGCTGCGAGCTGGCCAAAATCCATAGTGCCTGGCACGTCTTTGCTTCCCGTCGAAAGAAAGACCGCGAGAAATGACAGCAGCAACGCCACCGAGCCGGCCATGGTATAGACGAAGAACTGCGTGGCTGCGGGACCGCGCCGTGGGCCGCCCCACAACTTGATGAGGAAGAAGGCGGGAATCAGGCTCAACTCCCAGAACAAGAACCAGTGGAAGAAATTGAGCGCGGTGAAGGAGCCGAAGAGGCCCGACTCGAGAATGAGGATAAGCCCGTAGAAGAGGCCGGGCATGTGGTGAACGCGATGCGATGCGTCAACCGACATGAGCGTGACGATTGCCGAGAGCAAGAGCATGAGCGCGCCGAGGCCATCGACGCCGAGGTGATATTCAACGCCGAGCGATGGCGCCCAGCTATGGAGCTCGACGAGGCCGATGATTCCGTTGGCAGGCAAACTGATCCAGACGAAGAGCGCGACAACGAGGCAGGCGAGCGAAGTGACCAGCGCGACGCCGCGTGCGTGCTTGCCGGCAAAGAGCGCGATTGCCGCGCCAATGAGGGGCAGCACAGTGAGAATCGTCAGAATGGGAAAGCCGCTGGCGATCGCGTTCATGGGCGGCTGCTCCAGAAAAGGATCGCGGCGATGGCAACGACAGCAACGGCGAGAATGCGCAGGTAAGTCTGCACGCGGCCGCTTTGCAAGCTCGCGAGCAGGCCGCCGCCTTCTGAGATCTCTTCGCAGGTTTTGTCGAAGCCGCCGTCCACCCAGTTGATGTCGAGCAGGCGATTGAGCTGCGCCCAGAGTGCGAATAGCCACGCGACGAGAGCGACAATGCCGCCCCAGACGCGGCGGTCGAGCCAATCGGCGACGCGCGCCCACCATTTATAGAAGGCGATTACTGTGACGCCGTAAAATTCGTCAACGTAAAGGCGATCGCGAAGCGGGCCCCAAAGCCAGGGAACGGATTTCTCGAGCGCGTCCGGCTCCTCCGGCTGGGGCGATTTGTTGCCGTAGAGCCGCCACCCCAGCCAGAGCCCGAGAAAAACCACCAGCGACGAAGTGAGCATGAGGAGGCCAAGGCCCGGCTCGGTGAATCCGCGCCAACTGAAAGAGAGCTTATCGCCATTGAGAAATTCGCGGAACCACGGCCACGCTGGCGTTCCGATCAAGCCCAGCGCCATGGCGAAGAAAGCCAAAATGGCGAGCGGCACCGTCATGATCTTCGGGCTCTCGTGCGCCGTTCCATGACCGCGCCAGTAACCGAGAAAGACGTAGCAGACCTGGCGCGTCATATAGAAAGCAGTGAGCAGAGCGCCAAAGACGAGCAAATAAAACGGACCTTTGATGGCTGTCGATTGTTTGGCGGCCTCGAGAATCCCGTCCTTCGACCAGAAGCCGGAAAAGAAAATCGGGAATCCGCACAGCGCCAGCATGCCGATCGTGTAGGTGATGAAGGTGAGCGGCATGTCCACCTTGAGGCCACCCATGCGGCGAATGTCCTGTTCTTCGTGGCATCCGTGAATCACCGAGCCCGCGCCGAGGAACAGAAGCGCCTTGAAAAACGCGTGCGTGATGAGGTGGAACATGCCGACGGCGACGCCGCCAAGGCCGAGGCCGGCCATCATGTAGCCGAGTTGCGAGACGGTCGAATAAGCAAGGATGCGCTTGATGTCATTCTGCGCGACGGCGATAAGCGCGGCGAAGACCGCTGTGGCTGCGCCTACCCACGTAACGACAGTGAGAGCAACGGTAGTGCCACCGGGCGCAGCGCCGACGGACATGAGCGGATAAACGCGCGCGACCAGATAGACTCCGGCAGCGACCATGGTGGCCGCGTGAATGAGCGCGGAGACCGGTGTGGGGCCTTCCATGGCGTCGGGCAACCACACGTGCAGCGGAAGCTGGCCGCTTTTGCCAACGGCTCCGGCAAAGATGAGCAGTGCAATGGCGCCGGCGGCACTGAGGCCCAGGCCCGCATGTTGCGTTGTAAGGATGGCAAGCGAAAGCGGCTCGATGGAACCAAATCCGCGGTTATACAAAAGCAGCGTGCCCGTTGATGAAAACAGCCATACGATGCCGAGGAAAAAGAAAATGTCGCCCACGCGCGTGGTGATGAATGCCTTTTTTGCAGCCGCGGCGGCCGAAGGCTTTTGATACCAGAAGCCGATGAGCAGATACGAGGTGAGGCCGACGATCTCCCAGCACATGAAAAGCAGCAGCAGGCTATTTGAAATGACGACGCCGAGCATGGCGCCGGCAAAGAGCGAGAGGAAGCAGAAGAAGCGCGTGAAGTTCTCGTCGTGCGCCATGTAGCCGACGGAGTAGATGAAGATGAGCAGGCCGACGAAACAGACCATCACCAGCATGATGGCTGCGAGCGGATCGAGCACCCAGCCGAGATCGACTTGTGCCGAGCCAATGTGGAACCAGCTGAAACTAACGGTTTCACGAACCCCCGTGCCATGCGCCCAGCCGCTGACGACGTGAATGAATGCAATCAACGACAGGAACAGCGAAAAGCCCAGCGAGCCGGTGGCGAGAGCAGACGCAACCTTGCGATGAGGCTGCTTGAGCAGCGAAATGATGCCCGCGGCAATCATCGGCACGGCCGGAATCAGCCATAAAAGGCGCGTGATCGACGATGCGGCGACCTGCGGAATGAATGAAGTGGATTCCTGGATCAAGCGTTCACCCCTTCATCCTGTCGATCTTGTCAAGTTCGGTGGTGTTGGTGTGGCGATAGACGGCGATCACGAGGCCCAGGCCAACGGCGGCTTCGGCTGCGGCGACGGCGATGGAGAAGATGGCGAACATCATGCCGGTGAGCGCCTCGGGATGCGGTCCGTAGCGCCAGAATGCGATCAGATTCAAATTGGCTGCGTTGAGCATCAATTCAATTCCGATGAGCACAAGGATTGCGTTGCGGCGAACCAGCGCGCCGCCAAGGCCAATGGCGAAGAGCAACGCGGCCACGAGAAGATAGCCTGCCAGTGGCGTGGTCATCGAACTCATCCTCTGGGCCTCGCTTTCTCGTGCATGGCTACGATGACTGCGCCGATGGTGGCCGCGGTGAGCAGCAAGGCAACAATTTCCAGCGGGAGAACATAACGGCCAACGAGAGCAACGCCGATGTCGTGCACAGTGACAGAAGGAATTGCGGTCTGCTGCGGAATCGCGCTCACGCTCGCAAGCACCGCCCATCCGAGCACGGCGAAGACAGCGGCGGCGATGAGCAGCCCCAAAAACCACGTCTTGCTGAAAACACCGGCCTTGGGCAGATCGGCGCCGCGCGTCAGCAGGATGGCGAAGACGATGAGAATTGCGACAGCGCCGATATAAACCAGGATCTGCGCAAAGCCGGCGAACTGCGCATCGAGCTCAAGGAAAAGCAGAGCCAGACCGGCGAAGGCCACAGTGACGGCGAGTGCGCAGTGAACCAAATGCTTGAGCAGCACTGCGGCCAGGCCGCCGGCCAGCGTGATGGCCGCAAGCAGATAGAAGATCGGGCTCAACTTACAGTCGTCCTTTCGTGCATCTTCAGGCGCTCGCGCCGCAGCTTCTTCCCTGCCTTATTCAGCATGGCGGTAGCTCCTGCGGCCAAAGTGCTCTCCGCGCATGCCCAACCGGCCCATGACGATGTAGGCTCCCGCGAGAATGATGGTGCAAACCACCCAGCGCTGCCAGCCCTCACCCATAAATCGCCAGAGCGCGGTCACCATCAAATTGAGCAGCGTGTACGGCAAAACAAATTTCCACGCGAAGTTCATCAACTGGTCCTGGCGCAGGCGGGGTAGCGTTCCTCGAACCCAGATAAAGACGAAGATCGACGTCATCACCTTGCCGAAAAACCAGATCCACGAAGGGATGAATTGGAGGAACGAAAGCGGCGCCGACCATCCGCCGAGGAAGAGCGTGGTGC
>CAZHOO010000092.1:0-11848 GCA_964533905.1 uncultured Occallatibacter sp. | reverse complement strand
ACTCGCTGAGAGCAGCATCGAGAATGCGGCTGCGGGTTTCAGCGGAGCGCTCGGCTTGAGCATCGGGATGGGTGGCTGGGGACATGGTCGCTTTGGGCGGTTTGGCTCCCTTCGAGCGAATTAACTAACTGGTTAGTAAATTACATCAGACTCAACTCCAAAAGCAAGTCCTTCGGCACGCTGGCTCCTAGCTGCTCTCATATCTATAAGATTCTTAGGATTTTATAGGCACCCTTGGCGCTAATTGCCGGGCAATAATCTGCCGGATCGGCTCATTGTCGGCATACACACGCCACTCCGCAACTTTGTCGTTATTCACCTGCGCGCGAAACACGGCGGGCGTTTGCCAACGATTCTCGGACAAGAGCCGCCCACCTGCCGCGAAAGTGCCCCCCGCTGTGCCTAGCATCACAACAACCGGTCCATCGCAGTGAGTTTCATCCACAGCGATCGTGTAGTCCGGAACCATGTCGAAATAGCTCCCCCAACTCACCCGCATCCGATCCCTGCCCTCGACAACGTTGCCCAGCGCGTCAACAAACCGGTGCTCCTCGGTCATCAGTTCGGCCAGCGCATTCACATCCTGCCGATTGATGGCCCGCATAAATCCTTTCGCAACAGCCTCGGCCGATTCGCTCATACGCTCTCGCCTCTCGCAACGCTCTCTTCAATTCCCTGTTACTTGCTCTCAACTTTCGATCCTAGTCGAATACAACCGTTTTGTTACCGTAGCAGAGGATACGACGATCAAGGTGCCAGCGGACGGCTCGCGAAAGGACCATACGCTCGAGATCGCGGCCGCGGGCGACCAGATCCTCGACTTGGTCGCGATGCGAGATGCGCGCCACATCCTGCTCGATAATCGGGCCGTCGTCAAGGACCTCGGTGACGTAGTGGCTCGTGGCGCCAATGAGCTTGACGCCGCGCGCGTGGGCCGCATGATACGGCCTCGCACCGGTAAAGGCCGGTAGGAACGAGTGATGCACATTGATGATTGCTGCGGGATAGCCGACCACGAACTGCGGCGAAAGAATCTGCATGTAGCGCGCGAGGACGACGAGATCGATATTGTGGCGATCGAGCAGTGCGAGTTGTCTGGCCTCGGCCTCGGCGCGGGTCTGCGGAGTTACCGGAACAAGCTCGAAAGGCACGCCGTAAAATGCCGCGAGCTTCTCGACTTCGCGATGATTGGATACGATGAGCGGGATCTCGCAGGCCAGCTCGCCGGCACGCCAGCGGTGCAGCAGGTCCGCCATGCAGTGCAGGTACTGCGAGCAGAAGAGCGCAACGCGCGGCGGACGCTCGCTCGAAGTGAGCTTCCAGTTCATGTTCAGCTCGGCGGCGATGGGCGTGAAGACTTCCCTGAAGGCCGCCAGATCGAACGATCTCATGCTGCCGGAATCTCTCGTCTCAGCTCGCCCCTCATCCACGGGGCTGCCGTCTGCAAGACCCCACTCGACGCGCATGAAAAAGAGGCCGAGGTCATGGTCGATGTGCTGGTCGGCATGGAGAATATTGGCGCCACGCTCGTAGAGAAGGCTTGAGACGCGTGCGACAAGCCCCTTGCGATCGGGGCAATCGATCAAAAGAACAGCGGAAGCTTTCATCTTCAGTTCAGATTACGACATGGCGCCGCCGAAGGCGTTCGCACTTCGCAGATTCCAGAGGTGCAACACTAATCATTTGAGATTCGTGCCCCCCGCCCAAGCGAAGCTTGGATGGGGCACCCAATGCTTGTGGGAAATCCAGGCCCTCCCGAGGCCCAGGCCGTGGCCACCAGCTCGCTCAGTCGTAGTACTCCAGCCCGAGGTGCGTGATCAAGTCCGCGCCCATAATGTGGCGGAGCGTGTTCTTGAGCTTCATGGACTGAATGAAGAGATCGTGCTCAGGATATAGACCCTTCGCGGTTTGCGGCGACTTCAAGTAGAAGCTAAGCCACTCCTGAATGCCGAGAGAGCGGAGATCGGGCGTGCGCTTGGCCAGATCGAGGAAGAGCACGAGGTCGAGCGCGATTGGCGCGGCGAGAATTGAGTCCCGACAGAGGAAATCGATCTTCAATTGCATCGGGTAGCCCAGCCAGCCGAAGATGTCGATGTTGTCCCATGCCTCTTTTTCATCACCGCGAGGTGGATAGTAGTTGATGCGAATCTTGTGGTAGATGTCGCTGTACAAATCCGGGTAAAGGTCGGGCTGAAAAATATATTCGAGCGAACCCAGCTTCGACTCTTCTTTGGTTTTGAACGAGTGCGGCTCGTCAAGCACTTCGCCGTCGCGGTTGCCGAGGATATTGGTGGAGAACCAGCCCTTGACGCCGAGCATACGCGCCTTGAAAGCCGGCGCGAGCACGGTCTTCATAAACGTCTGGCCGGTTTTGAAGTCCTTGCCACAGATGGGAGCGGCGTTCTGCTTGGAGAGCTCGATCATCGCAGGAAAATCGACAGTCAGGTTCGGTGCGCCATTGGCGAACGGAACGCCCTCCGTGAGCGCGGCGTAGGCATAGATCTGAGAAGGAGCAATGCCGGGATCGTTCTTCTCGAGACCTTTCTCGAAGGCCTCGATGGATTTGTGGACGGCGGTCGGCTTCAAGAAGATTTCGGTTGAGCCGGCCCAGATCATGACGACGCGGTCGACGGTTTTCTTAAACGCGCGAATATCGGCGCGCAACTGATCGGCCAGATCGCGCTTGTTCTTTCCCTTCTTCACGTGCTTGCCATCGAGGCGCTTGACGTAATAGCGATCGAACACTGCGGGCATGGGCTTGATCTTGGAAAGGTAAGGCTTGAGCTTCTTGAGCGTTTCGGGATCAAGAACCGCGGCGTGTGTGGCAGCCTCGTAGACGTTTTCTTCAAAGATGTCCCAGCCGGTGAAAACAATATCCTTCAGATCCGCCAGGGGAACAAAGTCCTTGATGAGCGGTGAGTGGTTATCGGTGCGCTTGCCCAAACGGATGGTTCCCATCTGTGTGAGCGACCCGATCGGCTTTGCCAGTCCCCGACGAACAGCTTCAACGCCGGCAATCATCGTGGTAGCCACGGCGCCGAGTCCAACGACCATCACACCCAACTTGCCCTTGGCGGGCTCAACCATCATTGCGGCGGTCTTACGTCCCATCGACGATGGGACATCTCTTTTCGCGCCGTCTTTTTTCTTCGTTGCCATTGCTTCTCCTAACTTTCCGTTACGGATGATTTCAAAATCAATTTCAAAGCTCGATCAAGCGCACTAAAGAACCGCGCCTCCTTGTTCACTTCCGGTGCCGCCGGACGCCGCACTCGAGTTTTTCGCGCGGCTCACATGCGACCAGACAAACCAAACGATTGCGGCCAGGATCGCAATCTCCACGACCAGATGAAAGCGATGAAATATTTGCTCAAGGCGCGGATCGGTATGCCATCGTTCGCCGAGCTTCATGCCCGCCCAGGCGAGGCTCGTATACCAGATAAGTGAACCCAGCGACGTGTAAATGTGGAAGCGCAGCCGCGGCATGCGCGCGATTCCCGCGGGAATGGAAATGAACGTTTGCACGACAGGCATCATGCGGGCCAGAAGAACGGCGATCGAACCATACTTCGCGAAGAACCAGCCCATGCGGTCCAGATCGTGATGACTCATCAGGACCCATTTGCCATAGCGCTCGACGAATGGCCGCCCGCCTTTGGCTCCAATCCAGTAGCCGATGGCCGAGCCGATGTTGCAGCCCACCATTCCCATGATTGCCACCATAAAGAGATTGAAGCGGCCGAGATAAACCAGATAGCCGGAGAACGGCATGATGAGTTCGGAAGGCAGCGGAATTCCGGCCGAGTTGATGGCCATCAATCCGACAATGCCTGCATAACCCCCGGCGCTGATCACACGGGTTACGAACTCCACCAGCAAAGCCAGGATTCTTTCAGTCATGAGCCTCCCCAGTATAGCGCCCGGTCACGCGGTTTTGAATCTTGGACGGGCATCGGAGGTGATCCCGCCGCTGCACACGTCTGCAATTTGCGTTTGTTAGGATGAGATGTGTTCGAGGGAGACTAAGTGACCGATCAAATACCCGATTCGCACCCACCGGTTCCGCTGACGCTTGAGGGATCGAGCGTGCTGCACCAGTTTTTCCGGTTTGACTGGAAGGGGTGGAAGGCGTCCGTGAACGGTGAACGCAGGGTCGCCTTGCCAAGCGAACTTACCAGAGGATGGCCGAGCGAACGCTTGGGCATCGCGGACGACGAGCCTTCCGCGGAGGGGTCTTACGCGGCCGGCGGACCGGGACGCGTGATTACCGAAGCGGTTGCAACGCTGAAGACACTCGAACGAAGAGACGCGAATGCGCCGGTGCGCTCGGCGCTGTATTCGCAGCTCGGGCACAAGGGCGATCTGATGCTCATCCACTTCAGAGACTCGCTGGAGGAGCTGAATCAGGTTGAACTAACTCTTGCGCAAACGCCGCTCTACGATTTTCTTGAGCTGCGCCATTCTTACGTTTCGGTTGTCGAGCTGGGGCTGTACGAGTCGAGCCGCAAAACATATGAGGCTGCGGCGGCCAAAGGGTTTGAGGCCTTTTCTGCGGAGTGGAACGCGGAGATTGCTGCATCAATCGAGCGCGGCGCAGAAGCGATGAAGCCGAGACTGTGGCCTGCGATTCCAGACGCGAAGTATCTATGCTTTTATCCCATGGACCGCAAGCGTGGCGAGCAAGTGAATTGGTATTTGGTGCCCTTTGCGGAGCGGCAGCGGATGATGCATGAGCACGGGTTGATCGGGCGGCGATATGCCGACCAGGTGAAGCAAATCATCTCTGGATCAATCGGTATGGACGATTGGGAGTGGGGTGTCGATCTCTTCGCAGAAGATCCAGTGGTCTTCAAGAAGCTGATTTACGAGATGAGATTCGATGAAGTGAGCGCGATGTACGCGCTGTTCGGGCAGTTCTATATCGGTGTACGGCTGCCGGTGGAGAAGCTCGGGGAATGGGTTGAGGGAAAGCTGTAATCGAGTTCGTCGCGTTTGGCCGACCGGAAAGTTTACACTCGCAGTCATGCCCGCGAAAAAACAAACAAAGAAACCATCGCCGAAGAAATCGAGGAAGAAGCCCTCTGCAAAGCCCGCAGTGCACGGCGCGCTTGCGCCCAAGCGCGTGGACGCGATTCTGAAGGCGCTCGACGAGGCTTATCCCGACGCGGTCTGCGCGCTGCATCATAAAACCCCGTGGGAGCTGCTCGTAGCGACGATCTTGTCGGCGCAGTGCACGGACGTTCGCGTCAATATGGTGACGCCGGAATTGTTCCGGCGCTTCCCTACCCTGCAAGCAATGGCCAAGGCGAGTTTGCCGGAACTTGAAGAGCTGATTCGGACAACAGGCTTCTTCCGTAACAAAGCGAAGTCTATCCAGGGCGCGGCGAAGAAGATCATCGCAGATTTCGGCGGCGCAGTTCCCGAGACGCTCGCGGAGCTGATCACCATTCCGGGAGCGGCGCGCAAGACGGCGAACGTCGTTCTGGGCGTAAGCTTCGGCAAGGCCGAGGGTGTAGTGGTGGACACGCATGTGTTCCGGATTTCGCGGCGGCTGGAGCTCGCGAAGGGGGACACGGCGGAGAAGGTGGAACAGGAGTTGATGCACGTTCTGCCGCGTGACCGGTGGATCAGTTTCTCGCACCAGGTGATCCAACACGGACGCAAAGTGTGCCTGGCACGGAACCCCAAATGCCGGGAGTGCAACCTGGAGCCGCTGTGCCGGTCGAAGGACAAGACGTGGAGTTCGTAATGCAGCGGGGTTAGCAGTACCTGCGCAGGCCGGTCTGGCGAGTCGGTGAGCTAACGGCTGCTTTGTGGATCGGCGCGACGCTCCTTGTAGCCGGCTCGACAACTCCACGGAAGGAAGAAGTTGATCTAAGGCATCCGCGCGATTGGCGTCGCATGCGGCGGTATGTCCAACATCCGCGAAAACTCGGCGACCTTGACCCAATAAACGACCCACAGCACCACACCAGCCAGCCCTGAAAGCACCCCCAGAACAGGGATAAAGCAACAGCAACTGCACACGCTCATGGCGATGCCGATGGATTGTCCAGGCGAGGGGTCGGGGCTCGGAATTCCTCGACGAGCATATTCGTTAGCAAGCGATCTCGCGAGGCCCATTACAACAAAGAAGTTCCAAATCAGGTTCAAGAACGGAATGAGAAGAAGCCAGACCATCCCCGGCTCCATCGTCCTGCAAACCGGGGCGCATTTGTTCAGCGCTCCCTGGAGGGTGAGAAGGTAGAAGATTGCAGGCACGATGAAAAAGAATCCGAAGATGGTCATCAGCACAATAAGGTGCCAAGGCTGAAGCAAGTCGCCCATTTGATGCCCCACTTTCCGCCGGTAGAGAAATCGGCGACATTCTAGCGTGAAACGACCGCCGGCGTCCATGCGTCCGCGGCTCAGTCCCAGGTATCGAAGCGATTCCCTGCCCGATATGTCATTACTGGTTCGAGAGCCAGCGCCGAATTGCCTGAATGAGGCCGGGTACGTCGGACCGGGCTGCTTCGGCGGCAGGCTCCCATCCGAGGTCGCGCAGAGTTTTGCTGGTGATGGGCCCGATGGAGATGGCCGCGACACCGGCGAAGGGAAAAGCGACTCCGGCCTGGCGCGCGGCGTCGGCGAGGTGCGTAACGCTGGAGGAACTGGTGAAGGCCGCCGCGTGGATTCCCTTCTGAAGAGCTTCTTCTAGGAGCGCAGGAGCGGAAGCGGGCATGACATTGCGGTAGGCGTCGACGACGTTGACGGTGGCTCCGGCGGTGCGAAGCGCATGAGGAATCACATCGCGCGCAACAGCGGCGCGCGCCAGCAAGACTTTCTTCCCGCGCGTTTGGACCGCCAGGCTCTCCATGAGACTCTCGGCGACATAGGACCCCGGAACCAGCGCTACGGCCAAGCCCGCGTGGCGCGCAGCTTCGGCCGTGGCTTCCCCGACTGCGGCCACCAGCGGTGGCGCGGACTTTTTAAAGGAAATATTCAATTCGAATGCGCGGTCGACAAGTGCGCGAACGGTATTTGCGCTGGTGAGAATGAGCCAGTCGTAAGAATCGAGTGCGCGGAGGGCGCGATCGAGCGGAGCGAAATCCAATGGCGGCTGAATTTCGATGGCCGGGACTTCGACCGGCTCGGCGCCGAGGGCACGCAGTCCTTCACTGAGTTTGCCGGCCTGATGCACAGCGCGCATTACGAGCACGCGCCGCCCGGCAAGCGGCAGTTCACTCATCAAGCGGCTCCGCCGGCGAGGTCACTTCCGGCCGCTAGCAATGCGCCCGCTCCGTCTGCCTTCAACATCTCGGCGGCTTCACGACCCAACGAAGCGGGGTCGGTGTTCTTGCGCGGCGCGTGAAGATGTACGCGGATGATCTGGCCGGAATCGGGTGAGGCGACGACGCCAAAGATCTCCCACCAGGAGACAGCGGGAATGTCCTGAGCAAACGAAGGGCGGCAATGAATGCCGATAGGAACCTGGCAACCGCCCCCGAGAGCTGCGAGAGCCGCGCGTTCCGCCGTGACTGCGAAGCGCGTGTCGGCGTGGTCGAGGAAGGCCACGGCGGCAAGGGCCTCTACATCCCCGCTGCGAATCTCAATGCCTAAGGCTCCCTGGCCCGCTGCCGGGCAAAAATCGGCAGGGTCGAGGCGCTCGCGAAGGTGGTCCGTTCTGCCGAGACGATCGAGGCCTGCGGCCGCGAGCAGGATCGCGTCGACTTGTCCCTCGGCGAGTTTCCGCAGGCGCGTGTCAACGTTTCCCCGAAACTCGACTGCATCAACGTCCTTGCGCAACGCCTTCAATTGGGCGCGCCGGCGCTGGCTACTCGTGCCGACGCGGGCTCCGCGCGGCAGCTCTGCCAGAGTGGCATGATTGATGGAAACGAAAGCGTCGCGGGGGTCAACGCGCGGCGGCGTGGCCGCGAGCGCAAAGCCTCGGGGCAGCTCGGTGGGCAGATCCTTAAGCGAATGCACCGCGAGGTCGATGCGGTGTTCGGCAAGGGCTTCTTCAATTTCCTTGGTGAACATTCCCTTGGAGCCGACTTCAGCGAAGGTGACTTCCTGCAAACGGTCGCCGGTGGTCTTGATGATTTCGATTTCGGCTGCGTGGCCCTGGATGCGCAGCAGTTCGGCGATGTGATTGGCTTGCCAGAGTGCGAGCTGCGATCCACGACTGCCAATGCGAAGTTTCATCGGCGGGCCTCGGCCTTCTCCAGACTCTCTTTTGCCTCGGGCTGTCCGGCGTCGGTTGTGCGAGGCGTCTTGCCGGCACCGGTCGGCGGGGACAGGCTTGGCGCGGCTTGCGGAGCTTCAACTGGCGCGGCGGGCGAAACGGACCACTCTTCGCAGAGCGCATCGAGTTTGGCCACATCGCCTTCGCGCGCGGCCTGCTTGAACGCTGCCATGGGCTGATGGAGAAATTTGTTGACGAGGCCGCGCGTGAGCGCCTCGACAACGGCGAGCTGCTCGGGGGTGAGCGTGCCGAGGCGCGAATGAATGCGCTCGATTTCGGCGACGCGCATTTCTTCGGCTCGCTTTTGCAGAGCGACAATAGCCGGCGCGACGTTGACGGTCCGCTGGCGCTGATGGAAGCGCTCGACTTCAGCGGCAATGAGCGCTTCGGCGTCGACGGCCTCGCGGCTGCGTTCATCCATGTGCGATGCGGCCACCTGCTGCAGATCGTCGATGTCGTAGACAAAGATGCCGTCGAGCTTGTTCATCAGTGGATCGACATCGCGCGGGACCGCAATATCGATGAAGAACATGGGGCGATTGCGGCGCTTCTGCAGAAATGCGTGTCCGTGCTCGGGGCGAAAGATGGGATGCGGCGCGCCGGTAGAGCTGATCACAATGTCGGCGCGGCTGGCAGCTTCATAAAGCTGGGCGTAGTCAATGACCTCGGGAATGATTCCGCCCTCAAGCTCCGCGGCCATGCGGCGAGCGCGCTCGGCAGTGCGATTCGAGACAAGAATGGCTCCGGCGCCCTGCGCGACGAGATGGCGCGCGGCAATCTCGCTCATTTTGCCCGCGCCGACAAGGAACACGGTGCGGCCCTCGAGCGAGCCGAAGATTTTGCGTGCAAGATCGACGGCGACGGAAGCGATGGAGACCGAGTTGGAACCGATGCCGGTTTCGCTGCGCGCTTTTTTGGCCGCGGCAAAGGCACTCTGCAGCAGGTGCTCGAGTTGGCCTGAAACGGTTCCGGCAGCGCGCGCCACAGCGAAGGCTTCTTTAACCTGGCCGAGGATCTGCGGTTCGCCGACAACCATGGAATCGAGGCTGGCGGCCATGCGGAAGAGATGGCTGACTGCCTCTTTGTCGCGATACTCGTAAAGATGAGGCGCGAGGACAGCGGCCTCAATGCCAAACTGGCGTGAAAGAAATGAAGCGACAGAAACATCGGTGTCTTTAACGACCGAAAGCAGCTCGACCCGGTTGCAAGTGGAGACGATCATGCACTCAGAGACGCCAGGCGTGGAGGCGAGAGCGCGGGTGGTTTCAGCGAGTTCGTCGCGTCCGATGGCGATTCTCTCGCGCAGCGCGATGGGCGCGGTTTTGTGGTTCACGCCAATGAGAGTAAGCGTCATTGGGGACCGAACCTGTGCACCTGGCTGAAGAAGTTGACCGCCCAGACCGCCATCATCACGACGAGCGCTGCGCCGGAAACGTAGGCCGCCCTTCGACCACGCAGTCCAACGCCGCGCCGCAGCAAAAGGAGCGTGACGTAGACGATCCACATGGCGAACGACGCCAGGATGTTGGGGTCGAGGAAGTAGGAAGCTCCAATTGAGGATTCCTGCACAAGAACAAATCCCATCAGTAAACCGACGGTCATGCAAGGAAATCCGAATTCGAGCGTGGCGAGCGCGAGCCGCTCGAGGGTGTCGAGCGGTGGCAGCCAGTCGAGTGGCGCGAAACGCGATGATTGACCGGGCCTGGGCTTGGCTTTGATTCTGCGCTCCTGCACCAAATACAGCATGGAAGAAAGCAAGCTGAAGCCGAGTGCCGCATAGGCCAGCAGAAGGGCAATAATGTGCGCGACCAGCCAACTCATCCAGACTCGCTGCGAGGGAAAACGATAGGCGCTGGTGCCGAGAGCGGGGATGAAGACGAGGAAAACCGTGGCCGGGAGTGCAAAAAGGCCAAGCGAGATGGCGTCGTAGAGCCACCAGACCAAGAAAAAGAGTCCCGCGACGACGAAACCGAGGATGGATTCGATCTCGCGAATGCCAACGGGCATCCACCGATGCGCGAGGACGAGCATTTCAACGACCGAGACAAAATGGAAGAAAAAGGCCAGGCCGCTCAGGTGGACGCAGGTCTTCCGCCAGGGGACGGAGTTATAGAGCACCGCCGGGAAGACGGCGACACATCCGCCGGCATAGAGAATGGCCGCAACTCGTAGCCAAAGCAGATACATGGCAGGTTTTACGTTAAGGCGTAACTATTCAGTATAACTGTGATGCAAATCACCATGAGGGAATTACATACGGACTGGGCGCTCAATGATGGCGGATTCCGAGGATGGAGCGGCGCTGGGGCATATGTTGCTTTGATTTAAGGCACTCTTCTGGGGCAAATCGGGGCGCGAGTCGAGGGTTTCGGCCATGGGTCAATTCTCGTTGAGGGGAGAGCCGGCTGCTCAAGCCACCATGTGATTGAAGTACTTGACGCACGCGTAAGCACCTCGACCGGAGCGACGCCTTCGCGCCAGGCCTTCGCCAGAAAGCTATTCGCCTGGGCGCTTTGCATCTGGATGAGGTAGTCCTCTGCGTCGTAAACAAGTTCGCGGAGCGTGTTGTTGTCGGTCTTTCCAACCATCTGTTCGATGGCGATGAGTTTTCTTAGCAGGACAGTGCTGTTCATGAAACGCGGCCCTCGAAACTCTGCGTGCGAAGATGCCAGTTTGCCCGGAAGACGGCCTGCTGGATGTGATGTTAGTCACTCGACCTGCAAGTGATCAGTGGCGCGCCGACCGCGGTCCGCCGCGAAGTTCGCCGGCTGACCTTTGATTCGGGCAAGTTGCGGAAAGCGCGGCTGTTAGCGTTACTGCTTGATCGCAACGTAAGTAGAAACGCGACCGGTGGGCTGGCTCGTGTCAACGACAGTCATGGTTTTGCCGTTCGCCGAGACGGTCATGATTGAGTCATCCACCACGGCACCGGCACGCTTGTCGATCTCCTCGATGGAGTGAGTGTTAATTTTCTTGAGCTCGACGGCATCGAAGCTATGTGCGCCCCTATAGGGATAGTCGCTGCCGTCAAACTTGGCGGTGTAGGTCTCGCCGGTGGGTGAGGTCATGGTGAGCTCATCGCCGTTGGTCTTGTAGGTGGTCAGCAGGGCGTTGGAGCTTCCAGTTTGCTTCTCGATGATCCAGTCGCCCGAAGTGGCATGCGCACCGGAAGGCAACGCGCCGCTGCGCCTGGCAGTGGTCTCAAAGTTTGTGGGTGGACCACCGCTCACGGGGTGACCGGTGGATTTGACGGTGAGCGTTCTCCCATCCGAAGAGACAGTCCTTGTCTGTTCGAAAGTTACGTCAGCCCCTTTCTTGCCCGAGACGGAGATGGTGTGGGCGTCGACGATGGTCACGCGGATGGTGTCATAGGACTGGCCCGGGACTCCATGATCCTGCCCGTCAGCCAGGACATCAAAAGCGGGGGTACAGCTGACGCAGTGGTACCACCCCGCACTGGTGTAAAAGGTGAGGGGTTTGGGGCTGAATTTTGTCCTCGACAGATCCGTCTTCCAGGAGCCGTCGAAGGGCGATTCGGCGGAAGATGATGCGGCCGCAAAGAGGGCGGATGCGGCGATGAGCGTCCAGAGCAGGATGCGTCTTGTAGGGAGCACTTAGATACTC
>CAZHOO010000091.1:0-11850 GCA_964533905.1 uncultured Occallatibacter sp. | reverse complement strand
ACGTCTACGGCGGGGCCGGAGACCTGGATGACTTTGCCGATGTTTTCTGCCATTGTTCTTTGCCTTCTTGTTGCAGAGCCTTAGCTTTTAGCCTTTAGCTCTTAGCCTTTTCTTTGCCAGTACCGGCGTTTGCGCCTCTCGCTGCGAGTGTTTTACTACAAAAGCTAAGCGCTAAAAGCTAACGGCTAATAGCTGCTTCTCAAAGCGCGGCTGCGCCGGAAACGATTTCGATGATCTCCTTGGTGATGGCGGCCTGGCGCACACGGTTCATGTAAAGCGTGAGGTCGTCAATCATGTCGGAGGCGTTATTGGTTGCCGAATCCATCGCCGTCATGCGGGCCGCGTGTTCGGCGGCGACCGACTCGGTCATGGCGTGGAAGAGCACGGAAAAAATGTACTGCGGGAGCAGGCCGGCGAAAAGCTGCTCCGGCGGCTGCTCGTAGATGTAGTCGACGTTGGCGGTGCCGAATTTCTTGGCTTCTTCGTCGGCCTCGGCAGTGTCGGCCGGCTCAATGTCGATGCCCGCGGAGAGAGCTGCCTCGGCGATACGTTCCTTCTCTTCGACGGATTGCTCGACGACGCCGGTGATCTGCGGATTCTCAAGATCGATGAGCGGAAGCAGGCGCTCGACGACGAGGCGCTGCGCGATAACCGATTTGAACTCGTTGTAAACGATGTAGGCGGCGTCGATCTCCTCGTGGATGTAGCGAGAGACGATGGAGTGAGCGAGTTCCTGGACGCGCGAGGCTTCGAGTTTCACCAACAGGCCGGGGTGGTCGCCGGTCACCTCTACGTTGCCTTTGCGCTGGGACCTGACCTGGCGGGTCTGGCCGCTCTCGTCCGTCTGCTCAGTGTAGACAGCCGTGGGATAGCGGCGGCGCATCTGGTCGCGCCCCTTGCGGCCGACGGCCTCGATATCGATTTCCTTGTCGGGGTTTCCGGCAATGAACTGGTAAGCGGTCTTGAGGATGTTGGCATTGAATGCGCCGGCAAAACCCTTGTCTCCGGAGATGACGATGAGCAGAACACGCTTTTCAGGCCGCGTGAGGAAGAGCGGATTGCAAAGGTTGCCGCTTTTTTCGTCGTAGAGATCGACGCGGCGGCGGAGCGATTCGAGCACGCTCGCGATCATGCGCGCGTAGGGACGGGCCGCGATCGCACGCTCCTGCGCGCGGCGCAGCTTGGCCGCGGAGACCATTTTCATGGCCTTGGTGATCTGCCGCGTGTTCTTCACGCTGCGGATACGACGCCGGAGATCGAGTACGTTTGCCATTGCTTTAAGCTTTCAGCCGTCGGCTCTCAGCCTTCAGCTAATCCTTCTCAAATCGTGCGATTCTGCTTCTAGCTGAAGGCCAGGAGCTAGAAGCTGCTTTTACACTTTTGCGGCGGCCGGTTCCTTCGCGGCCAGGTCCGCCTTGAAGTTTGTTGAGTATTCCTTGAGTGCCGCGTGAAGGCGGTTGCGGAGATCGTCGTCGAGAGACTTCTTTTCGGTGATGTCGGCCAGGAGCGCCTGCTGCGCGTCGTCGAAGTACTTGTAAAGGCCGTCTTCGTAGGCGCGAATGTCGGCGACCTGGAATTCGTCGAGATAGCCCTGGGTTCCGGCGAAGAGAATAATCATTTGCTGCTGCCATGTGAGCGGGTGGAACTGCGGCTGCTTGAGCAGTTCGGTAAGGCGAACGCCGCGGGCAAGCTGTTTTTGCGTGAGCGGGTCAAGGTCGGAACCGAACTGCGCGAAGGCCGCAAGCTCGCGGTACTGAGCGAGATCGAGCTTGAGCGTGGAACCCACTTGCTTGACGGCCTTGATGGCAGCCGAGAAGCCGACGCGCGAAACGGAAAGGCCGACGTTGACGGCCGGACGGACGCCGGAGTTGAAGAGGTCAGTTTCCAAAAAGATCTGGCCGTCGGTGATGGAGATGACGTTCGTCGGAATATAGGCGGAGACGTCGCCGGCCTGGGTTTCAATGACCGGCAGAGCGGTAAGCGAACCGCCGCCTCGCTCTTTGCTCATTTTTGACGAGCGCTCAAGCAGGCGGGAGTGGAGGTAGAAAACGTCGCCAGGATAGGCTTCGCGGCCCGGGGGGCGGCGCAACAGAAGCGAGATTTCTCGGTAGGCCATGGCGTGCTTGGAGAGATCGTCGTACATAACCAGAGCGTGCTTGCCGTTGTCGCGGAAGTACTCGCCCATGGCGGTTGCGGCGTAGGGCGCGAGATAGAGCATGGGCGCGGGCTCGGAGGCCGAGGCGGCCACGATGATGGTGTGGCCCATGGCGCCGTGCTCGGCAAGCGTCTGCACCACCTGCGCGATGGAAGAGCGCTTTTGGCCGATGGCGCAGTAGATGCAGATTAGGTCGTTCTTGGCGTTGTTGATGATGGTGTCGAGCAGGACGGCGGTCTTTCCGGTCTGACGATCGCCAATGATGAGCTCGCGCTGACCGCGGCCGATGGGGATCATGGCGTCAATGGCCTTGAGGCCGGTGGCCATGGGCTCGCGCACGGGCTGGCGGTCGATGATGCCGGGAGCCAAACGCTCAATGGGCAGCGTTTCAGTGGTGGCGATGGGGCCCTTGTCGTCGATGGGCAGGCCGAGCGCGTTCACGACGCGGCCGATCATGGCCGTGCCGACGGGGACGGAGAGGATCTTGCCCGTGCGCTTGACCTCTTCGCCTTCCTTGAGCTCGGTGTACTCGCCGAGCACGACGGAGCCGACCTGATCCTCTTCAAGCGAGAGAGCGAGGCCCGCGATGCCGTGCGGGAAGCTGAGCAACTCGCCGGCCATGACTTTGTCGAGGCCGTGGATGCGGGCAATGCCGTCACCGAGCGAAGTGATGGTACCAACCTCGTCGACCTGGACCTTGGAGTCGTAGTTCGCGATCTGCTGGCGAAGGAGTTGCGTGATTTCGTCTGCCTTAATCTGTGCCATTGGGCGAGTTCCTTGCAGTTCTTAGTTCGTTGTTTCTTAATCCGTAGTCACGAGCCTACGAAGATCCGGATTCACCCGGCAGTTAATGCTTCTTTGAGGCGGTCGAGGCGGCCGCGCACGCTGCCGTCGTAGACCGTGGAGCCGATGCGCACCACGGCGCCGCCGAGAATGGATGAGTCGAGCTTGAAACTAGGGTCAATTTTCGCGCCTGCGACTTTAGCCAGTTCCGCGACCAGCGCGCCGCGTTCGTCCCCGCTCAATTCGCGCGCGGTAACGATTTCGGCCGGGCGTATACCCAGCCGCCGTTGCAGAATGCTGCGGTAGGCTGCCGCCACGTCGACGACGTGGCCGATGCGGTCGTTCTGGATGAGCACGGCGAGCAGATTGCGCAGCTCTCTTTTCATGCCGAGTGTCGCATTCAGCTTGTCGAGGATGGCGATCTTCTGCAACGCAGGCACGGCCGGATTGACGAAGAACGTGCGCAGTTCCGGACTGCCCTCCCAAGTTGCGAGAAAATCGGAGAATTGGTGATCGATGGCAGCGGTGTCGAGCTTGGCGTCGGTCACGACATCGGCGAAAGCTTCAGCGTAGCGGGCGACAAAGGCGGGCATCTAGTTTCGTCCTCCTTTGGCTGGCGCGTCGGCGGAAACGCCGGAGACAAACTCGGCGATGAGGGCGCGATCGGTTTCGGGCGTGAGCGCGAGCTGGCGCGAGGCCTGGTCGATGGCAAGGTCCGCGGCAAAGTCACGCAGGCCGCGACGAATCTGGGCGGCGGCAACGCCGATTTCCTGCTCGGCGGCGGCGACGATGCGCGCGCTTTCTTCGCTGAGCGAGGCCTTGATGCGCTTTTCGTCTTCGACGCTTTCCTGTTCAATCTGCGCGCGGAACTTCTCCATCTCCTGGCCGAGACCGGCGAGCTTTGCCTCAACCGCGTTGAGGCGAGACTGGGCGTCGGCGGTGGCCGCGCGTGCTGTTTCCAGATCCTGGCTCAACGTCTGCGAGCGCTTGCGCATGATTTTGGGCATGATCCGGGCGATGGGAATGACGATGGCGAAGAAAATGATGGCGAAGTTAATCCCGAGCAGAAGGAAGATCGTTGTATCGAGATTGAGATGCAGCATGCGGGCCAGCGACTGCACCACGGGCGCATGCAGGAGTTCCTGTTCCTGCTCTGCCTCTTCCTTGTGAGGCGGTGTGCCGGCTGAGTCCGAAGACGGTGCGCTCGCGGCGGTCGAACTGGCCGGAACGGCAACCGGTGTTTCAGCCGCGGCGCGAATTGGCGCGAGGGCGAGCGCAGCGGCGAAGACCGCGAAGAGGAGGAAGGCGGGAACTCGTATTCTCACGCGGGAGTTTCTCAACGGGAACCCCCGGCAGTGGCGGGCAGCACGGCGCGGACAGCGAGCCCGGCAAGATCGGCGGCCGCAGACTGGATGGTCTTGCGAGCCGATTCCGCTTCGGCGTCAAACTCAGCCTTGGCCTGGCGGACCTTTTCACCAGCTGCCTTGCGGGCTGCGTCGAGGGCCGTGTCGCGTTCGGCGTTCCATTGCTTGACGCGCTGCTCGCGGAGCATATAAGCGTCGGCACGAGCCAGGCGGAGGCGCTCGGCATATTCGCCGGTTTTGGATTCAGCTTCGGCAACCGCCTTGCGGGCATCCTCCATGGCGCCTTCAGTGAGGGCGCGGCGCTTGGCAAGCACGGCCGTGAGCGGCCCCTGGATGAGGAACTGATAGGCGATGACCAACACGATGAACAGCGCAGCCGTCGGCATGGCGCCAATCAGATATTTTTCGATTGCTTGAAGGATGTCTTGCATGAAGGTACTGGAGTGCCGGGCCTCTTCACTTACGATTTTCGCATGCGGAACCCTTTTTTGTATCAGGGGCAAGCGTTGAAGTCAACGCGAGGAGCGCAGCGGAAACCGCATTCTGTGACACGAGTCACGAAATGGGAAATTCACATAAAAAAGGGCTTGCTATTGCCCAAAACGAGCCTACACTTGAGTTACCACCTAGACCCGGTCCAGGGTCCAGCGGGCAGCCGGTTTTGGGATATCCTTCCACTCCCAAAGCCGGACGCCCGCCTCTTACTTTCTGGGGCAAAATCTGTTCGGTCACGATGAGCGCAGCTCAGGGCTTGGCTATGGCCGCGGTCTTGTCCGCAGTCATCAGGCCCTGGGCGCGGAGCCAGCTCTCGAGCAGGCTGGGCCACTGGTCGAGCGCGGGGTCGCCTTTGCCAAGGCCGCTGCCGTGAGCTCCATTTACAAAAACGTGCAGCTCCGACGGAACGCCGGCTTTCAGCAGAGCCTGATAAAAGTCGATGCTCGCCGCCGGAGAGACCGTTTTGTCGGCGAAGGTCTGGTAGATGAACGTGGGCGGCGTGTCCTTCGTAACGAACAGAATCGGATCGTATTTTGCGCGCAGCGCGTCACATTGGTCCATCAGATTCAAAATCTTGCAGTAGCTCAAAAACGTTGTTTCGCGCGTGATCGCATCAAGCCAGGGATAGCCGAGCACGAGGTAATCCGGGCGGCTGGAGGCGCGATCGATGGGGTCCTCGGCGTCGGCGATGCCAGGAACGAATTGCGTTCCGGCGAGGGCGGCGAGATGGCCGCCGGCAGAGAAACCAATGACAACGATGCGATTCGGATCGAAGTGGTAATCCGCAGCGCGGGCGCGGACAGTTTGTATGGCGCGGCGTGCATCCAGGAGCGGCACCGGCAGCAGATAGCCCTGAGAGCTGAGGCGGTAGCTGAGGATGAAGGCGTGGAATCCTCGCGCCGTGAACCAGTCGGCCACTTCGCGGCCTTCAAGGTCGCCGGCGAGGTGCAAGTATGCGCCCCCGGGAAAGATAATGACGGCCGATCCGTTATCGGTTCCCTGTCGCGGCCCGAAGATGGTGAGCGCGGGCGTGTCGCTGCACGATTCGCTCTTGGTCGGGGGGGATGTCTGAACTCCCGGCGTTTTGTCTCCCGGCGGAGTTCCGGGCCAGAGGCGGATCGTCTGAATGCCGAGGAAGTTGTTGTCCGTGCCGGGCGTGGCGCAGTTGGCAAGTTGCGCGTGGACGCAGGGAATGGCAAGGGACGTGGCGATGAGGAATGCGAAGAGCTGCTTCATGGAGGCCTCGATCGGATTCGCGAGGATTATACGTCGGCGGTCGAATTTTACGAGCTAAAGCCAGAGGGCGGAGTGGCCGGGGCAGAAACTGGCGGCTTGCTCGCAAAGAGTTTCGGCGAGCGAGAGGCCATAGCGGGCAAAGTAATACGCTCCGCCATGAACGCGCTCCTGAAGCGCGCTGCCGGGGTAAAGCGCGTTGAAGATGGAGTTGGCGTGTCGCGCGAGAGTGCTCTCGCGCTGGAGCTGGAAGTTGGCAGCGAGAGTGCGCAGGCGATTCATCTGGTAGCGCATCTTTCCAGCAGCGGTATCGGCGGATTGGCCGAGGCCCTTGTCCTGCGATTGCAGCCATTCGACGAGCGTGGTGAGCTCGGCATCGAGGGCGTTACCGGCGGCAGCAAGCTTTTGTTTGGTCTCGATCGGCATTGATCGGGCAGCCAGGCGAAGCGCCAGCGTTCCGGCATTCTCTTCAGCAAACACCTGTTCAAGGGAGACGTCGTGCTTGCGAAGAAGCTCGGCAATTGATGGCTCGATCAGCGTAGCGGAGAAACGTGCGATGGGCGGCGTTTGGTGGCCGAGAATGCGCTCGAAGAGCACCGAGGACTGCGCGAGGTAGGCGATCTCGGCGGGACCCCCGACCTGCGCCGTTGTCGAGAAAAGAAAATCCTGGAAGACGGGACGAAGAAGGGCCGCAGGAGATATACGTTCGGGCTCGGATGAGAGGATTCCGAGGAGATCGGCCGTGGAATAAGCGTGGTGGTCGGCGTGCCAGAGGCCATTCGGCTCGGTAGCCGTGGGCGCAGTGCGGCGAAGGGCGTTGCGTGCGCCGGATTTTTCGTCGATGAGAAACAAGAGGCTCGACTGCGGAGCGACGGCGACCTGAACGTGATAACCGGCGGCTTCAAGGGCCTGGCCGCGTTCGGTGAGGGCAGAGTGAAACTCGTCGGCACGCTCGATGCCGGCGCGAAGAACCGGCGCGCCAAGGCGATGGAAATCGCGGCCGGCGGGGTCGACGATGAGGAGTCCCTGCGCGGCGAAGATTGAGGCGTAGAGATCGCCAAAAGCCTGTGCAAAGGTGCGGCCGGGTTTGTAGGCGGCGACGAGCGCGTCGGTGGTTTCAGACGGGCCGAGGAGTTCGGCGGCGCGCTCGACGAGGGGAGTGATGGAATCGTCGAAGACGATGCGGCCGGCGGGGATTTGATATTCGGGCGCCTTTCCATAGGTGAGCGCGGCCAGATCGCGCCCAGCGGGAAAGGTGACGTGATCGACTTCGGCGAAATCGTGATCTTCACTGGCGAGCCAGAAGATGGCGGCGTGGCGATGGCCGGCCGCAGTGGATTTGCGCGCTCGGGCAATGGCAGTGGCGGCTTTAAGTGGGGTATAGAGCGGACCGCCGAAGAGGCCAACCTGCTGGCCGGTGAGAAGAGCACCCGCGCCCTCCTCGAGTGCGGCCAGCGAATCTTCCGCGGTGGGCGCGGAATTCTGTTGGGCCAGGAGGTTGACAAGTTGAGGCCAATGGGCGGGGCGGGAAGGCGGCTCTGCATCAATCCGGTCCAGAGGGAGGAAGCCTGGAAGGCCGCCTGCGCAGAACTCGAGAAAGAGGCGGGTTTGGCCGGGCAATACGGATACTGGATAACAATCGGCTTTCAAGGATTCGCTCACGGGTGGCTCGTTTGGGCTCGGGTAAATGCGCTGGCGAGAAGTTTTGGATTTGGTGCTCTGTTAAGGATGCCACGGCAAGGCGGGGTGATTCAGGAACGATGCAGGAATGGGGCGAATTGCACAAATTGGCCAAGGGGAAACAGGCCAGTGCGTATACTCATGATGAATTGAGGCGCTTGCGCGCTGTTGAGGAAAAACATTAACGGCCTCGGCAAATAGGGGATGAAATGCCGGCGAAATCGAAGGCAAAAAAGGTAAGGGCGGGAAAGATCGCGAAGGCGTCGGTGGTGCAGCGCGCCACGATCGTGAGTTCGCAAGTTGTGTACACGGGTCCGCTGTTCCGCGTGCTGCACGACAAGCTGATCGAGCCAGATGGCAAGCGCAACGAGCGCGACGTGATTCGCCATAACGGGAGCGTGGTGATTCTGGCGATCGACAACTCGAAGAGCAAGAAAGATCCGTGGATCGTAATGGAGAGGCAATACCGGCACGCCGCGAACCAGTATTTGTGGGAACTGCCCGCGGGCAAACTCGAGCCGGGAGAGGATGCGCTGGTGGGCGCCAAGCGGGAGCTGGCCGAGGAGACCGGATACGCCGCGAAGAAGTGGCGGCCGCTGGTGGAGTACTACGCCAGTCCGGGGTTTCTAGGCGAATCGATGAAGGTTTTCCTCGCCGAGGGGCTTGAGCCGGGGGCTGCCCATCCAGAAGAGGATGAAGAGATCGAGCTCAGGCTGGTGAAGCTCTCCGACGTGCTGAAGGCGATTGAAAAAGGCGCGATCCTGGACGGTAAAACGCTGAGCAGCGTACTTTTATACGACCGGATCAAGGGGCGGCGCGGCAAGAAGTAAGACGCGAAAGCGGTAGTGCTCTTGCAGACATCTTCACGCTACCTTCAGGTCCGACGCCCGCCCACTCCGACCCGGAAACGGGTTTTACGTTGTGGAACAAGAGAAGAAGGATCAACCTTTCTAGTCTTTTTGGCGTCTTAATAATATCGGCGGGAATTCCCCGACATCTTCCCGTCGTATCCCACAAAAAGAAAGAAGGCAGGAAGCTGTGGCTCAGTACAAAGGAAAGGTCAAGTGGTTTAACAACGCCAAGGGCTACGGATTCATCGGACGCGAAGACGGGCCGGATGTATTCGTCCACTACTCAGCAATTCAACTGGACGGATACAAAACGCTCAAAGAAGGCGATGAGGTCGAGTTCGACATCGTCGAAGGCCAGAAAGGCCCGCAGGCGGACGCCGTCATCCGCAATCGGGATACTGCAAGCGCCCACAACGCCGCGTAGGCGTGGTTAGGGCTCCCGGGCGTACCCGTAAGACCGCCGCCCGGCGGTGAGGGTGAGTTGTGCCCAATACAGTTCTGCTAATCACACACAATTGAGAGCATTCTATTTCCGGCGGCATCGGAGTTGTCGCGGGCTCACGCCGAAGTGTTTGTAGTGGCCCGGAGGGCCGCGCATGCTCCATACTGCTGGCGGAGCCATTCCATGGACAACAAGACGATGGCGCGCCTGCTGGCGGAGACGGCAGACCTGATGGAAATCGACGGCGCGGACAGCTTCCGCATCCGGAGCTACCGGCGCGCGGCGGACGCGGCCGAGCAGACGACCGTTGATCTGACAGAGGCGGCCAGCGATCTGGGCAGGCTGATGGAGATCGACGGGATCGGCAAAAGCATGGCGGCGAAGCTGCAGGCGATTGCCGCGACTGGGACGCTGCCGCAGCGCGACGAATTGCTGGCCAAGTTCGGAGCGGGCGTGCTGGAGCTGCTGAAGCTGCCGGGGATGGGACCGAAGACGGTGGCGCTGCTCTGGGATGCGGGCGTGATCAGCGGCGCCGGCGGCGGTAGTTCCAACACGGACAGTGTGGGTCAGCTCGCCCAAGCGATCGAGGCGGGACGGCTCACTGGCCTGCCGCGGATGGGCGAAAAGCAAATTGAGAAGCTCAAAAAAGGGATCGAAGATTACCGACGGAGCGCGGGACGGTTCCGGATCGACGTGGCCGAGGAAGAAGCGGAACGGATTGCCGGTTACCTGCTGAAGTTCAAAGGTATCGAGCGCGTGACGCCCGCGGGATCGCTGCGCAGGGGACGAGAGACCGTGGGCGATCTGGATCTCCTGGTGACGGGCCCAGCGTGTGCTCCTGAAAATACGCAAGCGGCCGTGGAGCACGTGGCTGCGTATTCCGGGATTCATAACATCATCGCCAAGGGCGAGAACAAGGTGAGCTTCAATACGGGCCAAGGGATGCAGGTGGACGTGCGCCTTTTGCCCGAGGCGAGCTACGGCGCGGCGCTGCAATACTTCACCGGCTCAAAGGCACACAATGTGACGCTGCGGCAGCGGGCGCTGAAGATGGGCTACACGCTGAGTGAGTGGGCGCTGGCGCGGCTCAGCGACGGATCGACAGTGGCGGCGGCGACCGAGGAGGAGATTTACTCCGCGCTGGGGATGGACTGGATGCCGCCGGAGATGCGCGAAAATCTGGGCGAGATTGACGCCGCTGTTGCGCATGCGCTGCCGCGCGTGGTGCAACTCAGCGACATACGCGGCGATGTGCACATGCACACGACGGCGAGTGACGGACGGAATTCGATTCGCGAGATGGCCGAGGCGGCTTTGGCTTGCGGCTATGGGTATATCGCGATTACCGACCACTCGAAGAACCTGGCGATGACCAATGGGATGGACGAGAAGAGAGCTCTCGAACAGATCAAGCAGGTGCAAGCGGCTGATCGAGCGATGGAGGGAAAGATCCGAGTGTTCACCGGCATTGAAGTGGACATTCTGGCCGATGGCGCGCTGGACCTGGATGATGAGGTGCTGGCGCAGATGGATGTGGTGATCGCCAGCGTGCACACGCGGTTTGAACAGAGCCGCGAAGAGATGACGGCGCGGGTTTTGAGAGCGATTGAGAATCCGAACGTACGGATTTTGGGGCACCCGACTGGGCGCCTGTTGCTGCGGCGGGAACCGTTTGCGCTGGATCTGCCCGCGGTGCTGAAGCGCGCTGCAGAGCTGGGCGTGGCGATGGAGCACAATGCCGCGCCAGAGCGACTGGACCTGAACGATCACGATCTACGGCTGGCGAAGGAACTTGGCTGCAAAATCATCATGTCGTCGGACTCGCACGACAGCCGGAATTTGGGCAAGATGGGCTTCGGCGCGAAGCAGTTGCGGCGAGCGTGGCTCACGGCTGAGGATGTGTTGAATACACGAGAGGCTGCGGGGTTTATCGAGGGGTTGAGGGCGAGGAGATAGCTCCGGATGGATAATCTGTGGCCCCTTTGTTACGCTCAAACACAAGAAGTGGGGGTTTGAATCGCGATGTTGCCAGTCTCAAATCAATCGTGGTCGGGGAAGCTCTACATTTCGTCGCGGCCGCGTGGTGACGATTGGCTTAGCGATGAGACCAAAAGGTGGCATCAGGACGGCGTTCAAATCGTGCTTTCGCTTTTAACCCAGGAGGAGGAATCCGAACTCGGCATTCAGGACGAAGCGAAGGAGGTCCGAAAACAAGGAATGAAATTCATCTCCTTTCCGATTCCTGACAGAGGTATCCCCTCATCAAAAACCGCCGCGGTCGAAATGCTCGACGAAGTTCACGAGGAACTGCAGCGCGGGAAAAACGTTCTGGTTCACTGCCGCCAGGGAATTGGCCGAGCCGGAATGGTCGCAGCGTCCCTGCTGGTGCTCGATGGATCGGAGCCACGCGCAGCGATCGAGGAAGTGAGCAAAGCCCGCGGCGTCCCAGTTCCGGAGACTCCCGACCAGGAGCAATGGATATATCGTCTTCCGGCGAGGGTTAAGTGATACCGCTCAAATCCCTCCACCCCGACACAAGCTTGATCCCGAGCAAGCTCGATTCGTTCCACAAGGTTCCGAGCGAGGAATTGAAGAAAGGTCTAGCTCCCGGACAACCACATTGCCTCAAGACGCGGCCCGATGGAACCATGCTGGATGGCCATCATCGGATTCACGTTCTTCGATCACGCGGTGAAGACGTGGACAGCCTGCCAAGAGAGGTCGTCGCTAAAAGAAATCGAGGGTTGAGGGCGAGGCCATCAGCGCCGCCAGCAGCCATCCAGGTCCCCGTTCCATCCCCCAAAGGTCACCACGATTGAGCACAAAGGGATTGGGCCGAGGTCAGGG
>CAZHOO010000090.1:0-13760 GCA_964533905.1 uncultured Occallatibacter sp. | reverse complement strand
CCTTCACCTGGCGCACGAATTCATCGGCCTCTTCCTCGCGGCGAAAATGGTGAACGTGCTTGCCTGACCGGTACTCGCCCAGGTAATAGGTGTAGGTGAGCTCGACCCAGTAGCGCAGCCCTTGCTTATGAACCTGCCCGCTTTGGATCGTCCCGTCGGTCGCAGGCCATCCAGCCATCGCCTTGTTCTGCCGCCATTTCTGGTAAAGCTTGCGCACTCCAAACGCCGCCAGCGCGCCGGGAATAAACCCGAACATCTTGAGGAGCTTGACCAGCACAAACGCGATTTCTCCCCATGGGATGTGGCGGAAATTCATGCCTGAAAGTATGTCACATGCCCCTGTAAACCGATTTGAGCCCTAAGCGCGTTATCAGCAACAGGCCGACACGCCGGACAGTTAGAATGAAAGCTGCTTCAGTTTGCCTTGCGTTCGCCCCCGCGGACGGGAAAGTACGCGCACCCCAGCTATGCATCGTTGGTCGAAGCTATTCATTCCTACATTGCGCGAGGCTCCGGCCGATGCCGAAGTGGCTAGCCACAAGTTTCTTCTCCGCGCGGGCTACATCCGTCAGCTAGGCGCGGGCATCTACAACTACCTTTTTCTCGGGCAGCGCTCGCTCAACAAGATCATCGGTATTGTCCGCGATGAGATGGACCAGATTGCGCAGGAGTTCTACCTGCCCGGGATTGTGCCGCGCGAGCCGTGGGAGGAAAGCGGCCGCTGGGCGACCATGGGCGAGAATATGTTCCGCCTCAAAGACCGCAAAGGCGCGGACCTGTGCCTCGGCATGACCCACGAAGAGATCATGACCACGATCGCGCGCGGCGAACTGCGTAGCTACAAACAACTCCCGCAGATCTGGTACCAGATTCAAACCAAGTTCCGCGACGAGCCCAGGCCGAAAGGCGGCTTGCTGCGCGTTCGCCAGTTCATCATGAAGGACTCATACTCCTTCGACCTCAACAAGGCCGGTCTCGACCGCAGCTTCGATCTTCATGACCGTGTCTATCGCGTCATCTTCACGCGCTGCGGGCTCAGGTTCGTGGCCGTTGAAGCCGACTCGGGCGCGATGGGCGGCTCGCAGTCCCAGGAGTTCATGGTGTACACAGACGCGGGCGAGGACCTCATCGCAAGCTGCCCCGTTTGCAAATACGCGGCAAATTTGGAAAAAGCCACGTCGCGCCTCGATCCGGTCCTTGAGATGGCTCCGACTGGCGGCGGATCGCCGGAACTCGTGCACACGCCAGGATGCGCCTCGATCATCGACGTTGCCGCGTTCTTCAAGATCTCGCCGGCCTCCGACATCAAGTGTGTCGCATACATGGCATCCATCGCCGGTGAGTGGAAGCCTGCCGTCGTCTTCCTGAGGGGCGACCACCAGGTCAACGAGGCAAAATTGTCGGCGATTCTCTTCGCCGCCGAACTCAGGCCCATGCAGGCAGAGGAAATCGATGCCGTCTTTCATGCGCCGGCAGGTTTCCTTGGCCCCATCGGCCTCGCCGCGGCGAGCAAAGAAAAGTATAAGGACGCGCTGGCGCGGGATGTTCTCGAGGCCGAGCGCGGCGAAGCCTCAAGAAAGCATCGCTTGGAATTCCACCGTTCCGTCGTTGGCGACCGGTCACCCGTGGTCATTGTCGATCGCGCTCTCGAAGGCCGCAAGAACATGGTCTGCGGCGCCAACAAGCTTGACTATCACCTGCGCAACGTCACGCCGGGCCGTGATTTTACCTGGACTCTTACTGCCGACATTCGCAGCGTGAACGAAGGTGAGATTTGTCCGCGAGAGGGATGCACGGGTAAGCTCGTCGTCGGCAAAGCCGTCGAAGTCGGCCACATCTTCAAGCTCGGCTACAAGTACTCTGAGTCGATGGGCGCCCGCGTCCTCGACGAAAACGGAAAAGAAGTGACTCCAATTATGGGCAGCTACGGCATCGGTATCGAGCGCATTCTTACCGCCGCCATCGAGCAGTCGAACGACGCAAACGGCTTTTGGCTGCCCGCCTCCATCGCGCCCTTCGCCGTTGTCGTGACCGTTACCAACGTTGGTGACTTTTCGCTGCGCGCCGTGAGTGAAAGGCTTGCTGTCGAGTTGGAATCGGCGGGGTTGGATGTGCTGCTCGACGACCGGGACGAACGCGCCGGCGTCAAATTCAAGGATGCGGACCTCGTCGGCATCCCTTATCGCATCAATGTGGGTAAGAAGGCTGCCGGCGGTCAGGTAGAACTGGTCTCGCGCTCTACAAGCACCAGCGTGGACGTTGCCACGGGCGACGTGGTGGCGCTCGTGAAGAAGCGGGTTGAGGAAGAGAAGCTGCTGGCGGCGAGCCTCTAGCTGATCGTCGCGCTGCGTGCCTCGGGGTGATGCTCCTTGATGATTGCCTCAGCGGAAGTCGAGGACGGACGGGCTAAGGCCTGAAAGCCGATAGCTGTTTCTAAGGAGCGGTAATGGCGCTTAAAGTCCGGCTTCCCAACTCATCGGACCATCGTCTCCGAACTCGAATTTTGCTGGTGCTGCTTGGGATCGTTGTCATCGCATTTGCAACCGGCGCTTCGATCTTCGCTGCCTTCTATATCAAGTACGAGCGCATTGTCGACGCGCGGTTGAAACAGCCAATCTTCGCCAGCACAGCCCAGATTTATGCCGCTCCGCGCGAGGTGCGCCCCGGGCAAAAGCTCACCATACACTGGATTGCGAACGAACTGCGCGAGGCCGGTTATACGGCTGACGGCGCGCCGCAGGCTTCGCAGTTGGGAACCTATAGCGAAGGCGTGCAGGAAATCAGGGTTAACCCCGGCCCCCAGTCCTATCACGCGCCCGACAGCGCCACCGTTCACGTCAGCGGCGGCGTGGTAAATTCAATCACCGACGCGCACGGCCAGCAGCTTTCGAGCTACGAACTCGAACCGCTGCTCATCACCGGCCTGAGCGAAGGCGCGCAGCGCACCAAGCGCCGCCTGCTCACCTACGACGAAATTCCGCAGAATCTCGTCCATGCGGTCATCGCCATTGAAGATCGTCGCTTCTTCGAGCACGGTGGAATTGACTACTGGCGCATACTCGGCGCCATGCGCAACGACATCTTTCACCTTCACCGCTACGAAGAGGGCGCGTCCACTCTCACGCAGCAGCTTGCGCGCGGATTCTTCCTCACGCCCGAGCGCACCTACTCGCGCAAGATGCGCGAGGCCGTCATCAGCATCATCCTCGAGCACCGCTTCGACAAGCAGCAGATCTTTGCCATGTACGCCAACGAAATCCCACTCGGCCAGATCGGCAGCTTTTCCATCGATGGGTTTGGTGAGGCGTCGCAGGATTACTTCGGCAAGGATGTGAGCCAGATCGACCTGTCGGAGTGCGCGTTGCTCGCCGGTCTCATCCAAAGTCCCAGCCGCCTCAATCCCTTCCACCATCCCGAGCGCGCCATCGAGCGGCGCAACCTCGTCCTTGACTCGATGGTTGAAACCGGCGTCATCACCAAGGATCAGGCCGAGGCCGCCAAACAGGAGCCGCTCCATCTGGTCTCTGCGAGCGTCGATGAAAGCGAAGCGCCCTACTTTGTCGACCTGGTGCACGATCAACTCACGCAGCGATTGGGAGACCGCGATTTCAATCGCGAGGGATTGCGCATTTACACTTCGCTCGATCCCGATCTGCAGCGCCTGGCCTCGCAGACGGTCGCTTCCACCATCCACATAGTCGACCAGCAGATTGACGCCGTACACTTGCGCGACAAGAAGCTGGGCAAGCCCTACGTCTATCCTCAGGTTGCGCTCATCGCTCTTGATCCTCATACCGGCCAGGTGTTGGCGTTGGTGGGCGGCCGAAGCTACGGCACATCGCAGGTCAATCACGCGGTAGCGCATCGCCCCACGGGATCGATATTCAAACCATTCGTCTATGCTGCCGCGTTCCAAACCGCGGTTGAAGGCACAATGTTGCCCGGCCAAACCAAGCTCTTTTCGCCCGTGACCATGCTCGACGATACACAGCAAACCTACGGCGCCGGTACCGACTATGAGTACACGCCACACAACTTTGAAAGCGAATTCTACGGGCAGATGACCGCCCGGCTGGCCCTGATGCGATCCGACAACAACGCGACCATCAGTCTGGCCTCCATGGTGGGCTTCGACCAGGTCGCCGCACTCGCGCGCAACGCCGGTATTAAGAGCGCGCAAGGGACGCCTTCCATGGCCATCGGCTCTTACGACGCAACGCCACTCGATATGGCCGGCGCCTACACCGTCTTCTCAAACGGCGGCGTCCACATTGATCCGTGGATGCTGGCCAGCGTCCGTACCCCCACAGGCGACATCGTTGAAGACTACACGCCCACTTCGCGGCAGGTGCTCGATCCGCGCGTCGCCTTCCTCACCACCTACATGATGGAAGCTGTCCTTCAAGGCAACGGCAGCGATCCCTGCAAAGTTGGAGCGCTCGACTACTGCGGAACCGGCGCAGGCGTTCGCAACATGGGATTCACATCACCAGCAGCGGGCAAAACCGGCACAAGCCACGACGCGTGGTTTGCCGGCTTTACGTCGAACCTGCTGTGCATCGTCTGGATTGGCAACGACGATTACACCGAGCTTGATCCCGAAAACCGCGGCCGCATCCAGGGCGCGCACGTCGCTGCTCCCATCTGGGCTGACTTCATGAAGCAGGCAGTCGAGTTGCCTCAGTACTCCGACACCAATGACTTCAAGCCGCCCGACGGCGTTGAGATTGAAACCATTGATAAGGCGACCAACCTGCTGGCCGACGCTTCATGCCCCGACGACTTCAGCGCTGCCTTCCTCGACGGCACTGCTCCCACCGATACGTGTGATCACAAGAATGGCATGAATGGCGAGGATCACCGCAATATCTTTCAAAAGATCTTCGGGCTCGGCAAGCCGAACAACTAGCCCCGGAATTCACCCGTCCACATCGGATCCATCCGGCATCCGCTGGCAGCGCGGGCACCAGAAGGTTACGCGCGCATCTTCTCCCTGAATGCGCCGCCGAATCGCTTCCCCGCAGCGCCGGCACGGCTCGCCTGCGCGTCCGTAAACCCACAAGCTCGCACTTGGATCCGAGGCGTGCGTGGTGCGCCGTTGCTGTCCTCGAAAGGTGACGATCAGGTCGCCTGAATCTTCAAGCACATTGTCCTTCAGCAGTTTTTGCGCGCGATCAATCGTCGCCGCGGCCTCCTCACGCGTCAGCGTTCCCACCGCGCGAAATGGATGAAGGCCCTGCACAAAGCAAATCTCCGACTTGAAGACGTTGCCAACGCCGGCAAGCACAGCTTGATCGAGCAGCGCGTCGGCCAGAGCTTCGTGCGGTCCTCCGAGCAAACGCTCGAGCGCCGCCTCCCGGTCAAACTCCTCGCTCAGCACATTGTTTTCCGGCCGGGCGACGCGTAGATCGCGGGCCAGCGATCGTTCTGTGTGCATGCGCGCCACCGGCACGCGAAAACCGACCGCCTGGTATTCACTGTTCTCAATCACGATGCGCATGTTGAATCGTGGCGCCTGCCAGCGCTCGCCATGCCGGTAAATGTGCCAGCTGCCGTTCATCAGCAGGTGCGATGTGAGGATCCCGCCGCCCGAAAAATGAATCAGCAGCCATTTACCGCGTGCCTCAACCTGATCCACTGTCTGCCCGACGAGCGGCGTGTCGTCGTTGAAGCGCGTGAGGAGCGGAAAAGTCGAGCGGAAGCCCGTCACGGGCTTGCCGGCCAACGCGCGCCCAATATTGCGCGCAGTCCGAAAAATGGTATCGCCTTCAGGCATGTCTTCGTCGATATCCCTATGATCGGTCGCGTGTTCCAAAAATCCATCGTGACAAAAAGGATACGGCTTCGCCACGTCGGAAAGGTTACTGGACCTCGGGCCTGTTCGATTCGGAATGCGCAATCGGCAACAGAATGCGCCGCAGATGCATCCCCAGCGGGCCCGGATGGAAACCCGCATCCATCAAGAAACGCGCCATCGAATGAGCCGCCACCGGCTGCCCGTTAATGGTCGTGATCAAAACGCCCTCATGATTGCTTGCGCGCATTCGTTCCTGACCGCGCCCGCACAAAAAATGCGCCAGCCCCGAGGCGACCTGCGAACGCTCCGGTTCCTCGGCAGGCAGAAACACCAGCAGATTTGGATTGCCGCGCTTGAGCCAAGCCACAAGCTCGCCGTTGCGCAGGATCACTTCAGCGTAAACAGCCCGCGTCAAAATGCGCGGAGCAGATTCCGAATCTTCGTCCGTCACCGGTAGATCGGGCCAGCGCAAAACAGAACCATAAGGGTTGGCCGGATCGGTCGCGGCCAACTGCACGAACTCGGGTTTTTCAGCCGGTGGCTCGGTACGCAACTGCCGCAAGAGGTCAACAGCCGCCGGCAAAGCAAATTGCGTGGCGCCCAATCCGCCCACAAAATATCCACGGCGAATTCGCCCGCTCTCTTCGAGAGCCTTCAGCACGTCGTACACCGCGCTGAACCCGCCAGGAACATTTTCCGCCGCAGCGTGCTCACGCAACAGCACTCCATAACGGTTGAGCAATTGCAGCGCCAGTCCGTGGCTACGTTCAGTCGCCACGCGCCGAAGGTCTTCAGCGCTTTGCCCCAGAGGGCGAAGCGGCAATGCCGACCATCTTCCCTGCGCCGTCGGTGGCGTCGTTCGCCTTGAGCGAAACACCGCGCCCGTCTGATAGCGCCGTCCGCCGAGGCGGATGCGCGCGCTTTCTGGCCTTGCAATATACGCGCGCAATGCATGCAGCGAATCGTTGGTGATGAGTCCGCGCCACACCAGGCTCCACAGCGCCTCGATCGTCTCGCCAGGGTAACCCGAACCCGCAGCTTCATGCAGCGAATCGAAGAAACTCGCGCCTGTCGATTCCAGAACGGCCAGCAGCTTTTCTTCGCGTTCGGTGAGCGGCTCAGCCGGCGGCCGCTGCTGCGCCAACAACGGCAGCTTGTCGGCGAGAAACAGCGCGATGCGACCATCGCGCTCGCCGATCGGCTCCACGCCGGCCCACGCCACCTCGCCCGCCGCAATCAGCGTATCGAGCCCCGCTGATGTGAAATCGGCGATGCGCGCGGGCAGAATCGAACTTTCAAGCAGCGACGCTGGCAGCGGCGCGCCCTGCAGGCTCTCGATTGCATCCAGCAGCGCATCGAGGTGCGCAGTTCCCGTGCGGCGCGGCGCCAGCACGCCCTGCCAGTGCGTGAGGAAACGCGCCAGTGTGTGCTGTTCGACTGGTTCTACTTCGCGGCGCAGCTTGGCCAGCGACTTGCGGCGGATCTGCCGCAGAATCTCCGCATCACACCACTCTCTGTGAAGCCCTCCTGGTCGGAAACCGCCCTCCAGCACGCGTCCCTCATGCGCAAGCTGACGCAGCGCGGTTTCGACAGCCTCACTATCCAGCGCAAATCGCTCCGCCGCTTCGCGCAGCGTGAACGGGCCATGCGTGCGCGCATAGCGGCGCACCAGTTCGAGCACCGGGTGAGCCACAGGCTCGAGTAGCGCGGCCGCCAAACCCGGCGGCAACGGAATGCCAAGTCCATCGCGATAGCGCGCCGCGTCTTCAGCAGCGATCAACCGCTTTTCACCGGCGATGCGCAGCTCCAGCAACCGCCGCGAGCGAACCAGCCGGTCGATATGCGTCAAAAGATCGGCCGAAACCACACGCCGGCCCACCTCTTCGCGCGAAAGGTCGCCCAGGCGCAAACACAAATCGTGGATCCCATCGGCCGAACGAGCGCGATAGTTTTCCGCAAGGCACTGCGCAGCCTCTTCCACAGCGGCAATCGCGTCAGCGTCGAGCAATTCACGCAGGTCGGCTTCGCCGAGCAGCTCCCGCAACTGGTCCTGATCGATCGTCAACGCTTGTGCGCGCCGCTCAGCCAGCGGCGCATCGCCTTCATACACGAAATTCGCCACGTAGCTGAAGAGCAGGGAAGCGGCAAAAGGCGATGGCTTGCGCGTTTCCACCACATGCACGCGCAACTTCCGCTGCTCTATCTCCCGCAGAATCTCCACCAGCGCCGGCATGTCGAAAACATCGCGCAGGCACTCGCGATAAGCTTCGAGCAGCAAAGGGAACTGCGGATAGCGCGAAGCCACGCTCAGCAAATCATAGGAGCGCTTGCGCAACTGCCACAATGGCGAGCGCTGGTCGGCGCGGCGGCGCGGCAACAGCAGCGCGCGCCCCGCGGCCTCGCGAAAGCGCCCGGCAAACAGCGCGGTCGATCCCAACTGGCGCAGAACAAGCTGCATCGCCTCAGCACTCTCGACAAGAATCCAATCCGAGTCGGGCGGCTCGTCGGTGTCAGGGAAGCGCAGCACGAATCCGTCATCGCCCCACAGCGTTTCCACCTCCGGTCCGCCGGCCGCGCGAATGCGCGCAGCCACTGCCATCGCCCACGGAATGTGGATGCGGCTGCCGAAAGGCGTCAGCACGCACACGCGCCAGTCGCCCAGTTCATCCCTGACGCGCTCAACAACAATCGTTCGATCGTCCGGAACCTGCCCGGTCGCCTCTGCCTGGTCGGCGAGAAAGCGCAGCAGATTCTCCGCTGCCCCGGGATCGAGATCGTGCTCGTTCACCAGCCGAGTGAGCGCAGCGGCCTGCGGCAACGCACGCAACTCGCGCACCATGGCGCCGATGCGCCGTCCAAATTCGAGCGGGCGGCCGGGGCCGTCACCCTTCCAAAACGGCATTTTGCCCGGCTCTCCGGGAGCGGGAGTGACCAATACGCGGTCATGCGTAATGTCGGTGATGCGCCATGTTGACGCGCCGAGGATGAACGTCTCATTGGGGTGCGACTCGAAGACCATCTCTTCGTCGAGTTCGCCCACGCGTACCGATTTGCCCTCCGTGAATGCGAGGAAGACGCCGTACAGTCCGCGATCGGGAATCGTCCCGGCGTTCAGGATCGCCAGCCGTGCTGCGCCGTCACGAGCCGTGACAACGTTGCGCACGCGATCCCATGTGAGCCGCGGGCGCAGCTCGCCAAACTCGTCGGAGGGGTACCGTCCGCTCAAGAGATCGAGCACGCCATCGAAGGCCGAGCGCGAAAGGGAGCCAAACGGCGCGGCTCCGCGGACCAGATCGAACAGGAAGTCAACAGAAACTTCTGGTTTCGCGATTTCGGAATTCGTTATTTCGCGAGTATCGAAGCCATCAAACTTCAGATTCGCAGCTAGATGCTTGCCTCGGCGAGAAGCTTTTCGTGCCAGCGCTGGCCGCTCAGCCTTCGGCGCCCTTGTACTCGCCACGATCGCCACCAGCTGCTGGCACAGCACGTCCAGCGGGTTGCGCGGAAAACGTGTTGACTCGATTTGGCCTTCATGCATGGCGCGCGTGACCGCCGCGCAGGCCACAAGGTCGGCGCGATACTTGGGAAACAGAACTCCTTCGCTCACCGCATCCACATGGTGCCCCGCACGGCCGATGCGCTGCATGCCGCTCGCCACCGACGGCGGCGACTCGATCTGAACGACGAGATCGACCGCGCCCATGTCGATGCCCAATTCCAGTGTCGAGGTCGCGCACAGCGCCTTGATCTGCCCGGCCTTGAGCTGCTCCTCGATCACCGAGCGTTGCGCCGCTGCCAGCGATCCGTGATGCGCGCGGGCAATCGGTTCGCCCGCCAGATCGTTCAGCGCTCCCGCCAGCCGCTCGGCCGTCTGTCGCGCGTTCACAAAAAGAATGGTCGAGTTGCGTTCGCGAATAATCTCAAGCAGCCGCGGATGAATCGCGTTCCAAATAGACACGCGCCGAGGCGTTTGCGAGGCCGGCCCCGAAGGAATCTCTTCCATCTCGCCCAGCCGCGCCATGTCCTCAACGGGAACCTCGATGCGCAGCTTGAGCTGCTTCCGTGCGGCGGCATTCACGATCGTCACCGGCCGGTAACGGATCGGTGCGGCGTCCGCCACGTCAGGGACCAAGGGGCCAAGGGACTGAGGGACCGAGGAATTGTCTGTTTCGTCGCCTTCGTCCTCAATCTCTCGGTTTCTTGTTCCCTCGGTCCCTTGTTCCCTTCGTCCCTGTTTTTCTGATCCCTGACCCCTGACCCCTGATCCCTGTACATCCACTCCGCCGAGGAACCGCGCCACTTCTTCGAGCGGCCTCTGCGTAGCCGAAAGCCCAATCCGTTGCAGCGGCTTCGCGGTCAGCGCCTGCAGACGCTCCAGCGTTAACGCCAGATGCGCGCCGCGCTTGGTGGGTACCAGCGCATGAATCTCGTCGATGATGACGGTTTCAACGGTTCGCAGCGCCTCAGCCGCTTGCGAGGTAAGAATCAAATACAACGACTCCGGCGTGGTGATGAGAATGTCGGCAGGATACCTCGCAAACCGCGCCCGCTCTCTCTGTGGTGTATCTCCCGTGCGCACGCTGATCTCGGGCTCGTGGAATGGCACGCCCATCCGGCGCGCCATGTTGGCCATCCCGGCAAGCGGCGACCGCAGATTCCGCTCCACATCCACCGCCAACGCCTTCAGCGGCGAGACGTAAACGATCCGGCAGCCTTTCTGCTGGTCGCCTGCCGTGCGGCCACTTTCCGTTGTTCCCATTCCACTGTTCACTGTGTGCAGCATCAGCCGGTCGAGGCAGGCCAAAAACGCAGCCAGCGTTTTGCCCGTTCCAGTCGGCGCCAGAATGAGCGCATTCTCGCCCCGCGCAATCACCGGCCAGCCCAAGCGCTGCGGAGCCGTAGGCGCTTCGAAGACGGCCTTGAACCACTCCGCCGTCACTGGGTGAAAGCAGGCAAACGGATCGGCGATTTCGGGCGAATTGGGCTTGGACGGGGACATGCTGCTCTCAAGAGATTAGCGCGGATCGGCGGCGAATACAAAGCGAACAAGGGCGGCCGGAATCGGGATTAAGAAAAGCGCCCGAAAGCTGGGCGAAGCCGCTATTTCTTGATGTCGCCCAACCGAGCCACGCTGAACTGCGCACCCGCGAACAGGATCAGTCCGGAAATATAGGCCCAGAAGATCAGTCCCACCGACACATAGAACGGTCCGTAAAGCGACTCGAAATCCAGATGCGGTAACACCGCCGCGTAGATGAATCTCGAAGCCAGCCAGACCACTCCAGTAATGATGGAAGTGCGCATCACCGGCCGCCAGGGCACTTTGCGGTTCGGCAGAATATAGTAGACGGAAAAGAAGAACAGAATCGACGCAACGCCTGTTGAGACCGCCAGCCAAAGGTAGGTCAGAGCGCTGTAAGAGTAATTCAGAATCCGAAAAAACCAGTTGTCGGAGTCATGCACGAGAGCAATAGCCAGCACCTTGTCCACGTTCACGTTCACAACCATGCTGGCTACGCCCAGTCCCAGCATCAGCAGCGCCAATCCGAAAGCGATGGTCTGGTTGAACAGGTAATTGCGGCTCTTTGTCACTCCCCACGCCTGGTTGAGAGCCACTTCCAACGGCAAGAAAATACCCGTGCACGCAACCAGAATCATCACCAGCGAAAATGCCTGCGCGCCATGATGCTTCAGGAGCGGGAGAACGGCCTCGCTGACAATGGTCGTCGTTAGCCAATCCGACTGCTTGGTCGCCGAGGGCAGAAAGTAATTCACCATGTCGTTCACGACGTCTTTCATCGCTTCCGAGTGAAAAACCGTGAGCGCCAGCGTATACAGCAGGACGACGAAGGGGATAAACGAGATGATTGCGTTGGCCGCCACGCTGAAGGCAAAGGTGTGCACTTCGCTGTCGAGCAGATACGCAATGAGCGCCGTGCCGCTCTTGCGCCATTGGTACCACTTGGATTGTGCGGCGGGTTGCTTGGGACCGGTCGCGACAGCAGCCACAGCGGCCCCGGCGCTCTCGATGTTCGCTGCTACATCGGAGGCAACGTCGGACGCGGATTTCAATCCTTCAGCCACGGCTCAATTCCTCGCAAGCCCTTCGTAGGGTGATACCCGCTCCGCCGTTTGACGCGCGCGAATGAAGGAAGGTGCTGCTTCAAGGATAGTCCGTTCAGCTCAAGCTCGCTGGGCCGCGATCGGCATTCGTTCTTCGTTCCGATGGTTGGTCGTCGATCAGTCGCGGTGCAGCCTCGCCAGCGCCCACCGCGCAGCCGAGCGCAAGCCGTCGTCGGTCGTCGAAGCCCACGCTTCCAAATGCTCACTGAACCGTGCCTCCCCGCTATTGCCCATGGCGATAGCCACATTGCGCCTGAGGCCCATAAATCCTGTTCGGCGTACCGGCGATCCGTTGAACTCGCGCTCGAAGGACTGCTCGTCCAGAGAGCCCAACCAGTCCAGAGCGGGATTCACAAGCTCCGGGCGCGGCTCGAGCTCAGCGTCCGCGATGATCGGTCCACTGCGTCGCGCCTTTCCATTCCACGGGCACACATCCTGGCAGATATCACACCCAAAAACCTGCCGCCCCATCTTTCCGGCCAGCTCTTCTGCAATCGCGCCCTTGTGCTCGATCGTCAAATACGCAATGCAGCGCGTCGCATCCATTTGGTAGGGCGTATCAAGCGCCTGCGTCGGGCACGCCTCGATGCAGCGCGTGCAACTGCCGCACCGATCCGGCACCTGCAGCCCGATCTGAGATGCCCCGCTCCTGGCCGGGGCCCCCGGCGAGCGGTCGTTGCTCGCTGGGGTGGCTTGCTCCCTCGCTCCCTCGCTCACCTCGATAGAAGTCAGCAGCACTGCCAGAAATCCAAACGACCCCAATTTCGGATGAATCAGGCAGGTATTTTTCGCTGCCCACCCCAGCCCCGCAGCAACCGCGAGCGCACGCTCGACAATCGGCCCCGTGTCGACATACGCGCGCGACTCAAACGCGCCCAGCTCCTCATGCAGCCGCGCTTCAACCGCGCGAATCCGCTTCAGCAACACTTTGTGATAGTCGCTCGGCCGCCGCTCGCCCCGCTCATTGACCTTGCTGCTCCACGCGTAGCGCGCAATCCAGCCGTTCCACGGCTCTGAACTTTTGGTTGAAAGGGGCGCCGAAGGCGCCGCGTAACTGGCAAAGCAAACCAGCGCCGACCGCGCCCACGGGAAAGGAACGGCCGTCTGTTCCCGCAGCAGTCGCCCATTCGCCGCTTTGCGTTCAAGGTAGCCCATGGTGCCGACGCGGCCCTGGGCAACCCACTGGCGAAAGCGCTCGCCATCGCGTGCCTCCGCCGCATATGGCAGCGCTACCAGCCCGGCCTCCTGAAAGCCGGCCTCAAGCGCCCACGCGTGCGCCTTCTCGCGCGTCAGCAATGCCCGATGCTCCTTCGTCACTTCCACGGAACTATTCTCGCCGCTCCTGCGTAGGGTATATCGACGATCATTTGCGGACGCGGGAAACGAAAATCGCACACATGCACCCGCACACGCAACTGTCAGGAGCGATCAAAGTTGATCGAACGCCCTGAAGATTCAGCATATTCCCCAACCGCGGCGTTTTTTTCGGGTTTGGCCCGTCGCGTGCACCCCTTCAGGTCAGGCGGATCGAAAGACTCGCCTCTATGCAAGTGCAGCGATTCCACTTGCTAACGCCCGCGGAACGTCGCGGGCAAGGAGTTTCTTATGAACACGAACCCGGTTGAATCAGCCAGAAACATCGTGCTAAGGCTCAAGGAGCTCGTTCGGGGCCAGGAGCAGGGCTTCCTTGAAGAACTCACGCCGACGGTCGTCCGCGAGAACGTGGCGCTCGATTTCGCCGAGGTCGAACGCATTGACGCCGCAGGTCTCGCCGCCCTCATTACGCTCTACACTGACGCCTGCAAGGCGGGCCACACACTCACCGTGTCGCGCCCCAACC
>CAZHOO010000089.1:0-13968 GCA_964533905.1 uncultured Occallatibacter sp. | reverse complement strand
TGTCGATCTTGGTTACGCCTTCAACGATGTGCGCCACTTGGTCGCCGAACTTGTCTCCGATCTCTTCGCTGGTTGCCGGAGTGTCTTCCACGGCGTCGTGCAACAGCGCCGCCGCCACCGCGGTCGCATCCAGCTTCATCTCTACCAGCACCTCGGCCACTTCAAGCGGGTGCACAATGTAGGGTTCCCCCGAGGCGCGCGTTTGGTCTTTGTGATGGGAAACGCAGAACTCCCACGCCTTTCGAATCAATGAGATGTCTTCATTTGGCCGGTTGGCCTGAGCCTGCTTCAGCAGCGCTTCGATTCGCACTTCGATGGCACGTGCGTCTGTGGTTCTCGATGGTGCTTTAGGGGAGGGAGCGACTCCCTGCGCAGGAGATACCTCTGTGCTTGGACCTTCTGCCGGGATGCTCTGCCGGGCCGTCGCCATGCTTTATTATAGGCCGCTTCATTTCGACGCGAATGAATTGCTCTGCCGACCAGCCTCGCGGCGAAACGCGACACGCTGCCCATCCTATAGAGCCGGTTCAATTTGGTCAGGACTCGGTCCAGGAAGCACGCTGGTAATCAAACCCCTCGCCAAATGTGCCACGCATCACATCCTGTCGCGCAAAAAAGGAGGAAATTAAACTCCCCCGGAGGTTAAGAACCGAGGAAATCATGGTGAGAAACCTCTTTTTTGAGCGATTCCACAATTTAGATGCCCATTTCGTTGGCCTGCGAGGCGGCTTTTTCTCGATGAAAAAGCCGCGCAGCATTAGCGGTCGAGCGTACAGCAATTGTGGAATCGCTGTCGCCGCTATGGCCCTGGCCCTCCTCGCTGGCATCGGATATGCGAATCAGTCGACCTCGACCAAGGTCGTAATTCCGGTCAGCAAGACTTCCGCCAGCAACGGCAAACAAATGTACGTGAACTATTGCGCCCCGTGCCACGGAGTGGACGGCAAGGGACAAGGCCCGGTGGCCTCAGCTCTGAAGAAGCAACCCGCGAACCTGGCGCTCCTGAGCAAAAACAACCGCGGCAGGTTCCCCTCCACTCATATCATGTCGGTGCTCGAATTCGGCGCGGCCAACCCTTCGCATGGCACTGCTCAGATGCCTGTGTGGGGCCCGATGCTCGGCCACATGGACGCGTCCAACGCCGAAAACAACGTGAGCCTGCTCAGGATCAGCAATCTAAGCCAGTATTTGCAGTCGTTGCAGGCAAAGTAACCGTCGCGCCTCTTCGCTCCCGTTCCCAGGCCTGATACTGGGAAGAGAGCCGATGGCAAAACGGGACAACTCGAAGGCCGGCGCAAAGCTCAAGGCGCCTCGCAAAAAACGGTCCGTCAGGGCTCCAAACCCAGGTGAGCGCGCCGTCGTGCTCCCCGTGCGCCCGTCGTCCGCGAACGATTTCGCTGAGCGATCCCGTATCCACATTGCTTCGCCAAAACCCAAAGGCGCGCGACGCGACTCAGCGAATCCGCGCATCGTGCAAACGCATGCTGACTCCGCATTGCCCGGTGCCATTGTAACCCGCCGCGCCGCCGATCGACTCCGCGCGGGCCATCTCTGGGTCTACGCATCCGATGTCGTCGCAGTCTCTCCTGCAAAATCAGAAAGCCCGCTATTGCCCGTCGCCGATCAACGCGGCCTGCTTCTGGGCACGGCGCTTTACAGCCCGTCCTCGCAAATTGCGCTTCGCATCGTATCGCGCGAATCCCTCGACCAGCCCGCATGGCTCAAGCTGCTCGCATCGCGCCTTCGTACGGCCATCGCCCGCCGAAGGCCGCTGCTCGACCCCGCCAACGATGGCTGCCGCCTCTGCTTCAGCGAGGCCGACGAGCTGCCCGGCCTGATCGTAGATAAATATGGCGATCTCATCGTGCTTCAGCTGCTGGCCAAAGGCCTGCTGGCTGACGGCGTCCGCGAAACTTGCGTCCACGTCCTGCGCGAGGAGCTTGCGCCGGCCGCGATCCACGAGCGTCCCGATCCGCGAATCCGCGAATTGGAGGGCCTGCCCGCTCCGAGTCTCGATCCACTCTGGCTCGCAAATCCGAACAAGCCCGTGGCCGCCACAGACTTCCAGCTCAACGGCATTGTCTTCCATTACGACGCAAACGCTGGACAGAAAACCGGTGCATTCCTCGATCAGCGCACCAATTATGCCGCAGCACGTGACTGGGCGCAGCGCCTGGTCGGCGCAAAATCCGCATCGGGTCTCCGCGCGCTCGACGTCTGCTGCTATCAGGGCGGGTTCGCTCTTCATCTTGCCCAGGTTTGCCGCCAGGTCACGGGCATCGATGTTTCGCGTGCCTCGCTTGAGGTGGCGGAGCGCAACCTTGAGGCCAATCGCTCGCACGGCGATTTCAATGGCAAATGGGCCGAAGTTGACTGGATCGAGGCCGACGCGTTTGAGATTCTCCGCGACTGGTCGCAAGCAGGCGAACAATTCGACGTCATCGTCCTCGATCCGCCGGCTTTCGCCAAATCCAAACGCGCCGTTGAAGGCGCGCTGCGCGGCTACAAGGAGCTGAATCTCCGCGCGCTTAAGATGCTGCGCCCCGGCGGACTTCTCGTCACCTGCTCCTGCTCCCATCATGTGTCCTGGGCTGATCTTGAAGCGGCTGTCGCCTCTGCGGCGGCCGATGCATTGCGGCGCGTGCGCTTGATGGAGCGCCGTGGCGCCGCTCCCGATCACCCTGTCGTGCTCAATCTGCCGGAGACTGAATACCTCAAGTGCCTGGCGCTCGAAGTTGAGTAGGCGACTCAGGAGAGTAAGATTCGCCGCCGCTTCCGCCTCAACGTAGTCCACCTGACGAACGTCTGTGCGCAAAGAGCCTCGCCAGCCACTGAAAAGCCGCCCACCCAAAAACTGACGGGCCCTCTCTTGCGGGCGTAGCCAGCTGATCTTTCGCTCCAGGCGGCCGCATTCCGGCCAGTGCCGCCTTTACCTGCGCACGCAGCGCCTCAGCCTCAACTGTGCAAGAACGAAGGTACGCCGAAACCGTCAGTCCCGCCTCTGCGGCGCGTTGATGCAGGCGCGCGCATTCGCCCTTGCTCAAACGGACGGTGACGCTTGCTGTGCGAAGATCTCCATCAAATGCGTCCTGCGACTCCCGATTTCCCTGCGGGGTCAAGAGTTCGTCAACTTTCGGCGGCGGCTTTGGCTGCCAATCGCTGCGTTCCGCCGGCTTGTAGCGTCCATGCGCGCGCAAGGCGCGTTCGTAGCTTAGCGTCACAACGTCGTCGCCAAGATCGCTCTCGCTCCATGCCCCCGCTGGCTCCGAAACCTCGGCGGGAGGCGATGCCAGCGCAGCCAGCATCGCGGCAAAGTTTGTGGAGGCGGGAGAAGGTTCGCTCTGCGCCGGCTGCTGCATGCAACGGAGCTTACGCCGTCGTGCACTTGCAGCCCTAAGAATCCTCTCATTCAAAGGTTTGTGATTCCCAATTTAGCAGCGATCCGATGCCAATTCCGTTTCGGCACGTTTCCACGGCGCTTTCGGCTCACTCTCAAATTGCGCCGCCCGCAGAGTCCACCGGCTCGGGCAAAACGCGTCCCGGCAACCGCAACATCTCAGTCATCGTTTCCGCTGGAACTGGGCGAGAGAAAAGAAATCCCTGTCCAAACCGGCACCCCAATTGGCGAAGCATCGCATACTGCTTTTGCGTCTCGATGCCTTCCGCAACCACGTCCATTCCCATCACGCGCGCCAATTCCAGGATTGCGCGCACAATGTGCAACGGTTGCTCACTTCCGTCCGTCATGCGCTCGACAAATGAGCGATCGATCTTGAGCACATCAAAGGGGAGCGAGTGCAGGTGGTGAAGTGAACTGTAGCCCGTCCCGAAATCGTCCATCAGCAGTGACACTCCGAGCCGGCGCAAGCTGATGAGCACCTCTTGCGGCGTGCCATTGTCCGAGATGAGGCTGGACTCGGTCATCTCCAGGCCAAGAAGTTGGCTTGGAACCCCGGACTGCCGAAGCAACGCCTCGATATGGTCAGCCAAACCTTCTCGCGCGAACTGGCGAGCGGAGAGGTTCACGCAAACCCGCGGCGCCCAATGATCCGGATCCTCGCAGCACCACCTCTGAATCTGGCCGCATGCTTCCGAGAGGCCCCAGTCGCCGATGGGCAGAATGAGCCCGCTTTCTTCCGCCAGGGGAATGAAGTCCATGGGCGGAACCAATCCCCGCTCAGGATGCTGCCAGCGAATAAGCGCTTCGAGCCCCACAATCCTGCGCGTGGATAGCTCGATCTCCGGCTGGTAGAACAACACAAACTGCCGCTTGTCCAGCGCCCGTCGCAGATCCGATTTACGCGGCCAGATCCCGGTCACGGGCTCAGCGGCACGCGAGTTTCTCCCATGATTTCCCCTGAAGATCCTGCGCATCCGGCGCAGCTCCAGATGGCTGGCGGCAATATCGGCCAGGCTCTCCAGCATGCGCAGTTCCTCGGCCGCCATTTGCCGCCGAGGCTGGCCCGCGAAGACCGCAAGAGCGCCCAGAATTCTGCCGTCGTCTGAACGAATGGGAACCCCGGCGAAAGAAGCGACCTCAAGCCGCCGAACCATCAATCGCGCGCCGGCAAAGAGTGGATGCTTTGAAACGTCCGGCACCACAATCGGTCCATCTTCGGCCAGCACCATCTCAAACACGCTCCGCTTGCGCGGCAGTTCGCGCACTGGCTCGCCCCAGTAGGACTTGATCCACACGCGGCTTTCGTCCGCGAACTCAAGTAACACTGTGTCGGCTTTGAAGTATTCGGCGGTTAGGCGCGTGATGGTATCGAAGCTCGACTCCGGCGCCGAGTCAAGGATTCCTGTTGAAGCCAACGCCGACAGCCGGGCGTTCTCTTCCTGACAATCGATTCTGCCGGCCTGCAACTCTGCTTGCGGCATTCGTGCTCCGGACCCCTTTGTGCCCCCGGCAACCCGCGGATGGCGTTTCTGAAGATTGGCGATGCCGATTCCGACAGTCCACCGATTCGCCCCCAAACAGCCTCTCTGTGGGCTAAATCAAAGCGGGCGTGCCTATGGGCATGCTTTCCGTGTTCTGTACGTTGTTTATCGGACTGTCGCCCAGCGACATGAGGTTACGCGCGCGCAGTTACCGCCCGCGTCCCACGATGTTTCAGTGGATCAATACGACTACTTTCGCGCAGAAGATTGTCCCGTTTCCGTCCACAGAAACGCCAGCTGATCCGTAGCGTCCTGGATCTTCTGTCCCACGCCAACCCCCGCCGAGTGCCCGCCGGATACGCTGTAGTGCAACAGCACCGGCCGTCCGCTCGATGAGTCGGCCTGTAAAAGCGCGGCCATCTTGCGCGCGTGCAGCGGATCTACCCGCGTGTCGCTCGCCCCGGTGAAAAATAGCACTGCCGGGTAAGCCGTGCCCTTTTTCACGTTCTGGTAGGGCGAGTATTTGAGCAGATACGGAAACTGATCCTCTTTATCCGCCGAACCATATTCGGTCATCCAGTGCGGGCCCTGCTCAAACTTCTGGTAGCGCAGCATATCCAAGAGCGGATACGCGCAATCCACCGCCGAGAAAAGTTCCGGCCTCTGTGTGATCGCCGCGCCCATCAGCAGCCCGCCATTCGATCCGCCGTAGATGGCGAAATGTTCTGGAGAAGTGTACTTGTTGGCGATCAGGTACTCGGCGGCCGCGTAGAAATCGTCGAAGACATTCTGTTTCTTCTCAAACATTCCCGCTTCGTGCCAGCGCTCGCCGTATTCGCCGCCGCCACGCAGATTCGGCAGCGCGAACCAGCCGCCCTCCTGCAACCACCACGCGGCCCTTGGACTCCATTGCGGCAACTGGCTGAGGTTGAATCCGCCGTAGGCGGTCATCAGCATCCGCTCCGTGCCGTCTAGCCTCAATCCCTTCTTCCCGGCGATGAACATCGGCACCTTGGTACCATCTTTCGATGTGTAGAACACCTGCTTCAGGTCATATTGGCTGGAATCGAAGGGCACTTTGGGCTGAGCAAAGATCTCCTGCTTGCCCGTCATTGTGTCAAGCCGATAAATCGTGGGCGGTGCAATGAATGACTCGAAGCTGTAAAAGCCATAACGGTCGTTCACTCGTCCCCCCAGGGTGGTTGCCTTCCCGATGCCTCCATGTTCGACCTTACCCGCCGCCTTCCCGTCCAGCGTGTAAACATCGGTTTCCATCTGCGCGTCATGCAGGCGATCGACGTAGATTTTGCCGCCCACGATGTTGAAGCTACCGATCGCATCCGGCCCCTCGGGCACGATCGTCGTCCACGCGTCCGGCATGATGCCGGGATCGGCCTTCATGATTCTCCAGTTGGGCGATTTGTAGTCCGTCGACACATACCACGCGCCCTTCACGTAATCGGCGGAGAACCTCGAGTCCACGCCCCAGATCAGAACTTCAAAATACGACCCCGGTTTCGTCAGGTCGCGATAAACAATATCCACGCGTTTCGCCGGCACGCCGCGGTCGATCTGGATCACCAGATAGCGGTAGTCGTCCGATAGAAAGGCCTCCATCAATTCATTCGTTCCCAGCTTCTCGCCGCGAAACTCCTTCCCGAACACCAGCGTGTCGTGCGAGATTCTTGCTCCCAATTCGTGTTCGTAGATCAGCGTTCCCCTCTGGTCCATCCGTGAGTAATAGAGGCCCTTCCCGTCCGGGGTAAAGGCGACGCTCAGATAGATCCCGCTGGGCAGTTCGTCCTCCAGCGTCTTTCCCGTCTTCACATTGAAGACGCGAACGGTGCTTTCATCCGCACCGCCTTGCCGCACGTCGTAGGCCACGAGCGCTCCGTCGCGCGAAACATCGTCCAGGTTGACGGACGTGTTGGGATCGCGACTGAACTGCGCCGGATCGATGAGCCGCTTGTCCTTATCGGCCCACCCGTGACGGACATAGATCGAGGACTGCTCTTCGCCCGCCAGCATTTTCTCGAAGAACAAGTCATTTCCGCGCGCGATGGGCACCGTCCAGCTGCTCACGTGCTCCAGCGCGTCCATGTCGTCAGCGATCTGCGGGCGGATGCGCGCCTGCTCCATGTAGCGCTGAGTATAAGTATTCTCAGCGTCGATAAATGCCTTGGTCTCTGGGCTGTCGGCGTTCTCAAGCCAGCGGTAATTGTCGACGATTTTTGTGCCAAAGTAGTCGTCCGTTACCGGAACGGTCTGGACATCGGGCGGAGGCGGAAGAGTGAATCCGCCGCGTGAGCGAATCGTCTGGCTTGAAGCGATCACCCCGGATAGCGCCCCGAGCAGGGCGCATGCAACGGCTCGGCGCACGCAGTACCACATGCCAACAGCATACCAACGTCACTTTAATTTCCGCATCGTCTCGCCCCACCCTGCCAACCGCGGCTGGTCGGGCAGGTCTTCAAATCCGGCCTTCGCAGCCACGCTTACTCAGCGTGCGCTATTGCCATTCTGTGCCCATGTTGTCATCGGTGATCAGGCGCATTCCCTTGAGTCTCCTCAGAAGGCTAGCTCGATCTTCCAGCACGGAATTGCGTTCAAGGTTGGGATCCTGGCTCATCGACTCTGACAACGACGCGATCTGGTCCAGCCGGGTGCGGTCTTCAGCACGCGACAAATCGAACACTGGGCGCCCGTCGATCCGGTAGGCCTCCAGCGTCGATCTCAGGCGCGCGCGGTCAAAAACAATGGGACTATCACTGACTGCAATGAAGCCTGCCAAGCGGAGAGCGTAAGGGTAAACCGTCGCGGCCGTCAGTTGCACTTCGCCGGAGCCCGTGGTGTTGTAGTAGGCAACGCCACCCACGCGCAGGTGCTCCCTGATGATCTGAAGAAAATCCACTGAGAGAAGATTGGAAGCGTTCGCACGCCAGTTGAAGGTCGTGTTCATCAGAATAAAGTCGAACTTGCGATCGGGGTGCGCGGCAAGCCACCTGCGCCCGTCGTCGATCACAACATGCACCTTAGGATTCGCAAGCAGACTGGCAACCGCCGGCCGCTCACGAATCAGCGGCAAGTATCCGGGATTGATCTCGACGATGGTTTCATCCTCGACCTCCGGATCGTTGATCAGAATCTGCGCCCACGATCCTGACGAAAGGCCGATAACCAGTACTTCTTTCGGATCGGGATGGAGGCCGGGTATCGCATATGCCCTGAAAATACCGTTGGTGTCGTTCATCGGATCGAGATTGAAGTGCCCGTCGTATACGCCGCCTCCATACACGGTGCCGCGCGTATCCACCGCGATGACTCCGCTGCGGTTTTCAACCAGATCGGTGAATTTCATCCCACCATGAAACAGCTCCTTCCAAAGAAGGCGCTCATACATTCCCGAGAACAGCACTCCACGCGACGCAGCGAGCACTACGAATGCGGCGGCGAAAGACACGACGGCAATTTTTGAGGGCCTGGGAGTGGCGAGCGTCGCCAAAACAGCCGCAATCCCCATTCCCAATCCAAGCAGCAGCAATGAAGTCGCGCTCGTCGACCAATAGTCCAGGATCACGAAGCCGACCAGGAAGCTGCCCAATGCCGACCCTACAATGTTGCTCAAATACAGGTAACTCAGTTTTTTCCCGGCTTGATCTTCCGGCCCAATCGCCGCATGCGACAGGATGGGAAAGGCCGCGCCCAGCAGCGCCGCCGCAATCGTGACCAGTCCATACAGGTAGTCGTATGGGATTTTCCGGGCGACTCCGGAAATTATCGGCCCCACCAGAAACGCTGCGATTGCGCCAATTGCAACGACAGTCGCCCCCGCCTTCAGGGTCCGGCCAAGATCGTTTCTGAGTTTTTTCTTGCATGAGTCGTGCACCGCCAGCGCGCCGTAAGCGATGCCGAACAGGTAATACGCCAGCAGGTTCGCAAAGCTGGGAGCGCTACCGCCGCTGGCGAAAGAGTACAACCGGTACCAGATGATCTCGTATGCGAGAGCGACAAACCCCGTCGCCGCGGCAAGCAGCATCGCAACCTTGAAGCGGATCGTGCTGTGCCGCGCGGCCTCAATGGAAATCGGTTCTGGATCCGCGTTCTTGTCGGCGCGGGTGCGCGACTGAATCCACAGCGCGCTCGTTCCGACCAGAAGATTCAAGCAGGCAGCCAATCGCACGCATCCTGATTCTCCAAGAACGCGCATCAGAACCAAGGCCGCCAGCAAGCACGCCGCCGCCGATCCGAATGTGTTGGCGGAGTAGAGTGAGCCCACCGACTCGCCTACATTTTCTGTGCGCCGCACCAGATGAGCAACCAGCAGTGGAAGCGTGCTGCCCATCAGCAACGTCGGAACCAGCAGCAGCAAAAAGGTAATCGCCCCAGTCGCCGCCGTCGAAACTCCGGCCGTAAACTCGGCCACGCGATGAAAGATCCAAAGGGAACAGAAGCCAAACGTGCCGATCGAGACTTCGATGATTCCGAACGCCCGCAGTGCGCGAACTCCCTCTGCGGCGGAGAGTCTTCCCCCGGCAAGGCTGCCCAGGCCGAGCCCGAGCATGAAGACGGTCACGATAATGGTGACCGATTCGATGTTTACGCCGTAAATGGTAAAGAGTGCGCGTTGCCACACGATTTGATAGGTCAGGGCTGGGAAACCGGAGACAAAAAAGAGCAGGTAGTATGGCCAGAGTTTTTCCCGCTCCCGTGTCGCTGGGAGCGACTGCGGCTGTTTATTCATAGTAGGTTCACGATTATAGCAGCCGCATAAAATCCCGGTAGAATCGACAGAAGTGACCACTCTGCCTTCAGACCGCGATCCCGAGCAGTTGGAACTCGCCGCAGAGGTTCAAGCCCAGCCCGCGTCGCTGTCATCGTGGCAGCGCGTGCGCGGAGTTCTCCATCCTGCTCACCGGCACACCGTTTTCTCTGCAACCGTTGTGCTCATGGTGTCTACGTTCCTTTCGCGCATCATCGGCCTTGTGCGAGTCAAATATATTGTCTGGCTATTCGGGCGTGGCATTGAGGCCGATGCTCTCAACGCCGCCTTCGTCCTGCCCGACATGATCTCTTACTTTCTCGTCGGCGGCGCCGCATCCATCACGTTCGTCACCATCCTCACGCGCTACCACGAGCAAGGCCGCGATGCCGAAGGTGAGCGTTCGCTCTCCGTGATTCTCACCACCATGTACCTGGTGCTGGGCGCGGCGATTGTCCTCGCCGAAATCTTTGCTCCATGGTACGTGCACTGGTGGTTCAATGGATTCGATTCGCACAAGGCCGCCATCTGCGTGCTGCTTACGCGCATCCTGCTCCCCGCTCAGTTGTGCTTCTTTGCCGGCGGCGTGTTCGCCGCGGTGCTGCTGGTGCGCAAGCAGTTCAACGTGCAGGCCGTCGCGCCGCTTATCTACGGCCTCGGCACCATCGTGGGCGGGCTGTTGCTCGTTAGAAGAATTGGCGTCTCGTCGCTGGCCGTCGGCACCGTGGGCGGTGCCTTATGTGGACCTTTTCTCCTGAATTGGTTCTATGCGCACCGCGCCGGCACGCGCTACCACTTCATTCTCGATTGGCACGACCAGGGCCTGCGCGAATGGGTGCGCCTCTCCTTGCCGCTTATGGCCGGTGTCTCGCTGGTCACTGCCGACAACTGGATCATCGCTCACTTCGCTTCGCACATTGGCGGCGCTGTCTCCCTGATGAGCTATGCGAAGCAGGTCTTCACCGCGCCCATGTCCGTTTTGGCTCAGGCTGCAGGCGCTGCCTCATTGCCCTTCTTCGCCACCTTATGGACACGCGATCGCCGCTTCGAGTTCGCCACGGGCGTGGCCGATTCTGTCTCGCGCGTGTCCGCACTTGGTCTTCTCTTCGCCTCCATTATGGTTCCGCTCGGCTGGCCGGCCATCGATCTGGTTTTTACAGGCGGCCATTTCTCGTCAGACGATGCGCGCCTGTGTTCCGCCTATTTCGCAGTTTTCTCGTTGTCGCTGTTTCTCTGGTCGGCGCAGGCCATTTACTCGCGCGCCTTCTTTGCCGCCGGAAACACACTCGTGCCCATGGTTGCCAGCACCATTGTCACGATTGTCTCTTTGCCTATCTATGAGTTGCTCTTCCACTGGCGGGGCGCCATGGGCCTGGCCTTGGCATCTGACATAGGAATCGCGCTGCAAACCATCACCATCGCTTTGCTGTTGCACAAGCGCCGCATGGTCTCGCTTGCCAGCCTCGATTATCCCGAGATGGCCCGCTGTCTGATGGGCGCCCTTGCCGGAGGCGCGGCCGCATGGTTCGTCGCCTGGATCGTCGTCGGCCTCTTCCACCGTTTACCACGCCTCGCCGAGCTTCATCACGCCCGATCGATCGCCGACCTCGCCATCCTCATCGGAGGCATCGCGGTCTGGACCGCGGTTGCCATGTGGGTCCTCGATAAATCCGGTTCTGCGCTTCCCCGCGTCGCCCTGCGCCGCCTCAGGCTCAGCTGAGTTCCCGTCACGTCTTGCCCCGGTTTCGGCCGAACCGGCCAAGGCTGCACTCCGATGACCGCACAAAAAACGCAAGCGCTCCCACTGACGCGGAAGCGCTTATGCTCAATGCGATGATTTAGGGCTACGCAGACAACGACTAAGAGTTGTGCGCTTCTTGAATCGACGGTGCAGGGCCGGGGACGGCTACCGGACCGGTAGTTCCCGTAGCTTGCAACGGCTTCGAGTCGGGCTTGCGAATGTCGATGCCCCCCTTGAAGAATGCGCCGTCCTCAATACTGATGCGCGCTGCCGCCACGTCGCCGTGCAGCGAACCTTCCGCGCGAATATCCACGCGGTCTGTTGCAGAGACGTTGCCCTTCACCTTGCCCAGCACCACAACCTCGCGTGCCGTGATGTTGGCCCCGACCTGTCCATTGCGGCCCACCGTCACCCGGTTACCAGGAAGGTTGATTGCGCCCTCCACTTTGCCGTCAATATATAAAGACTCAGAACCTGAAATCTCGCCCTTGATAAACAGACTCTTGCCCAGAGTTGCTTGCTCGGCGTTTCCGGCCTGCATTCTGGCGGGTGCTTCAGGCACGTGTGCAGGAGGCGCCGAGTGCTGCGGCTCCGGCGTGGGATTCGGGATCGACGATCCAGTCTGGCTTGGTTTCCACATTGCGCTCAAAGTAGTCTTCCTATTCTGTCCGGTTCAGGACTGGAGATGCCAAGGCAAGGCCAATGGCTCGAACCCAAATTCGATATCTTCGCTCACCGCAGCCTTCGCCGCGGCCATCTCGCGCGCGGCCGGAAATCGGTCGAATCAATCTTCCGGCTCCGCCAGGATGATGCGCAAACCCATTCTACGGCAACTCTGTGTTTTCTGTGCAAGCGCCGCACTCCAAAGTCACGGTAGCTTTCAACTTGGCTTAATCTTGGCATATGACCGATCGCGAGTTGCTCGCTCGAATCGCCGCCTCCCCGGGCCAAAAGGCCGGATACAAGCAGCTGGTCCGCGAGCTTTCGCTCCCCGGCGGCCGCGCGCGGCGTCTCCTCCTCGAGCAGTTGGCCCGCCTCACCGTCCGTGGCCAGCTCATCCAGCCGGATCGAGATCATTGGAGCCTTCCACGAGCCGCATCGCGTGACAATCTCGTCGCTGGCCGCCTCGACCTGCACCGTGACGGCTACGGCTTCGTCCGCCCTAACCGCAACCCCCCCACAACCCATTCAAAGGTCGCCTCGACCGCACAAGACATCTTCATTCCGCCCAGTGATATCAACGCCGCCATGCAGGGCGACCAAGTTCTGGTCGAGGTCGCCCCTCAAAAAGCCGATGGCCGCAAACAGGGCCGTATCGTGCAAATTCTTGAGCGCCGCAACCCCACAGTCGTAGGCACTTTCCGCGTGGCGCGCCCCGATCGGGGAACCCAGAACGTCGTCATTCCCTTCCACGACCGCATGACGCAGCCCATCGTGATCCCTCCGGGTGCCGAAATCCCGCCTGCCTCCGGGCCCTCTACGCCTCATCGTGTGCTTGGCCTTGAAGCAACAAAGAGTCCAAGACCCGGAAGCCCGGAGGACGGCATCGTCGTCGATGTCGAGATCACCAGTTGGCCTACCCCCACGCGTCCCCCCATCGGCCGCATTATTGAGGTCCTTGGCTCACCCGACGGTTTTGGAGTTGACGTGGAGATGATGATTCGCAAGCATCAGCTTCCGCGCATCTTTCCCGATGCCGTTCTCTCGGAAGCGCGCCGCGTCGCGCACCTTGATCCGGAAGTTGCCGTTCGCAGGGCCGACTTCCGATCGCTCCCCATCGTCACAATCGACGGCGAAACCGCGCGCGACTTCGACGATGCGGTCCTGGTCCGTGACCGCGCCGACGGTGGCTACGAGCTTCAGGTTCACATTGCCGACGTGTCCGAGTATGTCCTTCCCGGGTCGGCCCTCGATCTCGAAGCCCGCGTCCGTGGCACCAGCGTCTACTTTCCCGATCGCGCCATCCCTATGCTGCCTCACGAGCTATCGACTGGCATTTGCAGCCTGCGTCCCAACGAAGACCGCCTCGTGCTCAGCTGCATCATGCAGCTCGATGCCGCGGGCAACATCGAAAGCTTTGAGATTGTCGAAGGCGTCATCCGTTCTGTCGCGCGCATGACCTATACGGAAGTGCACTCAATCATTGAGGGCGGCACCGAGACTCGCGCTCTCTATTCCGCGCTAATTCCGGAATTTGAACGGATGAAGAAGCTCGCCGTTCTCATGAACCGCCGCCGCGAAGAACGAGGCTCAATTGATTTCGATTTGCCTGAGCCGGTCATCGAGTTCGACGAGCACGGCCAAATGCGCGGCGTTACCCGCAACGAGCGCACATGGGCCAATCGCCTTATTGAGGAGTTCATGCTCGCCGCCAACGAGTGCGTTGCCACCTGGCTTGAAGATCTCGGCGTCCCGTCGCTCTACCGCATCCACGAGAAGCCCGATCCGCGCCGCGTTGTTCAATTCGAAGAGCTCGCCGCCGGATTTGGTTATTCGCTTGGTCTTGGCCCACTCCCGGTCAAGCGCGTCGTCACCCGCGCCGAGCGCCGCGAATCGCACGGCCAGGGCCGCAATCCCCGCCAGCACG
>CAZHOO010000088.1:1716-14041 GCA_964533905.1 uncultured Occallatibacter sp. | reverse complement strand
CGGACGCGACAACAGCTCCGGCCTCCTCGACGCCGCCGGCGTGGCGCGCGTCGAAATCCAGCTGGAGGCCCTGCTGCTGCAACTGCGTGGGCAGATCGCCCAGGTGCAGCACCGGGCCCGAGGAAAGCGCGGTGGCGCGCTCGAGAGAGTTTTCAAGCTCCCGCACGTTGCCCGGCCAGTCGTGGCGCATCATGGTGCGCAGGGCTTCGTCGCTGAGTGTGAACTTGCGGTTGTGCTCGCGGCTGATGCGATCGAGAAAGTGCGCGGCGAGCAGCGGAATGTCTTCGCGGCGGTCACGCAAGGAAGGCAGGCGCAAGTTGACGACGTTCAGGCGATAGAACAGGTCTTTGCGGAAGGTGCCCTTCTCCACCATGGTAGCGAGATCGCGGTTGGTGGCGGCCACGATGCGCGCCTTGATCGGAATGCGATGCGTAGCGCCGACCGGGCGAACCTCTTTTTCCTGGAGAGCGCGCAGGAGCTTGGCCTGCAAGTCGAGCGTCAGCTCGCCGATCTCGTCGAGAAAGACGGTCCCTCCTTCGGCGGAGACCAGTAAACCATCCTTGGAGCGGTTGGCCCCGGTGAAGGCGCCCTTGACGTAGCCGAAGAGCTCGCTTTCGATGAGCGTTGGCACCAGCGAGCCGCAGTCGACGGGCAGAAACGGCTTCTGGGAGTTGGGGCCGTAGGCGTGAATGGTGCGCGCGACCAACTCTTTGCCCGTGCCGCTCTCGCCGAGGATCAGGACGGGATGCGAGCTCTGTGCGACTTTGGAGAGGATGCGGTAGATCTTCTCCATCTCCGGCGACCGGCCGATCATCGATCCCAGACCTTCCGAGAGGCGCAGCCGCTCCCGCAACTGGCGCGTGACGGTGTCGGTCATGTGCGCCTGTGCGGCGCGATCGAGCACCGTCGAGAGCTCGTCCATGGCAAAAGGCTTGGTGAGGTAGTCCGAGGCGCCGCAGCGCATGGCCTCGACCGCCGCGTTCACTGAGCCGGTAGCGGTCATGGCGATCACCGATGTGTCGGGATAGAGCAGCTTGACCTCGGAGACCAGTTCGAGGCCTTCATTGGAACCCGAGGGCAGATTGACGAGCAGAATGTCGGCGATGTGGCCGCGCAGAAGGCCACGCGCCTGGGTCAGGTCGCCGGTGCTGTCGACCGCGTAGCCCAGGCTCTCGGCGATCTCCGCGCAGGCCGAGCGCACCGCTGTATCCGCATCCACGACCAGAAGGTGCAGGCGGATCGCCGGCTCGGAAAGTTGTGGAATGAACTCCATCTCTCGTGTGTTGAAGACTGTATCCAGCATTGTATTCGCCTCTTGGGTGTTTGGGTAAAAGCGGAGGTGACCGCTCTCAGCCTTTAGCTTTTCGCTGATCGCTTCCTTCGTGTTGTTCCGACGGTTAAGAAGTGCGACAGGCGCTCCTTTGGCGCATCAAGATGACGGCGGTTCAAAGACCTCAGTTTGTCCTGCGCAGCGGCAACTCCAGGGCGAAGCGTGCGCCGCCGTGCATGCGATTGCCGGCGGTGATGCGGCCGCCGGCGCCCTCCACGATGGAGCGCGTAATGGTGAGGCCGAGGCCGCGATGGCTGAGTGTCCAGTTGCCATGCGAGCTTTCGCTCATGCCATGCGAGGTGTAACCGGAGGTGAAGATCGTCTCCAGTTCATCCTCCGGGATTCCCGGGCCGCTGTCCTCGACGGTGACCAGAAGGCAGGCTGCGGTGCCCTGCGCGGGGGGCTCTTCGCGCAAGCCGATGTGGATGCGGCCGCCTGAGGGCATGGCCTCCGTTGCGTTCTTCACCAGATTCACGAGTACGCGCGTCAGGTCTTCGCCGGTCAGGCGCACCGGGCACGCTCCGCCCTCGGCGTGAACGGTGAGGGCGACGGCAGGCCCGGCCAGCGCCGCCAGCAGATTGCGGTTGGCGAGAAGTTCGGCGGCCAGGTTCGTAATCGGCACGGCAGGCAGCAAGTCCCAGCGCCGGCTTGCGCTGGCGCGGCTTGGATCGGCAATTGCCGCTTTGTCCAGGTCGGACGCGCCGCAGCCTGGACTCTCGTCGAAGATCGAGCTTCCGGCGCGGCCTCCCCGTGTGGCCGGTGAAAGGGAGTCTGCAGCGCAGGCAGCCGGCGTTGCCGGCCGATTGCTTGCGCGGACTGTGTCCGGCAGGTCGCGTTGCGCGTCGATGGCGACGATCTTCTCCACCAGGCGGCGGCTGGCCGAAGCTACCAGCCGCAGTTCGTGCCCGTAATGCATGAATGGAGTGGCGAGAACGCCCGGCTCCTCCAGCAGATCGCAGTAGAGCCCAAGCGCCGTGACCATATTGCGCGCGTCGTGTGCTATTTCAGGAAGAGTCTCACCGTGGCCGCGCAAGGTGGCGAGAGTCTCGACGACCGTTTCCACACGCTTGCGGTCGGGTGTCTTCAGCTTGCTGCCCTCGCGATTCTCCTTCAGGGCAGGTCTCTCGCTGCCGGGGCTTACCTGCTTGCGGGCGAGGCTCACTTCTTTGCGCATTGCGCCGCCAATCCGCTTCCGTCCGGTCGCCTTGAATGTTTCTGTCGTGTGCATGCGATGATTCCTTTCCTGCCGTGGATGGTCGGTCCTGAATCGTGGTTCGTTGGTCATTCCACGTGATTCGTGAATTGTGGATCGCGAGTCGTCTTTCGAATCCTGCCTGAGTTCCCGTTTCTGCGTTTACTGGCGGAATTTGTCCTGTTTTCATACACGTGGCGTGCCAAACAGGGACGGGATTTCTAAGTTCATGATCATGGGGGAGATAAGGGTCCCGCCCCCCGCATCCAGAGACGGCTTCGCTTTGCGTGAGCGTTCCAAAATGAAACAGGCGGCTGCGCGACTCTGCGTATAAGATGCTTTTTATCAGTCATTTGTGGTGCGATTCCCGTTGCAATACTTGCATTTCCTATGTTCCCATTGCGGAACCGCAAATCCCGGGCCGCCCGCTTCAGGCGCCGCTCTCGTACAATCCGCTTATGAATGCGACAGAAAACGTAACAGGAAGTGCCAAAGCGGCCGCGGGCACTCTTTCGCTTCGGCCCGGCGGAAGAAGCCCCGGCCAGCTTCGCCCGCTCCTGCTCACGGCCGGATACGTGCAGACCGCCGAAGGTTCGGTGCTGGTGAGTCTGGGCAACACGCGGGTCCTGACCAACGCGACCATTGAGCAGGGCGTGCCCGGATGGCTGCGCAACTCGGGGCGCGGCTGGGTGACGGCCGAATATGCGATGCTGCCGCGCTCGACGGTGACACGGACGCCGCGCGAGAGCGAACGCGGCAAGATCGGCGGGCGGACGCACGAGATTCAGCGTCTGATTGGGCGGAGCCTGCGGTCAGTCGTGGACATGCAGGCACTCGGCGAGCGCACGATTATCCTCGACTGCGACGTAATTCAAGCAGACGGCGGAACGCGCACGGCGGCCATCACGGGCGCTGCGGTGGCTCTGGGGCTGGCGCTCAACGCGCTGGTCAAAGCGGGCACTCTCAAGCGTTCGCCGCTCAAGCAACTGGTGGCCGCAACCTCGGTCGGGATCGTGGGCGGCGAGACGCTGCTCGATCTCTGCTATGAGGAAGACTCCCAGGCCGAGGTGGACATGAATGTGGTGATGACCGCCGATGGCGGCCTTGTCGAGACGCAGGCGACAGCCGAAAAAGGTTCGTTTTCGCGCAGGCAGTTGAATGGGCTGATCGATCTGGCGGAGACGGGGCTTAAGGAGATCTTTGCCGTGCAGAAAGCGGTATTAGCCGGCAGCTAGTTGCGCTGACCATTCGGCACAGACTTCGGGTTCCGGCAATCAGCCTTGAGCGGCGCATGAAAAATTGTTGCATCGGCCCCACGTGTGTATGAATCCCTCCATGCGTGCGATCTGGGCTGAAAGTTTTTAGGGCGATTGCATCACGAATCAGCGGCTCCGGCTGGGAGAATCAAAATGCCAACCAAAACACCCTCAGCAGCGCAGGACCACGATGCGGCGCTGCGCCAACATCTTCTTGAGCTGCTCCATGGCGGCCATGCGCATGCGGACTTCGACACCGCCGTCCGAGGCCTCGCGCCTGCTTTGCGCGGCAAGCGGCCGAAAGGCGCTGAGCAATCGCCATGGGAGATCCTGGAGCACCTGCGCATCGCGCAATGGGACATTCTCGAGTTCTCGCGCGATCCCGTCCACAAGTCGCCCGATTGGCCCAGCGGCTACTGGCCCCAGACGGCTGTGCCGCCCGACGCAAAGGCGTGGGACAAAAGCGTGCGCGCTTTCCGCCGCGACCTGAATGCGATGTGCGATCTCATCCAAAACCCTAAGACAGATCTTTACGCGCGGATTCCGCACGGCAGCGGTCAAACCATCCTGCGCGAGGGGCTGCTGGCAGCCGATCACAACGCGTATCATCTGGGGCAGTTGGTACTGGTGAGGCGGATCCTGGGAGCTTGGAAGAGCTGAAAGAACGATCAGGGCCTAAAGTCTCGAATTCACCCCTTCACCGATTCCCTTCTTCACTCCCTTCCGGTGTGCTGACACCTGAAACCTGCGCCCTGGTCCCTGTATTCTTTTTCCATGCCCCGCTTCCCTGCCGGCCAAACGCTGCTCATCGACGCCGACGATACGCTTTGGGAAAACAACATCTACTTCGAGCGCGCGATTGCCGCGTTCATCAGTTTCCTCGACCATCACGAGCACTCTCCAGCCGAAGTGCGCCAGACGCTCAACGCCGTCGAGCGCGAAACCATCCTCTCCCACGGCTACGGCCTGTCGAGCTTCACGCGCTCGCTGGTCGATTGCTTCGAGCGCCTCAGCCCCGCGCCCGTCACCGAGGAAAAGCGCGAACGTATCCGCGGATTCGCGCGGTCGATCGCTGAGCAGGAGATCGAGCTTCTGCCCGGCGTCGCCGAGACCCTCGCCGATCTCTCCACGCGCCACCATCTCATACTGATGACCAAGGGCAATCAGGCCGAACAGGCCGACAAGCTGTCGCGCTCGGGCCTCGCACCCTACTTTGCCGCGGTGGAAATTCCCGCCGAAAAGGATCCGGCTGCTTACCGTGACGTAGTCCTTCGCCAAAACATTGAAGCGCGGAGCGCCTGGATGATCGGAAACAGCCCCAAAAGCGACATCAACCCCGCGCTCGCCGCCGGACTGCACGCGGTGTTTCTTTTTCACCCTGACACCTGGATTCTCGAGCACGCGGCTGTCGACAGAGCTCCCGAAGGCCAACATCTCATCGAGCTCGACGCCTTCTTAAAACTGCGCGAAATCTTTTGATCAAGCTCAATTGCGACGAGTTAGCTCGATCGAGCGTCTTGACGGCCGCCACTCTGGGAAATATCATCGGCTCATCTTTCTCAGGCCCAATCGCTTCATCATCATCGCCATTTTCCCGGATTCATCCATCCTCTTCAAACGGGGTTTCTCGATGCCGTCTCGATGCTCACTTGTCTGCCTTTGCCTGCTTGCGTCCTCCGCGCTTCTCCCGGCTCAGTCAACGCCGCCCACGGACTACGCCATCACCCAAGCCGGCGGCTCTCCCGGAGCGACGACCACCATCTACCGCCGCGGCTCGAAGGCGCTCATGGTGATGTTCCTTCCTTCGCAGGGCGCAACCCCCGCATCCACCACCGACAACCTGATCGATATCGCCGCCGGCACCAACTTGACCTGGAATCCCAACGACAGCAATGTGGGATGCAGCGCCGGCACTTTCTCAGGCGACTGGGGCGACCCGTTTGCCATGACGGCGGAGTTGTCCGGCGACATCGCCAAAGGCGACCTGAAGCCTGCGGGAACTGAGACCATCGACGGGATTCCGGCTCAGGTATATACAGGCAGCTCACAAGGCGCTTCGATCAAGGCCTGGCTCGACCAGAAAGACGGTCTGGTCTTGCGCGCCGAAATGAGCGCCCCAAACACTCCTCCAGCGGCAATCGTCGACCTCACAAAGGTCTCCTTCAGCGCGCCCCCCGCATCCATGTTCGCCGTGCCTGCCATCTGCGCCGGGGTTAAACCACCTCCGACTCCGGCACAGCTGATTACCGCCGAAACCGGTGACGACGCGGCCAACTACGTCAGCGCCTTCACTGGTCCCGGTTCGCAGAATTCCTGCAACGTCGTGCTCCGCGTTGTGCAGGCCCCGACCTTCACTCCTCTGACCAATCTCCAGGTGGCCATCGACACGCAGTACGACCAAAACGATCCCAACCCGCCGCATTACACGTTTGGCGTGGGCGACGACGGCACCGAAACCTTCTCCGGGGGGCACCTTCGCCAAATCACCACCGGCATTCACGGTGGCATGGTGAGCCTTGGCGAGGTTCCGCCCTATTTCAACCTTGTTGTCAACGCCGTACACCCCGGGCATTCCGGCGGCTCAGGACTCATCTACCGCCAATGCTTCGCGCCCACGACGGTACTGCTTTTCCTCTATAAGGACTACGGCCAGCAAGATGAAAGCGTGGACGCGCTTTGGGTGAAGGCCGGCAAGAACGCCACGCTGCCAGCTCGGTAAGTGGTTTGTTTCAGGCGAGGGGAATCTTCCGGCCCAACCGGCACTCGACGCGCAGGACTGCGCCGGCCCGTGCCTCGGGCAGGCTCGTGAGAAAATAGGAGGGCCGAAGTCTTTTTGAGTAACTGCTTGCCAGCAAGTTTCTCGTGAAACCCAAATCAACCTGCTCAAATCCGGCCCGGCGGCACGGCAGCCTGAGTGTGGCCTGAGCATAGGAAGCAAGAACAGCGAATGATCAGCGTCAGCAATGTCACCATGCGCTACGGCTCGAAGCTTCTCTTTGAAGACGTCAGCACGGCCTTCACGCCCGGCCGCCGTTACGGGCTCACCGGGCCCAACGGCTCCGGCAAATCCACCTTTATGAAGATCCTCTCCGGTGAGCTTGAGCCGCAGAAGGGCACAGTCGTGCGCCCGCGCAAACTCGGCGTCTTGCGCCAGGATCAGTTCGCCTTCGACGCCTATCGCGTCATTGACACGGTCATTATGGGGAACAAACCGCTCTGGGCTGCGCTCGAGGAGCGAGACCGCATCTACGCCAAGCCGGAAATGTCCAACGAAGACGGCATGCGCCTCGGCGAGCTCGAAGGCACGATCGGCGATGAGGATGGCTACACCGCTGAAAGCGACGCCGCCGTGCTGCTTGACGGCCTGGACATTGCCGAGCCGCTCCATGATCGCAAGATGGGCGAGTTGCAGGGCGGGCAAAAAGTCCGTGTGCTGCTAGCGCAGGCGCTCTTCGGCAAGCCTCCGGCGCTGCTTCTCGATGAGCCCACCAACTATCTCGATCTCGACTCCATCCACTGGCTGCAGGATTTTCTGTTGAGCTACGACGGCACCATGATCGCCATCTCGCACGACCGCCACTTTCTCAATTCTGTTACCACGCACACCGCCGACATCGATTACCAGACCATCATCACCTATACCGGCGGCTACGACGACATGGTGATGGCGAAAACGCAGATCCGTTCCACGCTCGAGTCGCAGATCGCCCAGCGCGAAAAAAAGATCGCCCAGCTCAACGAGTTCATCGCGCGTTTCGCAGCCGGCACTCGCTCTTCGCAGGTCACCAGCCGCCGCAAAGAGGTCGAGCGACTGCAGACCAACGAACTGGCTCGATCCAACATCCAGCGCCCCTACATCAAATTCGACCAGATCCGGCCCAGCGGCAAGCACGTTCTTGAGCTCAAGCATCTGTCGAAGTTTTACGGCGATCTGAAAGTCATCGATGGATTTACAGCTAATCTGCTCCGCGGCGAGAGAATCTGCCTCATGGGCCGCAATGGAGCCGGCAAAACGACCATGCTCAAGAGTCTTCTGGCCAACTATCCGGGCCTGGCCGAGCCCGGCTTCACACTCGATTCCGGCTCCGTCTTCTGGGGCCACGAGGCACAGGTAGGTTATTTTCCGCAGGACGTTGGCGCCACCATTCAACACGGCATGACCGTCACTGATTGGCTGCACCAGTGGAACCCTGCCGCCCACGTCGAAGACATTCGCGGGATCCTCGGCCAGATGCTCTTCTCCGGCGAAGAAGGCTCCAAGCCCACCAAGGCGCTCTCCGGCGGCGAACAGGCGCGGCTCGCATTTTGCAAATTGATCCTCACCAAACCCAACATCCTCATCTTCGACGAACCCACCAACCACCTCGACCTCGAAGCCATCAACGCCCTCAACATTGCGCTCCAGCGCTACGAGGGTACGGTCCTTCTGGTGACGCACGATCACGATCTGATCGACGAAGTCGCGACGCGCCTCTGGATCTTCCACGACGGCGGTATTGAAGACTTCCAGGGCCCCTACGAGGAATGGAAGGGCAAGCACAATTGAACGAGAGGACCTGCTGATCGCTAGCCGCTCTCTGGATTACCTGGCCCACTCGCATGATTCTTGATTCCGAATCGCCCGGAATGCGCGATCCGCGATCCAACTCGAGCGCTTCGCGACGGTCCTGGATTGAGTTGGCCTCGATCGCCGCTCTTATCAGTGCGTCGACATTCGTCCTCTTGTTGTGTCCTTGTGATCGTCCAGCTGGGAGCCTCTATTCCTTTTTTCTGGCCTCGCTGTCTGGCCTTTTTGCATTAGGCGCGGCAGGCGTCCTCTATGTACGCTTGCGAAAAGATAAAGCCGCAACGGGATTCATCAGCGCTTTCGAGGCTGTCGCAATAGCCGCAATCGCGGTGTACGCACAGCTGCGAGTTGCCTTTTACGTCATCCAATGGCTAGCACTGCACCGGCATTGAGAACGAATGGTATGTTGGCCACGCGAAAGGGTAAGCAGAACGAATCCTGGCAAACTCGATGCTCACCGCTAGCGTCCATTAGCATAAGGACACATGGCCAGGCTCGGCGCATTCTGTTTCCCAGGAACGGGTCATTTGAACCCACTCACTGCGTTGGCGCGGCGCCTCCAGCAGCGGGGACACACGGTCATTATCTTCGGAATCGCCGACGTGGAGTCGCGCGTCAGGGCCGCGGGCATTGATTTCTGCCTGATCGGCCAGAGCGATTATCCCCTGGGCACCCTTCAAAAACTGGACCAGCAATTGGGAGCGATGACGGGCACTGAAGTTCTCCGCTTCACAATGGATCGAGTGTGTAACACCGCCCGCATGGTGCTTCGCGACGGGCTGGAGGCGGTTCGCAGCGCCAATCTCGATGCTTTATTGGTCGATGAAGCTGACATGGCCAACAACATTGCGGAATGCCTCGGTCTGCCCTTCATTTCGCTCGCGCTCATTCCGCCCCTGGTCAACGACAATCGCTATCCGCCGTTTTACTTCGGGTGGTCCGGCAGCCAACGCTGGTGGTCCCGATTGCGCAATGAAATTGCCATCCGCGTGCTCACCCGCGTGGCCAGGCCCATTTTTAAGGTGGTCAATGAATATCGCGTGGCTTGGGGACTCCACGTGGGCAGGGATCCCGGCGAGGGACTATCGAAGCTCGCGCAGATCACGCAGTTGCCGCGTGCGCTGGAATTTGAGATTGATCCGCCGGCCCCAAATCTTTATTACACCGGCCCGTTTGTTGACCCCGCGCAGCGCACGCCGGTGGACTTTCCGTGGGACCAGCTCGATGGCCGGCCGCTCGTCTTCGCTTCGCTGGGAACACTGCAAAACCAGTCACGCGAGAAATTCGCCATCATTGCCGATGCCTGCGCCACGCTCGATGTCCAGCTCGTCATATCCCTGGGAGGCGGTCTGGCCCGGGAACAACTTGGCGAACTGTGCGGCAACCCGCTCGTAGTGAACTACGCCCCGCAGTTGGAAATCGTCAAGCGCGCGTCGGCGGTCATCACACATGCCGGTCTCAATACAGTTCTTGAGTCCCTTTCTGAAGGAGTTCCCCTGGTGTGCATCCCACTGGGCAACGACCAGCCGGGAGTCGCGGCACGCGTCAAAGCGCGCGGGGCGGGTGTGGTTTTGCATCCACGCAGAATTGATGCGGAACGCCTGCGCTCCGCTGTGCGAGCGGTCCTTGAGAACCCTTCATACCGGATCGCCGCCCGCAAAATACAAGCCGCAATCGCCGGGATCGACGGCCTTGATCGCGCTGCGGACATCATCGAAGACGTACTGAAGATCGGGACGCGAGATCAAGTCCCGAACTGACGCAGATGATGGTCCGCGTGCAAATATCCCCAGCGCATCCACTCTTTCTCGGTCATAAGCCCAAAAAATGGATGCGAGTGCTTCGCGACAACAGCTGGCTCCGCCGCGAACCGTTTGACCAGCTCAAGAAGTTCGCGCTTGTCTCGTTCAAACTCAATCGGAGGCGTTCCGCCGAGCATGGCATCGCACTCCGGAACCGTCGCCACTCCGTGCGGCCAGGGCAGCGGAAGCCATAGACCGGCCCACTTCATCGCAGCTCCGTTGTAGCGATTCTTCACCGGCTCTGCATGCTTGTCGCCAAGCGCCACGCGATAGGCGTCACTCAAATGACAGATCATCTGGCCGGCGGTCATGGTGCCCCATCTACGCCGGCTCGCCGGACTGGTTGACACAATTCGGCGAGCGATCTCCGCTCGCTGGCGTTGATCGGCCAGGGTTTTCATCCTCGCCAGTCCTACTTTGCGCTAGCCGGCGGCACAATTCCGTTCATCCGCAAATACTCCACCATCTGCCCGTAGTGATCAAATGCATGCGAAACGCCGAATCCCGCGAGCGTTCCACGCGTCCAGGTGCCGGGGATCTGGATTTTCACCAACTCAAACGCGTTCGCCGGCGTCAGCGTGGCGATCGCTTTGTGGGCAAACGCAAACGATCCCGCCAGCGCGGCCACTACATCGTCTTTCTTGGTCAGATTCGGCAGCCCCTGAACGTCCACATCTGGCTTCAGACCACTGACGGTACTGTAGAAAAAGTAGTTGGCCTGCGCCACGTGGGTCGCCTCCTGCGCGAACGTCCGCACGGTCGCGAAATCGGTCTTCTGGCTCGGCACAAAAATTGCCTGGCTCGGAGCAAAGTCGAATTTTTCGGCCGGCATGGCCTTCACCGCGCCCATCATCTCGAATTCAATGACGCTCACCTGAGAGTCATACGCAATCGCCGGGGTGGCAACTGTCCCAGCTGCCGGCCCGCTTGCCGCACCACCTGCCTGCGCCGTCGCCATCATCGATCCCAGACCCAACAAACAACATGCTGCCGTTAACCGAAATTTCATCTCCGACCTCCTCCAAACAATTTAGTTTCAAATCTCTCGCAACTTATCATAGCCAAAGCGTAAGAACAAACTCTCACCCAGACATCTCTTCCCGATTCTCAATTCCCGATTCCCTATTCCCTAGTCCCTGTTTTTTGCACCGCCTCCTCATACACGCGCACATATTCCTTCGCCGGACCTCGCCAACTGTGATCGCGCGCCATCCCATTGCGCATCAGGCGCACCCACGCTTTCTTGTTTTGGAATGCTTCCAGTGCCCGATCAATCTCTGCGAGCAGGTCTTTGGGATCAAATCCCTCGAATTTGAATCCCGTGCCTGTTCCCCTCTCCGCGTCCCACTCCTCAATGGTGTCGTCCAGGCCGCCGGTAGCGCGCACGATGGGCACCGTTCCGTACTTGAGGGAATAAATCTGGTTCAAGCCGCACGGTTCGTAGCGCGAGGGCATCAAGAACATGTCGGAGCCGGCTTCGATCTTGTGCGCCAAGGTCTCGTCGTAGCGAATTTGCACTGCAATATTGGCCGGATGTTTGAACGCCCATGCGCGAAAAAGATTTTCGTAGTAAGGGTCGTGCGTTCCCAGCGCCACCACCGCTACGTCGCGTTCGGCAATCTCCTCGGTGATTTCAGCCAGGATGTCAAACCCTTTCTGTTTCGCAAAGCGCGAAACAATGCCGATCACCGGCGTCGTCTCCTCTACGTTCTCGAGCCCAAACGCATGCAACAGATCGGCGCGGCATGCGCGTTTGCCCTCAAGATTCTCCGGCGAGTAATGCGCGGCAAGATGGCCGTCCTTGGCCGGATCCCAGAGCGCATAATCCACACCGTTCAAAATGCCATGCAGATCGGCCGCGCGCTTATGCAGAACGCCCTCCAGGTGCTCGCCAAACTCCGCTGTCTGGATCTCCTCGGAATACTTTTTGCTTACCGTTGTCAGAAGGTCGCTGAACACCACACCGCCCTTGAGAAAATTGAATCGGTCATATTGTTCGAGCTTGTCCATCGTGAAAACGTCCCAGGGAAAGAGCAGGTCCTCTGTCGTCTTCGGCGGAAATGCGCCCTGATACGCGGCATTGTGAATCGTGAGCACGGTAGCTACGCGGCCCAGTTCGGGGTCAGGCTGATAGACCGTGCGCAGGTAAACCGGAACCAGTGCCGACTGCCAATCGTG
>CAZHOO010000088.1:0-1616 GCA_964533905.1 uncultured Occallatibacter sp. | reverse complement strand
TGCCCTCGCTCTCGATCATCCGCCGCACGCGTGCATAGTACGGCAGAAAGACTGTAACCTTATGCCCCAGCTTCGCCAGTTCGCGGGGCAGCGCACCGGCAACATCGGCCAGGCCGCCGGTCTTGGCAAAGGGCGTGGCTTCTGAGGCGGCAAACGTAATCTGCATCGAGCTGGCTCCCGGTTCAAAAAACCAAGGCTAAGTCTACTACCCTGGGCAATTGGCCACGCCGTCCGCAGTCCTGTACCGGGAGAAAAACGTCCATCCATCGAGGGTCTTTTGGCGAAATCCTGCTACGGTCCGTGTATGAAACAATTGAACGAACCGTTCCCATGAAGGACAACCCGATTCCCCGCGTTCAAAAAGAGAGTCTTGCGGCGCCGACGGCACCCAACCGCTGGCTCCGGGAAGTTCTGCCAGCCATGGCAGTCGCGCTGGCCATTCGCCTCGTGGTGGTGTTTTTCACTTATCGCGATCTGCCCGACGCCGACAAACACTACGAAGCGTTCGGTTGGGAGATGGGCTGGATCGCGCGCGCCCTCGCCACTGGCCATGGCTTCTCCTCGCCCTATTGGCCATGGAGCGGACCCACCGCGATCATGTCCCCGCTCTATCCGGGATTGCTCTCCGTCGTCTTCCGGCTCTTTGGCGTCTATTCCCTCACCTCGGCGTTTGTCATCCTCACCATCAACAGCCTCCTCTCTGCGCTCACCTGCATTCCCGTTTATTTCAGCGCCAAATACGCGCTCGGTCTTCGAGGCGCCAAGATTTCTGCCTGGGTCTGGGCGCTCTATCCCTTCGCGATTTATTTCTCTGCCGCCCGTGTCTGGGAATACGCGCTCACCAGCCTGCTGTTCACCACGTGTTTCTGTATCGCCCAGCGCATCCACAAGTCCACTGCGCCGTTGGCCTGGATCGGCTTTGGCGCTCTCTCCGGAATCACCGCGCACTCCAATGCCTCCATCATGTCCACTCTGCCGTTTCTGCTCGGCTTCGCTCTGTGGCAGGCGCACAAGGCCAGCAAGCCGTGGGTCCTGAACGGCGTGCTCACCGTGCTCACCTTCTTTGCTGTGCTCACGCCGTGGACCGTCCGCAACTACCGCACGCTGGGCGTCATCGTGCCCATCCGCGACAACATCTGGCTCGAGCTTTACGCCGACGACTTCGGCAATGCGCCCAACGACCACACCTCGCCGCCGACCTGCGACAACCGGCCTTATCCGGCGAGCAGCCCCGTTGAAATGCAGAAGTACCTGACGATGGGAGAGATTCCCTACCTCGCTCAAAAGCGCGCCATGTCTCTCGACGATCTCAAGAATCGTCCCCACTATGCGTTCCTGGTGGTCAAAACGCTTCGCCGCATCGTCTATTACTGGACCGGCTTCTGGAGCTTCTCCGCGCAAGAGCTGCATGACCAGCCCGCCACGCCTGGAACCGTCTTCTATGTCACCACCGTGACTCTCTTCATGCTGCTCGGCATTCGCAGCCTGTGGCGCGCCAATCGCACCGCCGTCATTCCCTATTTGCTGCTCATCGGCGTCTTTCCCATCACCTACTACCTCACGCATCCCATGATGGATTACCGGCAGCCGCTCGAACCTGCCGTCGTGGTCCTCGG
>CAZHOO010000087.1:0-14794 GCA_964533905.1 uncultured Occallatibacter sp. | reverse complement strand
AACTTTCTGGCTGCATACTAGGAGCGGGGGAAGGCAGTGTCAAGAGAAAATGTTTACGAAAATAAGTATAGATGTTTCAATGCTTTAACAATGTAACAGCCGTTTCACAAGGCCTTATTTATTCGCCGCATCTTCGCCTAAGATCCTTCGGCATTTCCCGTGATTTCGCAGTGTTTCTTCGGGTTTCGGTCCATTTTTCCACAACGCACGAGCGACGTTAACGCTTCGGATGCCGCCTCTCTATCACCTCGATCACTTCGATTCTTTCGTCCCATTTTTCAGCCAAATCGAGATGAATGAACTCCTCGTCGTAGACCGACGAGATCGGTCTGCCGCGTGCTATGCGGTAGAGCGCCCTGCCGCCGCCCAGGAACCCGCCCAGCACGATTGCCGCGGCCGCCCCGATGATCGTCAGCACAGCAATCCCCAGGAGCAGCTTACTGGTCTTCTCGACATCCGATTCCACGGGCTCAGGGACGGCAGTGAGGCTGGCATCGTAGTGCACGGACTCGAGCAGCCTGTGGCTGTCGTCAGGTACCGCGTCGCCGCTCACAAGGACCACCAGCGGCCCGCTGTGGCGCACTTCGAGCGACGCCTGGTCGGAATCGGTCAATGGCTTCGGCCACGGCGGCTGCGCCTGGCTGCCGGCTTTGAGATAGGCGCGGATGGCGGCTTCCTGTGCCTCGGCAATTTGCGGCGTGGGGTAGTCGATGATGGTGAGCGTTGCCGGGCCAGAGACGAGCGAGTAGTTTGCGGTCACAGCTTCGGCGCCCTTGTCGAAGTCGACAACGGACGCCGGGAGCGCGCCACCGGACCCGGTGTAGCCGGCGGGTCCTTCTGCGTAATGCGTGGTCTGTCCATCGAGCTTCGTCTGCGGCAGATCTGCCAAAATCGGCGGAATCATCCCGCGATTTCCCGTTGGCACCGGCAACCGGTGCGCAATCTCGCGCAATTCACCGGCGGTCATGGGCCCGATGCGCGAAAACGTCGCATCCACCACCGTTGTTCCTTGCCAGAAGATCACGCGTTTGTTGTCGGATGCCGCTCCCGTGCCAATGTCCTCTTTGGGCCAGCCGTTTTGCCGGTAAAAGGTATATGCGCCATAGGCGCCGCTTGCGTCTTCAAAGCGAAGCGCGCGCATGCTGAGCGTATCGCCCTCGCGCTTGTAGTTCGCCAGAACCGCAGCATCGAATCCGTATTCCTTCAAGGCCGCGGCGTTTGGCGCGTCGAGTTGCGCCGCGTCGGTGACCACCTTCGATGGACCTGTCGTTTCCCACCCATCAAAATCGTCGGGAAGCAGCGTCTTCGTCGAGGGAGGCAGAACGATCGTGGTCGCGGATTTCTTCTCTGCCGCGGTCGGCTGCTCGCCCTGCGCCACCGCAAAAACCGCGCTGCAGCCGAGCGCCGCCCATCCTGCCAGAATCACTGCCTTATGCACCAATCCGAATCCCCGTTCCCCGCCGCGCCGCATTTTTTTGAATGCCCGCTCAACCTTCAGGGTACACGCTAACGCGCTGAACGCTGGCCGACGCGCGACCTCTTCAGTTCGACACTGGGAAACGCGAAAATGTTCCCGATCGCTTTGCTGTGTCCCGACGGGGTCGGCCGGGGCGCTGATTGCAGACGGCGCGCCGTTGAAACGAAGGGGTGGCGCCCCGGCTCCCCTCCATCTTTTAATCCAAGTACGTCAAAAAAAAGCAGTTGCAAGCCGGCCGTTGCTGTAAGTTTTTGATTCTAAAGAAGCACTTGTTGCAAAGACGTCATTTCATTGCAGTTGCCTGTTCTGGCGAGGTTCCGCTGCCGGTTCCGAGTAGAACCGGGCGCGCATTTGTAGTTTGAATCTGGAACTATGCTCAGATTATGCGCCAAATGGGCGAAATGATCGGCAAACTTGGTGTATAGAATTTCCGCAGTATTTTCGGCGAGTTAGGGCATTTGGATAGCCTGAGGCCTCTTGACAGTGAAGAAACCGAAGTGGGCGCAAGACCCGCCTGGCGGCGACACTGGCAGGCGGACTTCGATCAGGCGGGTCGGGTAACTCCGCTCGCGATTTCCTGCGAAGGATACAGAATGTCTCCCAGGGCTTTGTACCGGCCGCCGTAAAAGATCAACGCATACTCCCTGACGCCCGTGCTCAAAGGGCCTCCGATGCAGATGCTCGCCAGCAGCGCGAAGCCGAACGCAACCAGACCAAAGAAGACCTCGAGAGCGATGCCCACGAGCCACGACGTTCCTGTCGAACCTGAAAACCCCGAATGGATTCCCCACTCCATGGCAGCAATCGTTCCCGCCAATAACAGGCCCGGAATTGCGAGCACGAGCATCACGGCGATTGACGCGATCGTGGGCAGAATCACACGCAAGATCGCGTACACGAGAAACTGCCTCTTTTCGGCATTGATGCGCGCACGCACCTGACGCCACGCTTCGCCAGCCGTCGCATTATCGAGCGCAATATGCGGAAGCATCCAGTCGCGCAAAATCAGATCACTGAGAACCCCGGCAATGACCAGCAAAAGGATGATGGGAATGAGCGGCAGAATGAGAGCGAGGAACAGACCTATATCGAAGGGTCCGCCTTGCTGATGAGCCTGGAATAGCCGCCAGAATCCGGTTGCGAACGGAATCGCCACCAGCACGAGGACCACCATGAAGCAGATTCCGACAAGAATGTTGAGCCAGAAAAACCGCGTGGCCTGGTCCCGATAGAGCCGCCAGCCCGGCGCGATCTGCTTTACGTTGCGGGTGAGGGAGTGGAAGAACGCAAACCGCAGCCGCGTGATGAGGTAGAAAAACACGATCGACAAGATAAACGCCGCGAGCGCAATCGCCGCAAATATCGCGATCATTGGGGCTGTGGGGTGAAAGAACGGCGGAAAGCCTGGCTGTCCGTGCCATCCGCCATTCCCGCCGCCATGATCCACGTGCGGCGACGAGGAATGGAAATTACTCCCCAGCCCTTCCGTGATGATCGCCACCAGGCCAAGCTTGAGATAGGTGCTCCATTGGAACGGCCGAAAGAGAAACAACTTGGTGCGTTCAACGGCAGGTGCAACAGAATCGACCGCGGAGATGGGCTGCATTGGCGTCCTTTCGGGGGAGGGCCGGGCGTACTTGAGAGATACGTGAATTCTATTCGCAATGTTCCGCAGCCAGCTGCCAGGCCTCGAACGCCGCCAGCGCCCGCTCGCACTGCATCCGGTGCCGCTCCTTCTTGTCCCGGACGCTCCGTCTCGTCTCTTCGTCGAGAGGCTCCAGAAGGTCGAAAGTGATGTTGGCGGGCTGAAAGTTCTTCGCATCGGCATGCGTAATGTAGTGAATGAGCGATCCCAAAGCCGTGGCGCGCGGTACGGGCCTGGGTTCTTCGCCTCTCGCCAACGCCGCCGAATAAATCCCCGCGAGCATGCCTGAAGCAATCGACTCGGTGTACCCTTCCACGCCGCAAATCTGCCCGGCGAACAGAATTTCCGGCGCGCTCTTCAGGCGCAGACATTCGTCGATCAGGGCAGGCGCGCAAATGTAGGTGTTGCGGTGAATCTGGCCGTAACGCAGGAAGCGCGCATTCTCGAGGCCTGGAATGAGGCGCAGCACGCGCGCCTGTTCGCCGAACTTCAAATGGTTCTGGAAGCCGACCAGGTTGTAACTATCGGCGCGCAGATTCTCTTTGCGGAGTTGCACCACTGCCCATGGCGTCTTTCCCGTCCGCGGATCGCGCAGGCCCACGGGCTTCATCGGACCAAAGCGCAGCGTGTCGCGCCCGCGCCGCGCCAGCACTTCAATGGGCAGGCAACTCTCAAAGTAATCGAGCTTCTCCCACTCCCTTTCTTCAGCGGGCTCAGCCGCGAGCAGCGCATCGAGGAACCGGTCATATTCCGCACGATCCATCGGGCAGTTGATGTAATCGGCTGTTCCCTTGTCCCATCGCGCCGCAAAATAAATTCGGCTCATGTCGATCGATTCTGCGTCGACAATCGGTGAGATCGAATCGTAGAACGCCAGATGTCCCGCGCCGGTAAGCCGCTCAATCTCCCGGCTCAACGGATCGGAAGTCAAGGGCCCGGTGGCAACGATCGTGCAGCACTTCGCGCCGTTCTGGTTTTGGACTGGTGGCGTGCTGAGACTTGTCACTTCTTCGCGAATCACGCGGATCTTCGGCTCTTCCCCGATGGCCTCAGAGATCCGCCGCGAAAACTCGACGCGATCGACGGCCAGCGCGTGACCGGCCGGAACCGCCGTTTCATCTGCGATCTTCAGCAGAGCCGAGCCTGCGCGCCGCATCTCCTGCTTGAGCAACCACGGCGCCGTGTTGACCGATTCACTCTTCAAGGAATTGGAGCAGACCAGCTCTCCAAAATCCGTGGTCTGGTGCGCAGGCGTCAAACGAGGCTTTCCGTTGACCATGGCGCGCATCTCGTAGAGATCTACCTCGCAACCCAGTCGAGCCGCCGTCAGCGCCGCTTCTGGTCCGGCCAGTCCGCCGCCGATCACGCAAATCTTCGTCATTTCGTCCTCGGCCGCTGTCTTATCGCCACGACGCAGCGCGCAAATCGGCAACCCTCGGGGTTCATGACGCTCAAGCGCCGCCTGCCCCACCGCAGGTGGCCAGCCGTTCGAGCGCCTCGCCATTGAGGCGCACCGTGCGCCATTCATCCATGAACTCACCGCCCAGGGTGCGATAAAAGTCGATCGCGGGCGTATTCCAATCCAGAACCTGCCATTGCAAGCGCTGGCAGCCATTTTCCAGCGCAATCGCGGCAACCCGTTTCAACAGGTCCCTTCCAATGCCCCGCCGCCGGAACTCCGGCAGGACAAACAGGTCTTCGATGTAGATGCCGGGCCGGCCTACCCACGTCGAATAATTGAAAAAATAAAGGGCGAATCCGGCCGGCTCGCCGTTGTAGTCGGCAATCAGGCACTCAAAGAAGGGTCGCGGACCAAAGCCGTCGCGGATCAGGCCCTCCTCGGTCGCCACGACCGCATCCGGCGCCCGCTCAAAGGCCGCCAATGCCCGAATGAAGCTGAGAATCTGCGCTGCATCCGCGGCGGTGGCCTTGCGAATCGAAGTGCTCATACCCAGATTCTAGTGTGTGATACACGCCACACGCGGCTCCGCGCCGGTCGCACTACCATTGCAGTTGTTGATCCAGAAGGAGCCGAACCGCATCTCTCGGGAACAGGCGACCTGCGGCCTTAACCGCGGCCAGAGAACGCTTCGGCGGCGTTGCCTTTGGCCGTAGTGGGACGATTGGGCCTAATCCCCTTGTGCGAGGCGCTGGGTTGGATTTAACGTTGGTTTTGCTGGAAGCGTGCCCTGCCGGCATTGGCCTATACCGTTGCGCTCGTATTTCGGCAGGAAATTAGGCGCCTGAAGTAGTACTTGAGCTTCATGCCGCTTTAAAGAAATGCAGGAGCTGCGAAGCTCAGATGAAAAATCGCCGCAGCCGCGCAGGTTTATTCGCAGCTGGGTACCTGGAATTCGAAATTTTTAGAGACAGCGGGCACCATTCGCTCCGCTACTCTCAAGGAGATAACATGAAACATACTTTTTCACTTTGGCTGGGCCTAACCGCTGCATCGGGCCTTCTCGCATTGGCCATTCCGTCCGCTCTGTCGCAGACCCCGCCCGCCGCAAACATGGGCAAAATTCACGGTCGCGTCATCAATCCCACCGGACAGCCCCAGGGAGGCGGCACCGAGAGTCTCTCCTTCGATGGCGGCCATACGCTGGATTTCACTTTCCCGGTCGATGCCACGGGCAACTTCGCGGGCGAAGCCAAGCCCGGAACCTATTCGTTGGTGTATCGCGCTCCCGATACTCCCCCCGGGCAGATGGTCGATCAAATCCGCGGCGTCAAGATTATCGCTGGACAGGACCTCGAGCAGGACGACGATATGTCGCGGCAAGAATACATCGACAAGATGCCGGAAGATCAAAAGAAGCAGCTCGAGGAGCTGAAGAAAGTGAATGCCGAGGCCCTGAAGGCGAACGCGCTGATCGCCAACCTCAATGCCGACCTTAAAATCGTGAGTCAGGACAAGAAGGATATCGATTCCGCTGTAGCAACCGCGACGCAGACTCTTGGCGCCGGCGCTGCCAAAGCCGATATCGCCGCGAAGGCCGATGAAATCAAGACGGCCAAATACACCGATATCCAGAGCTTGATGACGAAAGACACCACAGCCAAGCCGGATGAGGCGTTGCTGTGGAACAACCTGGCCTATGCGCAGGCGGGGCTCAAAGACTATGACGATGCCATAACAACATACAAGAAGGCTATCGACCTCGAAACCGCTTCGAAGAAGCCGCGCTTGCCTGTCATCGGCGTGGCCAACGAGGGTCTCGGCGAAATCTACGCGCGGACGGGCAAGGTTCCAGAAGCCAACGCCGCGTTTGATGCTGCGGCGAAGGCTGATCCCGCCAGCGCTCCGCTCTACCTGAGGAACGAGGCAGTCATCTTTTACCAGGAAAACAACAATGCGGCCGAGGCGGCTGCGGCCGATGAGGCCATCAAGATTGATCCCACCCAGCCGATTCTGTATTACATCAAGGGCCAGGGTTTGATCGCGAACGCCACAGTCGATCCCAAGACCAACCGCATCGTTCTGCCTCCCGATTGCGTTGCGGCTTATCAAAAGTACCTTGAGCTGGCGCCCACAGGCCCCTATGCCGCTGAAGTAGCAGGCATCTTGCAACAGGCAGGAGAAAAGGTCAGCTCCTCCTACAAGGCGCCCAAGTAGCACGAAGATTGCTCGATCACATATGCCACGAGAGGCGTCCGCACAGCGGGCGCCTTTTGTGTCTGCCCGGCGCGCACTACAATCCATTGCATGCATCCTGCGCACCGTTTGCGCAATCCTGTCTGGGGCCTCTGGCCCATCGCTTGTGCGCTTTTCGTTTGCGCTGCGGTCACGCCCGCACAGCAGCCCGCCCCTGAGATGGGCAAGATTCACGGCCGTGTTATCAATCCCGCCGGTGCGCCCCAGAAGGACGGCACGGTAAGCCTCTCCGTCGACGGGGGTATCAGCTTGAGCTACAACTTCCCCGTCTCTTCATCGGGCGACTACTCCGGCGAAGCACCCCCGGGAGAATACACAGTCGTCTACCGCGCACCCGACACGCCCGAAGGCAAAATCGTCGACTACATCAGCGGGGTCCAGATCACTGCGGGGCAAGAGACGGCCCAGGACATCGATATGACGCGCGGGGAATTCTTCTCCAGGCTCTCGCCCGATCAGCAAAGCGCACTGCAGGCGCTGAGAGAAGCAAACGCCGCCTCAGCGTCGGACGCAAGACGCGACGCCTCCTCGATTGACGCAGACCTCAAAATCGTGAATCTCGATTTCCAGGCAGCGGAAAATGCGCGCGTCATCGCGATCCAAAACCTGGCTGCGGCGCCGGCCGACGCGGGCGGCGTGGATGAAATGACGGCTGAAATCGAGAATGCCAAGTTGGCCGAAATCGAATCCCTGATGACCAAGGACGCATCTGCCGATCCCACGGAGCCCGTCCTGTGGATCAATCTCGCGCGGGCCCAAACCGGTCTTAAGGATTATCTCGATGCGGAAGCCAACTTCAAAAAGGCTCTCGATCTCGCGGTCAAAGCTGACCCACCGCGGCCAGAAGTTGTGGGCGCCGCGGAAGCCGGTCTGGGCGAGGTCTATGCCCGTACTCTGATGGTCGACGAGGCGGACGAGGCCTTTGACCGAGCGGCAAAGGCCGATCCGCCGAACGCCTCCAAGTACCTCCGCAATGAAGCCGTGATCTTCTATGACGCGCGAAACTATTTCGCGCAAATCGCCGCCGCCGACAAGGCCATCCAGGCCGATCCGAACCAGGCAATTCTCTACTACATCAAGGCCGCAGGGCTTGCCGAAGACGCCCGTGTCGATCCCGGCACCAATAAGCTCGTATTGCCGCCGGGCTGCGCCGATGCATTGCGCAAATACCTTCAACTTGCTCCCAATGGCTCTCATGCCGGCGAAGTGGCCAGAGTTCTCGAGAGGGCAGGCGAAGCCACAGGACCTCCAAGCCCACCCCCAGCCGGTCCCACGGCCGATCCACCTCCGCAGAAGTAACGCACCACATCTCGGACCCACTACAATCCATCCATGAGTCCGGCGCTCCGCGGTTCAAAAAAGCGCAGTTCAGCATTGCCCAGTTTTGACGAGGCCTCGGCGCTTGTTACTGCTTACGCGGCCAGAATGGCGCGCATTCGACCCAATGTTGAGCGCGTGCGTCTCAATCGAGCTCTCGGCCGTGTCCTGGCTGAGGCGCTCAGGGCCGACGCTGATCAGCCTGCGTTTGCGCGTTCCACACGCGACGGTTTCGCCTGCCGGGCCGCTGAGATTTCAGCGCATAGCCCCCTCGCCGTCGTTGGCTCAACCCGGGCCGGGCAATCTCCATCCGGCTCACTTCCGCGCGGATCGGTTTGGGAGATCATGACCGGCGCACCTGTTCCCGCCGGCGCTGATGCCGTTGTCATGCTCGAGCACGTCGAGGAAGTCGGAGGATCATCCGCGCGCGCTATTCACCTTCTGAAGTCCCGAACTATTCGGCGCGGCGAAAACATCGTCGCGCGCGGCGCACAGGCACGCAAGGGAGATCGACTTCTTCCTGCCGGCACCTTGATCACCGCTGCTCAGATTGCGCTTGCCGCGTCGTGCGGCTCGACCAAGCTCGATGTCTACCTGAAGCCGCGCGTAGCCATCCTCTCCACCGGGGACGAGCTGGTTTCCATCGGCGCCTCGCCTGGACCCAGCCAGATTCGCAACTCGAGCAGCGCGATGCTGGCCGCGATGGTCTCCGCTGCTGGTGGAGATCCGTGGGTCCTGCCCATCGCTCGCGACAACGCGAAATCCCTTGACGCAGCCCTCGCTCGCGCAGCATCCGCCGATCTTCTGCTCATCACAGGCGGCGTCTCCGCGGGGAAGTTCGATCTGGTCGAACCCGCTCTCATCCGCGCCGGAGCCCGCTTTTTCTTCACAAGCGTCCGCATTCAACCCGGCAAGCCGCTGGTGTTTGCGGAATTGCCGAAACGCCGTTCCACAAATTCTGTCCAATACAGAAACGGCACGAAGTGCGCCGTGTTTGGCCTTCCCGGCAATCCTGTCTCATCCGCCGTCACTTTCCTGCTCTTCGCCGCGCCGGTTGTGGCTGCCCTTGCGGGACGACTAGAATTCGGACCGCGCTTCGCGCTCGCGCGTCTTGCCGAAGACGTCAAGACAAAGACCGGTCTCACACGCTTTCTTCCTGCTGCCTGCACGTTTGCCGGCGCAACACCCGAAGTCGCGCTCGTTCCCTGGCAAGGCTCCGGCGATCTTGCTGCCATGGCCCGCGCCAACTGTTTCCTGGTCGTGCCCGATGACATTGATCGCCTTCACGCCGGCTCGACCGTCCGCATTCTGCTTCCCTGAGGAGAGCCATGCCAAAACCTACGCGCAGCAAGCCGCGCCTCTCGCATTTCGCCCCATCCGGTCAAGCGTCGATGGTCGATGTCAGCTCCAAACCGGCCACACGCCGCATAGCAACAGCATCGGCGTTCGTCCAGCTTTCCGCATCCGTACTCGCTGCGCTGCCTTCGAATCCGAAGGGCAATCCGCTTGAAGTCGCGCGCATAGCCGGCATTCAAGCCGCCAAGCGCACCGCCGATCTCATCCCAATGTGCCATCCGCTCGCGCTGACGCATGTCGACGTTGAAACCGCGATCGTGCATGGCGGGGTACGCATCCGTTCGTCGGTGAGCACGACCGGCCCCACCGGCGTAGAAATGGAAGCTCTCACCGCGGCTGCCATTGCCGCGCTTACCATCTACGACATGACAAAAGCCCTGGACAAGGCCATCGTCATTCGCGATCTGCGCCTCGAATCGAAGACCGGCGGCAAGAGCGGAGATTTTTCAAGACATACGAAATGAGGTGCGCTCTGCCCGCATACCACGACCGGCGCATTGCCACCCGCATCGATTTCACTCTAGACTTGAGAAGGCCGAAGCCAAGCCTCGGCCGCGGCGCGCGGAAGTGGTGAAATGGCAAACACACCAGCCTTAGGAGCTGGCGCCCAAAAGGCTTGCGGGTTCAAGTCCCGCCTTCCGCACCAATCTTTCTCCTCGATGCTTGAACGATCTCTTCTTAGAAGTTTAAACGTTCTTCTCTTCGACGCTTGAACGCCGTAGAACTAACCATATCTCCGGCGAATCCACCAACTCCGCCGCATGTCTCGCTCCCGAAGGGAGCAGTAGACGTTAGCCCAGGACAAGTCCGCCGCGGCGGACGTAGTCCTGGGAACAGACGTAATAAAACTCGCCTAGCCCCGTAGGGGCGACAGAACCGTCTTGACAGATGAGAGGCGTCGCGAAGCGCCTACTTCAGCCGCGCACCAAGCGGCACATCTTCGAGGAACCCCGCCAGCACCGGCGCACCGCCTTCGAGCGAAGCAGCCAGGAGCATTCCGTTTGACTCGAGTCCGCGCATCTTTCTCGGCGCCAGATTCGAGACGATCACAATCTTGCGACCAATCAGCTTTTCCGGTTCGTAGTATTCCGCGATCCCCGCCAGAATCTGCCGCTTCTCGGTTCCAAGATCGACCTCGAGGCGCAACAGCTTGTCCGCCTTGGGCACGCGCTCGGCCACCAGAATCTGCGCCACGCGCAACTCCACCTTGGCAAAGTCGTCGATGGTGATGTGCTGCGCGCCTTGCTTTGGCGCGGCGGTTTCTGCCGCGGCGGGCGTTTGCGTTTGATGCGAACCCGGAACGAGCGCGGCCTCGCCGGCCGCCGGAGCTGGCGTGGAGCTCAGGCGGCTGCTGGCCAGCGGCGCTGGAGCCTGGTGAACCTTCGCCGTTGCCACCGCCATTGCAGGATTGCCCGGTGCCGCGGTCGTCGCCGTCGTGCTTCCGGCGCCAGGTTTCTTTTCGCTTTCCGTCGCCGCAACGGGACTGACAGACGTTGCTGCCAGCGCGGTCGCGGGTGCGACAATCTCCGCCTTCGGCGCGGGCGTCACAATCTCCCGCTCGCTCGCCGACTCTACCGCATTACGGCTATTTTGTTCTTCAAGATTCTGCATACGTTCAATCGCTTCCTTCTCTGCGCGCGGAAACAGTGGCGAAGGCTCGCCAAATTTCGTTCCCGCCTTCAATTTGCCCCACGCGAGCTCAACCAGGAATCCGTTCTTCGCCGCGTCCGCCAACTTGCCCAGTCCGAGCTGCTCCCATACTTTCGATGCCGCGTCCGGCACAATCGGATACACCAGCGCCGTAATGATGCGAATGGCCTTTGCCGCCGTCGCCAGCACGCGCGCCTGATGTTCAGCGTGCTCCGCGTCCGAGCGCTCTGGCGGCTTCTTCCAGGGCGCATTGGCCGTCAAATATCCGTCCGTCTCAGCAACCAGGAGCCAAAGGCTTTTGAGCGCTTCAGAGAAACTCAATTCGTCAAATGCGGGCCCGAACGCTGTAATCGCCGCTTCAGCACTTGCGCGCAGCGCCGTTTCAGCCGGCGTCGGGGCGCCAGCCTCCGGCAGCACGCCGCCGAAGTACTTGTGCACCATGTTCACTACGCGGCTCACGAGGTTGCCGTAGCCGTTGGCCAGGTCGCCGTTGTAACGCTGCACGAGGGCATCGAAAGAAAAATTTCCGTCTTGACCAAATGGAATTTCGCGCAGAAGAAAGTACCTGAGCGCATCCGCGCCCAACACTCTCTCAACGGTCTCCGCGCGCACGATGTTGCCGCGCGACTTCGACATCTTTCCCTGGTCGAAGAGCAGCCAGCCATTTGCGCGCACCGAGTGCGGATTCGGAATTCCCGCCGCCATCAGAAACGCGGGCCAGTAGACGCAGTGGAACCTGCTGATCTCTTTCCCTATCAGATGAAGATCCGCGGGCCAGAACTTCTTGAATTTTTCGTCGTCGTCCGAGCCATAACCAAGCGCGGTAATGTAATTCGCCAGCGCATCAAACCACACGTAAATAACATGTTTTTCATCGCCGGGAACTGGAACGCCCCACGAAACACTTGTCCGGCTCACCGAAAGGTCTTTCAACCCGCCGCGCACGAAGCTGATGACCTCGCGCCGCGTCGACTCCGGCCCCATGAACCCGGGATTCGCTTCGTAGAACTCGAGAAGCTTCTTCTCGAATGCCGACAGCTTGAAGAAGTAATTCTCCTCGCTCACCGTTTCCGTGGGCCGCCCGCAATCGGGGCAAAGCGTTCCCGGCGGCCCATCCACATACGCCTCGTCAGAGACGCAATACTGCCCGGTGTACGAGCCTTTGTAGATGTACCCGTTATCGCGCATTGCCGTGAACAACTTTTGCACGCCGCGGATATGACGGGGCTCCGTCGTCCGGATGAAATCGTCGTAGGTCAGCCCCAGCCGGTCCCACAACCCGCGAAACTCCCCAGAAACCTTTGTCGCGAATTCTTGCGGCGTGCAACCGGCCGCCTCCGCAGAGCGCTCAATCTTTTGCCCATGCTCATCAGTGCCCGTTAAAAACCACGTTTCGATCCCCAGCGCGCGCTTGCGACGAGCAATCGCATCGCACACGATCGTCGAGTACGCATGGCCTAGGTGGGGCCGCGCGTTCACGTAATAAATCGGCGTGGTCAGGTAAAAGCGGTCTGGATTCGAAGCTGTGTCGGGCATGGAATGAGGGGCTGTCTCAGGCTTGAAACCTCCTGCATGGGTCTCAAGCCTCCAGCAGCACTCTTCCATCTTAGGGCATCCGCGCCGCTCGATTCCGGCACTGGCGCCGATGTTTGTTCGCTCGGCGCCGAACTGAATCAATCGTCAGCGACTCATCCCCGGCTACTTTGCCGGGTCCCTGACCGCCAGCGTGTAGAGTGTCCCCGATTTCGGCATGTCGTATACTCCATAATCGCAACTGAAGACTGTCCACGCCTCGTTTGTGTCTGCCGCGTCGGTCGTCGACGTCCAGTAGAACTGGTATCCAATAAAGTTCGTCAGGATTGGAGCCTGAAATAGTGAGCCATCGAGATTCAGATACGTGAAATTCAGATACTCTGACTCGTTGTTCTGGTTGCGATCCGCGAGGCTTTGCATCTCGTTGCGATTCGGCATGCGCCAGTCGCCGGCCGCGGAACCGTCGTTCAGCCCGCATTTCCCGCTTTCAAGTTGATTCACGTCTGCCACTGCCGTCGCCCAATCGCCCTGAATGCAATTCGCCAACTTGAGCCATACCAGCCCCGTCATCGCGTCGGTCACCGTCCCATCCGCGTTGTCGAGGAAACGCGGCGAAACCAGGGGCACGCCCATCTGGAGCGTCGCATCGTCGCCTGCGGTAAAAGGCGGCTGAAATATTCCGGTGGCTTGCAGCCTGGCCGCGCCGCTGCCCTGCCCTCGAACTGCCCACACACCATTCTTCGAGAGAAGCTTTAGGTTTTGAACACCGTCGTTGATGTAGCTTCCATCCGTGATGCGGATGGCCCACGCCTGCGGCGATCCTTCGTCCCCGCCGAAATACCCTGTCGACGTCCAGTAGAGAATCGGTTCTACATTGGCGAATGGGCTTCCCGGCGTGATTGCCGGGTTACTCGAAGAAACATCGATCAGGCTTTCGAGCTCGACGAGGTTGGGCAGGCGCCACTGGCCCGCCGCTGATCCATCGGTCAATCCGCATGCCCCATTTGCCAGTTGATTCGCATCGCTGAGTGCTGCGGTCCAAACGTCTGGTGCAAAGCAGCCGGCATTTTTAAGCCAGGTCAGACCGGTCAGGTTATCGGTGACCGTGCCGTTTCCGTTGTCAACGAAGCGAGTGACCGGCCACGCGATTCCTTTTCCGAGCGCGCCATCGTCGCCGGCGGCGTAGCTCGTCGTCTGCCCCGTTGCGGCAAGGCTTACGGGCGGATTCGTTCCGTCGTAGGCAGCGAAGTTAGCGCCTGAGAGGGACGCATTCGGCAACGAGATGAAATTGATGACCGTGAAATACATGGCAACGCCAAGCGTGCTCGATTCCATAAACTGCCCAGTATGATCGAACCGCTCCACCTTCGCGTTCGCATTCGATTCAGACAAGGAGGGGTAAAAGCCATAGCCTTTTTCATTCACATAGATCTGATAATCTGCCGGAGCATCTCCCGAAGCAGACAGCCCCGAGAAACTGTAATTGCCATTTGCGTCGGTCGTCGCTGTCGACACCACAGTGTTGTCGTTGGTGAGCCACAGTGTCACGGTCGCTCCTGAAAGCGGCACGCCTTTAAACGTCACCGTGCCTGAAGCCGTATTGGCCGGCGGCGCGGTTCCCGGATTCGTCAATCCCGGATCGTCCCTGCTCGCACCATTGCAACCGCTCAAGGCGCCCAGTATGCACGCCAGCGCCATCCAACAAATCAGTTGTCGCATTGATCCCTCCTTGCGAAGTGCTTCCGCGCGAGCAATCGCGTTGGCGTTCCTTCCGATGGCGCCACCCACGTTACTTGCGTGATCAAGGAAACTTCATCGGCTGGAAACGATCCTTTTTCAGAACGCGACGTCGACAAAGAATCTCTTTGGTAATGCCGAGCGCTGGCGTGGATGCCGCCGATGCGCGCTTTGCTAGAATGACAAGGAAAAACAATGATTTTTTGAGGCCTCGCGTGGTTCTCGAACTCGAAAAGCGGCTCGGCGATCGTCTTCGTGCCGTCCTCAAGGAAAAATACGATTTGGAAATCGGCTCGATCCCGCTCGAGACGCCACCGGATCTGCGCCTCGGCGAGATTGCCACGCCCATTGCGTTCGAGCTGGCGCGCAAACTGCGCAAGGCGCCGAAGATCATCGCACAGGAGATCGTCGTCGCCCTCGGGCC
>CAZHOO010000086.1:0-15116 GCA_964533905.1 uncultured Occallatibacter sp. | reverse complement strand
TGATGGGCATTCCGCTGATGAGCGGCTTCGCCAGCAAGTGGATGCTCTATGCCGCCGCACTGCAGGCCGGCTGGGCCGTGCCCGCGATGGTGGCATGGGCGGCAAGCCTGGGCACGGTATTTCTTGGCGCCAAGGCAACCAGCGCTGTGTTCCTCGGGCCACTGACCGAGCACACCAAGGACGCGCACGAATCTCCGCCGACAATGGTGTGGGGAATGGGCTTTCTGGCTGCGGGCAGCGTGGTCCTTGGCATAGCGCCGCAGTTGGCCGTCAATTATTTCCTCAATCCGATACTCCTGGCGCTTGGTGTCGGCGCGGGCGTGCACGTTACGTGGCTTGGCCTCTCGGCCGATGCAGGCAGTTTTTCCTCGACGGGAGGGCTCGTGCTTGCGTTGGTTTCGCTCGTCGTCGGCGGAGTCATTTATGTTGTCGCCTATGCCGCGCGGCCGGTTGCAGTGTCGGGCGCGGCGATCGCCGGAGCGGGTGGAGGAATCTTTACTGGCGGCGAGCCGCTGTCTGACCAGGGTCGCCTGACAGCCGGCGATTTTTCTGAAATCTTCCGGGCGCACTGGGGCTCGTTCTTCCGCTGGTCGAATGTGGACCGCGTTTATCTCTGGTTTTGGAGTGGATTGCAGCAAGTTTCGCAGTCGCTCGGCCGAGTCTTTGCATGGATGGAACGTCGCGCGGCAGTTTTGGTTGTCGCGTTCGCCGCGGCGGCCTTCGTTCTCGCTCGCTGGATCGTGCCGGGCTTGGCCGTCCCAGGCCCGCTCGCGCCTATGCCTTCCGAGCAGCTTTCGCCGCTGCTGATTCTTGCCATCGCCATTGCCGCCGCCGCATTGTTGATCGCTGCCTTCGCCAGCGCCGCCGGCCGAAGGCTCGTGCCGGAGATTCTGCTGGCCGGCGCGTTGACGGTGGATGGCCTCTTCGTTGTAAGTCCATGGTGGCGGCTGGGCCTGCTCGAGCTCGCCGCGCTTCTGACCGTCGTTCTCGTCTGGCGTACTGCGCGTTCGCACGCCGCGAAGCTCACCTATCTGGCCGTGGTTCTCATCTCGGCCGGATCGATGATCGCGAGCGAAGTTCTTGCCGATCGCGGCGCTACGGAATGGTCGCGTGCGCTTCTCTTCACCAGCGTTTGCGTTAAATTGGCTGCGATTCCGCTGTTCTTCTGGCTGCTCAAACTGGCCGATGAACTTCCGGCTTTGGTCCTCGGCGTCATCATCGCCGTCGTCGACATGGCTGCCTTCGGCGAGTTCTGCGCTGCAGCACAGGCTTCTCCGTTGGCACTTACGCCGCAGGCACTCTGGGTCTCGGTGGCTGTCGGAACTTCGCTCGTCGCTTCGCTGCTCATGCTCACCCAGCGCAATCTGAAGCGCCTGCTGGTCCTTTCGACAGCCGAAGACGTTGGCTTCCTGCTTCTCGGCGCCGCGTCCGTGAGCGTAATCGGAACGCAAGGCGCGATGGTCGCCGCGGCAACGCATGCGCTGGCCAAAGCGCTGCTCTTTATCTGCCTCGCCGGACCAGAATCCGCAGGAGAACTTGAGCCTAATTCTGAATTGGGGCCGATCGCGCTCGCCTCGCGCTACCCGGTGAGCGCTTTCGGATTTCTCTTTGGCATGCTTGCCATGCTCGGCGTTCCGCCAACGCTCGGTTTCATTGGCCGCTGGAGGCTCTATTTGACCGCGTTGCAAATCGGCGTCTGGCCGCTCGCCCTTCTCATTCTCTCGTCGATCTTTGCGCTCATCGCTTATGCTCTCGCTCTTTCGCGCAACTGGTGGGGACCGCCGCCCGACAACGTGCCGCAAAGTGCGAGTGCGGGCGGGGATGCCGGGGCTACAAAAGAACGCGAGCCTTTCGCCCTTAAGGCCGCGATCGTCGCGCTGGCCGTCATCCTCGTTGCCGCGGGCATATGGCCGAGCGCGTGGCAAATGCTGCTGGGGGTGCGCCCATGAACCTCTTGAAGAGACTTATGTGCACCGCGCGCCGCCGCAGCCCCTGGCTCTTCCATATGAACTCCGGCAGTTGCAACGGCTGCGACATTGAGATTGTGGCCGCGCTCTCGCCGCGCTACGACGCCGAGCAGTTGGGCGTGCGCCTCGAGGGCAGCCCGCGCCACGCCGACATTCTCTGCGTCACTGGCCCGGTCACGCGCAAAGCCGTCGGCGCCGTCAAAACCGTTTACGACCAGGTGCTCGGGCCCAAAGCCGTCATCGCCATTGGCTCCTGCCCCGCAACAACCAACGTATTTATCGACAGCCGCACGCTCGATGGGCCGCTCGACAAGCATCTGCCGGTTGACGTCTTCGTGCCCGGCTGCCCGCCGCGGCCTGACGCCATCATCGCCGGTGTGGCCAAAGCTGCACAGATTCTGGCCGAACGCGGAAACAAACCGCCGGAAGCTGTCGTTACACTCGTCCCCGAGTCGGAAGAGGAGGCAAACCAATGACCCTTCTCACGGCACTCGCGCGCTTGCTCATCTTTCCAGGTCTGCTCTTCGCCGTACCGGCCGCGTGGTTCTTCCTTTGGGTTGAGCGCAAATCGGTTGCTCTCATGCAAGGGCGCGTGGGTCCGCCGTTCATGCAGCCGTTCTGGGATTTCGTGAAGCTGCTCGGCAAAAGCACGCCGCCTCGCCCTGGCATTGCCGGATTGCTGATGCGCGCGTGGCCGCTGATCGCAGTTTCGGCTGCCGCTGGAGCCGTCGGCCTGCTGCCCGTCCTGCCCTCCTCAGGCGGATTCGAAGGCGACCTGATTCTGCTTCTCGCATTGCTCGAGTTGCCGTCCATCTGCATCATCGCCGCCGGCTTTTCGTCGCGGTCAATCTTCGGCGAAATCGGCTCGGCGCGCGAGGCCGCGCTCAGCGTCTCCTACAACATTGTCTTTCTGCTGGCCATCGTCTCCATCGCCGCTTCGCAACATACATTCAGGCTTGAAGCGCTGGCCGCCGCGCCGAACTCGCCGCTGCACTGGCTCGGCGTACTGGCGATTCTCGTCTGCCTACCCGCCAAGCTGCACATCAATCCCTTTTCACTCCCCAACGCAGAGCAGGAGATTTATTCCGGCCCCATGACCGAGTACGCGGGACCGGAGCTGGCCATGTGGGAGCTCTCGCACGGTCTCGAATGGGTCGCGGGAACCGGCCTCGTCGCCACGCTCGTCGCGCCACACATCGCAATTCCTTTAGGCGCTGCGTGGCTCGCCGCCTGCATCTTCGTCGCGCTCTGTGTCGTCATCGTGCTGCTGCTTTCGGCACTTGCCGCGGCCACCGCGCGCCTCGCCATCGACTCCAGCGTTCGCTTCTACTGGCAGTGCACTCTCATCTTCGCAATTCTTGCCGTGTCATCCGCAATTCTCATGAGGATCCGGTCATGAACATACTCATCATGCTCTGGAAGAATCTGCGGCGCGGCTACCAGACCCTGCTCTTCCCCGCGCATCCCCGCGTCACTCCGCGCTTCCGCGGACTGGTGCAATTCGATCCCGAACTCTGCACCGGCTGCGCGGTCTGCCGGTTCCGTTGCACATCGCGCGCCATCGAGTTCAAAGCAGGCAAGGGCGAATTCACCTGGAGTTACAACCCCGGCCAGTGCACCTTTTGCGGGCGCTGCGTTGAAGGCTGCACGGAACATGCGTTGAAGGAAGGCCATACCGAGCACGCTCTCTCGCAGCAAGAGGCCGTCCCGCCGGTTTACACCATGCAGGGCGAATTGAAGAAGTCCTACACCGTGGCGCGCAGGCCGCCAGCGCCCAAATCTGCGCCAGCCGTTTCACCCGTAACGCCGGCGAGCGCGGCAGTGCCGAGCACCGCAACTGGAGGCGCACAGTGAACGCCCTCGAAACGAATCTCGATACCAATCTCGACACCATTCGTGAAAAGCTGGGAACCGCCGAACCGTGGGTTGAGAGGCTCGGCACGCTTTGGCTGAACCCCGGCACCGCGCGCGTCCGCGACGCGGCCTGGGCGATGAATGCCGCCGGAGCACGCTTTATCACCATCACTGCCTACGAGCTTCCCGGCGACGCGGGATTCCGCCTCGAATATCACTGGGACCTCAATGGCCTCCTGCTCGGCATTCCGTTTCAAATCGACGGCAAAACGACCGAGAGCATCGTCGACATCATCGAGGCTGCGGACTGGATCGAGCGCGAAGTCCACGAGGGGTTCGCCATCGTGTTCACGGGCCGGGTGCACGAGCCGCTCATGCTCCGCGAGGGCGACAAACCCGGCGTGAATCTGCGCGCAGCCCCGGTGCAGGACGATCCGGCTTCCGGCATGTGTGGACAAAAGGAGGTCGCACAATGAGCTACAAAATCCCCATGGGCCCGTACCATCCTGGCCTTGAAGAACCGTACAAGCTCGACATGATCTGCGAAGGCGAGACGGTAAAAGACGCCGAACTGAACATCGGTTTCAACTTTCGCGGCATCGAGCACTTGGCCGAGACGCGCAACTACGTTCAGGTCATCGCGCTCATGGAGCGTGTGTGCGGTATCTGCTCCTTCATTCACACCCTCACGCTGTGCCAGGCCATGGAGAAACTTGCCGGCATCGAGGCGCCCCCGCGCGCCAAATATATTCGCGTCGTGATGGCTGAGCTCGAGCGCCTTCATTCCCACGTGCTGTGGGCCGGCATCGCCGCCAAACTCATGGGCTTCAAAACCATGTTCATGACCTGCTTCGCGCTGCGCGAAAAAGTGATGGACGTCCTGCAGGCCATCTCCGGCAACCGCGTCAACTACTCCATGAACCACGTGGGCGGCGTCAATCGCGACATCGAAGACCCCATCGCGCTCGTGCCCATGATCGATGAACTTGAGCGCGAGATGATGCGCACAGTCATTCCCATCTTCACCACCAGTTCCACAGCGCGCTCGCGCTGCGCCGGCATCGGCGTGCTCACGCACGAGAAAGCTGTCTCCTGCGCCGTCGTCGGCCCCACGGCCCGCGCCTCAGGCATCCCGCAGGACCTGCGCCGCGACGCTCCCTACGCCGCCTACGCGGAGATGAAATTTGAAGTCCCCGTTGAGCAGGCCGGTGACGTGCGCGCCCGGCTCTACGTCCGCGCTCTGGAAATCATCGAGAGCTGCAACATCATTCGCCAGGCGCTGGCCTTGATGACTCCCGGCGAAATCTCGTCTGCGCCCGACAAGCTGGTCTTCGCCACCGGAACGGCCACCAGCCGCGTTGAAGCGCCACGTGGCGAAGTCCTTTACAGCGTCAGTTGGAAAGAGAACTCACGCAATCCGTCGCGCGTTCACGTGCGCACGCCGACCTACGCGAATATGCCCGCGGTGCGCTGGATGGTGCGCGGAGCTCGTCTTGCCGACACGCCGCTGATCCAGGCCTCCATCGATCCCTGCTACTCCTGCACCGACCGCTGACGCCGTCCGCGGGCGCGCACGCACAATCCAGGCGGCCCCGCGTCCTTCATTCTTGCGAGACCGCCTCGCGCTCGCCCCTCCAATTACTTCATGCTTTCCATCGTGACGTTGTGAGCCAGCGCCAACTGTTCCAGGATCTGCAGGTGCTGGCTGAGCACCGGCGCGTCCAATTTCGCCAACTGCTGCACCGCCGGATCCTGCGCCGATTGCGCTTCACTCTTGAAGTCCTTCAGGTCGCTCTGTTGTTCCCTCATCATCGCTTTGATAAAGGCCGCGTCAAAATCCGCGCCAGAGAGCGATTGCATCTCCTCGATCTCCTGCTTTTCTTTCTTTGACGGCTCCTTGGGCTCGCTTACGCCCAATTTTCGGGCCACGGGCTTCATCTGGTCACTCAGTTGTTCGTGAATCTGGGTCATCTTCTCACCGAATTGCTTCACGTCGTCGCTCGATGATTTTTGCGCGGCCAATTGCCCCATCTGAATCTGCGCCTGGTTGTCTTCAAGCGTTTTCCGCACGAAGGCCTGATCGGCGAACGACGGCATCGAACTCCCCTGAGCGCCGGGCAGATTATCTCCGGGATTGCCGGGCCCATTTGGTTGTCCAACCGACGGGGATTGCTCACCCTGCGGCATCTGTCCTGCGCCGCCACCGGGCATTTGTGCCGTCACGCCCATGCACATCATCAGGCCGGCTGCTGCCAAGACGGTGGCTGCCGTACTCAATCGCCATGAATTCATTATTCTTCCTCCTTTCTCCTGGTTGTGAAATATTCCTTTCATCCCGGCCTTCGAGCGCAATTCCCGCCCTGCGCGGGTCTTCGCTCGAGCGGCTTTCCGGGTTCTTAGCCATGTTTCGATGCCGTCCTGTTCACAAAGTTGCCCTTTCCTAGCTGCCGCGTTTTTGTCGCACCCAACTCGCACAGGCTCGTCTCCGCTTCTCTGTTGCCACGTCCCCTTGTTCCCTTGGTCCCTCGGTCCCTGTTTTTATCGCCGTAAGCCCCGCCGATGCTCTACTCTGGCTTGTAACGCCGATGAGCAGCTATTTGGTCAGAATTCGGGAAGCGCTGATTCAGGCTTTTATCCACGATGTTGTGAACACATCGAAAGCGGCGGCCTATTCCGGAATGCTCATGTTCTTCCCCGCCCTCCTGGTATTGACCACGCTTGTAGCGCAAGTGGAAGAAGGGCCGACGCTGGTGGGCGAAACGCGCGCCGTCCTCGAACAGTTTCTGCCTGCGGACACCCTCGATCTCGTTCAATCCGCCATCCTCAGCCACCAGTTCCACTCCGGCCAGCTGATTCTCTCCGCCACCTGCCTCAGCCTTTTCGCGGGCCTGGGAGTGATGTTGTCGCTGATGGAAGGATTTCGCCGCGCCTATCGCCTTCCGCCCGAGAGCTGGACCTTCTGGGGAAGGCGCGCCCGCGCGCTGCTTCTTGTGTTTATCGTGCTCATTCCGCTGTCGCTGGCCTCGCTTCTTATTGTGTTCGGCCACCAGATCGAGCATTGGATGATTGTGAACGCGGGCCACGATATGCGCCGCTACGTCGTTTTCTTCTGGCGCATGGTTCGTTGGGCGGTCAGCTTTTGCGCGATCGTCACCGTCCTCAGCGCTCTCTACCATTTCGGCACTCGCCGCACGGAACGCTGGTTCTGGGTCGCGCCCGGCGCCATTGCGGGCACCATGATCTGGTTCCCCTCCACGCTCGCATACGGCTGGTACGTAACCAGCGTCGCCAACTACACACGGCTTTACGGATCGTTCGCTGCCGGAATCGCCACTCTCGTGTGGCTTTACATCACCTCGTTCAGCGTGTTGCTGGGCGCGGAGTTGAACGGCGCTCTTTATTGGGATCGCCAGAATCAAAACGCCGACGCCTCGGCACACGAGCCGGCCCAGTTTTCCTGCTGACGCCAGCCCAGTTCTGCTATCCCCGATTCTTCCGTGTTTTCTCTACCCTCTCTATCCTTGCTCCGCTAACACCGCGAGCTCCGCTGCTCTCCCCGACCAGTTACAATAGAAGCAGCCGCATCCCCATGCTCCCTTTGAAGCGCTCAAAAAACACTTTCGACCAACAAGAATCGTGTCTGGAGCCGCCCCCATGCCGTTTGCCGATCTGAATCAGACTGGATCTCCCGCGCAGCGCCGCGCCAAGATTGTCGCCACTCTGGGCCCGGCTTCGAACACGGAGACTGTCATTCGCGCCATGATTCGCGCGGGCGTCGATGTGGTTCGCCTCAACTTTTCGCATAGCACGCACGAGCGGAAGATCGCGGTCATGCAGAAGATTCGCAAAGTGAGCCACGAAGAGAAAAGGCCGCTCTGCCTTCTTGCCGACCTCCAGGGACCCAAGATTCGCACCGCTCTGCTCAAGGATCATCAGCCGGTGCTCCTCAAGGCCGGCCACAGAATCACCATTACTCCGCGCGATGTTATGGGCACAGCGTCTCTGATTGGCACCACCTTCAAAACTCTCGCTGAAAACGTTGAGCAGGGTTCGCGGATCCTTCTTTCCGACGGCCTCATCGAGTTGCGCGTGCACGAGGCTCCCGGCGAGGAAGTGGTCTGCGATATCGTTAACGGCGGCATGCTGGGTGAAAGCAAGGGCATCAATCTTCCCGGCGTTCTGGTGCGCACCCCGTCGCTCACCGACAAGGATTCCGAGGATTTGGAGTTCGCGCTCAATCACGGCGTCGACGCCATCGCCGTATCATTTGTGCGCACCGCTGAAGACGTGAGCCTGGTGCGCAATCGCGTTGCCGCGCACGGCGCTGACACATGGATCATCGCCAAGCTGGAAAAGCCACAGGCCGTCGAGCATCTCGACGCCATTCTGCAGGTGGCCGACGGCATCATGGTGGCACGCGGCGATCTCGGCGTGGAAGTGCCGCCGGAAAAAGTTCCCGCCATCCAGAAGTACATCATTCGCCGCGCCGCCGAGTATTTCAAGCCCGTGATCACCGCAACGCAGATGCTGGAATCGATGATCGAAAATCCGCGGCCCACGCGCGCGGAGGTTTCCGATGTGGCCAACGCCATCTACGACGGCACCGACGCCGTGATGCTATCCGGCGAATCCGCCGTGGGCAAGTATCCCGTAGAAGCGGTGGAGATGATGGCACGCATCGTTACGGAGACCGAGCAGCACATGCGTGAGAACCTCGGAGCCGCGCCACGCGAACGGCGCAGCGGTCTCTCCATTGCCGAAACCATTTGCGAAGCCACCGCGCACGCCGCCGACGATCTCGATCTGCGCGGCATTGCGCTCTTCACTGAGTCCGGCGCGACGGCGCGCCAGCTTTCCAAATACCACCCCAGCGCGCCGATCTTCGCGCTTAGCCCGGTCGATGTCACCGTCAACCGCCTGAACCTGCTGTGGGGCACCACTCCCATTCGATGTCCCAAGGTCAATTCCACCGAGGCCATGGTTGATTGCGCGGAAAACCTGCTTGAAAAAGGCGGCTACGTTCGCCCGCGCGAGGTCATCGCCATCGTGGCCGGCACTCGAACCAAATCCGGCTCAACCAACTTCCTGCGTCTGCACGCGATGGGCGAGAACTCCGGCGCGCGCGCGCATACCTCCGCGACCCTACAGAGCACCCCTGCAGGCAAGAAGCGCAAAGCGCGCGCCGCTCAGGCGCAGAAACCTGAATTCTCCGAAGCCGCGAGATCCCTCTCCGCAAAATACTGACTCGCTCTCCTAACGCTCGGCGAGTTCCTTCGGACAATCTGGGGACAAAACGCGAAAACACTGGGAAAGACGGGACTTCCCCTCCGCCCATGCCCGACATCGGAAATGGCGACACCAGACAACGCCGCGCGGCTCACTTCTCAAATAGATTCAGCGGAATCGCATCGCCCATTGCCTTATAGCCTGCCGGGTTCGGATGCAGATGGTCGCCGCAGTCGAGCGCCGGCAGCATGTGATCGGGATGCGCGGGGTCGCGCATCACGGCGTCGAAATCGATCACCGCGTCAAAGTGTCCGGCGCCGCGAATCCATGTATTCACCGCCTGCCGGTCCGCTTCGCTCCACGCGCCCGGGTGGTAGTAGCCCGATCCCGTGTACGGCGTGATGGTGGCGCCATACACACGCAGTCCATGCGCATGCGCGCGTGCAATGATCTGCTCATACGCCGCGATCACGCGCTCCACCATTGCTGTATGCTGGTCGGCTGAAACCTCGCCGCGGATGGCAAGGCCGCCGAGGTCGTTCACACCCTCGAAGACGATCACCCATCGCACGCCGGCGGGCGCCAGCACATCGCGATCGAACCGCGCCAACACGTTCGGCCCCAGACCGTCTGTTAGCAGATGATTGCCGCCGATTCCCTGGTTCGACACGCCGACATCACGCAACTTTTTGTCAGCTTGCAGTCGCGCAGCCAAAATATCCGGCCAGCGGTCATTTCCATTCGTGGTCGCGGCGTGGCCATCTGTGATGGAGTCGCCCAGCGTCACGATCGTTCCCGCTTCCGCCGAGGTCAGCACGTCGATTCCGGTGAGCTGATACCAGTGATCGACATGTTTTGCGTCGGGCAAGTCGGTCGCGCCCACCGCATCGCCATGCTCGTAGTACGAAGTGGACCGCGAACCGGGATGACCGGTCTCCGGCAGAGGCGGCGCGTCCAGATGAAACGTAACGGCAATATCGGACAACGGCACGGCCTGGATATTGAGCGGATCAGATACAAATTCGGCGCCCGGCGGAATCGTGACGTCCGGCTTGCCGGCAAATGTAAGCGCCTGATCGCTTGCGGGATCAATCGCCGCGCCTTTCGGCGATACCGCGCGCGCCACGTGCACCGACGTGAAATGCAGCGGCTGAGTGCCGAATGCGTTCGAAAGGTGCACACGCATTGACGAGCCGCCCAGCGACAAATGAACAATCTGACGGACCGTTGCATCGCGCAAATCATCCGTGGGCAGAGCATTTTGGGGCTCCGGGATCTGCTGCGAGGTTCCCCAGCTCTCCACCCACACATCCCCCTTGCCTGCGCCCTTCTCGGCGGGCGCGCAGGTTGCCATTGCCAGCAGCCCAACGATCAACGAAATCTTGCAAATGTGTCTCATGGTGATGATTTAGTATGATCCTCGAAGAAATTCTAACGCCTGAGAATCGCCGCAAACATATTATTCCGGAGCGTGCCCATGCATTCCTGTATCAAACCCGTCATTTTGGCCTGCACATTCGCCGCTGCATCCGTGCTCCTGGCGCAAACTCCGTGCACCCCCGTCACCTTTAACGCCGACCAGGATCACCAGAACATGATGGATCAGCTCGGCATCAAGACGCTTCGCCCGGGCTGGAGCGGAAACGAAAAAGATCCGAACCATGCTAATTACGACGAAACCAAGGCCAATCCCTATCCCAATGTTCCCGATCCGCTCATGATGAGTGACGGCCAGAAGGTGACCACGCCCGATCAGTGGTGGAAGGATCGCCGCCCTCAGATCGTCGACATGGAATCGAAATACGTGTACGGATACGTGCCTGCCAACGTCCCCAAGGTGACCTGGACAGTGACCGCAGTCGATCGCGAGATGATCGGCTTCACTCCCGTGATTGCCAAGGATCTGATTGGCGAGGTGGACAACTCGGGCTGCCCCGCCATCAGTGTCAAGATTCACATGACCTTGGTGACGCCGGCCAACGCCAAAACGCCTGTTCCGGTGCTCATGGAGTTCACGCGCGCCGGGTTTCCCTATCCCAACCAGCCGCGCGGAGCCGAGCTTGACCAGATCAACGCTGCCTGGAAGGCTGTGCTCATTCAGCAGGACCCCTCTCTCAAGGACGTCTTTGCCAGGCATCCCGCATGGGAGCCGCTGCAGGAACCGCCGTTCTTCGTGGTTCCGCAGATGAACGCCGATGGCGATCCTCCTAATGAATGGGAACTGGTAGCTGCCGGTTGGGGATTCGTCCGCTTCGATCCTGCAAGTGTGCAGGCCGATAACGGCGACGGTCTAACGCGCGGCATCATCGGCCTCGTGAACAAAGGCCAGCCGCGCAAGCCCGACGACTGGGGCGCGCTGCGCGCATGGGCTTGGGGCGCTGACCGCGGCCTCGATTATCTTGAGACCGATTCGGCGGTCGATGCCAAGCATGTCGGCGTCGAAGGCGTGTCGCGGTACGGCAAAGCCGCGCTGGTCACGATGGCCTTCAATCCTCGTTTCGCCATGGTGCTGGTCGGTTCGTCGGGCAAAGGCGGAGCCACGCTCCTGCGCCGAAACTACGGCGAGGGCGTCGAAAACCTTGCCACCGGCGAGTATTACTGGATGGACGGCAACTTCATCAAGTACGACGCCTCCGACGCGACCTTCGGCAGCATGAATCCCGGGGACCTTCCCGTCGACTCGAATGAGCTGATCGCTCTATGCGCACCGCGGCTCACCTTTATCAGTTACGGCATCCCTGAAAAAGGCGATGCGCACTGGCTCGATCACCAGGGCAGTTGGATGGCCACGGTCGACGCCAGCCGTGTCTTCACGTTGCTCGGCGACAGCGAAACCGACTTTGCAGGCGACGACTACAAGACAGCGAAGATGCCGGCTCTGAATGAAGGATTGCTCGACGGCCAGCTTGCCTGGCGTCAGGATGACGGCGGCCACACCGATGCGCCCAACATGAAGTGGTTCATCCAGTGGGCCGACAAGTTCATCGGTCACATGCCGGGTCAATAATCGCACTCAAGAAACCGGAGCGGCGGACGAGGTTTGTCCGCAGCTCTGGTTTTTCTGCTCCAGGTCCGGTGCTCACTGTTCTCTGTTGTCAGTCGTCGTCCGGCGGTCCGCTGTCCACCTCGCGCATAATTTGTTCCGCCGTAACTTTGGTGCGAATCGCCGTGAATGCGGCCGGCGTCTGCGTGTAATCGAAGCAATCGGCAAACGCATCCGTGCCCGCATCGCGCGCGCCCAGAGTGCCCAGATCGAAATTATGCTCGATGAACTTGATGAATCCGCTTGCCTCGTGGACATGATGCGTGACGTAGCCGTGCTTAGTCCAGGGTGAAACGATGAGGAGCGGAACGCGAAAGCCCGGCCCCATGTCATCCACCTTGGTCGGAGAAACATGGTCGTACCATCCGCCCCAGTCGTCCCAGGTAATGAAGATCGCGGTCGAATTCCAATACGGGCTGTTGCCGATGGCATTCACGATCGATGCCACCCAATCAGGCCCTTCGCTCCCCGATCCCGGGTGGTCGGAGTGCGCGAAATCCGGAACAATCCACGTAACCTGGGCCAACTCTCCGTGTTTGATGTCGACCAACACCCGGCGTGAGGGCGAGATGACGTTCTGATCCCAGTCTTTGCCAAAGCGAATGTGCCGAATGGCCTGGTACGCCGAAAGAATGTAGAACTTGTCTCCGCTTCCAGGTGCGTAATAGCGCCACGTTACGCCCTTCTCATCCAGCAGATCGGCAGTCGTCTGGTAGTCGAAGCAGGGATAAACGCCTGGAAGCTCCGAGCCGTTCGTTCCCATCAGGGCAGCCGTCGTTCCCTGAGCCGCGTCGCAGCCCCACACTGAACCCGTCGGATTCTCGGCCACATTCGCCGACTGTCCTGCGATCATGTACTGGTGCGCCACAAAGCTGGGGCCGGTATTGGACTGAAACATCTGGTCACCGATCACATATTGCTTCGCCATCGTCCAGTACGGCTCGACATCGCTCTCCGGGACGTAAGAATACGGCAGAAGCGAACCGTCCTGCGCGAAGCCGTCCATGTTTCCGTGGTTCCAATCCTCCATCCAGCGAGTGTGAGAGTGGCTCAGGTCGCGCGGATCACCCAGAGAGACCGGCTTGAGCGGAATCAACTCGCTCCCGTTCATCCCACCCTGCACCGTGTCGGCGCCGGGATAGCCATTGAACAGATTGTCGAAGCTCCGGTTCTCTTGCATGATGATGACGATATGCTGGATCGGCGAACCGGCAATGGGCTGGACAGTGCTATCGGATATCGACGGGGACGGAGACAGCGTAATCGATCCTCCGCAGCCGGCGAGACCGGCAGAGATCCATGCGCCGGCTGCCGCTACAATCGCCAGGGACGCACCAATCCATAGCCGTCGGCCTGAACCCCGCTTTAGCGCTTCACCCCGCCTTGAACGTCCTTTTGTCATTTCCCCCGAGGACCGCACGAATTACTGGCGATCTTAGCCCCGATCTTTCTGTACCCCTGTGATTCTAGTCACTCGGTTACAATTCCGTTACATTCCTTTGGGGCTCGGCGGCAGTTCTTTGGTTTCTCCGAATTGGTTACCTCTGAGAGGTCTCCCTGCTGCTGAGCTTCTTTGAATTTTCAACGACTTACGATCGGCTGCGATATCCTTCTCGATCCGAACACGCCCGGCTCCGATCGTCCGAAACTCAACAGAGCCCATTCTCAGTCCCTGGAATGCAGGATCCGGCTTACAGCGTGATCTGAACTTCGGGTGTAAGATTCTGTCTTCCCCAAAGATTGATTCGTCGCCGGAGGGTATTTCTATGTTTGCCTGGGCCGGTTTCGCGGTTTCGAGGAGAGTCGCGCAAGCGTATGCGTTGACTGCAACAGTTCTTTTCCTTGCCTGCGCAGGTCTGCGCGCGGCCCCCGATCAGCACAAGCCCGGCGAGCCAACCGATCCCAAGGCGTACAAAACCTTTTTGGGAGCTGCCGACTGGGAAAAGCATGGCAACCCGGCCTCAGCCGTTGACGACTATCGCAAGGCCAACAAGCAGGATGGCGGACACTGCTCTGAGTGCCTGAGCCGCGCCTACTCTCTCGCGATGAAAATTTCCGCGTACAAGGACGCGGTGGGTATCGCCCGCGACTTTCTGGCGATTGCCCAGACCGATGTGGACCAGGCTGGAGGACACCTGCGGCTCGGAGTCGCCCTGCAGCGCGAAGCCACCAACGAGAAGAAAGACCAGCTGTTCAGCGAGAGCTGCGATGAGCTCAAGGCAGCCCTGTCACTCGAACCGTCGTTGACAGTCGCACACTTTGCCTTGGGCACGTCGCTGTCGCATCTCCACCAGGACGACGCGGCACGCGCGGAGTTCAGCGCCTTTCTCTCCCAGGCCGAAGCCGATTCGTCCTTGCGCGAACGCGCGGCCCGGTACGTGGAACGTCCTGAGCTTGCGCGTGCCAGGATGGCGCCTCCCTTTGCACTAACCACCATCGACGGACGCCACATTTCCCTGGATGGTCTTGCCGGCAAGGTCGTGCTCATCGATTTCTGGGCCACATGGTGCGGCCCGTGCCGCGAGGCGCTGCCGCACCTTCGCGATGTCGCGAAGAAGTTTCAGGGCCAGCCCTTCGTTGTGCTCAGCGTCAGCCTCGACTCCGACGAAGCCAAGTGGCGCGAGTTCGTCAGCAACAACGGAATGACGTGGTTGCAGTATCGCGATGGAAAATGGACAGGCCCGATTGCGACCCAGTTTGGCGTAAGGGCGATTCCTGCGACGTTTTCCATCGACGCCGATGGCGTGCTTGAAGACCAGCACGTTGGCGACGCCGACATCGAAGGCAAGCTCAAGAAGATGATCGCGCACGCCGCCGAGATCGAAGGCGACAAACCGGCGGCCGTCCCTGCGCCGTCGGGCTCCGGCGGCCAGTAACGCCAGTATCAATTCGGGCCACACGTGCCGCAAAGGCACGGCCCAGGACCGTAGCACACGTTGCCCTTTCCGCACAAGACTTGCAATTCCAACCAATGCCCCGTACTATCCGCATTAGAAACCGGCCTGCAAAGCAGGTGGGTAGTCAAC
>CAZHOO010000085.1:0-15208 GCA_964533905.1 uncultured Occallatibacter sp. | reverse complement strand
GTGCGGCTCCAGCGCGTTTCCGTGAAGAAATGCAGCACCACATGGCCCATCCAGGCCAAGCGTTGGCCGAGACCGGTCTGGTCGTACGCCGATTCCGGCGCGGCGAACGACCAGTAATTGAAGAGCGTGCGTCCCATAATATTCTGCCGCGGCACAAATCCCCAGAAGCGCGAATCCAAACTGTCATGGCGATTGTCACCCATCATGAAGTACATGCCGGGTGGAACCACCAGATCGCCATCGACAACGTGGTTGGGAAAATCGACGGCCCAGCTCTCGGTGGCGCCGCCTGGCTGCGGATAGGGCGGTACCAAAGGAAACTCGTCGAGAAACTCCTGGGAATTATCGGCTGTTGTAGGTTGCGCGTAAGTCTGCGGTTGCGCGACTCCATTCAAAATCACAATCCCATTGTGCAGGTGGATGTGGTCACCCGGCACGCCGATGAGGCGCTTCACGAGGGTTGTGTATATTGGCTTGCCGTCGCCATCCAACTGGTCGAGGCCGGGCTGGAAGACCGGCTTGAGGAACACGACAATGTCGCCGCGGTGCGGTTCGCGGTAGTGAACGAGCGGCATCCACTTCGCGGGCGGAGCCAGAGTGATTCGGTCAACGACCAGGTGATCGCCGACGAGTAGGGTATTTTCCATCGATCCCGAGGGGATTACGAAGTTCTGCGCAATGAAGGTAAGAATGAACAGGCCCACCACTAATACTGAACAAATGCTGGCCATGGCTTCAAAGGGCGTTTCTTCAACCCTGATTTCCGCGGGTTCAGGCGCGGGCGGTTTTGCTGGCGACTTTTTCTTCTTCGTCATAGATAGCGAGTCAACTCAGAGTGAACCGGTAAACGAGCGGTTCTGAAGCAACAGGCTCACAGCGTCCGGTGAAGCGTTCGGCTCCAGCGCGTTTCTGTGAAGAAGTGCAGCACAACGTGGCCCATCCATGCCAGACGCGGACCCATGCCGACTTGGTCGTAGACTGAATCCGGCGTGACGAACGACCAGTAATTGAACAGGGGACGGCCGACAATATTCTGCCGTGGCACAAACCCCCAGTAACGCGAGTCGAGGCTGTCGTGCCGATTGTCACCCATCATAAAAAACATGCCTGGAGGTACGACGAGGTCACCATCGACGATGTGGCTGGGGGCGTCGACTGCCCAACTGTCGGTCTCACCGCCGCTCGGAGCCTGGGCTGGCGGAATCGATGGGAATTCGTCCAGGTAATCGCTGTCAATCGTGTTATTCGAACCCGCTATGGATGTTTCCGGCGGAGCCTGCGCCACGCCGTTGATAATCACGATGCCGTTGTGGAGGTGGATGTGGTCACCCGGCACGCCGATGAGGCGCTTGACGAGAAAGAAATATTGAGGCTTGCCGTCGGAGTCCAGTTGAGGCTCGGGAGAGGGCTTGATGAAGACGATTATGTCGCCATGCTTCGGCTCGCGATAGTGAACCTGCGGCATCCACTTCGCAGGCGGAGCCAGAGTGATGCGGTCAACGACCAGGTGATCGCCGACCAGGAGCGTGTTCTCCATCGATCCTGATGGGATGACGAAGTTCTGCGCGATGAATGTGAGGATGAACAACCCAACCACCAGCACTGAACAAATACTGGCCACGGCTTCAAACGGCGTTTCTTCCGCCTGGGCAGTTTCGGGAGCCGGTTCCTCGCGTTTCTGGAGAGGGTCTTTGGGGCTTCGCGAGCTGTTTTTCGTCATTCTGCTGCTCTTTTAGGGAATTGCTCCAGAATCGAAACCTTGTTTGGAGGACCCAAATCAATGCACCACATGAAAGATGCGCCGCCAACGGGCAAATCCCGCGAGACGTTCGGCGAGATCAGGTTCGTGTCCGAGTCTATCATCCACGCCCGGTTGAGAACTGATCTGAGCGACTTGTTGCACATCGGTGGACGAAGGTCGCGAAAGCGAAAAATAGATCACCAGGGGACGGGCAATAATAGCTTGCCGCGGCACAAAACCCCAGAAGCGCGAATCAAGACTGTGATTGCGGTTGTCGCCCAGGACGAAGTATTCACCCTGGGGCACCAGAAGTTCGCCATTCTGCGTCAGGCTCTCAACCTGGCGCCACCAGTCAGGATCGACATCCGGGTCGGTGTAGATTGAGGCGGGAAAGTTGTCACGCGCAGAATTCGGAGGCGCAGGCTCCAGGGCAACGTACGGCTCATCGAGAGTCACGCCATTCACGATGACATGGCCGCCGGAGATTCGAAGCCTGTCGCCCGGTAGTCCGACCACTCTCTTGATGAGCATGGGCGGCTGTGCGTGATGGAAAACGATGATGTCGCCACGTTGAACGGGCCGATAAGGCAGAAGCCAATCACCGATGCGATCGGCTGGAGCATAGACCTGTTTATTGAAGAGCAGGAAATCTCCCACCAGCAGCGTGCGCTCCATGCTTTCAGAGGGAATGAGGAAAGGCTGGAGCAAAAAGGTCAGCACGAACAATGCCACGACGATGGTTTGCAGGAGCGAGGCCAACGCCTGGGCCAAAGTGGGCAGATGCGGATGCGCGTGCGCCCACCGGTGCAGGGCCGGATCCGGTATCTGAACGGACGAACTCATCGCGTGCGTTTTTCCTCGTCCTTAGAGCCCGCGGGAATTTCTGGACTCGGGTGCGGTAGTCCGGAGGCTTTGTCGCGACTGGCGTCGTTCGCCAACAGGCTGAGCGCTCGTCGTGCTGCGTCCTGTTCAGCATCTTTCTTGGTGCGCCCCATGCCGCGAGCCAGCGGCTTCCCTTTCTGACCCTCTTCATTCTTCATCCGCACTTCAACCAGGAAACGCTTGTGATGATCTGGCCCGCTCTCGCTCTTTACGCGATAGATGGGAGCTCCGACCCCCGCTGCCTGCAAATGTTCCTGGAGCGCAGACTTGTAATTTCCCAGTGCCTGTCCGGCGCGCAATTCGAGGGCGAGGCGTTCAGCAACTTCGCCCATGACTCTGCCGCGGACGAAAAACCGCACGGGCTCAAGGCCTCCATCGAGAAACAGCGCACCCATCACAGCTTCCATGGTATTCGAGAGCACCGTGCTCCTGCGGCGCAACCCGCTACTCTCCTCGCCGCGGCTCAGACGTAAATGCTTGCCCAGGTTAATCGCCTCGGCCACCTGTGCCATATGTTGCCGGCTGACCAATCCGGAACGAATCCGCGTCAGTTCACCCTCGCGCCACTCCGGATGCAGGGCGAACAACGCCTCCGCCACGACGAGTCCTAAAACGGCGTCGCCCAGATATTCAAGGCGCTCATTGTCGGCGTGCGCAGACTTTTTGCCCACGTCTGCTTGCGCAAGCTGATGGGCAAGAGAACGGTGGGTAAGTGCACGCACCAGCAGCTCAGGGCTCGAGAATTCGTGCCCCAGCGCAGCCTCAAGTTCCTTCAGATCCGCTTTCACTCCTGCCTCGCTGCTTACCGTCGCTCACTGCCTTAGATGCATTCGGCGCGTCTTTCGCGGGGACTGGAATGAAGCGCGAAAATCAATTGGTTCGGGCAACTCTAAAGACTGCTGGGAATCGCCAGAGTTAGCGGTTGAAGTTTACTGCGGCTTAGGCGCGCCATCCCGAGATTGGACAGGCGGCTTTTCGGCTCCCGCGGCTCCAGAATCACGAGCAACAGGCGGTGCACCCGGCGCAGGTTGCCCGGGTGTGGCGCCTGGCGCATCGTCTCCTGCATCGGCCTCGCAATCATGCTCATGACCCCGTTGCACGTAGGCCGACTTAACGCCGCGTTCCGCGGCCAATCGTGTATCGAGCTGGCCATCGCGGACAGCCAATGCCTCTTTGTATTCGGCCAGTGCTTCGTCGCGTTTGCATTCCAGATCGAGCATCCGGCCAAGGTAGATGTGCGACCAGGCGAGCAACCGCTGCTCTTTGCTCATCGCGAGGGTCTTCTGGAAATCGTCGATCGCCGCATCAGGATGGCCGGTGAGCAAATCTACGCGGGCCATGATGAAATGGGCGCGAGACGCGTCGGCCGTCGACTGGATTGTGTCGGTTTGTTCAGCGAGCACCTTTTGCGCCATGGTCGAGGCCGTTGCGACATCTCCGCTGGCCAGCTTCGCCTCGGCAAGATCAAGGCCAGTCAACGGGCGCGGCTTGCTGTGCTGCAGAATATCTTCGTCGCCTTCCTTGTCGAATTCGGTCTGGCGCGCGCGATGCACCTCGTGATCGACGTCCATGCCATACACCATCTCGCCGATCGTGTCTTTCAGGCTGGCGGGGTCTTTTTCAAATTGCAAGAGCTGTTCATAGAAGTATTGAGTCAGCACATATCCCTGCCGCATATCGTGCGTGACGGCGGCCAATCTTGCTGCATCCACCTTCTGCAGGTAGAGTTCACGCTCATGCTCGTACCGCGGCAACTGCGATCGATCTATATTCGGCGGAATAATGTACTCAGGAATTCCTGTATCCATGGTGCGCGCTTCAATAGCCTTGATCAAGCACTCGATGGTCAACGCGACGGTATCGGAGCGGAAGCGGAAATCGAGGGGTGCATCGCGAACCTCCTTGAGAATCGGCTGCTCGCGGTCAAGGGCGCTCGATCGCTGGTAGAGCAATGGATCGATGATGTAGTGCAAGTAGGTATGGCGCACGTCGGTCATGGGGATCTTTCCATCAACCGGGGAGACCACGACCACGTAGTCAGTGCCGTAGATGCGCGCGTTAACCACATCGGGCGAGAGCTGCGGCTCGATGACCACGATGAACCTGCGGCCATCATAAGTAGACGCCGGCATCTTGAGGTAGAGGTTGGCGCTGACGATCATCTTCGAGATGGGATCGTGCAGCTTATCAATCTCGTCATCGTAGGCATGGTGCGAGGCCAGCCAGATACCGTGCAAGTCCACTGCGCTTGCGAATGCTCGGAGGGCGGGAAGGATCTCGACTACTTGCGTGGAATCGGGCGGCATCTCCGTCAAGTCCGCCGTGACTTCAAGTTCGGGCGGCGGGGTCAGATAGAGCGATAGCGAGATGTACTGCGAAATATCGCGCTCTGAACCGGTCATCCGGTGCTGGGCGATGTACAGGCAGAGCGCGTCACGCTTGGTGCGGGCATCCTCGCTCTGGGTCAGCGCCTGATTGATCTCGTCGCGGACGTGCTTGCGGATGGGCGCACTGCTTTCAAGACCCTCGTCGTAGCCGCAGGCGTTCAACGCCGCAGCCATAATGAACACGGGCTCAGAGCTGATGAGCGAGATGGTCGGCCCCGCTGGATCGATAAGCGAAGGGGCTTTCTCGCGCGCGTACACCTTTGATGATGACGGGGCTGAGCTCGATGAGGAGGAGCTGCTGGACGACTGAGCTCGAGCTGGGACGGAAATCGATCCCGCCAACAGACACAGGATCGCGAGCGGGATCGGTAAAGAAGAATGCAATCGACGAATCATCAGGAAACCCTGCGATCAAGTCTAGTTAGACGCAACGGCAGGGTCAAACGGCAGCCTTCAGCTTTCAGCCCTAAGCACTCAGCCATTAGCTCTTCGTGCGAAGGTTTACGTCAGCAGCAAAGCCCATCATCGAGTCCACGAAGCGGACGCAGCCTTCATTCCAGCAAGAAGAAGCTGAAAGCTAAGAGCTAATGGCTAAAGGCTGCATTCATCCGCGCACAGAAACGCCGGAGAACGACAGTACCGCAAGCCCGCGAACGGGCTGTCCATAGAAGCGGGCCGGTTCAAAGCGGCTGAACAGAAGCAGATTCTCGACCTGGGAGCGGGTGACGGAATCGGTGGGTCCGGAAACGATGCGATAGTCGTAGACCTGGCCGAGATCGTTGACGTAGGCCTCAATGACGACCGGACTTGAGATCGCGCTGGCTGCATTGTTGCCCTGAGCATTCGAGAAATAAAGCAGACGAGGCGCAGTTGCATCGCCCAACGGTTCGTCGGGCGTGGCCTGGGCTGCCTCCGGCTGAGCAAACACAGTCACCAGCACGACGATGGTTCCCAGCAGCAGAACCGCGCTGGCAAATCCGGCGCCGGCCTGCAACAGGAAGGGCCCGACCGTGTTCCTCCACGCCAAGCTCCAACCTGTGAAGATGCTGCGCCGGTTACGAGCGCGTTCCTGGCTCACAGCCACACGGATCCGCAAGGAAAGATCTGGCGGCTCCGGCACCGGCCCCAAACCGGCCAGCGACGCCTGCACTTCGCGGAAAGATTTCAACTCACGTGCGCATGCGCGGCAGTCCTGAAGATGCGCGTCGATCGCCTGCATTTCGCGCCCGCTCAGGCGACCATCCAGATACTCCGTCAGCCCGGATTGCACTTCATTGCAGCCGTTCATCGCGCCTCCTCTCCCACGGGTATCTTCATCCCTGCAAAGGCAGGGTGTTGAGAACCCGGCTTCTCGGTCAATATCGCTCTGAGACAAGCCCTTCCGCGTACGAGCCGCGACTTTACAGTGCCAAGATTGACTCCCTGGATGGCCGCCACTTCCTCGTAGACGAATCCTTCGATATCTCGCAGGATGAGCGTGGTGCGAAAAGGCTCAGGCACCTGGCGCAGCGCGCTCTCCACGCGTGCGCGGCTCTCCTCGTGCAGAACCGTTTCATAGGGTGACTCCGCGGGATCCACCAGCATGTCCTTCAATTGCGCCGGCCTTTCGCGGTCTCCCTGCGAGACTTCCTGCTCCATGGGAATCTCCTGTTGTTGATGCCTGATCCACCAACGGCGCTGATTCGACGCTTCGCGCAACGCGATGCGGTAGATCCATGTCCGCAATGAAGCCTTGCCCTGAAACCCGTGAATCCCGCGGAAGACTTTCACGAAGACTTCCTGGGTGAGATCTGCTGCGTCGGCAGAGTTGTGTACGGTGCGCGCCAGCAATGAGTAGATTGGCTGATGGTAACGGGTGATCAGCCAGGCAAACGCCTCCTCGGAACCAGCGCGCAGCTCTTCGACAAGAGCTGCCTCTTCGGATTGGAGCGTGAACGCAGTGGCAAGATTGCCCATGGTGAGGTTCGCCTGCAATTTCGTGTCCTCCCACGTTACCGCATACCAACCATCATCTGCACGTTCGCCCATCACAATTGTGCGACAAGCCCCAGCGTAAATCGTTCAATCGAAGCCGCCTACTGCTTTCTTCGGTGCCGTTTAGCAATCCATCCGGCCATGGGCGCCCAGGCTAGGCCGTACCACATTCTGGCCCAAGCACCTATTTCGTTAGACACCGGAGCCCTCCGAAGTGTTCCCGACGGCGCTTAATGGGGACTTCCGGTTCATGAAAGCTCTGTTGATGGCGTGAATGAGGCCGCTAGCCCCTCAGATCGTGAAAACGACCCGTCGCCCCTTTGTCTCGCGGTTCCAAGCCGCCTCAACTTCGGCCAGTGGGACTGGCTCGGCGGCGACCTTCACCGTTCCGGCCGCTGCCATCTCGAAGAAGGCTGGAAGGGCGGCAAGAATCCGGTCCAGCCGGGCCGCGCCAAAGCCGCTCCCTAGCAGGGTCAAGTCGATGCTCCGCAAAATTGCGCCGGGCAAAGTAATCGTCGGGCCCGCGCTGGTGCCGACTTCCACGAGTCGCGTTCTGTGCGTGGCATCGACCTTGAAGCCCTTGGCCAGGGCCTCCAGCAGCAATTCGGTGGGACGGCCCCAGAGATAATCGACCACCAGATCGATGCCCAGGGCCGCTTGGGCGGCAAAGGCCTCGCGCACTGCATCGTCCGGCTGGCCAAGCGCGATCACCGCGTCCAGATCCGCGCCGGCCAGGACATCGACATTGCGTCCCGCGCCAATCACCCGCTTAGCGCCAAGGACCCGCGCAGTCTGTATGGCGAGCTGCCCGGCAACGCCGGTCGCACCAAGAATGAGCACCGTCTCTCCGGGTACGAGGCCGGCGCGCTCCTTCAGCATGACCCATGAGGACATGCCGGGGTTGGCAATCGCCGCAGCTTCCACATCATTGAGCCCGTCGGGGATGGGAATGCACATGTGCCGCGGAACAGCCGCGCGCTCCGCCATCGTTCCCCACGGCTTGCGCACCAATCCGAAGTAAACCCGACTGCCGTCGTCGAGAACGCCCACGCCATCGACTCCCGGAACGGCCGGTCCTTGTCCGGCGCCGGCGCTCGCGTAGTGCGAGCCGCTCGCCAGAGCCTTCACGATCGGGTGCAACCCCGCCGCGCGCACCTTGACGAGAACTTCGCCATCCTGGGCCGCGGGTTCAGGAAACGATTGATACTTCGGCGCTTTGCCAGGAACGTTGACGACAGCAGCTTGCATCGAATTCACCTCCCAGGATCGAAGAATATCAACCTCGCACTCGTTGGCCTCCGATTTCGATTCCGCCTCTCCGGCTTAGGATAAGGATTGGAGGCGTGTGGCAATGTTTTCCGCCCATCCAATCGGCTTTATTCATAGCCCCTACCGCGAAACCTCAGCGATTCCCAAAGGGATCGGCGCCCGGCACGACGCCGAAGGCGTTATCGAAATCATGCGTGAGTTCGAGGCGGGATTAGCAGACATCGACGGCTTCTCGCACCTGTTCATTCTTTGGCAGTTCGACCGCGCAGATGGATTCGATCTGATCGCGCATCCACCCACGGATGAGCGCCGGCCTCACGGCGTCTTTGCCACGCGCTCACCGCGCCGCCCCAACCCGATTGGCCTGACCGTTGTCGAATTGCTGGACCGCGAAGGTTCGTCGCTGCGTGTGCGCGGCATTGACATGCTCGACGGAACGCCGGTTCTCGACATTAAGCCGTATCTGTCCAGCATCCCCCGAGAAAAGCTGCGGCGCGGATGGCTGAGCGAAGCGGAGAAACGCTGGGAACAAGGGACCCAGGGAACCAGCGAACAAGAAAACAGGAGCCGCTAGATTCTGGCCTGACGGCCCTTCATCGAGGATCCATGTTCATTGAGCCGCTGAGGTCGCGGCCTTGGTCCCTTGGTCCCTCGGTCCCTGTTCCTACGGGATTCCCAAAATCTTGTGTGTCTGCAGGCTTAGCCGCCAGCGAGGATGTTCCAGGCAATACTTGAGCGCAAGCGATGTGTTCTGTTCTCTGGCGGGCCCGTCCATGGGTTGCAGGAAAAAATGCCGAAACCGCATCTGCTCAAAATCCTTCGGCTCCGCGCCTGCCTGCGGGTACACAAGCTTAAGCTCGTCACCATTGCGCTGGATGAAAGCGGCGCCGGCCTTTGGGCTTACGCAAATCCAATCGAGTCCCGCCGGAGCCTCAATGGTTCCATTTGTTTCCACAGCGATCTCGAAGGCGCGTTCATGCAGCGCTTCGATGAGCTCGGTGTCGATCTGCAGCAATGGTTCGCCGCCGGTGCAAACAACGAAGCGCCTCTCAAGTCCCGCGTTGTTTGGCCACGCTCGCTCGATGGCCGAAGCCAGCGCCTCACCTGTCGCGAACTTTCCTCCGCCAGGCCCGTCGGTTTCGACGAAATCGGTATCGCAGAATTTGCAGATTGCCGACTCGCGATCAACCTCACGCCCTGACCAAAGATTGCATCCGGCAAATCGGCAGAAGACCGCCGGGCGCCCCGTCTGCGCACCCTCGCCTTGCAGCGTGTAGAAAATCTCTTTGACTGCGTAACTCATAAGAACAGCTTTCAGCCCTCAGCCTCCAGCTATCAGCTCATCTCCTTACGGCCCGGCGCGTCAACTCAGCATGAACCTAGCTGAGGGCTGACGGCTGAAGGCTATTCACTCGTTTTCATCAGCGGATCATCGATCCCATTTTCGCGGAAGCCTTTGTGCCTTAACAGGCACGAGTCGCATTGGCCGCACGGAACGCCGGTCGGAGAAGGATCGTAGCAACTGCTGGTCAAACCGTAATCAACGCGCAAATCGCTTCCCAGGCGAATAATCTCCGCTTTCGAAAGCGCGATCAAAGGAGTGTGAATCTTGAGCTCTTGCCGGCCTTCGACGCCAGCCTTCGTCGCCAGGTTGGCCATGTTTTCAAAGGCGGCAATATACTCCGGCCGGCAATCGGGATAGCCCGAATAATCGAGCGCATTCACGCCCAGATAAATGTCGCTTGCGCCCAGCACTTCCGCCCACGCCAAAGCGAAGGAGAGAAAGATCGTGTTGCGCGCCGGAACATAGGTGATCGGTATGCTGCCTGTCATCTCCTCGGCTGAGCGGCCCTTCGGCACCGCAATGTCATCGGTGAGGGCCGAGCCGCCAAAAGCGCGCAGATCGATCGCCACCGTGCGGTGTTCCACGACGCCAATCGACGCCGCGACCCGCTTCGCAGCCTCGAGTTCCCATACGTGCCGCTGGCCGTAGGAAAACGAAAGCGCGTAAAGTAAGTAGCCTTCGCTCTTGGCGACAGCAAGAACCGTCGCCGAGTCGAGACCGCCGCTCAGCAACACCACCGCGCGTTTGAATTGCTCGGCCATCGTTCAGAAGGAACTTACTTCATGTCGGCGCCGCCGCGGCCGATATCCATCGACGGCGAAATCGGATTGCGCTCGTCAATGTAGGCCTCGATGCACTGGTCGAGGACGCCTTTCGCATCCAGGATGAACTCGACCGCATCGCGCGCCGCGCCATAGCCGCCACCGTTCGGCGTTACGAAGTGCGCTTCGGCTTTCACGCGTTCACGCGCATTGGCAACGGCCACCGCGAAGCCCACTTCACGCATCGCCGGCAGGTCGATTACGTCGTCGCCCACGTAGCAGATCTCGTCAAGCGCCACGCCTTCCTTGGCGATAATTTCGCGAATCGCCTTCATCTTGAAGGCGCAACCCTGGTAGACGAATTCAATCTTGAGATCGCGGGCGCGTGTGGCGACCGTCTCGCTGATGCGCTTGGTAATCACACCGCACTTCAGGCCACCGAGCCGGGCAAGCGAAATCGCCGTGCCGTCGTGCGCGCTATAACCTTTGGCCTCGACCATGGTGGTCGATTGCACGCCGAAGCCGATATTGTCCTTGCCGCGGAGTTCTTCCAGAACTCCGCTCTGTGCGGAACCGGGCACCAGCCAGATGGTGCCGTCGGTCCAAACGCCATCTACATCGAATAGGATGATTTTGATTTTGCGGGCGCGATCTTGCGCGGTGAGTGCCATGCTTTGATTTTAACGGGCTCGTCCCGTTGGATGGCGCCGGCGCGCACGATTGTTTTGGACCGGTCATTTTGATTGACAGCCAGATGGAGAGACGTTATTTTGGCCGCATGTCCCGCACGGTTTTCGGAATCCTTGCGACTTTCAGCCTGTTGCTGCCCACAGCCCTCTGCGCTCAGCGATCGTTTCCATCTCCTTCGATTAAGCTCCACGACGAGAACTTCAAAACAGCCAAGCCGTCGCGCCCCGGGCCGCCGAGATTTGTGGTCTCTGGTCCGCACCCCTTCGTGGTTCCCTCATCGGCGCTAACAATCAATTCGCTCGCATTCAGTCAGGACGGAAAACTCCTCGCGGCTAGCAAGAACTATGGGCGTCTGGTGGTGTGGGACATAGCAACCCAAAAAGCGGCCCGACTGATCGATACTGGCTTCGCCAGTGTGGGACGGATTGCATTTTCCCCAGAAGACGAATTCATAGCTGCAGCGGCGGCATCGGGGCCGACTGTCAAGATTTGGCGCCTGCTCGACGGGCAATTGACTGCCACGCTCGACAATCCGCACTCCAATGTGCTGGAACTCATGTACCCGCAGGGCTCCCGTCGGTTGATTGTCTTCTCGGGGCCGACAGAAGTATTCGACACAGACTCGGGAAAACTCATCGAGTCATTCCCCGATGACCGCGATCCAGTTGTTTCAAGTGACCGAAGTACGTTGCTTACCACGGCCGGGGCGCAACTCGTTTTGAGGAGCACATCCGAATGGACGATCGAGAGAACGCTCCCAAAGCTGACGCAATCGGAGAGGCCGGTCTTCCTTGATATGAAGCAGGGAGCGTTTGTTTTCGAAGATATGTCAGACGATCACGTGTTTGTAGTTGCCCGCACGAGTGATGGCCAAATCCTCCCGGTTGTGAAACTGGCAAATCTGCCCAAGACTTGGTTGAGTTTTGACGACAATGCGGCGATTGATCCTCACACTGGATTGATGTTCGGGCACTCAGGCGGCCAGCTTTGGGCCTTGGATTTGAAGACTGGAAAAACCTGTGTCTCAGAGCAATCGTGGAGCAACAGTGGAGCGTTGAGCCCCGACGGTAGTCTGCTTGCGGGAGCCTATGAACCGGAAGCGGCCGAGGATGACCAGAAGCAGGGAGGCGTCGAGCTCTGGAGAACATCGGACCTCGCGAAGGCCTGCCACATGCAATAGCTCCGACTTCTTTTTCAATGTCTCGCGACTGTCGGGATGCGTTCCGTGAAGCGATAAGCGAGAATGGAAGCGTGAAGAATGACCAGCCTGGTCCCGCGCCAGAGGCCCCGCCACGACTCGCACCCGAGGACTATTACTTCGAAGGGCCCTACCTCGTTTTCACCGCCGCGTACCACCTCAAGCGCGGGACCTGTTGCGGCTCAGGCTGCCGGCACTGCCCCTATCCGAAAAATTCACCCCAAAAATCCAAACCGATTCCTCTCGAATAGCCAACGGTGACCGCACGCTGAGATTTTTCGCTGGCTGAGTGACCCCCGGAGGTGTTATACATCCAAACTTGCGGAAACAGGCAGCCTGACCTTCGCTTTGAGAAGGTTTCCCCTAACGTCCGACACCGCAAATGAATGATCCTATTTCAAAGATCGAGGAGGGAAAGATGGGAATTCTGATGTGGATTCTGGTCGGCCTGGTTGCAGGCTGGCTGACGGGCAAAATCATGAAGGGCTCCGGCTACGGGTTCTTCGTGGACATCCTGCTGGGCATTGCCGGAGCGTTGGTGGGCGGGTTTATTGCGAGCCATCTTGGGCTGGATGCGCACGGCAGTTTTCTCTACAGCACACTGATCGCCCTCGGCGGTGCGATCATCTTGGTGGTTATCCTTCGGCTGCTTAAACGGGCCTAAAGGCTGCTCGCCCCTTCCGCAGCAGCACTGCGGGAGGAGTGGGGCCGGCTGCAGTCCTATTCGGCCCCGCCAAATGTCGACGATTGGACCGCGGGCGGCGCGCCTGAAGGCGCTGCCGGCGATCCGCGCACCAGAATTGCAAAGCGCGGAAAGGCGAAGCTGCCCGCCGCGTCGTCAATCACGTTTAACTGGCAAATGTACGGCCCTGGTTTGAGGCCGCTCAAAGGCACGTCAAGTTCGATCGAGACCGCATCGCGTCCTTCGACATTGATCGACTGGGTTCGTACGACGGGTGTTTCATAGACCTTTGTCGATCCCTGGATGAGCTCAAGACTGCTGAGCAGATTGATCGCGGCTTTCGCTTCCTTCGGCGCCCCTTCGGCGGCCTTTTCATGCGCCGGATCGTAGATCTCATAGAGAAGATACATGTGCTGGTCCAGGCGAAAAACGTGGCTAATGTCGGGCACGTATTCTTCGCCGTTTCGCACGAGTGGGTCATCTTTCTTGCTTGGAGCGCGTTGCGACGCCAGCACAATGGAACTCATCTTCAGCGGAGTTTTCTTCAGGTCGGGCAGCGTAACATCGGCGATGAACGAGCCCATGCGGCCGGTCTGATTCTCGCGCACCACGAATTTGAGCTGATACTTGCCCGGCGGCAGATTAAAACTGGTGGTGTATTGGATATTTTTCTGCCGCGCATCGAGCGCCGGATCAAGATTAAGCTTGACCGTATCGCGCACGCGCCCCACCGGCCGCTGAGCCTCATCAATCACCGCTCCGATAATGTCGAGCGTGGCCTTGTCCTTGTCGCCGCCCTTCACAAACGGTATCTGCGAGCCGGGCACGACGAGCGAAACCGGCATGAAGAACCGGTTTTCATCGAGGCGGAAATACATGGCGTCCATATAAACGGCCATGTCGGTGGCGGGCAAGTCGCTGGCCAGTTGATCCTGAAGCTCTTGTTCGCGGTCCTCCTTGCCGGAGTGCTTGAAGTCCGCGGGCGCGTAATATCCGGGGCGGTATTCGAGCTTGATGCCGGGCCGGTCGATTTTCACCGTCAGCTTGCGGTACTTGCCGTCGCGCGCCGGATTTGTGGAGTGAAATCCGATGGCGTAGTACGCGGAATTATCCTTCTGCACTTGGGCGAAGGCCGGGGCGAAATCGTTCGAGTCGAAAAACGCTTTGCCGCCGGTGTCGCTCGAGAGCGTCGCCATCACTTCCTGTGTTGCGAAGTTCTGGTTCATGTTGTTGAGCAGCGCGCCGCCGTTGAATCCAGACTGCCCTCGCAAGCTGCCGGTCGATGCATCGCCAAGTGGCGTTACCGCTTGCAACCCGCGTGTGTCCACGCTGTAGATGGCCAGATCGGCGCGCACCGCCGCGTTGATTGCCGCTCGCAGCGAAGCCTCATTTTCGATCCCGTCGCGCGAAATGCCTCCGGAAAAGTAAAGCAACGACTTTTTCTCATTGATTTTGGAGAGGGATTGCGAAATCGCGCGCAGCGCAAACAGCTCGCGGTCGGTGTTCAGGTCGTCGTATTCGCTCTCGTCGGGCGTGTAGGCGGTCGTGTCCTCTACCTGGTTCGAATTCGCGTTCGCGCCCTGAGCGAATCCCTGGCCCTCGGTGCCGTTGTAGGCGCCCACTTCATGGATCAATGCATTTCTGTCCGCAGTAAAATCCTGGTCGACGTTGAGCGTGTCGCCGAGCGAGACCAACGCCACAAGATCGGCGGATTGCATTTTTGTGCGCAAGAATGTTTGCGCCGCATCAACGCTTCGCTCCAGATCTTCGGGCTGCATTGAGGTCAGGTCAAAAAACATCACAATCAGGCGGTGATTGCGAAGCTCTTCCGGCTTTGCTACCACAGCGGTTGCGCCGCCCTTCGGCCCCGCGGCCAGACCCGTGATCGTGGCCTCCTTGAGCGGCGTCGCCATGTCCACGCTTTCAAAATCGAACGAGTCGATCTGCTGCAGCTTGCCGTTTTCGTAGATCTTGAAGTCGCTTTGCCTAAGGCCAGTGACCAACTCGCCGGTTTTTGCGTCGCGCGCCACCACATTGGTCAGCACAAGTTCGGCGTTTGTCTTGATTGAGAAGCCGGCCTGCGGCGTGTTGGTAACTTGTGCGGAGTCTTGCGCGCCAGCCGGCCGCGCACCCGCAGCGCCCAGCGCCGCAAGTGCGACCATTACGCCGATCCTCTGCGCAAAGCCGTTCATCGCTCTCCTTTTCCCCATTTGCGCGTCAATCTCTAACTCCGCTAACTCCGCTAACTCCGCTAACTCCGCTAACTCCGCTAACTCCGC
>CAZHOO010000084.1:0-15584 GCA_964533905.1 uncultured Occallatibacter sp. | reverse complement strand
TCCGCGAGCCCCGCTAACTCCGCTTCCACAGGAGCATCGGACGACGTTGAACATCCTATTCATCGGCGACATCTTCGGCAGCGCGGGGCGCCGCATCGTGCGCGAGCACATCGGCCATGTGCGCGAGGCGCACCAGGTCGACCTGACGATCGTTAACGTCGAAAACGCTGCGGGCGGCTTCGGCGTAACGCCGGGAATCGCGGAAGAGGTCTTTGACCTGGGCGCTGACGTCCTGACGACAGGCAACCACGTCTGGGACAAAAAGGAACTCGTCGACTATCTGAACACTGCCGCGCCGTACACCCATGACCGCGCACGGCGAATCATTCGACCTGCGAATTTTCAGCCGGGAGTGCCGGGTTACGGCTTCTATGAAGGAAAGACCGCCGGTGGTGTGGACTACGCAGTGCTGCAACTGCAGGGACGCGTGTTCATGACGGCGATCGACGATCCGTTCCGCACCGCCGATTCCCTGCTCGGGTGCGTTCGCGCCAAGGTGATTGTGGTCGATTTCCACGCCGAGGCCACCAGCGAAAAAAATGCGATGGGATGGTATCTCGACGGGCGCGTGACAGCGGTGCTGGGCACGCATACCCACGTGCCGACCGCCGACGAGCGCATCCTGCCGCATGGAACCGCCTACCAGACCGACGTGGGCATGAGCGGACCGTACGACAGCATCATCGGTGTCGAAAAAGATCTGGTGCTGCACAGATTCCTCACCGCAATGCCGGGCAAGTTCGAGGCAGCAAAAGGAAATCCCAAGATGTGCGGCGTGGTTGTGACCTGCGACCCATCGACGGGGCGCGCATCGGCCATCCAGAGGATCATGCTCGGGGAATAACCACTGCATGGAGCAGCCTTTCGGATGAAGGGCGTGCACACGTGGTCCGGTCCCGAGATTCAGCCTGAGCAAAAGAAAAAGGGCAGGCCGCCGAAGCTGCCCGCCCTTTGAATTCCCAGAAGCTTTGTTGTGCGGCCCGCGTTCGCCCTTTTGACATTGGCGAGCGAGGGCCGGCGTGCTTATTGCGCGTGATGCGCGGGTGAAGGCTTCGGCGCTGTGTGGTGCACCGCCCCGGCCTTTTTCTCTGGTTGCAGGAATCCGCCGCTGAGGACGATTTGCGCAGACGCGGCCGTAGTGCCCGCGGCAGCGCTATGCGTGTAGGTGTCGTAAGTGCCGTCGAGCTCAGTCGCGGGCTGCAGGCCGAGCGCAGAACCGGCAGCAGGCGCGTCCTTGCAGGAGAGCGGGTCCTTCAGGTTGACCGAGAAGTCGGCGGTGTGGGCGTCCTTCGCATCCTGCGTCACCGCCACGTTAATCGTCGAAACCGAAGGATCGATCTCGATTTTGCGGATTTGCGCCGGAGTATCGGTGAGGACGTCGCCCATAGCGTCGGTATCGGCCTTCACGCCGTTGGCCAGAATATATGCCTGTCCGTCGGCGATCTTGAGCGCGGTGGGCGGCGGCGGGACGGCGGTGCAAGCAACAGGATTGGTGAGCTTGACCACAAAATCCTTGGGCTTAACCGCGGCCGCAGTGGTAACGGTGATGTGCAGCTCCGACGCAGGATCGGAGATCACAATGCCTGGAACCGGGGTGACCTGGCCCTTGATCAATGACCAGAGCTGCGTCGCATCCGCATCCGTGCCATTGGCCAGAATGTACTCCTTGTCTTCGAGTCCCAGCTTGAGAGGATCACCGCTGATAAGGGCCTGATGCGCAAGCTTGTCGGGAGTTGGCGCCGGCTCAATGTGGAAGTCTGCGGGCGGAAAGAGCGTCGATTGCGCCTGTGTCTTGATGGCGTCAATCTGCTGCGTAATGGCGGCGTCGCCGTCGAGCGTGCCGTGATAGCGCTTGTACCAGTAGTCGAGCTGTGGCTGGATCTGCGTCTTGTAGTTCGCGGGCGCGAAGTCCCATGCGCGCGCATAGAACCACACTGCCTTCACTTCATCTTTGTCTGGACCAGGCTTTGCATAAGCCTGGGCAAGCTGCAACGTATCCGCGAGGCATTGACTCGGCTGGGTGCACACCTCGGGGGTATAAAGCATCAACTCCGCGGTGTATTCCTTGATGGCGCCTGCAAAGTCTTTCTTCGAAACCGCATCGTCAAAGGCGATGGCCGAGTGGAAGACCGGATAGGCGGTCGCAGTCAATTTCTTCCAGTCATCGTCAGACGTGCCTGCCGGCTTGGGAACCGTAAGCCCTTTCTGCGCCAGGGCAGCGGCATCGTCGCACGTTTGCGCATCGGTGGCGACTCCCGACGGGTCAAGAGTCGAAGCGCACTGCTGCTTCTTCAAATAGACCGATGCGAGAATGGCCTTGAAGTTGTTGGGGTCAACCTGAAGCAGGCGGTTCGCGGCGTCAATTGCTTTTGCCGGCTGGTTGAGCTGGTTGTAGACGTCGATCAGGTTATCGAGAACGGTCGTTTTCACCGGGCTCTGCGGATAAGCCTGCAGAAAACCCTCCAGCGCGGCAGCTTTCTGACCGGGGTCAGTCTGCGTCATGGCGTTCTGATAAGAGTTGAATTGATCCGGTGGAAGGCTGATTTGGCCGGAATCCTGAGCTCGCAGTGCTGGCGTGGAAACAAGGCTCATGCTTGCCAATGCCATCGCAGATGCAAAGACTAACTTGTTCATGCAGTGCTCCTGGGAAATGCCGAAATGGAAACCGAGAATCACTCTTTCGCCAGCAAAAGGGCGACTATTTTGGGCGGCGGTTGAGTGCCGGGTAACGGTTATAAAGATACCACGGCCAACAACGCTTCCTGCGAGGATTATAAGAAGCCAACATGCCGGTGACAAGCAAAGCGCGAGGGGAGGCGCCGACCGCTTGAGCACGCTGGTAATGTGGGCGCCGGACGCGGCACGGAGCCGGCTGAAAACCCCCAATTCCGAGCAGACAGGCGCCTACTGCAGCAGGCGGACGAGCTCGACCTGCTCGGCGAGAAAGGCATCGTGGCCGTGCGCGCTTTTCATTTCGCGGTAGTCGGCGTGAGCGCCGGCCGCGCGTATGGATTCCGCAAAGCGCCGCACATCGTCGGCCGGAAACAGCCAGTCGGAGTTGATGCCGATGAAGCTCAGGCGCGCCTTGATTCGCCCATAGGCCTCCTGCGACGAAGAGTAACCGCGCAGCGGATCCCAGGTATCCATGGCGCGCAGGATGGCCAGATAAGCGTTGGCGTCAAAGCGTTCAATAAATCGGTTTCCCTGCAGATCGAGGTAGCCGGCAATGTCGAAGCGCTCGCCGATGAGCCCGCTTCCGTGGCCATTTGCTGCCCAGGGATCCTCGCCGCTGCGGTTGGGATTCCGCCCGAAGCGCTCGTCGAACAGCGGCGCGGATTTGTAGCTGATCATGGCGATCTTCCGGGCCAGCGCAAGCCCGTTCCGCGGCGGCCGCTGAGGCAAATAACGGCCGGCGGCCCACTCGGGGTCGTGCTGGATGGCCTGGCGTTGCAAATGGTTCAGGGCCAGCCCCATGGCCGAGAGCGGAGTGACTCCAATGATCAGAGCGCGCTCGACGCGATCGGGTTGAAGAATGGTCCAATCAAGCGCCTGCATGCCGCCGATGGACCCTCCAAGCACAAGGCGGAGACGGCGGATGCCGAGCGAATCGAGCAGGCGCGCCTGCGCACGGACGTTGTCGCGGACGCCGACGAGAGGAAAATCCGGCCCATAGATTTTGCCTGTTTCGGGATTGACTGCCCCGGGCCCTGTGGAGCCGTAACAGGAGCCCAGCATGTTGATGCAGATGACGAAGTCGTGCTCCAGCGAGAGGACCGCACCGGGAGCAAAGATTTCGGGCCACCAGGAGCCAACGAGAGCGGAGCCCGAAAGCGCGTGGCAGACAAGAACGGCATTGTCTTTCGCCGCATTCAGCCGGCCGTAGACGGCGTAATGCAGCGTGGGACAGATAAGGGAGTGGCCGCACTCGAGCGGCAGGGAGCCATCCAGCACGAAGTCGCCTTCGTAGGTGGGCTCGACGTTTTTTGATAGCGGCGGAGAAGCGCCGCTGCGGCTGTAACTGTCGGTCATTCCCAAAAGCTCCCTGCTGCCTTTCCTATTTTGCCCCAACGGTCTGGGCTGAGCCGGCAAACTTCTGCCCGTTTGCGGTTTCGATCGCCTGGTCAATGTCGGCCAGGATGTCGCGAATGTCCTCAATGCCCACCGAGAGCCGCACCAGCTCCGGCGTCACGCCTGTCGCAGCCTGCTCCTCCACCGAAAGCTGCTGATGGGTCGTGGATGCCGGATGAATCACGAGTGACTTTGCGTCGCCGATGTTCGCCAGCAACGAAAACAGCTCCAGGGAATTGATGAACTTCTTGCCCGCATCGTAGCCGCCCTTAATCCCGAAGGTCACCAGCGCGCCGGCGCCGTTAGGCAGGTACTTCTTTGTCCGCGCGTAATAGGGGCTCGACTCAAGGCCCGGATAGTTGACCCACTCTACGCCTGGGTGCTCGGCCAGGTGACGCGCTACCGCCAGGGCATTCTGCGAGTGGCGTTCCATGCGCAGGTGCAGCGTCTCAATGCCCTGCAGAATCAGGAAAGCGTTGAAGGGCGAGAGCGCCGCGCCCGTATCGCGCAGCCCTTGGATCCGCGCCTTCAAAATGAATGCCAGCGGCCCGAAGGCCTCACTCACGCGGAGGCCGTGGTAAGAAGGGTCAGGCTCGGTAAAGTCCTTGAAGCGTCCTGAGGCTGCCCAGTCGAACTTGCCTGCGTCGACAATCACACCGCCGATGGCCGTGCCGTGGCCGCCGAGAAACTTGGTGGCTGAGTTGACCACGATATCCGCGCCCCACTCGATGGGCCTGAGCAGCGCCGGCGAGGCCGAAGTGTTGTCGATGACCAGCGGGAGCTTGTGCTCGTGCGCAATGGCGGCGAGCTGCTCAATGTCCGCGATGTCGAGCTTGGGATTGCCGAGGCTCTCGGTATAGACGGCGCGCGTCTTGTCGTTGATCAGTGCGCGCACGCCATCGAAGTCGTCTGCGTCGACGAACTTCACCTTGATGCCCAGCTTGGGCAGCGTGTAGTGAAACAGGTTGTAGGTGCCCCCGTAGAGCGAGGTGGTGGAGACGATCTCGTCTCCGGCGTTGGCGAGGGTGAGGATCGTCAGCGTCTCCGCCGCCTGGCCTGAGGCCGTGGCCAGCGCCGCCGCTCCGCCTTCGAGCGCGGCTACGCGCTTCTCAAAGACGTCGGTGGTCGGATTCATGATGCGGGTGTAGATGTTGCCGAACTCCTGCAGCGCGAACAGCCGGCCGGCGTGGTCCGCGTCCTGGAAAAGATAGGAGGTGGTCTGGTAGATGGGCACGGCGCGCGCGCCGGTCGTGGGATCGGGCGACTGGCCAGCGTGGACGGCTTGTGTCGCGAGCTGCTGCGGTTTTGGTTCCGGCATGATGATCTCCTTCTAAGCTTGTTGATCCACTTATCCAAAAGTGGAGGTGCGGAGCACAACGCAAAACGGCCCGCATCCTATGTGGGACCGGGCCGCTTTACTCAGAATCGGTTGCGCTTAGCGCGTTGGCCGTTCAAGAGCCGGACGGAGAGGTCCCCAGTGCATCCACATGCACATGGCCATGACCCAAATTCCGCAAGCCCATGAAATCGACATGCAGGCAGTATCCGACGGCTATGCCGGAATGTCAAATACAACTGTTGACGCATGGATGGGCGGTCAGCGGCCGGATCGACCTCCAAACGGGCCTGGCTGGCCAATTTTACCGATAAACGACCGGAATGTGGTGCTGCTCCTGGAAAGGAGGCCGAACGTATTCCGCCTTCACAAGAGGCGGAAGATCCATGGGTTCGGGAGTGAGATCTTTGTAAGGAATTTTGGACAGGAAATGGCGGATGACATTGAGCCGCGCGGCCTTCTTGTCTTCAGCGTTGACGACAAACCACGGAGCCTGTTTGTGGTCAGTGTGGTTGAACATGTCGTCCTTGGCGCGAGAGTAGTCGGCCCAATGCTTGCGGGATTCAAGGTCCATGGGACTGATCTTCCAGCGCTTGGTCGGATCGGTCATGCGGTCCTGAAAACGGCGCTCCTGCTCCGCGTCGCTGACCGAGAACCAGTATTTGATGAGGATGATGCCGGAGCGGACCAGCATGCGCTCGAACTCCGGACAAGTGAGCAGGAACTCCTGATATTGGGCGTCCGTGCAGAAGCCCATGACGCGCTCCACGCCCGCCCGGTTGTACCAGCTGCGATCGAACATCACCATTTCACCCGCCGCGGGCAGGTGCGCGACATAGCGCTGGAAGTACCATTGCGTTTTTTCGCGCTCAGTGGGCGTGCCCAGAGCAACGACCTTGCAGATGCGGGGATTGAGCGTCTCGGTGATGCGCTTGATGGCGCCGCCCTTGCCGGCCGCGTCGCGGCCTTCGAAGAGCACGACAACCTTGAGGCGCTCGTGGCGCACCCACTCGTGGAGCTTGACCAGCTCGATCTGCAGGCGGCTGAGCTCCTTTTCGTAGTTGCAGTCTTTACCAATGCGCATGGCCGGGATTTCGGTTCCATGCGCCGCGAGCGGGGCATGATCTTTGCCATTGGCTTGACCTTTGCCGTTGGAATGATCCTTGCCGTTCACGAGAGCTTTGCCATTAACAAGCGTTGCTTCATCCGACTTGGCCTTTTTCTTCTTCTTGTCCTTGTGCGCCATTTTGGCCTCCTCCGACCTGGGATTTGGGGTGTTGTCCAGGCTCCTCACGCGCGATTTGGCGAGGCGCCCGTGCACTGGGGGTTCGCACATTGTAACGGCAGAGTTGCCGCGAATGACATGAAGAATTGCAGTTTTTTCTGAGGAGAACTACTTTTCAGGCTTCCAGACGTAGGCGCCTGGCTGGGGAAGGCCGATGTGGGCCAACACGCGGCAGGCGAATTCCTTTGCCATTTCGGCCGAGTCTTTCGGTTGAGCGTAAAACGCGGGGATGCAGGGGAAGATCGTCGCGCCGGCCTCGGCGGCCAGCGTCATGTTACGCAAGTGAATGCGGTTAAAGGGTGTTTCGCGCACGCAAAGGATCAAAGGCCGCCGTTCCTTGAGCGTGACGTCAGCCGCCCGCGCGATGAGAGAGTTGGCTAGACCAAGCGCGATCGCCGCCAGCGTGCCCATCGAGCACGGCAAAATAATCATTCCTTCGGAGGGATGGCTGCCCGAGGCGATCGGAGCGCCAATGTCGGCGTCGGAGAGCTGCATGGTTTTGGTGGGGGTGGCGCCGAGGAGTTTTTTCAGCAGGTTGGTTCGGCCCGAGATTCCCAGTTCCTCGGCAAGGACGCGCAACGAATTCTCCGACGCGACAAAATGCACGCGGGCGACACGGGCGTCGGCCTCAAGGGCGCGGAGCGCCTCGCGGGCGAGGATCGCACCCGATGCTCCGGTAATGGCAAGGGTGAGGTGTGCGCCTTCCATCTCAGCTTCCCAGGACCCGCTTGAAGATTGCATCGACATTCACAAGCTGCCGCGAATAGTCGAAGGTGCGGTCGAGCTTTCTCGGGCTCAGAAGCTTTGCAATCTTTGGGTCGCGAGCCACTTCGTCGCGGAAGCTCAGATCGTCTTTCCAGGCGCGCATCGCATGCGATTGCACGAGCTTATAGGCGTCTTCGCGCAGCATGCCTGCTTCGGCCAGATCGAGCAGCAATTGCCCTGAGAAGATCAGCCCGCCGGTGGATTCGAGATTCTTCTTCATCCGCGCAGGGTAGACGAGCAGCCGATCAATGAGATCGGTGGTTTTCGCCAGGAGATAGTCGACCAGGATGGTGGAATCAGGAAAGATGACGCGTTCGACGGATGAATGAGAAATGTCGCGCTCGTGCCAGAGCGGGATGTTCTCCATCGCCGCCTGCGCATTGCCGCGCAGCACGCGCGCCAGGCCAGAAATCTGCTCCGAAGTGATGGGGTTCTTCTTGTGCGGCATGGCCGAGGAGCCTTTTTGCTTTTCGCTGAAGTACTCCTGCGCCTCTCGAACCTCGGTGCGCTGCAGATGGCGGATTTCGACGGCGATCTTGTCCAGCGTACTGCCGATAATGGCGAGCGTAGTGATGTAGGCGGCGTGGCGATCGCGCTGGATGACCTGCGTAGAGACGGGCGCGGGCTTGAGGCCCAGCGCCAGGCAAATGCGCTCTTCGTGCTCGGGCTTCAAGTGGCCAAAAGTACCGACGGCTCCAGAGAGCTTGCCCACGCGCATGTCCTCGGCAGCAGCGGCGAATCGGGCGGCGTTGCGCTCCATTTCGGTGTACCAGTTGAGCAGCTTGAGGCCAAAGGTCGTGGGCTCGGCGTGAATCCCGTGTGTCCGCCCGATGGTGGGTGTGTGCTTGAACTCGATCGCGCGTCGCTTGAGGACGGCAAGCAAACCGGCGATGCCCTCGCGAATCAGCGCGGATGCTTCCTTGATCTGGAGGGCCTGGGCGGTGTCGACAATGTCATTTGACGTGAGGCCGTAGTGCAGCCAGCGCGACTCGGCTTCGAGGCCCTGCGCGTTGAGGCTCTCTGCAACTGCGGTCGTGAAAGCAATGACATCGTGCTTGACCTCGGCTTCAATCTCCGCGACGCGCACGGCGGAAACGCTCGCCTTCGACGCAATCGCCTCGGCCGCTGCAGCGGGGATCACGCCGTCCTCGGCGAGAACGGTGCTGGCCGCTGCCTCAACCCCGAGCCAGCAGCGGTACTTGTTCTCATCCGTCCAAAGGGCGCCCATCGCCGGGCGCGTATAGCGTTCGATCAACGGAGAACTCCTTGCGCAGCCGAGAGTTGCGGCATCAGGCTCCTATTCAATTGTAGTAGGGGGCGGCGCTTATCCGCGAGGAATTCCGAGCCGGCGCATCAACTCCTCGATGAGGAGGCCGCGGCCCGGCGTGTAGGGCTGGAACCACTCGCCGTCGATGACCAATTGCGGAACGGCGCGCTTGCCAACGCGACTCAGAACCTCGGCGGAGGCTGCGGGGTCCGCGTCGACATTGACCTCGGTGTAGACGACACCGTGCTCGTCGAGGAACTGCTTGGCGGCTCGGCAATCGCGGCACCAGGACGTGGTGTAGACCTGCACTGTCATAACGGAATTCTACTCAAATCGCGATGCTACGATCTGTGATCAGTGGCACCCGGGAGATTGGATGACGGCGGACCTGATTAAGTCGCTTTTACACCTTGAGCCGCACCCGGTCGAGGGCGGATGGTTCCGCCGGACGTACACATCGGCGGGGAGCGTGGAACTGCTGCGCGGACGGCGGGCGCAGGGCACGGCCATCTATTACCTGCTTGAGGCCGAAACGTTCTCAGAGATGCACGTACTCGCCTCCGACGAGATTTTTCACTTCTATCTCGGCGATCCGGTCGAGATGCTGCAGCTATTCCCTGACGGGCGCGCCGCCGTTCTTACTCTTGGACCGGATCTCGCGGCCGGTCAGCATCTGCAGTTGGTGGTGCCGGCAGGCGTGTGGCAGGGCACGCGCCTTGTTGACGGCGGCAAAGTCGCTCTGCTGGGTTGCACGGTGACGCCGGGGTTCGATTTCGCGGATTACCGCGGAGGATGCTACGCGGAGCTTATGGCGAAGTGGCCGGCAGAGGCGGAGCGGATTCGCACACTCACGAGAAAATAGCGGAGTTAGCGGGGCTTGCGGAGCTAGACGGACGACAGGTAAAAGGTCTCCGCGCGAGCGATTGTCTTACCGCCGCTCCCGGAAAAATCCCCGCAGCAACTCCGCCGATTCCTCCGCGCCAATTCCCTGCTCCACCTTCATCTGATGATTGAGCTGCGGATGGTTCAGCACCGGGAGCACCGATCCGCAGGCGCCGGCCTTGGGATCGGGCGCGGCAAATACCAACCGGTCAATGCGCGCATGGATCATGGCTCCGGCGCACATGGCGCAAGGCTCGAGCGTCACGTAGAGCGTGCATCCGGCGAGCCTGTAGTTGCCGAGGGCTGTGGCGGCGGCCCGGAGAGCGACGATTTCAGCGTGGGCCGTTGGATCCACGTCGCGCAGGACGCGATTCTGGCCGCGGGCGACGATGGCGCCGTCGTAGACGACGACCGCGCCGATGGGAACTTCGCCGGCTTCAGCAGCCAGTCGTGCCTCCGCCAATGCGGCCTGCATCGCCTGTAAATCGTCGATCATGCTTTCGATGGTAAGGCGGCGGCCTGCTGCTGTGTCATGCAGTGCAAAGCGCCCAGTCCCCAGATTAGGTCAACCGAATGCACGCCGACGACGTCCCGATCGGGAAAAACTTCAGCCAGCGTATTCAGCGCGATGCGGTCGTTGGGATCGTGGAATGTGGGCACGAGAACCAGGCCGTTGGCGAAATAGAAGTTAGCGTAGCTGGCCGGGACGCGCTGCCTCCGGAATAGGATTGGCCGTGGCATGGGCAATTCAACGATCGTGAACTGCTTGCCCTCATGCGTGCGCGCGGACTTGAGCCGTGCGAGGTTTTCGGCAAGCGGGGTGTGGTTGGAGTCGCGCGTGTCCCGCTCGACGGCAGCAACGATCGTGGCGGGCGCTGCGAAGCGGGCAATGTCGTCGATGTGGCCGTGCGTATCGTCGCCTGCGATTCCGCGATTGAGCCAGATGGTCTGGTCGATACCAAGATAGTCGTGGAAGACGCGTTCCAATTGCGCGCGGCTGACGCCGGGGTTGCGTTGCTGCACTTCGCTCAGCAGGCATTCCTCGGTGGTCAGCAACGATCCCGCGCCGTTCACGTCAATCGATCCGCCCTCCAGCACCACTCGGCGCTCCGCACCGTTCTCGTCAGTGACCGTCGGCTCCCACTCCGGCACGCCAAGCAGCTTCTGCACGCGTCCGGGGAGCTTGTCGTCGAGTCGCCAATCGTCATACTTGGCCCAGCCATTGAATCGCCAATTCGTCAAGCCGACCTTACCCTTGGCATTGCAGACAAAAATCGGACCTGAGTCTCGCGTCCATCCGCGGTCCGTGGGCCAACGATGGAAATGCACCTGGCCAAGATTCACGCCCGTGCGCTCGAGCATGCTCCTCACGCGCCGCTCCATCGCCGCGTCTTCGACGATCAGATGCACATGTTCGCGCTCCGCAAGCAGACGAACGATCTCCGCATAAAGCCACGGAATCGACGAGAACTTTCCCGGCCAGTCCTCGGGATTGTGCGGCCACGCGAGCCATGTGGCCTCGTGCGGCTCCCACTCAGCGGGCATGCGGTAGCCCAACTCGCGTGGCGTTTTTGCAGGCGATCGGACGGTCATAACTACTTTTTCTCTTTGTGTGTTTCGCCCGCGTGCTTTGCTCCGGGCTGCGCAGGATCGAGAAACCGCTGCGTAATCGGCGCGTAGGCGTCGACGCGGCGATCGCGCAGAAAGGGCCAGTTGCGGCGCGTTTCTTCAATCAGCGAGCGATCGACTTCGCCTAGAATAATCTCTTCGGCGTCGTGGCCGGCCTGGGCGATGACCCGTCCGAACGGATCGGCGAGAAAACTTCCGCCCCAGAACTCAAGGCCTGGACCCGGAGCGCGATTGCCCGAAATGTCGCCGTGCTCGAGACCCACGCGGTTGACGGCCGCGACATAGACTCCGTTAGCGATGGCGTGCGCGCGTTGGATCGTCTTCCACGCATCGTATTGCGCAGCGCCGTACTCTTCCTTCTCTGCCGGATGCCACCCGATAGCTGTGGGATAAAAAAGCACTTCGGCGCCCTGCAGAGCGGTGATTCGCGCGCCCTCGGGATACCACTGGTCCCAGCAAACCAGCGTGCCCACGCGGCCGGCGCTGGTGTCGACGGCCTGAAAACCGAGATCGCCGGGAGCGAAATAATACTTTTCGTAGTAGAGCGGATCGTCGGGGATGTGCATTTTCCGATAGACGCCGGCGATCCGGCCATCGGAGTCAAAGGTGACGGCAGTGTTGTGATAAAGCCCGGGTGCGCGGCGCTCAAAGAGCGAGGCGACAACGGCGATCTTGGCCTCGCGTGCAGCCTCGGCGAGCTTGGCGGTTGACGGGCCTGGAATTTGCTCCGCAAGCTCAAAGAGCGCGAGCTCCTCGCGCTGGCAAAAATATTGCGTGCGGAATAGCTCAGGCAGGCAGACGACCTGCGCACCAAGATTCGCGGCCTGGCGAATGTGGACCAGCGCGGCCGAAAAGTTTGCCGCGGGGTCCGCGCTCATGCGCATCTGCACCAGGGCAACTGTGAATTTGTGCGACGTCGTCATGTGTCGTCTTAACACGCCTCCGTTGGGTGAGCCTGCGATGTGAACGGTAGTGGCCGATGCAACAAGGCCAACCCCGGCATGCGGAATTGGCCTCTGCACAGGAGCCGGGTCCAGCCGTTACTCGTCCAGGATCAGGACCGCTGCAGCGATGGTGGTTGTCCATTTGCCGCGCTTGTCGCCCACGGCCGACTGCGTAATGTTGCTGGTGCGGACAATCTTGTTGGAGATCCGGTAGATTTCCTTTTTCTCATCCCAGCTCTTGTCGGGATCGAACTCAACATCGAGCGTGGTGGCGAGCATCTCAGCGGCCAACTCCTCGGCGTACTCACCGGCCTGGTCGTCAGTCTCGCCAAAGCTGTGGTGCTCACTTAGGTAGCCGTAGGTGTTGCGATCGGCGGGGATGGCCACGCCGATGCTGCAGGCAACGAGCCGGTGCGGTTCACGCGTGGAGTTCTCCGCGATGACCGCGAAGACCACTTCGCCGTCATCGAGGTACTTCAGACCTTCCTTGCGAGGAATCATCTTGCACTGCGGCGGAAAGATGGAGGAGACGCGAACCAGATTCTGCGAAGCGATGCCCGCATCGCGAAGGGCAAGCTCGAAAGAGGTCAGCCGTTCCTTGTGTTTGCCGACGCCTTTGGTGAAGAAAAGCTTCTTTGGGACCATTCTTTTTCCCAATTTCTATGTGTCCTCCATGGACGAGTGAATTGAGGCCGTCTTTTGACGTTCCCGCATGAGTCTATCGCATCCTGACGGGTGCGAACAGAGTTTCGAAAATTTTCATTGGAGGTTCATCGTGCAGGGCTTCCGGCGCAGGAAATCCTTTGGCAAGAACGGGGACGACAAGAAAACGCTGAAGGGATGCATAGGCAGTTAGCGGAGTGTTGGCGACGCAGCAACTTTTCGGTAGGGACCGCGTTTAATAAGCATGAAGCGACCGTTGGTTTGGTTGGGAATCCCTGTCTTGAGCGTGGCCATTGGCTGCGCATGCGCAGTGGCGCAATCCCCCGGAGCGCCTGATACAGGCTATAGGCAAGGCGCTGCCCCTGCGCCGGCCACGAACGACCTAAGCGAAGCCATGCTGGAGTGGACACCTCCGGCTCTGTCGCAATTAAGCGGCCAGGCGGTGGCCAAAGAAAGCTTCACGCTGGATCGAACAATGCTGGCTGCGGCGGCCGGGCTGATGCCTGATTCCGATGCCGACCTGAGACAGACGGTGGCCAAACTCGACGGCGTCAGCGTTCATATTCTGCGTTTCACGTCAGACGGCCAGGCCGACCCCTCGCAGGTTGAGGCAATCCGCGAAGCCTATCACCTCCGCGGATGGAAGCATGTGCTCACTTCGACGAATCTGGGCGGCGCGGGCCACAGCGACATCACCGACGTGTGGCTGGTGATGGACGGCGTCAACGTCCGGGGCGGTGTGGTACTGGTTGATAGCCCGAAGAGCCTTACCCTGGCGACAATGGCTGGAAACGTGAGCCCCGTGGACCTGCTCCACTTGCGAGGCCACTTTGGCATTCCAAAGTTCGACAGCGGCGGACCCGGCAGCGCGAGGGACCGCTAGCGTCGATCACAGAGAGCGGATGCCCCCGCTTTGACCTGTCGCCGTGGCTCGAATCCCGCCCAAGTCTTTAGACTTAAAATGCTATAGTCGTTCGTAGCACTCCTGCCGGAGTGGTCGGTCCATGCCAAATCGCACGTTGACGCTTTTTATTCTCGTCCTCGCGGTTACGGGAGGCGGAGCATATGCTCGCGCCAAAGTCGTCGAAGATACCAGCGGATCTCTCAAGACCCTGACCAGCATCGCCGATGCGCTCGACTCGGCCGACAAACATCCAGTCCACGTACTCTACGTCCATGGAATCGATCAAGTGGGTTCGGGCGATTCCGCGATGTTGCGCGATTCGATCTGCATTGAGCTCAAGCTCTGCGCGATCAGCGACTGGAAGAATGCGGGAACCGAGTTCGCCGACAAGGGCGAATTTTCGACGGCCGTTGAGCCGCCGGCGCTCGCGTATCTCGGGAGCCCGGTTTGGGCCACCCCCGAAGAATGGCACGCGGCAGCCCCCTTCGTTGTCCACTGGGTCGCGCACCTTCGAGGACATTCCGCGGTGCTCGTAGTGGATGAGATCAACTGGTGGCCGCTGACGCTGTCGCTCAAATGCCGCCGGGTGATGGCGGCCGAAGCGCGCCTTTCCGGCCCCGAGCCCCACCTGTTGCAGGTTTGTTCAGAACAATCCCTCCAGGATCCGGGCGGAGTGGGGCGATTTTTTCCCTGGATCCCGGCCGACGAGGCGGCGAAACTCGAAAAAATCCGGCCGCGCGGCGCGCTCGTGAATAGAGAGTTGAAATCCCAGCTTGTCGACTGGGGACTTTCCGACGTGCTGATGGTTGTCGGGCCGCTGGGCGGTATTCTGCGCGACGGGGTGCGGCAGCTGATGGCCAAATCGGCGGCATTCGATCCCAATGCAGCAGCAGCCAATCCGGCCAGCGGCGCCGCCATAGGGAATTACGACTGGAAGACGCAGCTGACCCACGACAATACTCTTGACCAGGAATTTATCGGCGTGACGCATAGCCTGGGCGCCTATTTGTTCTTCAACACCCTCAACCCGGAATTCGCCAGCGTGGATGGGCAAAGCCTGTCGGCAGCGGATCAAGCCAGAAAAACGGCTGAAGAGAACGCGGTGCACTACATCTTTGAGCGAACATCGCTGATGTATTTCTTCGCCAATCAGCTTGAGATGCTGGAGATGACGAATCTTGAGAACGCTCCGGAAGCCTCTACGACGGCATTCAAGTCCCGAGGATTGGCGCCGGCTCCGGCCGCTCCAACCGCGCCCGCGGCCAACTTCATGACCCTCGTCAACCGCTGGAAAACCTATCAAACCAGCTTTCAAAGTGTGCTTCACCCCAACGATGAGTTGAGCCGGGAAAAGGTTCAGGTCGTTGCGTGGAGCGACCCCAGCGACGTGATGACCTACCGCGTGCCCAAGATCGGCGACGTGGAGGTGGTGAATCTCTTCGTCAAGAACGGGCCGCATTATTTAGGGCTCCTTGAATCGCCACGCAAGGCACACGATGATTACGCAAAGAATATTGATGTGCTGCGCGTGATGTTTGGAGAGACGAAGCTCCGCGCGACGCATTAAAACGTGCAATCCGAGAATTCGGGCGCGCAATCTCAGTCTGGCTGCCATTGCCTCTTCTGAATTGCGGATGGTAGCCTCAACACTGGACCTGTCGATTTTGGATTTCTTCTGGAAGGGACTTCCCACAAAATCATGCAAAGCACGTACAACGGGCTTGAGTTGCCCAAAACGGGCCAGCCGATCGAGTACAAGAATGGGCAGTTTTCTGTGCCGGACCATCCCATCATTCCTTTTATCGAGGGCGACGGCACGGGGCGCGACATCTGGAAGGCCT
>CAZHOO010000083.1:0-15644 GCA_964533905.1 uncultured Occallatibacter sp. | reverse complement strand
CCAGGGCAAAGGCAGCTACCGCATGGAAGTCGACCACTACGACATCGTCCCGCAGTTGGTCGCCGAAAAAATTCTCGCCAATGCCAAGCGCCCCGTGGACGAAGAGGAAGAGTAGGGCTGGCAGTCTCCTCTGTTATGCGCTCCCTTCGCCCGCCGCCGCAGCAGAAGAGCCTTGGGCCAGCGCGAAGAGTCAGGACGCGACCTCGCATGCTCCGATAAACGGCATCGGCGGGGCACGAAGTGTCAGGGCACGACTTTAGTCGTGCCGAAGGCGAATGCACGAGAACTGTGGGCTTTAGCCCCTGCAATGTCAAAACCCTCTCGACCCTCGGATCCAAAAAACGCCACAGGATGTCCGCGAATATTCTTTGCCACCACCCGCGCGGCCGCCGGGAAATCGCTGTTCCAGACGGACCGGATGGCCGAACTCCTGATTGACGTCATGCGGTCTTGCGTTCAGTCCAAGAAGCTCGTTATTCACGACTTTGTCGTCATGCCAAATCATGTTCACATTCTCATGACCGTTCCGGGCGAGATGAGCATCGAGAAGGCAATGCAGTTGATCAAGGGCGGCTTTTCTTACCGCGCGAAAAAGGAACTCGGATTTCGAGGCGAGATCTGGCAACGAGGATTTTCTGACGTGCGCGTCACCGACGAGCAGAGTTTTCGGCTGCATCGTGTTTACATACAGAACAACCCGGTAAAAGCAGGTTTCGTAAACTCACCGGAGGAATATATGCGCAGCTCAGCTTATTTGAAAAAGCAAAAACGCGCAGGGGCTAAAGCCCCGATTTGATCACGGCGGAAAGGCACGACTAAAGTCGTGCCCTGACACTCCGAACCCACCAAAACGCCGTGTCATCCTGACCGAAATCCCGCAATCTCAACTCACCCCGATCCCTTCACATGCGAAACCGCCGCCAACACCAGCCATCCTCCATCTTCAGGAGATCCCTCCACCTTGCCCAACCTCACATACCAAGTTCGGCGATCTCTCGCGGCAAACGGTGAAGTGCGCCCAACCGACACCACAATCCTCCGGCCACGAGGACTGCTCGCCCGCAGCCGTGCGCATTCAACGCTAAATCCTGGTTCATGCTCCCCGGCTTTCCTGCTCGCCATTTAGGTTCTGCGTCTCTGCGTTCAAAGTTGATAGCCATCGGCCATCGATGAATGCTACCCTACGCGTACCCCCCGCAGAAACAAGCTCGGAATCACGTGGTTTGTGCCTCGAATAAAGCAATGGGCCAAAAAACCAAGGATGAGGGAATCTAGCCATGCAAATATGCGGTGCCATGAAATGTCTGCGGATCGCCATCGTGCCGGTGATCTCGATCGTCATCGGAATTCCAGCCGTTGCCTCCGCTCAAGCGCAGGCGAACCCGTCTACAGCCCCGGCCGCACCGCCGGTCCAGTTGCAGACCTATACTGCGTCGGACCAAAGCGCCTCTGCCGGTGTGCCTGCCGGATGGAAAGTCTACGGAGCCGCGCAAACAAATATCGAATTGACAGGGCCACAAGGCGAGGTCGTCAACCTTGGACAAGGGTTTGTCGCGCACAACGGTACTTTTCAATTGGGACAGGCGGGACCCGACGGCTCGAATATGTCGATGCCGTACTCGGCAAAGCTTAGTGACAAGCTCACCATGGTTTTACAGCAGCGCGCCAAGCTTAACGGAAACCCGGTTCCTCAGATCAAGTTCCTTTACGGGGCGCCTCTTCAATCGCTGCCGGCTGGGTTCCAATGCGGCGTGTTTGTGATCGCCGTCTCCGGGACCGCCACCCCGGGTGATGCCATGGGCATCTTCTGCTCGCTCCCCGAAGACTCCGAGCAGTTTTTCAAGAACTTTTTGACGATTGGATCGGCCCCTACCGCCCTAGCACCCAAGGATGCTCCCACCGTTGCGGCCATCATTAACAGCTACAACGTACCTTCTGCCTGGTTGCAGAAGAAGTTTGCTCTCTTCACAGCCCCCGCCGCGGCAGCACCCAACCAGGGGCCCGGCGATCCGGCCGAGACCGAAATGTATCTAAGGGCGATGCAGGAGCAACAGAACGTCATCGATCACGGCGCCAGTTGCGTAGACGCTGGCCTCGTCGGCCCCTCCAGCTTCGGGCAAGCGGTCGGATGCGGTTATTTGTCGTTCTAGAGTTGATCCCGGTCTTCTCGATGAAGCCGCAAGCAATTCAGTTGAGGTTCCGGATCTGAAAATTGACCTCTGCCCGACTCGAGATCGCCAGGGGTCTGGTTCCCGATCCGGAATCGTCCCTGGCGATGGAAAGAGTATTCCTCCGGGCCGCGAAGTGCCGCGCCAAACCAGCTATCCTCCATCTTGAGGAGACACCGCCATTTTGCCCAACCTCACATACCAGGTCCGGCGATCGCTTGCGGCAAACACCGAAGAGTTCGCGTTGACCGACGCCGCGCTTCTCTGGCCCGGCGGCAGTGCGCCCTTCTCCCAAGTCAAATCGGTCAGAATCTACTCCGTCCCCGGGATGTGGGCGTTCGGCGCAGGCAAAGTCGCATTTGGTTCGCGTCGTTGTGTAATCACCCTCGATTCCGGCGCCGCGATCGAGCTCACCAGCCAGCACTATCTCAGCTTTGGCAACTTTGAAGACCGCTCACAGGTTTTCTATCCATTTGTCAGCGCATTGATCGATCGCGTGCGAACGGCAAATCCCGCGGCGCGACTCGTATCGGGAATGCCTCCAATGCTCTGGTGGTTCTGGTTCCTGAGCTTTGGCTTGCTCGCGTTTCTTCTCATTCTGTGCATCGCACTCGGCCTGCTGGGGCTCACGCTCGAGCACAAAAACTCCGTCGGAACCTCGTTCGTGCTGCTGGCTCTCGCCGTGATGCTCGTCGGCCCCATCAGCTTTCTCCGTGCCACCTGGCGCCGCCGCACTCGCGATCTCAAACCCGGCGATTTATCCCAAGACTTGCAACATCGCCCATGATGTGATATCACTCTTAAGTGAGGCTCGTACTCGACACCGACGTCGTGGTGGCTGCAATGCGAAGCCCCACCGGAGGCTCGGCGGAACTCCTCAGAAGAATCCGCTTAGGCAGTGCAACCATGCTCATGTCGGTTGCCCTTGCTCTGGAGTATGAGGCGCAGTGCCTGCTCGCCGAGCACAGACTGGCGTCTGGTCTCAGTCGAGCAGAAGCAGATATCTTCGTCGATCGTTTGGTGTCCATGGCTGAGCCGGTCAGCCTTTTTTTCCGCTGGAGGCCTCAGCTTCACGATCCCGGCGATGAGCTGGTTCTGGAAGCGGCCGTAAATGGTCGAGCATCGGCGATTGTTACGTTCAACGAGAAAGACCTTCGCGAAGCACGAACCGGCTTTGATATCGAGGTACTTCGCCCCGGAGAAGTTCTAAGGAGGTTACAACCATGACCACGAAAGTCGCTACATTCCCGCTGCGGCTTCCTGTCTCAATGAAAGCCGCCTTGGAGAAGATCGCTGAGCGCGATGGAACCAGCTTGAACCAGTTTCTGGTTATCGCCGCAGCAGAGAAGATCTCCGCCATGGAGACGGAACGCTTTTTCGCCGAGCGGCGTGAGCGGGCTGACGACGCAGCTTTCCTCCGCATCCTGAACCGTAAAGGTGGCGAACCGCCTCGGCCCGGAGATGAATGGGGTGCGGATGACGCGAATGCACCAGCCGCGGGTGAACGATGAGCACGACGCTGGCCAATCCAGTTTTCAGCAGCATCCGCATCTCTTAAAACCCGTTCTCAAAAAACCACCGGACGAAATGAAGGGCACATTCGCCCCCTCACTCCGCCCGGTTCGGTTTCCGAACTGTAATTTACCTTTGCGCAAAGGTCTAAAAACTTGGCTTTTTTACCCCTTAATTCCTTGGATGCTCTCAACGTGGATTACCTTTGCTTGCGCATCGAGTTCGCCCGTTACCTTTACGGTCCTGCCCGCGAAGGCCTTGGCGCGCTCCGCGTCGTCCAGTTTGAAAGTCTCGCCCGATGAATCGCGCAGTTCGTACTGTTCGCCATCCTTCACCACTGTCCCGGCAAACGTCGCGGACTGAGCCTGATTGTGCTCGGACTGTTGCGTTGGCCGCTCCTGGCTCCCCGCCAAAACCGGTCCGGGAACGATCAACAGGCCGCCCAGCACCAGCGCAAAGACAAAAGTGAGCGCGCAGCGTGCGCAAGATTCTCTCAAATCTTTGTTCATGGAACGCATAACGAGAACCTCCAGGGCATTTCCCGAGTCCGTTCTCGCGTTGGCCCGAATGGATGATTAGATGCATCCAGAGGTCCAAGCCGTAGGTTCGAACTGCAAAGCATTGCAGCCGCATTTGAAAATGCTGAAGACACGGCAAATCCGCGCCAGCTTTCGCGCCGCGCCGGCTATGAATTCTTCGGTGTACAGAGGAAATACTGCTCGCGTGGGTAAAAAGGAGTCGCGGGAATCAAGCCTCGACGGCCGGCCGCACGCGCCTGGCAAGCGCCCATTTCAGCTCATCAATTCCTGCGCCAGTCACCGCCGAGATGACGTGAAACTCGAGCTTCTTCCGCTTCGCGTGCGCTGCCAGCTTCTTCAGCTTCTCGGGATTCGCCGCGTCGATCTTCGTTGCCACCACGATCATCGGCTTATGCGCAAGAGGATGCTCTTCGGCGCCCTGCCCCTTCGAACTGAAACTGGCCAGCTCGTTATTGATTAACTTGAAGTCTTCCACCGGATCGGGCCTTCCCGAACCGTCCGACACATCGACCAGGTGCGCCAGCACGCGCGTTCGCTCAATGTGCCGCAGGAACTGCGTGCCCAATCCCGAGCCAAGATGCGCGCCTTCGATGAGCCCCGGCATATCGGCGACGACGAATGACTCCTGGTCCGGCTCCTCGCCCACCGTCACCACGCCCAGATTCGGCTCGAGCGTCGTGAACGGATAATCGGCAATCTTGGGCCGCGCCGCGGAGATGCGCGAAATGAGCGTCGACTTGCCCGCATTCGGAAGGCCCACCAATCCCACGTCGGCCAGTAGCTTCAGCTCCAGCCGATAGCTCCGCTCCTCGCCCGCTCGGCCCAACTCATGCTCGCGCGGAGCCTGGTGTGTGCTCGTGGCGAAGTGCTGATTGCCTCGCCCGCCGCGCCCGCCCTTCGCGATCACAATGCGCTCGTCCGGCTCCTTGAAGTCGTGCACCAGCTCGCCCGTCTCCGTGTCGTAGAGAGAAGTGCCCACAGGAACCTGCAGCGTGACCGAGCGGCCATCCAACCCTGTGCAGTTCGAGCCCATCCCGTGCTCTCCACGCTGCCCCTTGTGCTCGGGGTTGTAGCGGAAGTGAATCAGCGTATTATGCCGCTGGCTCGACTCCATCACGACGTCGCCGCCGCGGCCGCCGTCGCCACCCGAGGGTCCCCCGCGCGGAACAAACTTCTCCCGCCGGAATGCCATGCACCCGTTACCGCCGTCGCCGGCCTTTACCCGAATTTTGGCTTCATCAATGAACATGCGTCTCGCCGAACGTACTTTTTCCTGGCCTATCCGGCATTCGCGCCCCGGCTCAGACCGGCGCGATCGCGTTCCAACCGCCGTCACTCCAGTCTAACCAACGATTATGCCCGCATGAGGCCGCCTGGTAGCTGGCCGTCTCGTCGAAAAAACTTCCAATTGTGACGCAGGCTACTTTCCAGCGGCTGAATTCAGGCATAAAATCGCTGCCAAACTTCTTCTAGATCCATTCGGCGCGGCGAAAAGCTGACGCTTTCGCCCTCTCACCGGACTCGCCTCAAGAGCGGACCGGCTTGCTCATTTGTCTTTTCTCCCGCCCTTTCTCCATCGATCTGCCTGAGCAACGCCGTCAATGGCCGAAGCAAGGCGGAACTGGATTCGGTGGTTTTTGTCGGGCGCGCTATGTTTGAGCGCCCGCGCGCTGGTCCTTGCTCAATCGAATCCAGCCGATTCCCCGCCACAGCACTTCGTTCAGGTTCAGTCTCCTCAGTCCGGTTCGCTCGCCGGGCGTCTGACCGACCTGCATTCGACTCCGCTCGCCGGCGTTTCAATCGTTCTTCGCAATCAATCCACCGGTGCAGAAGTCCGCGCCACCTCAGCCCGGAATGGGGTCTTCCGCTTCGCCTCGCTCGATGCGGGTGAATACACACTCCATGCCGATGCAGCCCGGCTCGGACACGGCCGGCTTGAGGGAATTCTCGTAACAGGGGGTGTTGAATCCCGCGTTCAAGCCGCGCTCGATTTCGAACCCGCCGCTCCTGCTTTGCTTGAGGCCGCGGCACCGGCTCAAATCGCATCGCCGCAGAAGGTGGCGGAGCAATTTCGGGTGAACCCCTCTGCGCCGCCCGCGCTCCTACAAACCGCCGCGGCGAACGCGCCAGCCGTTGTGCCTCCTACGCTGCCTGCCCAACCTCGTCACAGTTTGAGCACGTCCACTCCGCAAATCATCGCGACGATCTCCGGCGAGCCTCTCGGTCTTTGCCCGTTGACTCTCTCTCGCGCCCCTGATCCTATCAACACCTCTGTCCCGCCGGCTGCTTCCGCCTCCTCGCCCCCGCCGCGCACGCAGCCTTCGCTCGCAGCCTCGGTCGTTGCCTCGCCGTCCGCTACGCCGGTGTCATCCGCAACACAACGGGCTCAACCGCGGACTCCGATCTTTTCGTCGCCATCGCGCGCCGCAATCGAAACACAATCTGCTCCGATCGAGCTCGCGCTTTCGGCCGCGCAACCAGGTGTGTTTCCACTCAAGCCCGGCGTGGTTCCCACTCTCGCCAAAACCGAGGTCCCGCTCAGCATCGTGCAGCCTGCGATGTTGACTCCGACTCCTGCCTCCACAAGGGCCGCCGCTCAGCCTCCAGAGCCTGTCGCACCGGCTGTCACCACCACTCTTCCTGCCTCGCAGCTGCAAGCCCTGCCGGCAAGCGGACGCCGCTGGCAGGAGTTCCTGCTCGACACTCCCGCGGCCAGCGCCGCGTCCGATTCAGCGCAGCCCTCTTACCGCGGTTCGCAGCAATCTGCCCAAATCACGATTGACGGCGCGAATCTCGGCCTGGCCTTCGGAGCCTCGGCGGGCTCGAGCCTGCGCTCCTCAGGCGCCGCCACAGATAACGGCACAGAAAGCTCGATGACTGAGTCGCGCAGTCAGGAATGGACCGGGGGGCGCGGCCTCGGCGTGAGCGAAGCCGCCATTCGAGAAGTGACCACAGTGGCCGGGAACGTTGAAGCCGAAGGCATGCGGTCCGCGGGCGGACGCACCACCGTTCGCACGGAGAATGGAAGCAATGCTCTACACGGCCAGGGATTCTTTTTTGACCGCCAGAACACGTGGGGCGCCAAGAATCCCTACACGCAGTGGGTGCAGAACACAGGTTCGGCCACTATGCCTGATTTCACCGCAATTCCATTCACTCCGCCCGACCATGAAACCGTTGCTGGTCTCGGGCTAGGCGGTGACATCCGGCGCAATAAGCTGTTCTGGTTCGCCGCGCTCGACAGCAACCACCGCAACGACCCCGGTCTTTCTACAGTCAAAAACCCCACCGAGTTCTTTACTCCGCCGGAACCGACCAGCGCGTCTGTCACATTGCTCAGCGCCCAACTTGGCGAGAGCCAGAACCAGGCCTGGAACGACTACATGGGCATCGCCGGGTCGGCCTACGCGCCCGCCGGCCTCCTGCAGCTAGCTGAACTTCTGGGTCCAGCGCCGCGTACTTCCGCCCAGTGGGTTGGCTTTGGCCGCATCGATTGGCAGGCCGCTGAGCGCCATCGCTTTACGCTTGAAGGCATCGGCGCGGACTTCAATTCTCCCGGCGGCGGTCTCACGCGCGTCTCTGAAACCTACGGGAGCCACAGCTACGGCTCGAGCTATGCCAGCCAGCAATGGCTGTTGGCACGCTGGGAAGCTTATGTCACCCCGAATCTGCTCGCCGTCACACAGGGCTCCGCAGGCCGCGCCATTCTAAATGCACGCTCCGATTCGCCGTCCAGCTTTGAGCAATCGTTCCTGAGCGGCAATTCCTGGGGCCAGCTGCCGCAGATCGTGGTCGACTCGCGCTACGGGTTCAGCATCGGCAATCCCTCGCGTTTCGGCCAGGGCAGCTACCCTGACGAACACCTTTTCAGCGGACAAGAGACGCTCGATTGGGCCCACAAGAAGCTGCTGATCAAGGCAGGATTTGAGCTCGACCACAACGCCGACGCAGTCAGCGAGTTGCACAATCAGACGGGGACCTATACTTATTCGACCGTCGCCAGTTTTATCTCCGACGCGCTTGCTTTTCAGAAGTTTGGATTCGCCGATGCCCTCGACCCCAGCAATCCTCACAACTGCGGCGTCACAAATACCAAATTCGGCAGCCAGCCCTGCTACTCGTACTATTCACAAACGATGGGCCCTGCCGACTGGCAGTTGAGCACCAACGACTGGGCCGGATACGCGACCGCGCAAATTCAACTGAATAAAATCGCCGTCTTCTCCGCGGGGTTGCGATGGGAGCGCGAGCAGATGCCGCCGCCCATGGCTTCGCTGGCCAACCCGGAGTTAACAACTGCGACACAGACAAATCCCCAGCCGCCGCTCACTGCCAATCTTCCCGGCCCCGGCAACAACTGGGGACCGCGCATCAGTCTCGCAATCGGGGAAGCACGCGGCCGCTGGCCGGTTCTGCGCCTCGGCTACGGCATATATTACGGCCGCACGGAAAACGCGACCATCGAGACCGCGCTCACGCAGACCGGATCGCTCAAGGGAGATCTGAATTTCTTCATGCGCCCCTCCGACGATTGCCAGCACTGTTCAGGAGGCGCGCCGCCTTTCCCCTACGTCTTCGCCGGACAACCCTCAAGCATCGTCGCCCCGGGCGCGGTCGGCTTCGCGCCCAACTTTCATAATCCCGAGGTACACCAGGCGGTCGCGGCGGTTGAACAAAGACTGCCAGGCAGCGTGGACCTCACAGCCGGAGCCATGCTTTCGCTCGGACGCCGCCTGCCCGTCACGATCGATTCCAATTTCAATTCTTCCGTGAATCCCGGCACGATTACTTACGCCGTGAAAGATCCAACCGGTACAGGGCCCATCAAAGCTGCCCAAATCACTGTGCCGTTCTACGCTTCATGGCCCTTCACGGAGTGTCCCGCCGGCGCGCCGCTCAATCCTGCAAGCCAGTGCGGCCGCCGCTACGGCGATTATCAGCAAATCGCTCAGATCGAGAGCAGCGCCAACTCGACGTACGAAGCCGCCACGATCAAGATCGCTCGCTACGGCCGCAAGGGACTGAGTTTCCATGCCAACTACACCTACGCGCACGCCATGGATTGGAATCCCAACGAGACGACGCTTTTCGCAGGCAGCGATCTGCTCGATCCCGCCAACTTGAGCCTGGAATACGGCACAAGCGACCTCGACGTGCGCCACTCGGCCGCCGTCACCGCCATCGCAGAAGCGCCATGGAAGCTCCACGGCATTGCCGGCCGCCTTGGCAATGGATGGGCGCTTTCAGGGATCGGACAATTCCGCAGCGGACTGCCCTACACCATGCGCGTCTCCGGCTCGCTGCCCGAGGAGTTCGACATTACCGGCAACGCGATCACGGGCCTTGGCCCTGGCATGAACGGGTCCGGTGGCGACAATCGCATCTACGGAAAAGGCAACGACGGCCGCACCTACAACATCGGCCGCAACACATTCCGCTATCCCAACACCTGGAAGCTCGATCTCAGGCTCGCCAAACGCTTCGACCTTGGCGAAATGCGCCAACTGGAATTGATCGCTGAAACGTTCAATTTGTTCAATCACCAGAACGTGACTGCCCTTGAGACAACCGGATACTCCATCGAGAACAGCGGTTCGTCAGGCACGCTTCCCACGCTCTGCTACCTCACCATCAACACCGAGGGCAGCGCAAGTTGCGGAACCACCACGCTCACCGGCTCCGGAACTCCCATCGCCGCCTTCGGCAAGCCGCTCGACATCAACGCGATCGACTTCTACCGCGAACGCCAGATTGAAATCGGCTTGCGCATGCGCTTCTAGACACTCCGCACACGGATAGTTCTTCAGGCGGTCTGCCCGTACTTCGCCGCGCAAAAACTCCGAATCGCGTCCCTGCGCTCCTCGGCACCGGTTCACTTTGCCGGCAGCACGACGACCGGCGACGCCCCATTCAAGAACGCTGGATCCATTTCTGCAATGTCGGCACGATAACTCACCGTCTTTGCCGTCGGGAACGTCGCGGGAACTTTCTGCGTCACGCGTCCCGTGGCCACCCACTCCGTGCCACGTTGAAATGTGGTCATGAAGCCCACGCAGCTTAACGCGAAAACATCGTGTCCGAGCGTGGTGTGAAAGATTCTTCCCTTTCCATAGCGCAGAACCATCAACATCGGCTCATCGAGGCCCGTGCCCTTGTTCTTCGCGTCCGAGTGCGCTGTTGCCAGAACAGTGATGTTCTTTCCAGGCCCGCGGAGCTTTCCATAGAGCTCGTCGTTGGCGTGCATCCACACCGGTGGCAGGCCTTTCATGATCGGGTGCTGCGGGTGGCGCGTAGTCACCTGGAACGGTAGCCGCGCTCCGTGCTCCCCGGCCGGTCCCGGCGACGCATCCGCTACCAGCATGCCATCCTTCCAATACCAATAGGGCCCTGCCTGCTCGTTTCGGTTCCGCCAGCCGCCAATTCCTGTCATCTCGTTGTATGCAGGCCAGTCGGGAAAGGCGTTATCGGCGGCGTGCACAATCACCAGCCCTCCGCCTCCGGCCACGTACTTTTCAAACTGCGCACGCAGCTCCGGCGGCCAGCTCGGTCCGTCATAATTCATCACGATCGCCTGGAAGCGCTCGAACTCTGGCTTGAAGTTGCTGAAGTCCCCATCCGACGGAGGCGCGGTAATCACCGTCACGTCAAACAACCCTGTCTCTTCCAGTTCCGACTTCAGTACCGGAGTCGTCAATCGCCAGTTGTGATAAGCACCGGCGCTTTGACCGTCGACAATCGCCACACGAAACATGCCGGCAGCGCTTGCCGTCCGTGCCCAGAACAAAACACAAACAATCACGATCCAACCCGTTCGCTTCATCGTTTCTCCTCAATCACCGCCCTTTGGCGGCCTGCACCAATCATCAACTTGCTTTCAAGGGGAATCGTTCCCGCACCAGCTTCAGCGCTTCCTCCGCCGTCGCGATTGTTCCTTCCAATTGCGCATCCTCGGCTGCGCGCAGCATCTCGCGGAATCGCGCTCCCGGCGGATAGCCCGCCGCGATCAGCTCGCGCCCGGTGATCAAAGGCTTCGGCCGCACGACAGCTTCCGGCATTGAATGAAAGCGCTCGCGCGCAAACTCCCAGCTCTCGAGATTGCCGCTCGCCGCCATCGAATCCATGCGATGCAGAGCCAGGTGCTCCTCAAACCGTTCCAGGCGGAAGAAGCGTTTCAGCGTCGATTCCTTCATCCGCTGTGCGTCCATGAACCGCATATGATTTTCGATCAGCGCCAGGACCTGCCGCGTCTCCTCATTCGAAAACCGGAATCGCCGGCAGATCTCCGCACCCATCGCCACGCCGACCTCCACATGCCCATCGAAACGAATTCGATCTGGCGCACGCTTGAACGTCGGAGGCTTGCCCACATCGTGCAACAGCGCTCCCCACGCCAGCGTCTCTGAACATCCCGCCTCCAATTGCTCCAGAAGCATCAGCGTATGAACCCACACGTCGCCCTCGGGATGGAATTGTGGCGGCTGCTCCACGCCTTTCATGCGCGCAATTTCCGGCAGCACTTCGTTCAGCAGCCCAGTCTCATCCAACAATTCGAAGGCCCGCCGCGCATGGCCTTCGGTCAGCATCTTCGTCAGCTCATCGCGCACGCGCTCGCGGCTCACCGCATGAATTCTCGAAGCCAACGACCGAATCGCGCGCTTCGTCTCTGTTTCCAGCTCAAACTCGAATCGCGCAGCAAACCGAACTGCGCGCAGCATGCGCAGATGGTCTTCTTCAAACCGCTGTTCCGCCCGTCCAATCGCGCGCACCACACCCGCGTCGAGGTCGTCCAGGCCGCCGACGTAATCGAGGACCGCGCCGCGGAGATCGCCTGCAAATCTCCCGTCGTGGCTTGGAGCGCCATTTTTCCCAGTCGTCGGTTTTGTAGCGCCGGCCTCTTGGCCGGCTGTCGTGCGGGCGTCCCCGCCCGCACTCGAGCGCAGCGGATCCAGCAGCAGTCCATTGATTGTGAAGTCTCGCCTCTTTACATCCTCCTCAGCAGTCTTTGTGTAACGCACTGCATCGGGATGCCGCCCATCGGAATAGGAAAGATCGGAGCGAAACGTTGCCACTTCGGTGACAAATCCTGCTTCACCGTCTTCAGGCGCGACGAGTACCACTCCAAAATGTGCGCCCACCGCAAACGTTCGCGGAAACATTGCGAGGACGATGTCAGGCGTCGCGCTCGTCGCCACATCGTAGTCAGCCGGCTCGCGGCCTTGAAGCAGATCACGCACGCATCCACCCGCGAAGTACGCCTCGTATCCCCGCGCACGCAGCGTCTGCACAATCTTGAGCGCCGCTTCGAATTGTGCCGATCGCGCCATCGCCCCTCAATCCATTCTCTCTCGCCCGTGCGCAAACGTGTTAGCCGCCGGCTCAATGACTCGCTCACTCGCTAACTTGCCGGCTTGCCAACTCGCCGGGCCGCTTCTGGCGCGCAAGCGCGTCTGCCCCACCGCAGGTGGCTAAACTGGAACCATGCCTGGCTCCGGCCTCATCCTCGGCATTGAGACATCCTGCGACGAGACCGCCGCAGCTGTCGTCGAGCGCGGAGCGCGCACGCTTTCTTCCGTTGTCGCGTCGCAGATCGCCACCCACGCCCGCTATGGCGGCGTCGTTCCAGAGCTTGCCAGCCGCGAGCATCTTCGCGCCATTGTTCCCGTCGTCCGCGCCGCGCTCGCGGAAGCCAACGTGAGCCTCACCGATCTCAATGCCATCGCCGTCACTTCAGGGCCCGGCCTCGCCGGAGCGTTACTCGTCGGAATCACCTACGCCAAGGCGCTCGCCTTCGCCAACAACCTTCCCCTGATCGCCGTCAATCACCTCGAAGGCCATATCCATGCGGTCCTGCTTCAGGAGCGCGAGTCCGCGCATCCAGCTTCCGTCTCGACTGACGCACAAGCCCTGGTCCACACACCCCCTGAACGAACCTCTGAGGAGAGCCACAAAGTGTCAGGGCACGACTTCAGTCGTGCCATTAATGCCCTAAATGAGACCGGGGCTTTAGCCCCTGAGGGAATCCCAAACCTCGAATCAGCTCTCGCCCTCGTCGTCTCCGGCGGACATACCCACCTCTTCCTCGCGCAACCCGCCAACGGCTCCTGGGGATACAAGCTCATCGGCCGCACCGTCGACGACGCCGCCGGCGAAGCCTTCGACAAAGTCGCCAAACTTCTTGGCCTTGGATATCCCGGCGGTCCGTGGATCGACGCGCTCGCGAAATTCGGCAACCCGAATGCAGTTCCATTTCCCTTCGCCCAGATCAAGACGAAGGCTCACCTCGACGGCAAAGTCGCGCGCACCAAGGCCGCAAAGACCGCGCCCATCGCGCGCCTCGACCCGCACTTCCTTTTCTCATTTTCAGGAATCAAAACTGCCGTGCTGCGCTATGTCGAGCTGCACAGCCTGCGCGCCGAATCAAAAGCTCGCGTGAGCCGCGTGCTCGCCAACTTCCGTCCGCCCCAAACTCGCGAAGAGGCACTGGCCCTCTGCCCGCAGCCCACGCTCGATCTCATTGCCAGTTTTCAGCACGCGGTCGTCGGGGACCTGATGAAGAAAACCTTCGCCGCAGCCGGATCACTCGGCGCCGCGCGCATCCTTGTCACCGGCGGAGTGGCCGCCAACCGCGAGCTTCGCGCGCGCTTTAAATCCGAGGCCGATCAGCGCGGTCAGCATGTCGCGTTTCCCACACTCGCGCTCTCCACTGACAACGCCGCCATGATCGCCGCTGCCGCATGGCCGCGCCTTGTCGCGCAGGATTTTGCGTCACCGGATCTCTCGGCCGACCCTTCGCTCGCACTCAGCTAACGAAGAATTGCCTCGCCACAAAATGCAAAGGCCCGGCTCTCGCCAGGCCTCTTGAGTTTTTCTACTCCCTATTCCCTACCGCCTATTCCCTGTCTCATTCCGTCCACCGCCGCATAATCAGCGTGGCGTTGATGCCGCCGAATCCAAACGAATTCGACAACGCAACATCGAACGGATACTTGATTGCCTTGTTGGGCACGTAATCCAATCGACACTCGGGATCGACATTTTCCAGATTCATGGTCGGCGGAATCTCCTGGTTCACCAGCGCCAGCACCGTGATGCCGGCCTCGAGCCCGCCCGCGCCGCCCAGCAAATGACCGGTCATCGATTTGGTGCCGCTGACCTTGAGCTTGTGGCTCAGCGCGTGCTCGCCAAACACCTTCTCGATCGCCATCGATTCGTTGCCATCGCCCGCCGGCGTAGACGTTGCATGCGCGTTGATGTAGCCCACTTCTTCGGAGCGAATTCCGGCATCTTTCAACGCGGCTCTCATGCTGCGCTGCGCGCCCGCGCCCTCGGGTGCAATGCCCGTCATGTGATAGGCGTCCGCGCTCATGCCGTAACCGATTACCTCGGCCAGAATTTTCGCTCCGCGCGCCTTGGCAAATTCCAGCTCTTCCAGAACCAGAATGCCGGCGCCCTCGCCGATCACAAATCCATCGCGATCTTTGTCGAAGGGACGGCTGGCGTGGGTGGGATCGTCGTTGCGCGTCGAGAGCGCACGCATCGCAGCGAATCCGCCCACCGACATCGACGTGACTGCAGCCTCGGCTCCGCCGGCGATCATCGCGTCCGCATCCCCGTGCAAAATCATGCGCACAGAATCGCCGATGGAGTTCGCGCTGGTTGCGCATGCCGTGGCTGTCGCCGATATCGGGCCCTGCGCGCCATAGCGGATGCTGATGTGCCCCGCAGCCATGTTCACGATTGCCGCGGGAATAAAGAAGGGCGACATCTTGCGCGGGCCGCCTTGCAGCATATTGTTGTGCTCGCGCTCGATGACCTCGAATCCGCCGATCCCCGATCCGATAAACACGCCTACGCGTTCGGCGTTTTCCGGCGTAATCTTCAGCCCCGACTGCTCCATCGCCTCTTGCGTTGCGCCGAAGGCGTAGTGGATGAAGCGCCCCATCTTGCGCGCTTCCTTCTTGTCCACAAATTTCAGAGGGTCGAAGTCCTTCACCTCGGCGGCGAAGGTAACCGGGAAACCGGTAGCGTCAAATGCCTTGATCGGCGCCATACCGCTGGCGCCGGCCAGAATCTGCCGCCAAACTTCGGGAGCGGTGTTGCCGACACCGCAGATCAGCCCCAGGCCGGTAACTACCACTCTGCGGTTGGTTGCCTGGGTCAACGCTTACTTGCCGCCTTTCGCGTTCTTCTCAATGTAGTCGATGGCGTCTTTCACCGTCTTGATCTTCTCGGCGTCCTCGTCGGGAATCTCCATGTCAAACGCCTCTTCGAACTGCATCACCAGTTCGACCACGTCCAGCGAATCGGCGCCCAGATCTTCCTGGAAGCTGGCGCCGGGTGTGACTTCGGCTTCGTCCACCTGCAACTGCTCGACGATGATCTGCTTCACTTTTTCTTCAACGGCCATGCGTACCTCTCCTCGTGT
>CAZHOO010000082.1:0-15830 GCA_964533905.1 uncultured Occallatibacter sp. | reverse complement strand
TGGTGCTGGCCAAGCCTGCGTCGATAACGCCGCACACGAACTTCAAGAGCACGGTGTATGTGCTGTCGAAGGAAGAGGGCGGCCGTCACACGCCGTTCTTCAAGGGCTACCGGCCGCAGTTCTACTTCCGCACGACGGACGTGACGGGAGTGGCGGAGCTGCCGGCGGGCGTGGAGATGGTGATGCCGGGCGACAACGTGGAGCTGCAAATCGATCTGATTACGCCGGTGGCCATGGAGAAGGGCCTGCGCTTCGCGATTCGCGAGGGCGGCAGGACCGTGGGCGCGGGAACGATCAGCGAAATTATCAAGTGAGTCGCGAGTCGTGGATGGTGATTCGTAACGGATCACGATTCACGAAACGCGAAAAGGGAACTGAAGGGACGTCATGGTAGGACAGAGAATTCGAATCCGGTTGAAGGCGTACGACTATCGCGTGCTGGACACCTCGACCGGCGAGATTGTGGACACGGCCAAGCGCACCGGAGCAACGGTGGCGGGGCCGATTCCCTTGCCGACGATCAAGAACAAGTATTGCGTGCTGCGCTCGCCCCACGTGGACAAGAAGTCGCGTGAACAGTTCGAGATTCGCACGCATAAGCGGCTGATCGACATTCTTGAGCCGACACAACAGACGGTGGACGCGCTGATGAAGCTCGATCTGCCGGCCGGCGTGGATGTGGAGATCAAGGCGTTCGAAAAGTAGGACTGGCCGTCCAGGCGGACGCGCCCTTCGGGCGCAGAAGCGTGAGGGCTGCGACACGAAGTGGTACGAAACCCGAAAAGGGTCCGGCAGTGCGGGGATTGCAAGCCCGCATGATGAGGTGAGGGAAAGATGGCAGTCACAGGGATTCTGGGAAAAAAGATCGGCATGACGCAGGTCTTCGACGAAAAGGGCGACGTGCACCCGATTACGGTGCTGCAGGCCGGCCCGTGCGTGATCACGCAGCTGAAGACGGCGGCCAGGGACGGATATGACGCGGCGCAGATCGGGCTGGTCGAATTTGTGAAGGCGTCGCGCATGACCAAGGCGCAGAACGGCCACCTCAAGAAGAGCGAGGCGCCGCCGGTCAAGGTCATCAAGGAAGTGGACGTGGAGGCGGCGATCGATGGCGCGGCAGAAACCAAGGCCGGCGATCGCGTGCTGGTGGACATCTTTACTGACGCAAAGTTTGTGGACGTAATCGGCACATCAAAGGGGCGCGGGTTTGCCGGCGTGGTGAAAAGGCACAAGTTTGGCGGCGGTCCGAAATCGCACGGGCACATGTTTCAGGTGCAGGGATCGATCGGCGCTTCGAGCTTTCCGTCGCGAGTTTTTCCCGGCCAGCGCATGCCCGGCCACTTCGGAACGGACCAGGTGACGGTACGCAATTTGCGCATTCGCGGCATCGATGTGGACGAGAATTTGCTGATGGTCGAAGGAGCGGTGCCGGGTCCGCGCGAGGGTTACGTGCTGATCTCGAAGGCCAAGGCTCCGCCGCGCGAGCGCCGTGGCTTTGCCGGATTGGGCACTGTGGATCCATTGAAGGCGGCGAAGAAGGCAGCGAAGAAGAAGGTATAAGTTCGTAGCTCGAAGCTGATTGGAAAAGACGATGGCAAAAGTGGATGTATTGAATTTGAGCGGCAAGAAAGTGGGCTCGGTGGAGCTGTCCGACGCGGTGTTTGCGCCGGAGCAGGTGAACGAGGCTCTGCTGTGGGAGGCGGTGAAGCACTACCGCGCCTCGCAGCGCCAGGGCACGGCGGCCACCAAGAATCGCAAGCTGGTAGCCGGTTCAGGCAAGAAGCTATGGAAGCAAAAGGGTACGGGCAGGGCGCGTGTTGGTTCGGTTCGCTCTCCGTTGTGGCGCCATGGCGGCACCGTGCACGGGCCGCAGCCGCGCAGCTACGAGTATCCTTTCCCCCGCAAGAAGCTGTTGGGCGCGCTGCGCTCAGCGCTGGCGGCGAAGCTGGCCGACGGCAAGCTGACAGTGGTGGATTCGCTCGAGATCAAGGAAGGTAAAACAAAGCTGTACTACGAAGCGCTGAATAAGCTCGGCGTGACGCGCACGGCTCTGCTGGTGGAAAACGGCAAGACGCTGGCGCGGTCGCTAGTGCTGGGCGCCCGGAATCTAAAGGGCGTTGAACTGGTGCTGAACAACGAGGTTCACCCTTACGATCTGCTGCGCTACGAGCGGGCGATTTTCTCAAAGCCCGCGATTGAGCAGCTTTCGGAGGTGCTCGAGAAGAGCGTGTCCAAACGCAAGCATGAGGCGCAGAAAACTGCAGCCGAGAAGGAGGTTGCGTAATGCCGACTCTGCACACTGTCATTCGCCGCCCCGTGATCACCGAAAAGGGTTTGGGCGCGAAGGAAGCCGAGAACACACTGGTCTTCGAAGTAGCGCCGAACGCGACCAAGACGGAAGTAAAAGAAGCCGTTGAAGCCCTCTTCAAAGTGAAGGTGGACGCGGTTCGGACGGCGACCTTTGCTGGCAAGGAACGCCGGCGGGGCAAGTTCGCGGGCTTCAGGCCCGATTGGAAGAAAGCGTACGTGAAACTGAAGGCCGGCGAAAAGTTGCCGGAATACGTGAGCAATCTGTAGAGACAGGGAACAGGTGTCAGGGATCAGTAAATGCACAGCCTGACGATGCTCACCGTGGGAAATATCGGAACTGTGATGCGGTTCCGGAAATGAAGTGAGAGCCGGATCGAGTAATAGGCCGGCACTCAAGGAAAACGATTATGGCAATCAAGACATACAGGCCGATCACACCGACGTTGCGATTTCAGACGTCGCTTGAGACCGGCGATCTGACGGCCCAAACGCCGCACAAGCCGCTGGTCACAACGCGCAAGCGCACCGGCGGACGGCGCAACTCGGGCGACCTGACGATTCGTCATCAAGGCGGCGGGCACAAGCAGAAGCTGCGCCTCATCGACTTCAAGCGCGAGAAGTTTGGCGTGCCGGGCAAAGTGGCGACCATCGAGTACGACCCCAACCGGTCGGCGCGCATCGCCCTGGTGAACTATGCCGACGGCGAGAAGCGCTACATTTTGCAGCCGGTGGGGCTGAAGGTCGGGGCGACGGTGACGTCGGGGCCCGAGGCCGACATTCTGATTGGCAATGCGCTGCCGCTCAAGAGCATTCCGTCGGGCACCACGGTTCACGCCATCGAGCTCAAGCCGGGCAAGGGCGCGCAGATGGCGCGTTCAGCCGGAGCGCAGGCGCAGTTGGTGGCCAAGGAGGGCGATTATGCCCTGCTGAAGCTGCCCTCCGGCGAGACGCGCAGGGTGCTGGTTGAGTGCATGGCGACCATCGGTCAAGTGGGCAACACGGATCACGAAAACATCTCGATCGGCAAAGCGGGACGCAATCGCTGGCTGGGCATCCGGCCGACGAATCGCGGCGTCAGCATGAACCCGGTGGACCATCCGCACGGCGGCGGCGAGGGCAAGACCTCGGGCGGACGCCATCCGGTGACGCCGTGGGGCCAGCCGACGCGCGGCTACAAGACGCGCAATAACAAGCGGACGGACGCATTTATCGTCAGCCGCAGAGCGAAGTAGAGGAGCTGGGTTTTATGGGACGTTCGACGAAGAAAGGGCCTTTTGTGGATGCGCACCTCATGGTGAAGATCGAGGCGCTGAACAAGGCCAACGACAAGAAAGTGGTGAAGACCTGGACGCGGCGCTCGACGATCTTTCCCGAGTTCGTGGGCCACACCATTGCCGTGCACAACGGCAAGAAATTTGTTCCCGTGTACGTGACTGAGAACATGGTGGGACACAAGCTGGGCGAGTTTGCACCGACGCGCACATTCAAGGGCCACACCGCGGGCTCCAAGGCGGCAACCGAGACGGTGGCCAAGCCGGCGCCCGCGGCGTAGGCGCTGAAAGCTGAAGTTTGAGGAAGGCATGAGTATGGCAGTGGCAACAAGGGAGTACAGAGCCGAGGCAAGGTTCCAGCGCGTGTCGCCGCAGAAGGCGCGTCTGGTGCTGGAACTGATCAAGGGGCGCGGAGTGCAGGAGGCGCTGGACACCGCGGCGTTTACCAAGAAACGAATCGCGCCGGTGGTGCACAAGCTTTTGACTTCGGCGGTGGACAACGCAAAGTATGTGGCTGGCGAAGAGGGCATCGACCTGGACGTGGACAACCTTTATGTGAAGTCGGCGATAGCCAATGACGGGCCGCGCATGAAGCGGATTCGTCCGGCGCCGATGGGGAGGGCGTTTCGCTATCAGCGCAGGCTTACGCACATTGTGCTGTCGGTTGCGGAGCGTGAGTCGGCAACGGGCCTGGTGACAAAGGTGGAAGAGCCGGCGGCCGAAGCGCAGTCCGCCAAGGCGGCCAAGACGAAGAAGGCCGCGCCGAAAGCAGCGAAAGCCAAGCCCGCAGCCAAGAAGACTGTGGCGACCAAGAAGAAGTCCGGCAAGTAAGCCGGGAGATTTTTGAGAGGAAGTATATGGGACAAAAAGTCCATCCTTACGGATTCCGGCTGGGAATCAACAAGCCGTGGCGGTCACGCTGGTTCTCGGAGCGCGAGTATGCAAAGCTCCTGGTCGAGGACGTGAAGCTGAAGGCCGAGCTGCGCGAGAAGCTGAAGGCGGCGGGCGTCAGCTCCGTCGAAATCGAGCGGCCTGGCAACAAGCTGCGCTTTCTCATTCGCACGGCGCGGCCGGGCATCGTGATCGGGCGCAAGGGCGCGGAGATCGAGAAGCTCAAGACCGAGCTTGGCAAGCGCACCAGCCGCGACGTGTTCATCGACATCATCGAGGTGAACAAGCCGGAGCTGGACGCGCAACTGGTCTCGGAGAACATCGCGCTGCAACTGGAAAAGCGCGTCAGCTTCCGCCGCGCCATGCGCAAGAGCGTGGATTCGGCGCTGCGCTTCGGCTGCAAGGGAATCAAGGTGCGCGTTTCGGGCCGGTTGAACGGCAACGAGATTGCCCGCTCGGAGTGGTACCTGCAGGGACGGCTGCCGCTGCATACCTTGAGAGCCGACATCGACTACGGTTTTACCGAGGCCAACACCACCTACGGCGTGATCGGCGTCAAGACGTGGATCTATCGCGGCGACATCTACGAGCAGAAGCGCCGTCAGGCGCCGCCGGTTGGGACGTCGGTCTTTTAAACGCAGTGGACAGAGATCAGTGATCCCTGCCGTGCTGTTTTCGAGGGTTTTAGAAAGTGGGTCGCTGAAGCGACCGGGGACATTTGAATCCGATTTTGACGCTCGGAACAACTGTTTACCGACCACCGTTCACTGACCGCTATTTCTGAGGGTTTTCGTTATGTTGATGCCAAAGAAGGTGAAGTTTCGCAAGCAGCAGAAGGGCAAGCGCCGGGGCAAGGCTTGGCGGGGCTCTACGCTGTCGTTCGGCGAGTACGGCTTGAAGGTGATGGAATGCGGCTACATCACGGACCGGCAGATAGAGGCCAGCCGTATCGCCATGACGCGCTTCATCAAGCGTGGAGGCAAGATCTGGTTGCGGCTGTTCCCTGACAAGCCCATCACCAAGAAGCCGGCCGAAGTCCGCATGGGCTCGGGTAAGGGCGCGCTGGATCACTGGGTTGCCGTGGTGCGGCCAGGAAAGATTTTGTTTGAGATGGAAGGCGTGACGCCCGAGCTTGCGGCCGAGGCCATGCGCCTGGCGTCGCACAAATTGCCGCTCAGGACGAAGTTTGTGCAGCGTCCCGGAAGCGAAAAGACCGCAGTCAAGGCCGCCGAGTAGAGAAGCTGAAAGCCCGGAGTTTAGGAAAAGAAGATGGAACTGACGAAGATTCGTAATTTGAGCGACGACGAGCTTAAGCACCAGGAGAAGACCTCTTCGGAGCAACTCTTCCGCATCCGCTTCCAGGTGGCCCTGGGGCAGAACGACGGGGTGAAGAAGCTCCGCCAACTGCGCAAGGAGATTGCGCAGATCAAGACTGTGGCGCGCGAGCGCGAGCTGGGCATCCGCGGAGAGACCGGGGAAGACGAGCAAGCTGCGCCGGCTGCGGAGAGCAAGGTTGCCAAGACCAAAGATGCGACGCCTGCGGAAGAAGCAAAGCACGCAAAGGTCAAGAAGCACGCCGTCCCCGCCAAGGCTAAAGCGGCGAAGGTGAAAAAAGCTGCGCCGGCCGCGAAAGCGAAGACGGGAAAGACAAAGAAAGCTGCGGGCAGCGCGAAGAAGAAATCAGGGAAGGCGAAGGGGGCGAGCAAATGACGGCGACCAAGACCCAGGCACAGGCGCCAGCGGCGGTTGGCGCGCGGCGTAACGAAAAAGTTGGGCAGGTGGTTTCGACCAAGATGCAGAAGACCATCGTGGTCGCGGTGGAGATGCGCAAGGCCCACGCGAAGTACAAGCGGATCGTGCGCTCGACCAAGAAGTTTTACGCCCACGACGAGCAGAGCTCGGCGCGTATGGGCGACGTCGTCCGCATCCGCGAAACGCGCCCGTTGAGCAAATTGAAACGGTGGTCGCTGGAAGAGATTGTGCGGCGGTCGTCGCTAGGCCAGATTGAAGATGCGGTGCTTCCCGGGGAGCAAGTTCCCGCTGAGAAGTAAGGCTGCCGAAAGGAGGGCAAACCATGGCTGTGCAAATGAGAACGATGCTCGCGGTAGCCGATAACTCCGGCGCGCGCAAGCTGCAAGTGATTCTGCCGCTGGGCGGAGGGCTCGGCGCCAAGGCCGGACTCGGCGATGTGGTAACCGCAGCAGTAAAAGAAGCCTCGCCCGACGGCACCGTGAAGAAGGGCAAGGTGGTCAAGGCGGTTATTGTGCGCACGCGCAAGGAGCACCGGCGGCGCGACGGCACCTACATTCGCTTTGACGAGAATGCCGCGGTGGTGATCGGCGACGATCATGAACCGATCGGAACGCGCGTCTTCGGGCCGGTAGCCCGCGAACTGCGCGAGAAGAAGTTTTTGAAAATTGTGTCGCTGGCGCCGGAAGTGGTGTAGGGCGGGTGCAAGTTCACAGTTCGCAGTTCGGAGTGGCCGAACTGGTTTTGGAGAAGAAGATGCCGAGTTTAAGTATTCATCGCAACGATACGGTCAAGGTCCTCACGGGCTCTGACCGGGGAAAGACGGGCCGCGTACTGCGCGTTTATCCCGAAAAGAACGCGCTGCTGGTCGAGCATGTACGCGTGGTCAAGAAGACGGTTTCAAGCAAGCAAGGGCAGCGAACCAAGGGCGGCATCGCCGAGCAGGAGTCGGCGATTAACGTGTCGAATGTGGTGCTGGTGTGTCCCAACTGCGGCGAGGCGCGCGTGGGCCACAAGGTCGAAGGCGACGTCAGGATGCGGATTTGCAAGAAGTGCGGGCAGGAATTGCCCACGAAAAAATAGGTTCGCAGCTCATAGTTCACAGTTCGCGGTCGAAGCGGTGATATTGCGAACAAATTGGCGACAAGCTCTGAACCGAAGGGTGAAGTGAAATGGCAGCAAGGTTGAAAGAGAAGTACCAGAAAGAGATCAAGCAGGCGCTCCAGAAGGAACTGGGCCTGGAGAATGCGATGGCGGTGCCGCGCCTGGACAAGATCGTAATCAACATGGGGCTGGGCGAGGCGACGCAGAATTCAAAGCTGCTTGACCCGCTGGTGGCCGATTTGACCCAGATTGCGGGCCAGAAGCCGGTGACCACGAAGGCCAAGAAGTCGATTGCAGCCTTCAAGGTGCGCACCGGCAATGCCATCGGCGCGATGGTTACGCTGCGTTCCGACAAGGCCTATGAATTTCTTGACCGGTTGATCTCGATTGCGCTGCCGCGCGTGCGCGACTTCCGCGGGGTCTCGACGAAGAGCTTCGACGGCCGGGGTAATTACACACTGGGACTGCGCGACCAATTGATTTTTCCGGAGATTGACTACGCGAAGGTGGAAAAGCTGAAGGGCATGAACATCACCATCGTGACCACGGCAAGGGACGACAACCAGGCGCGCGCGCTGCTGCGCCACTTTGGAATGCCCTTCCGCCAGGGCGCGTAGGGAGAGAGTCGAGAATTTATGGCAACTACTGCAAAACGAGTGAAGGACGCGCGGAAGCCGAAGTTCAGCAGCCGCAAACATAATCGCTGCCAGCTTTGCGGGCGGCCGAGGGGTTTCCTGCGTAAGTTCGGCGTCTGCCGTTTGTGCTTCCGGGCGCTCGCGCTGAAGGGCGAGATTCCCGGCGTCAATAAGTCGAGCTGGTAGAGAGACAGTTCGTGGTTCACGGTTCGTTGTTCGCAGTTTTTATCTACCGCGAAACAGGGACTGTGAATTTTGAACTAAGAACTGCGAACTTTTAAGCCATTCCCGCAGGTTTCCGGTAGCAGGCGGACGAACGGGGAATGAAGGAGAAGGAATGAGTCTGACGGATCCTGTAGCAGATTTTCTGGCGCGCATTCGCAATGCGATTCGGGCGCGTCATCAGAAGATGGATGTTCCCGCTTCGAAGCTGAAGACCGAGATCGCCCGCATCCTCAAGGAAGAGGGCTACATCTCGAACTACAAAGTTCAGGATGAAGCGGGCAAGCTGGTGCTTCGCGTGTACCTGAAGTACGGTGGCACTGAAGCGGCCATCCGCGACCTGGCGCGCGTTTCGCGTCCCGGCTGCCGTGTCTATGTAGGCCGCGACGAAATCAAGCGCGTTCAGGGCGGGCTCGGAATTGCGATTTTGACCACACCCAAGGGTGTGATGACGGGTCGCCAGGCGCGCCGCGAGGGCGTGGGCGGCGAGCTGTTGTGCGAAGTGTGGTAAGAAACAGCTCCTAGCTATTAGCCTCTAGCTGCTAGCTCCATTGTGCTGGGATTAGGGGCATCGTTGTGAGCCGGGAAAAGCTAAGAGCTAGCAGCTAGCTAGAGGCTGCTTTACAGGCTGCAGTGGAACGCGGAATAGCAATCCTCCTGCGGGACTCGCAAGCCAAGAGAAGGATTTCAAAGAATGTCGCGCATTGGAAAGAAACTGATCCCGCTGCCCGCGGGAGTGAAGTACACGGTTGAGGGAAACACCGTCCTAGTCGAAGGGCCCAAGGGCAAGGTCACGGCGTTGATCGCCGACGGCATCACGTTGAAGACGGCCGATGGCAATCTGCAGCTGGAGCGCGCGAGCGAAGACAAGGCCGCGGTACATGGGCTCACGCGCGCCCTGGTGAATAACGCGGTGCACGGAGTGACCAAGGGATGGACCAGGGACCTGGACATCGTAGGTATCGGCTACCGCGCCGAGTTGAAGGGCAAGGGAATGGTGGTTTTCACGCTGGGCTACTCGCATCCCATCGAGGTTCCGCTGCCTTCGGGTATTGAAGTGACGATCGATCCCAAGCAGACGCATCTGACCGTCATGGGCGTCGACCGGCAGAAGGTGGGCCAGGTAGCGGCCGACATGCGCTCGTTGCGCAAGCCGGATCCGTACAAGAACAAGGGTGTGCGCTACTCCGACGAGCGGCTGAAGAAGAAGGCCGGCAAGACGGGAGCGAAATAAAGCAGCTTTCAGCCATCAGCTTTTAGCCATCAGCTCTTCCGTGCGAGGTTAATGGCGTTGGTCGAAGCGGGATGGGCTAAGAGCTTAGGCTAGCAGCTAGGAGCTGCATTTAAATCCGAACGGGACCGCGGGGCGGTTCCGCCGATAGGTGAGAGAAAAACATGATTACGCAACACAAGAGAAACGCAATCCGACAACGAATCCATGATCGAATTCGCGAGAAGCTCGCGGGGACTGCGGAGCGGCCGCGGCTAAACGTTTATCGCTCGCTCAACCACATTTACGTGCAGGTGATCGACGATCAGACCGGTCAGACGCTGGTTTCGGCGTCGAGCATCAAGCTGAAGAGCGGCGGCAACGTCGCGGCGGCGAAGGAAATTGGCAAGACAGTAGCGGAACAGGCCGTGGCCAAGGGAATCAAGCAGGTGGTCTTCGATCGCGGCGGCTATCTGTATCACGGGCGCGTGAAGGCGTTGGCCGATGCTGCGCGCGAAGCAGGGCTGGAATTCTAGAAGCAGCTATTAGCTTTTAGCCGTTAGCTATTAGCTCCATCGTGCGAAGTTGATGGCATCCAATTCGGCAAGAAGAAGCTAAGAGCTAAAAGCTAACAGCTAGAGGCTCAGAGAAGAGACAAGGGCAATGACGATGTTGACAAAGAAACTCGATGCCAACCAGTTCAACCTGAAGGATCAGGTGGTGTCCATCAATCGCGTGACCAAAGTGGTGAAGGGCGGCAAGAACATGTCGTTTGCCGCACTGGTGGTGGTGGGTGACGCCGCTTCGGGCGTGGTGGGCTACGGATCGGGCAAGGCCAAAGAGGTTCCCATGGCGATTCGCAAGGGAATTGAATCGGCCAAGAAGAACCTGGTGAGGGTTCACCTGACCGAGACCACGATTCCGCACCAGGTGCTGGGCCGGTTCGGCTCCGGCCAGGTGCTGCTGAAGCCGGCGCCGGAAGGCACGGGCGTGATTGCCGGCGGCGCGGTGCGCGCGGTGATGACTTCTGTCGGCGTGCAGAACGTGCTGACCAAGAGCCTGGGCTCGCCTAACCCGCACAACGTGATCAAGGCCACGTTCGATGCGCTGACGCAGTTGCGTGACCGGGCTGATGTGGCCACGGCACGCGGCAAGCAGGTGGGAGAACTGTGATGGCGAAGACCAAAATGATTCGCATTCAGTATTACCGTTCCAAGATCGCCACGCCGACCAAGCACAAGCTGGTGATCAAAGGGCTGGGATTCACGCGTCTCAATCAGATCGTCGAGCGCGAAGACACGGATTCGGTGCGGGGCATGGTGAAGGCTGTGCCGCACCTGGTGAGGATTCTGGAAGAGAAGTGAGAGAGTGAGCAAGTGAAAGAGTGAAGCAGTTTGACGCACTTTTTCACTCCTTCACTGGTTCACTTCTTCACGGACGCAACGCGAGTCGGGGGGAATTAAACCCACCGGCGCTATAGCGAGGGGAATATGGCGAGAAATTTATCGAATTTGCGGGCGCCGAAGAAAGCCAACACCGGTCGCAAGCGTGTAGGCCGGGGCATGGGATCCGGCATGGGCAAAACATCCACGCGCGGCCACAAGGGCCAACGTTCGCGTTCCGGCTCTCACATGATGCGCGGTTTTGAAGGCGGCCAGATGCCGCTGCACCGGCGGCTGCCCAAGCGCGGCTTTACCAACATCTTCCGCACCGAGTACACGGTCGTGAATCTCGACCGGATCGCCGAGCTAAAGGTCGACGAGGTTGGCCTCGACGACTATCGTAAGCTGGGCCTGGCGTCGGGCAAGAACGCATTGATCAAGGTTCTCGGCTCGGGTGAGTTGAAGAAGGCCATCACCATTCACGCGCACAAGTTTTCAAAGTCGGCGGCGGAAAAGATTGAGAAGGCCGGCGGCAAGGCCGTTGTTGTGGGCGGCGAGACGGCGCCCGCGGCGGCGAAGGATTCTGCGCAACATGATTAGAATTGGACCGCAATGGCCCACTTTTGATATGTGACGCAACGCATAGTCTGCGCTTCCCGGGATTCGGTAGGCTGAAAAAACCGGAAATCGCCTTATGATGGGTTTATTGCACGATACGACCGGCGCTTCGGGCGCCTGAAGCGGATACCCCAATATGTTGGAGAAGTTTCTTAACATCTTCCGGATTCCCGACCTGCGCAAGCGAGTTCTATTCACGCTGGGCATACTGGCCGTTTACCGTCTGGGTGCGTGGATCCCCACGCCGGGCGTCAATTATCGCCAGCTGGAACTGTTGTTTGGTTCGCAGGGCGGCTCCGCGCTCGGACTGATGGATCTATTCAGCGGTGGTACGTTGCGGCGGATGACGATTTTCGCGCTGGGCATCATGCCCTACATCACTGCGTCCATTATCTTTCAGCTTCTCACCGTGGTCTATGAGCCACTGGCGCGCATCCAAAAGGAAGGCGAGCTGGGCCGGCGCAAGATCACGCAATGGACCCGATACGTGACCGTTGTTCTCGCTGCGTTGCAGGCGATCGGAATTGCGGCCATTCTGACCAAGCAGGGCGTGGTAATGAATCCCGGCCCGGGCTTCATCCTTATGACCGTACTCACGCTGACCACAGGAAGCGCATTCATCATGTGGCTCGGCGAGCAGATCACCGATCGCGGCATCGGCAACGGGATGAGCCTGCTGATTTTTGCCGGAATCGTTGCTGGCCTGCCGCGCGGCATCATCGATCTGTATCAGAAGGTTCAGACCGACGCCTGGGGTCCGATGACTTTCCTGGTGGTTCTGCTTCTGGTTGCGGGCATGGCAGCGGTTGTAGCCTTTATTGTTTTTGTGGAGCGCAGCGAGCGGCGCATTCCCATTCAGAGCGCGCGGCGCATCGTGGGCCGGCGCATGATGGGCGGAGCTTCCAGCCATCTGCCGTTGAAGGTGAACTCCGGCGGCGTAATGCCGATTATTTTCGCCAGCTCGATTTTGTCGGCACCTTTGCTGTTTGGCCAGTCGGAATGGGTGCAGAACAGCCGCATCCTCCAGCCCGTCATGCAGTCACTGCAGGCCGGAATGCCGTGGTACGAGCTGCTGAACATTCTGTTTATCATCTTTTTTGCGTACTTCTATGTCTCCATCGTGATGCGGCCGGACGATATCGCAGACAACTTCCGCAAATCGGGTTCTTTCATCCCGGGAATCCGGCCCGGCAAACGCACGTCCGACTTCATCAACGACATTCTCACGCGCATCACGCTGGTGGGCGCGCTTTACCTGATTCTGGTTCAAATGGTGCCCACCTTCCTCATATCGGGCATCCGCTTCGACAAGATTTGGCTTATCGGGAGGTTATTCGAGAATCTTCCTAACTGGGTGATTCACGGAATGAACGTCAACTTCTACTTTGGCGGCACATCACTGTTGATTGTGGTGGGTGTGGCCATGGATACGGTAAACCAGATCGAATCGCAGCTGATCATGCGTCACTATGACGGCTTTTCCCCGCGGTCCGGTCGCATCCGCGGAAGGAAAACCTGGTAATGTCGTCATCTCTTTCATCAGAGACTCAAACGGAATCTGGCCGGGAAACGGAATCTGACACCGTTCCCGGCCCGATTCTTTTATTGGGCGCGCCGGGCGTGGGCAAGGGAACCCAGGCCAAGGAGCTTGTGAAGCTTTGGAACATCCCGCAGATCTCCACTGGAGACCTCCTCCGCGGCAACGTGGCTCGCGGAACGAACCTTGGCAAGACGGCCAGGGAGATCATGGCGCGGGGCGAACTGGTGCCGGACTCTCTGGTAGACGAAATGGTCGCGGCAAGGCTTTTGGAGCCGGACACGGCCCGGGGCTACATTCTGGATGGCTTCCCGCGGACGCTGGGCCAGGCCCACTGGCTCGACGGTCGACTGGCGGCGCAAATCGAGTCATTGCCGGTAGTTGCGGTCAGCATCCAAGTGAACTATAATCAATTATTGCGCCGCATTACGGGGCGCCGGAATTGTCCTGTTTGCCAGACCATCTACAACATCTATATGCATCCCTCTCAGCGGGAAGGCATTTGTGACGTTGAGGGTGCCGAGCTGGTCCAGCGAGCCGATGACACGGAAGAGGTTTTCAAGGAGCGCATGCGCGCTTACGAAGCCCTCACTCGGCCCGTTGTCGAGCACTACCGGGCACTGGGACGGTTTGCAGAAGTGGATGGAGACCGGCCGATCCCGGAGATCGCAGCCGGGATTGTTTCCGCCGTTGAACGGTTACGCCAGGCAGCGTAACGGTCGCGGCGAGTTTGTGCGTTAACAACAGTTGTCAATGAACAGTGATCAGTTGGATTTTGCTCGACGAACGGCCTGATCTGATCTGAGCATTGCGAAGACAACTAAGCGTGATCGAGATTCGGGAGTCAGTTGGGGTGGCCTACCGCAGCAGGATGGCACTGACAGCTGAACAGTGATTACTGAGAACTGGATTAATGGCTATTGTGCTGAAGTCGTCGCAGGAGATCGAAAAGATGCGCCGCGCGGGCCAGATGGTTCGTGAGGTCCTGGAGTTGGTGCGCAGCAAAGTGAAGCCCGGCGCCACAACGTACGACTTGGAGAAGGCAGCGGAAGCGCGCGTGAATGAATTGGGCGTGAAGGCTGCTTTCAAGGGGTACCACGGTTTTCCCTGCGTGCTCTGCACCTCGGTCAATAGCGAAGTGGTGCACGGCATTCCGTCGCCGAAGCGGGTTCTGAAAGAAGGGGACATTGTTTCGGTCGATTTCGGCCTGGTGGTCGACGGCTATTACGGAGACGCTGCGATCACGGTGCCGGTCGGCTCGATCGACGCCAACGCCGCGCGTTTGCTGAAGACCACAGAAGATTCGCTCAAGGCCGGCATTGCGGCGGTAAAGCCAGGTGCGACCCTGGGCGATGTGGGAGCAGCAGTACAGAACGTGGTCGAAGGAGAAGGGTTTTCGGTAGTGCGGGACTTTGTTGGTCATGGGATCGGCGTGCATATGCACGAGGATCCTCAGGTACCAAACTTTGGCGAAGCCGGCCAAGGCATGAAGCTGAAGGTGGGGATGGTCATAGCAATCGAGCCCATGGTGAACGCCGGCAAACCGGATGTGCAAGTGCTGGATGACGGCTGGACAGCCGTGGCCAGCGATGGAAGCATGAGCGCTCATTTTGAGCACACGGTTGCTGTAACCGCGACCGGAGCAAGAATTCTGACGGAGTAGCAATACTCTTGTCCAAAGCGTGAAGGCGCGGGAAGCGCCAGAAACGGATATTGATTGTCGAAGGAAGATGCGATTGAGGTCATGGCAACCGTCCTGGAGACGCTGCCAAACGCCATGTTCAAGGTGAAGCTCGAGAACAATCATGAGGTCTTAGCTCATGTCTCGGGGAGGATGCGCAAGAATTTCATCCGGATTTTGCCCGGCGACCGCGTGGCGGTTGAGCTTAGTCCATATGACCTAAATCGCGGGCGGATTGTGTACCGGTACAAGTAGCAAACGGCGAGGAGCCAGTGATTCCCCGCGCCTTCACGATTGCGCGGAGAGGGGTAGCAGCAATGAAAGTTCGGGCGTCGGTTAAGAAGATTTGCGTCAAGTGCAAGGTGATTACTCGCAACGGAGTGGTACGCGTGATTTGCGAGAACCCGAAGCACAAGCAGCGTCAGGGATAAGTTAGGCCTGGCAAGAGAGGGAGACTTCCAAAGAAGGGATCGGGTTTCAGGAATCAGGAGTCGGACAAAAGACGTTCGTATAAGCAACAACCGACCCCTGAACCCCGACACCTGAAACCTGGCAGGAGGCTAGTTAGCCGGAGTCAAGGCTTGCGATGAACCTCGGAAGTTGCTCCTTTTAACCCGTGCGAGCCGGCTGAGGCCGGAGGCACACAACCTAGAGAAGGAAACCGAGAATGGCACGTATTGCTGGCGTCGATCTGCCCCGCAACAAGCAGGCACGGATCGCGCTCACTTACATCTTCGGGATCGGTCAGCCCCGCGCCCTCAAGATTCTGGACAAGGCGAACGTCGATGCCTTCAAGAAGATCCAGGATCTGGGCGAGGAAGAGGTCAACCGCATCCGCCAGGTCATTGAGGACCAGGGCGACGTCGAAGGCGACCTGCGCAAGGACGTTTCGATGCACATCAAGCGCCTCATCGACATCCAGAGCTATCGCGGCCTGCGCCATCGGAAATCGCTCCCGGTGCGCGGCCAGCGGACGCACACCAACGCCCGCACTCGCAAGGGCCCGCGCAAGGGCACGATTGCCGGCAAGAAGAAAGCGACGGCGAAGACCTAATGGCGAAACCAGAACAGAAGGCCGAAACCGGCAAAAAGGGCAAGACCAAAAAGTTCAAGAAGCGCGAGCGCAAGAATGTGCCGTACGGCATTGCGCACATTCAGGCCTCGTTCAACAACACCATCGTTACCATCACCGACCAGATGGGCAACACGCTGAGCTGGAA
>CAZHOO010000081.1:0-15891 GCA_964533905.1 uncultured Occallatibacter sp. | reverse complement strand
GGCAACCAGGGCGAAGTCAACCGCGGCAACCTGGAATCGCTCTCCGGCGTTGCCGAAGTCATTCGCGTCTCAAAGGCATACAAACTTGCCAGCCGCGACGTGAAAGAAGAAGACACCATTGTGCGCTTTCCTGGCTCGAGCGCCACCATTGGCGGCCGCGACCTCGCCGTCATCGCCGGCCCCTGCTCCATCGAAACGCGTGATCAAGCCTTTGCCATCGCCGCCGAGATCGCCGCATCCGGAGCGCAGTTCTTCCGCGGAGGCGCATACAAGCCCCGCACCTCGCCCTATGCTTTTCAGGGCCTCGGTCTTGAAGCGCTGAAGATCATGTCCGAGATCAGGGAAAAATTCGGCCTGCGCATCGTCACCGAAGCGCTCGACGCGGAAACTCTTGACCTGGTCGCCGAATGGGCCGACGTTATCCAAATCGGCGCGCGCAACATGCAGAACTTCTCCCTCCTCAAGAAGGCTGGAAAACTCCGCAAGCCCGTCCTCATCAAGCGCGGCATGAGCGCCACCCTCGAAGAGTTCTTGATGGCCGCCGAGTACGTGATGAGCGAAGGCAATTATGAAGTCATCCTCTGCGAGCGCGGCGTGCGCACCTTTACTGACCACACGCGCAACACGCTTGACCTGAGCATCATTCCCGCGCTCCATCACGTCAGCCACTTGCCCATCCTCGTCGATCCCAGTCACGGAACCGGGCGCCGCGACAGCGTCCTTCCCATGGCCAGAGCCGCCGTGGCCTCGGGCGCTGACGGCGTCATGGTCGAGGTGCACAACCATCCTGAAGCCGCGCTCTCCGACGGCCCGCAATCCATCTATCCCACGCAGTTCGCCACCATGATGAGCGAAATCGGCAAAATCGCGTCGGTCGTGGGCCGCAATCTCACGCGAGGCGTCTCCGTTTCCGCGACCGCGGGCCAGTAAGCAGTGGACAGGGAACAGCGAACATTGAACCGTCTGCTTAGACCGTCGCTTCAACTCCCAACTCTCTTCACTGCTGGCCTGCTCGCGATCGGCTTCGCTGGCTGCCGCACTCACGACTTTCCCCAGTACCCCGCCAACTACCGCGAATACATCTACGTAACCAACGGAGGCAGCGACACCGTCACGGTCCTCGACGTGGTCAACGTTCGCATCGATCGTGAACTCCCCGTAGGCCACGATCCAGTTGCCGTCGCTGCCAACCCCACGCAGAACGAAATCTACGTCGTCAACTCGGGCGCCGCTGGAGCCAACGGCTCGGTGTCGGTCATCGACGCGGAACATAATGCGGTCGTCGCGGCCATCCCTCTCCACCATCAGCCTGTCTCCATCGACCTCAATTCGGCCGGGACACTTGCCTACGTCGCCAATTCCGGCTCCAATTCCGTTTCCATGATTGACCTCAAAGCTCGCCGCGAACTGGCGCAAATTCCCGTCGGCAATCAGCCCGTTGCCGCGCGTCTCGCCCCCGATGGCAAATCGCTCGTTGTTGCTGACCAGGGCGGAAACTCGGTGACCATCCTCGATGCACCAACCGGCCACCCGCGGGCTACGTTCGCGGGCTGCCCCGGTGCGTCGGAGATTGTGATTCTGCCGGATTCTTCGAAGGCCTTCGTGCCCTGCTCAACCGGTCATCAAGTGATGGTTGTGGCCCTGGCGCAGCCAGACGCCCATCCCGCACAACCCGATCGCCTTGAAACCCTGATGGATGTTGGCCGCGCACCCGTGGACCTGGCGATGAAGCCCGATGGCGGAGAGATTTTCGTCTCCAACTCTCTTTCCGACTCCGTCTCGGAGATCTACAACACGACGGACGAAGTGGGAGACACGTACATGATCGGCAACAATCCCGTTCGCGGCATCGTCTCCCGCGACAACTCGTTGCTTTACGTGGCCAACCTGAATTCGCAGGAAGTCACTGTGTACTCCATCGACGACGGCCAGCGCATTGGATCCGTCTCGGTTGGCGATCAGCCCACGGCAATGGCATTTTCAGCTGCTGGGCATTTGCTGTTCGTTGCCGATCGCCGCTCCGGCGACGTGGCTGTGGTGCGCACCTCAACGCCTCGCGTGGCCGCTGCGTCAGGAATCGCGCAATCCCTTTTCACCATGCTCCCGGCCGGCCGCGATCCCAACGCCATCGTCGATAAAGCCTTCAACGTGCAGTGACGCGCTTTCGACCCCGCGCTGGGGTCGAACTGTGCCTTGTGCCCATCTTGGGAACAGGCTATACTCAGAGAGTGCGCATCATCGCTCGCAGTACGTTGACGCGGTTCGTGAAGAGTATGGCCGGACAGCGAGAACAGCGCGCGGTGAAAGCCGCACTCGACGCATGGTTCCACGAAGCTGATAAGGCGGATTGGACGAATTCCGCGGATGTAAAGAAGAGCTATACCAATGCAAGCATCGTATGTTCGGATCGAGTTGTCTTCAACATCAAGGGCAATGACTACCGGCTGATTACTGCGGTCGATTACAAGCGGAAGATTGTATTCATCAAGTGGCTCGGGACGCATGCCGCTTATGACAAAGTTGACGCAAGGACGGTGCGATATGAGGATTAAGCCAATCAGAAATGAAAAAAACCATGCGGAAGCGCTTTCTCAGATCGAGCGCCTTTGGGGCGCCCATGAAGGCACGCCGGAAAGCGACCGTCTTGAGATTCTGGTAACGCTCGTCGAAGCCTACGAGCGCACGCACTTTCCCATTGACGTACCCGATCCCCTCGCGGCAATTCGGTTTCGCCTGGAACAGCAGGGCAAAGACGCGAAATCACTTGTTGGCGTGATTGGAAGCCGCACTCGTGTATACGAAGTGTTACGCGGCGACCGTTCGCTCACGCTGCCGATGATTCGGCGGCTGCACAAGCATCTGCGCATCCCTGCGGAGGTTCTAATACGAGCCGGCAACGAAAAGCGAGGCAGGGCTGCCTGAGATCTCACACCGGACGTGCAAGGATAGGCGTTACGGCGTCGCGCTCGCGCCGCCGGCAGGAGCACTCACCGCCGCGCTCAGCTCTGGCCCCACCAAAACACCGTCATCGAGCGAGGCTGCTACAAGCCGGTCTCCGGCCGCGCGGATCAGCACGATGTCATACCCCGTCTGCCACCAATTCCATGTCATGGTCTTTGGGTCGATCGCGTACACCTGGTCGCTTGAGCGCGAGCTCACCAGAATCCTCATCGACTCCGCGTCGTAACTCAAGTCGTCCACGTCGCGAAAGGGCAGGCGATGAACCCACATCCACGATTTGCCCAGGTCGCGGCTCAGGTAAACTCCTTCGCGCGCGCCCAGCCACAGCGTGCCATCGGGCGAAAAAACCACGCGGTGGATTCGCGTGAGCATCGTCGGCAATCCCATCGGCCACCAGCTTTTTCCCGCGTCGGTTGAAATCGCAACACTGTCGGCGCGCGCCGCAACCATATTCTTGCCATTGACGGTTACCGACAGGTAATCGCCCGCACCCATCACGGGGCCTCCCTGCCAGCTCGCGCCCTGGTCGCTGCTGGTCACCACGCCGTAGCCTGTCGCGGCCGCCCACACGTCTCCTGAAACATCGAGAGCATTCACCGGGCTCTCCAGTTCGATCGCCGGCGCCTGCACCTGCTTTTCGATGTTGACCTTTGTATGCATGTGCGTCTGCGTGATCGTCTTCGTCACCGTGTTCGCGATGGTGTTGCGCGGAATCCATGTGAGCACGACGGATGCGGGCGCATTCCCCGCGGCTGTTCCATCGGCTGCCGGCGCAGGCGGTGAAGCAGGAGCGGAATCGCGTCTACGCTTCGCTCGCGCCGGTGAAGCTGCGGGTGCCGGATCGCTTTTGCCCTCGCTCGCGGCAGGCGGATCTCCGCTTTCAAGCACAAAAACTCCGTGTGACGTTCCTGCAACCACGCGGCCATCCCCTGTTTCGGCGAGCGCGAACACATCGCGGCCATCGAGCCCCGAGCCTAACTGCTCCCAGTGCGCGCCGCCATCGCTCGAACGAAACACGCCGCCATATTTCTTGTCGTTCACCACGCCCGCGTACAGCACTTCGGGATGTTCACGATCAACCAGAACCGCCGCCACCTTCCGCTCCGAGATTCCCTGGTTCGACGGTGCGAACGTCGCGCCCCCATCGTCACTCACCAGAACGCCACTGCGATCCGTTGCAAGCAGCACACGGCTCGAATCGCTGGGATCGACATAAACCGCGTTTACCACCACGTCGGAGTCCGTCATGCGCTTAAACGTCTTGCCTGCATTCTCAGTCTTATAGAGACCCTCAGTGGTTCCCGCGTACACTACGTCGCGCTTCTCCGGATCCTGCATCAGGCTCCGCGTCCTTCTGGCTTCTGACGGAATGCCCTGGATCTTGCGGAACAGAACACCCGCGTTTTCGCTCTTGTAGATTCCGCTGCACGCGCTCAGGTAAACAATCTTCGGGTGCTCGGGATCGACGATGATCGAAAACACGTCCGAATCCACAATCAGTCCCTGCTTGATGTTGTGCCACGTCTTGCCGCCGTCGGCCGTCTTCCACGGCAGATGCCAGGTCCCTGCGTAAACCGTGTCTGGATTCCCCGGATCGATAGCCAGCGACTCAATCTCGTGAATCTCGTGGCTATCCGGAGGGCTGATCTCCGTCCATGTCGTTCCGTTGTCGCTCGAGCGAAAAACTCCCTGCAAGGTTCCGGCATAAAGAATGTGCGGATCGGATGGCGCCTGCGCGAGCGCGTGCACAGGCTGGCCTTTCAACTGTGCGGGCTCGCTCCAGGTGCGCCCGCTGTCGCGGCTGATCCAAACTCCGCCGTCGGTGGAGTTATTCCACGCGCCCACGTAAATCGTAGCCGGGTCTTCGCTGTCCACCACGATGCTGTCAAGCACAAATGCGTCGCCGCTGCCCAGCTTTGCCAGCCGATGCCAGCTTGCGCCTTCATCCACCGATTCATACAGCCAGCTATTCGTCGTGCCCAGCAACAAATGTTTCGGCTGCGCCGGAAAGGAAGCCAGAGCACGCGCATCGCCGCCCGCCGGGCCCACGACAGTCCATGGGCTTTCCGCTCTCAGGCAGACTGCTCCAAACAACAATGCAATCAGGAGAAAAATTTGCGCCGCTTTCCCCAATCGGCGCCCATGATTCCGAACACATCCCAAACGGCTCATTCTTGCTTGAAACTCCCCACTTACTCTTTCCAGAATAGACAATTTAGGCCGCAAAAAGCGAAGAGGCCGACCCATACTGGTCATGGGTCGGCCTCGAAGACACTTGGAACGCGTGATTGCCTGAGTAAGCTTCCGCGAGCCCCTTGCGGAGGAAGACTCGCGGATTCTGGTTGCCCGAAGCGCCTTGCGATCTACTGCGCGGCCTTCTTCCCGTGGCGCTCCGCCAGCGGCTTGCGTGCCTGCGGCTTCACCGCCGTCTCGTCCACAGGCGTCGTGCCCTGCACGTCATTGCCGAACGTCGCGCCGGCCGGCACAAGGTAGTTCTCTTCCGTCTGCCCGTCGGTCGTGCCCGCGGCTACGCTGATGCGCGAAGCATCAATCCCTTGCTCCGTCACCAGGTAGTCCTTGGCATTCACCGCGCGCTGCGCAGCGGCGTCTTCCACCTTGGCATGCTTGTGCTTGGCGGCGTACGCCTCTTGCTTCTCGGTGAGCGCCTTCTCCTTGGCGTCCGACTCGCCCACCAATACCGCTTTGGCATCTGCCTGTTGCTTCAGATCCAGTGCCACCTGGTCCAGGCACGCCTTGGCTTCGTTATCCACCCGCAGCGGTCGTCTGGGGTCGCTTGAGAAGCTGGTCGAGCACAGAGCCTGCGTCTTCGGCGCCGGAGGCGGCGGAGGCGGAGCCAGAATGGTGATCGACGTATTCGCGGTCGCCGTCTGGTTCTTGTCGTCCGAGACGCCGCACGTAATCCCAACCGCGCCCGTCGGCGCGCCCGCTGACGAGTACTCCGCGGTGGTTCCGGTGCCCGTCACAGTGCCCGCCGTGGCCGTATAGGTATAGGTCAGCGGCCGATTCTGCGGACTCACACCCACAGCCGTAACAGTCGCCGAGTCGCCGGGCTTGATCGTCGTCGGGCTCGCCGAGCAGCTTATCGTCGGCGGCTCAAACTGTTTCACCGTGTAATCGGCGGAGCATTCGGCGCTTTGGCCGGGCTTCAGCCCTTCCTTGCCCTTCTTGCCTTCCTTCACTCCCGCTTTTGCGGTGTACGAACCCGGAGCCAGCGAAGCCGTATTGACGCTGGCTGATGTGCCATTGCCCGTTACTCCGTCCCCGCTCCAGCTGTAGAGGACATTGTTCTTTTTGTTTGTGTCCACCGAGCCGGCCGTAGCCGCAACCGTCAAAGGATCGCCCGGATAAACAGTTGGCGCGCTGGCGTTGCACGATAACGTGATCGGCGGGGCCTTCTTGCATCCCATGGGCAAGAGGGCCAAAATCGCCACGGCGAGAACCGGCAAAACAGACTTCAGAATTCTTGAGGACATGTTCTTACGCTCCACAATTTCGTTGTTGCTTTGTTGTTGAGAAAACGTTTTGAAAAAGGAATTCACGGTTCACCCCTTTCGGCTTCGCAGAACGCGCAGCTTTCAACGTTTGATTGAACCCCATAAGCCTAGCACCGAGAGGCCGAGTTCAGCGCACATCCCGCCTATGCAAAACTTTTCCCGGCGCCGTCTTAGGCACGCAAGAGCGCACGCGCTCACGCCGGTCGCGAGCGGCTCACTCGTATTTCCATCGGGGAATTCTGCCCTCTGTTCGTTGGGGCTTATTCTGCATTGAGAGTCTTGAGCAGACTCCGGGGTTCGCGCTGAATCTTCTCTTGTAGAAGCGTAATCGCGTAAATCAGTTGCTCGGGACGGGGTGGGCATCCGGGAACATACACATCGACCGGAACCACCTGATTCACCCCCTGCAGCAGGGCGTAGTTATTGAACACGCCACCCGATGTGGCGCAGGCACCCATCGAGATAACCCATTTAGGTTCAGGCATTTGATCGTATAGGCGGCGCAACACTGGAGCCATCTTCTGCGCCACGCGCCCGGCCACGATCATCAGGTCCGATTGCCGCGGCGACGGCCGGAAGACCTCAGCGCCGAAGCGCGCGATATCGAATCGCGCCGCTCCCATCGACATCATTTCGATCGCGCAGCAGGCCAGCCCGAAAGTCATCGGCCACACGGAGTTCTTGCGCACCCAGTTCACCGCGAAATCCAGCGACGTGAGAAAGACGCCCTCCGGCTCTTCATAGCCGTAGCTGACCTCTTTCACTTTGAGCCGGTTTTTCGCGCTGCTCTCAAGGTTGCCGAAGAGATAGCGGTCGCGCTCTATGATAGCCGCCATGGACTCAGTATAACTCCGCGCGATTCGTGCAAGCCTTGCGCTCTCTGGACCACCTCGAGTTTCATGAACCGCCCACTGTGTCTCCTCGGGCATCCGGCGTGCGAAGAAGCAATCAGGAAACCGCCAAAACTTGCGTTATTCCGCCGTCTTTACGAAAATGATACGAAAGTCCAATGTGACCTTCGCTATCATTCTGGTCGGCGGCGACTCTTGCCGGCGTTCGAATGCTAGGATCGTGCGCCGTCGCCTTGGCCTCCACAGCTTTTCATTCAGCGCCAACTGTCCTTCAATCGACTCGGGAATTCGAAACGGAAGACATCATGCCCACTCGTTCCATGTCCTATCGTTCTTTGACGTTGCTGTTTCTCTTTCTGTTTCCGGGGCCCCTTGCATTTGCTGTGGCACCGGCCATCTCAAACCCGCAGGCTCCCGCCACGCAAGCCCAGATTGCCGCACTCCAGCAGGCTGTCCAGAGCGCTCAATCGGCCGGTGATAACGCCTGGATGCTCACCTCCGCCGCGCTCGTGTTGCTCATGACCGGCCCCGGACTGGCGCTCTTCTATGGTGGGCTCGTCCGCCGCAAAAATATCCTCAGCACCATGATGCAAAGCTTCGCCATGATGGGCCTCGTTACGGTTCTCTGGGCGATTGTCGGCTACTCGCTCGCCTTTGGCCACGGCAACATGTTTATCGGGGGCTTCGAGCACGCCTTCCTGCGCGGCGTCTCTCTCAGCCCGAACACCGACTACGCGGCCACCATTCCCGAGCAGACCTACATGATCTACCAGCTCATGTTCGCCATCATCACGCCGGCGCTCATCACTGGCGCGTTCGCTGAGCGCATGAAGTTCAGCTCGATGGCCCTGTTCCTCTCGCTGTGGTCGCTCTTTGTCTACTGCCCCATGGCGCACATGGTGTGGGGCGTAGGCGGGCTGTTGAACGCAACTGCCGGCCACATCCCCTCGCTCGACTTCGCCGGCGGAACGGTTGTCCACATCACCAGCGGCGTCTCGGCACTGGTCTGCGCGCTCTATCTGGGCAAGCGGCTCGGTTACCCGCAAACGGCCATGCCGCCCCACTCGCTCGTGCTCAGCTTCATTGGTGCGTGCCTGCTGTGGGTGGGCTGGTTCGGCTTCAATGCAGGCAGCGCCCTGGCCGCCAGCCCGCTGGCCACCAGCGCCTTCGTCAACACGCACTTCGCCACGGCCGCCGCTGCTCTCGGCTGGACGATCTTTGAGTGGATTCACAACGGCAAGCCCACGGCTCTGGGCGCAATCTCCGGCGCGGTCGCGGGCCTGGTAGCCATCACCCCGGCCTCGGGATTCGTTCAGCCCATGTCCGCTCTGTTCATCGGTCTTGCAGCCGGCTTCTTCTGCTCCTTCATGGTCTTCCAGGTCAAGTCCCGCTTCGGCTACGACGATTCACTCGATGCATTTGGCGTGCACGGCGCCGGCGGCACTCTCGGAGCCATTCTCACCGGAATCTTTGCCGCCAGCGTAATCAACCCGATCTTCGGCGCCGGCGTCCCCACGGGCGCAATCGACGGTCATTGGAGCCAGATCCTCAACCAACTGGCGGGCGTGGGCGTCGCATGGGGCATCTCCATCGTCGGCACACTGGTCCTTCTCTTTGTCGTCGACAAGGCGATGGGCCTGCGCGTCACTCCCGAACATGAAATGGCCGGGCTCGATCTTTCGCAACACGGCGAAGAAGGGTACGATTTCAACACGTAGACTTTGGCATTCCGGCTTTCTTATGCACGGGCAATTCGTTCGTTCCCGCATAGTGAAGCTAGGGGCTAAGAGCTGGAAGTTGGAAGCTTTTTTACACCAGACGGTAGCCCAAGAGTCCGCCCCTCCTGTTACGCTATCGAACGAGGCATTTTTCGCATGCTCAAGATTGAAGCTGTTTTGCAACCCTCAAAACTGGATGCCGTGAAGGATGCCCTGCTTGAAGCGGGCATTGAAGGCATGACCATTCTCGAGGCCCGCGGCCACGGCCGTCAGAAGGGCCACACCGAGTTTTACCGCGGCCGCGAGTACACCGTCGATCTCCTGCCCAAGGTGAAGATCGAGCTGGTCATCCACGACGACTTGAAGGAAAAAGCGATTCAGGCCATCATCAGCGCCGCCCGCACCGGCCGCATCGGCGACGGCAAAATCTTCGTCAGCCGCCTCGACGAAGCCATCCGCATCCGCAACGACGAACGCGGCGAAAACGCTCTCTAGCCGTGAATCCGCGAGAGCAGGTGCATGGATTCAACCACGGGTATGCAACGCAAGCTCGCGGAACTCTGAATAGCGCGGCAGGATACCCAGCGTCTCCAGGCATGTGCGATCGTGCTGATTGATCTGGAGTCCCGTCGCGTCATGCGGATGAGTCTCCAGTTCCTCGTCCAACAGGTCAGCCACGTAGACGGCCACCGTGCAATCCAGTCCCGAGTGTGGGATGCGTTCCGGACGGTGGTGGTGCGCGATCGCCTCCACCGCTAAGTTCGGCAGACCCCAAAGTCCCAGCAGGTAAGCGCCGATCTCTGCGTGCGATGTCCCCAGCAGTTCCTCTTCCCCTTCAAACTCCTTGCATCCCCGTTGAGCGGCCAGCGTCCGCGCGTCACAAAACGCGTCGGGCATGGTGCCGGCCAGCACCAGGCTGCCCACATCGTGCAGCAGGGCCGCCAGAACGGTCGCATCCCGGTTCTGCGGCTCCAACGGAAGCGCCGCGGCAATCGCGGCTGCCCGGTGCGCGTGCCGCTGGATTGCCTCGCACTCTGACAGCGGAATCCGCGGATGCGGCATGAACACCCTGAAGGCCTCCGAGGCCAGGGCAAGGTTTTTGATCGTCTCCATTCCCAGGTAGCCCACCGCCGCCTGCAGCGTCGCCACTCTCTGCGCCAGACCGAAAAATGCGCTGTTGACCAGTTGCAACACCTTGGCCGACATGCCCACGTCCCGCTCGATGATCTCTGCAACCTTGTCCACGGATGCGTCGGGGTCGCGTACCGCCTGCATCAGCGATGTGTAGGTGATCGACAGGGAAGGCAGCTGCCCGATGGCCCCGACAATCTTGCGCAGTTCCGGCGCGTAGAGCAGATCCTGCAACGCGCATAGCCGTTCGATGATCGATTGCAACTCGGGGGCGCTGCACGGCTTGGCCAGAAACCGGTGCGCCACTGAAACAGCCCGTGTCGACAGGGCTGGCTCCGAGTATCCGCTCAGAATCACTCGCGCGCTTCCCGGGTAACGGTCGCGAATGTGCCCCAGAAGGGTTGCTCCGTCCATGCCCGGCATGCGCATGTCCGAGATCACCACGTCGAATGGGCCCGCCTCGTAGGCCTGCAATGCCGCCTCTCCACCCAGCACAAACTCCATCTGCCAGCGTTTCCTCGCGCCGTACATCATGCGCTGCAATCCATCCAGTACCCTGCTCTCATCGTCCACAAACAGGATGCGCTTCATGCCGCCACCGCCTTGGCCCCAAGGGATTTGCCGTCGTAGGGAAGGCGAACGATAAACGTCGTGCCTTTCCCCTCTTCGGTTTCGAAATGAAGGCTCCCGCCGTGCTTATCAACCACCACGGAGCGCGCAATCGCCAGACCCTGTCCCGTCCCTTTGCCAACCTCCTTGGTGGTGAAGAACGGGTCGAATACCCGCGTGCGCAGCTTTTCCGGAATTCCTGTCCCCGAATCCTCGATCCGAACCTCGGCCCACTCCGCGCATCGCCGCGTTTCCACCGTGATCGTTCCACGTTGACGCCCGCCCAGCCGCGCCACGTCTCCGATGGCATGGGCCGCGTTCACAATCAGGTTCAGAATCACCTGGTTGATCTCTCCTGTGTGGCAGGGGATCAGGGGCAGCGAGGAATCGAAATGCGTCTCCAGATCGGCCACATACTTCCACTCGTTCCGCGCCACATTAATGGTCGCCGCGATCGCCCGGTTCAGATCCGTCGTTACTTTTTCCTTCGTGTCCGGATGAGAAAACTCCTTCATTGCATTGACCAGCGCCGCTACGCGGCCGACCCCTTCCAGCGTTTGATCGATGGCCTTGGGAATCTCGCCGAGCAAATAGTCCGCGTCGATCCCCTCCTCCGCCGGCCCCTCCGGCCTCGCGCGCAGAATCCCTTCCTCGCCGGTCTCCGATAGCCGCCGCTCATAGTCCGTCAGCAGAGTCTTCAAATCCTCAAATGCGTCCTTCAAAAAACGCACATTGTCACCGATATACTGCGTCGGCGTATTGATCTCGTGCGCGATGCCGGCCGCAAGCTGGCCTACCGATTCCAGCTTCTGCGATTGCAGCAGCTGCTCGCGCAGCGCCTTGCGCTCCGTCACGTCCTCGCACATTCCTTCGTAGCGCACCATCACCCCGTTCTCGTAAACGCCCCGTGCGCTCATCGACAGCCAGAACCGGCTTCCATCCTTGCGGCAGAATTCACTCTCGAAGCATTGCACCGAGCCTTCACTTTCCATGACGCGTTTGAACTCATCGCGGCGTTTTGGGTCCACGTAACACTGGCTCGAGATCTCGGTCGTGCCCTGGAGCGCTTCCGCCACCGATCCATATCCAAAGCTGGCCGCCATGGCCGCGTTCAAATCCAGCAAGTGCCCGTCGGGAGTGCTCTGATAGATCCCCACAAGGGCGTTGTCGAAGATTCCGCGATACTTCTGTTCTGCCTCCCGCAAGTCGTTCTCCATCTTCTTGCGCGTGCTGATGTCTTCGCTGATGCCCTCGTACCGGATCACGGCGCCGCCCTCGACAACCGTCCACGCGCTCATCGCCATCCAGCCCTTGCCGCCGTTTTTCCTGCAGAGCTCGCATTCGAAGTTGTGAACGAACCCCGCCTCATCCAGCTGCTGCTTGAATTTCTCGGGGACTTTTCGGTCCGGGAACAAATGGGCCATATTTCTCACCCTCGCCATCATCTCCTCCGGCGAGTCGTACCCGGAATTCCTTGCCATGGACCGGTTTACGCCTAGAATCAGCCCGTTCGGCCGGCATTGGAAGACGCCGATGATCGCGTTGTCGAAAATCCCGCGGTACCTCTGCTCCGCCTCCCGCAGGTCATTCTCCATCTTCTTGCGAGCCGTAATGTCGCGCCCGATCCCGGCAATTCCGATCACCCGGCCTTGTTGATCGCGCACCGGCACTTTGGTCGTGAGGATGTCGACCTCGTGCCCCTCAATGCCCCGGCCCTTTTCCTCGCGGTTGTAAAGCGCTTGTCCCGAGCGCATCGCGCTCTGCTCGTCCTCAAAGTAATGGCGCGCAATTTCGGGCGGGAAGAAATCGAAATCCGTTCTTCCCAGCAGCTTCTCCGGCGACTCCTCTCCAATGGTTTGCGCCACGTGTTTGTTAGCCACCACGAATCTGCTCTGCCTGTCCTTCACGTACATGAAGTCCGGCATGTTATCGATGAGCGCCCGCAGCATGCTGAACTCGTCGCTCAATGACAGCGTCTGCCCCGTTCGCAGCCGGTCAGCGCGCGCCGCAATCGCCGCCAAACCCAGAACCAGAAACGCCGCGGCAGCTACGCCTGCCGTCGCCAGCGGGGTGAATTCGATGCACTGCCTCAGTTCGGGCGCGGCGCTGGTGGCGATGAAGCCCATCGCCGACATGCTCACGGAGTGCACCAGGGGAATCGCCAAACCGATCACCAGCGTGATCGCCAGCTTCGCCGTCCAGTCGCGATTCTCATCGCGCGAGTGATACACCAGCAATAGGCCTACAAACGAGATCAAAATGTCCAGAACGATAGACGCAAGCAATGGGCCGCTGCGATACTCGCGCACCGCGGCCAGTCTCATCGCATCCACCGCGGAAAGCTGCATCACCGCAATCCCGGCCGCCACTGCCAGGCTGCCTCCGGAAAGGGTCGCCGCCGTCATCGGTTGGCGGCTCGCTACGTACACAATCGCCAGCCCGGCAAATGCGCCGCCCAGCCATGAGATCGCCAGCGTCGGCGCGTGAAAGTGCACCTCAAACGGGAGCCGATAGGCCAGCATCCCTGTCAGATGCATCGCCCACAGCCCGCTCCCCATCGCAGCCGCGCCTCCCCAGAGCCATTTCCAGCCCCCCGAGCCTCGATGCGCCGCCGCACGCCCCGCCATCTCCAGGGCCGCCGCCGCCGTCGCCATCGCAAACGCCAGCGGTAGCGCGAGGTCTCGATAGTCATAGCTTCCCGATACTGGACTCATGGCCGTCCCCTGCCGCACCCGCCGAGCGCGTGGGCGTCCTCTTGCCACATCATCGGCAGATACCGATGCTTCCACTAACCCGAACTGATCGCCAAACTCCATCGTGCCGATAAACGGTCTGAGCGTCTCCACTCCCGCTTCGTGGCGCATTTGCCTGCGAAGCGGCTCGGCTTCGCCTTTGCGCCGCGACTCGGCGATCGCAAATGCGTCCGGCCGAATCCTTGCGCTCAGGAAGCGATCGTGGCCGATAAAATCCTCTTCGTAGACGACGAGACTCTCGTCCTTGACGCCTTCAGAAGAATGTTGCGCGACCAGTTCGAAATTCATACCGCCGAAAGCGGCGAAAAAGGGCTGCTCCAGGCCAGGGAAAATGGCCCTTTCGCCATCGTCGTCTCCGACATGCGCATGCCGGGCATGAACGGCGCCCAGTTTCTGTCCCAGATTCGCGAAACCGCGCCGGACACAGTAAGAATGCTGCTCACCGGTTTCACCGATCTCGACGCCGCCGTCGCCGCGGTCAACGAGGGCAACATCTTCCGCTTTCTCTCCAAGCCTTGCAGCAAGGAAGACCTGCTCAACGCCATCCACCTCGGCCTCGCCCAGTACCGCGTCAACATCGCCGAAAAAGAGCTTGCGAATAAAGCCAGGGCGATTGAGAATCCGCTGGCCCATTGGGAAAATCCGGAGATTTGCGAGTGGGATAACCGCCAGGGGCCGACCGGCCTCCCGGGGCCATCGCAGGCCAGGGAGTTTCTTGGTCCGCTCTTCGGAGGCGATCATCAGTGCTACGTCGCTCTGCTCAAACTCACCGTCCTCCAAACCATCGAGGAACGCTACGGCGAAGAAGCCGCCGCCGACTATCTCATCCACGTGGCCCGCTTCCTCATGCGGTCCATGCGTTCTGAGGACCTGCTCTTTCACTGGGGCCGGTACACCCTCATGGCCGTAGTCCGGCGAGGCGTCTCTCCGGCAGCGGTGCGCATGGAGTTTGCCCGCCTGACCTCGGCCGGCAGCGACCATGTCATCGAAGTCAACGGCAGAAGCATTGTGATCGCCACATCCATCGATTTTGATCTCAAGACGGTCTCGCAGTTCGCCACACTCGGCGACCTTCTCGCCGCCTTCGCTGCCGAACTGAGCGGCAAGGGCGAAGCCAAAGTGGAAGCCGGCCGCTGAAACTCGCTGCTCTGGTAGCCAATCAAAAGCAGAATTCGCTCTGCGCCGCTGGCGGCAAACGCTCCCGGGAGCGAAGGTTCAGCGCTCGAACGGGGCACCCGCCCAGCGGTGGCCGCGTGCCTTGGAGACCGGCTCGAACCCCAACCGATTAGCCTCTTGGTCGGCGAATTATCCTAGAGGGTAGCGGTCAGGTCCCGTTACCATCCCGCCCAGGAGCAGCCCTTCGTGCATCGCCGTTTTGCGATCTTCGCTTTTCTGGCGTTCAGCCAGGCTTCCGTCTTCTTCGCGCAAGACGCGCGTACCGTCATCGAACCCCTGTTTCCCCAGCTTTGCACCACCGTAAGCGCGCAACTGTCCACTGTGGGCAATTCCCTTGCCACCGCCGACGAGCAAAAGCTCGACACCGCGAGGATTCAACGAGCAATCGATAAGTGCGGCCGCGGACGTGCCGTGATGCTTCGCGTCGACGAGACCCAGAACGCATTCCTCTCTGGCCCACTTGAGCTCAAGCCCGACATCACGCTCATTCTCGGCCCCGGTGTCACCCTCTTCGCTTCGCGCGATCCGGCTCTCTTCGCCGTTTCACCCGGCAGTTGCGGCATCGTCAGCCACACGCCCGGCGCCCGCGGCTGCAAGCCGCTCATCTCCGTCGATCACGCGCCCAACTCCGGCGTCATGGGTGACGGCGTCATCGACGGCCGTGGCGGAGAAAAGATGCTGGGCTCGCAATACTCGTGGTGGGATCTGGCTGAACAAGCCCGCGCCGGCGGAGGCCAGCAAGCTCCGCGCCTCATCGTCGCCAATGACTCTGACAACTTCACGCTTTATCGCATCACACTCAAGAATTCTCCCAACTTCCATGTCGTTTACGACCACGGCGATGGCTTCACAGTTTGGGAATTGAAGATCGACACGCCGCAGCGCCTCGCGCGCAATACTGACGGCGTTGATCCTGGCGACGGAGCGAAAAACATCACCATCACCCACAGCTACATTCGCGCCGGCGACGACAACGTCGCCATCAAGGGCGGTCCTGGTGGCGCTACTAATATGACCATCAGCCACGACCACTTTTACTGGGGCCACGGGATGTCGATCGGCAGCGAGACCAACGGCGGAGTCAGCAAAATTCGCGTCTTCGATCTCTCGCTCGACGGCCCCGACAACGGCATCCGCATCAAGTCCAACGGCTCGCGCGGCGGACTTACCGAGGACG
>CAZHOO010000080.1:0-15900 GCA_964533905.1 uncultured Occallatibacter sp. | reverse complement strand
CGGGCCAGTTCGAAGGTGGAGAAGCGCATGTGCTGGCCGCTGATCTCGGAACGGAGCTCCTGCCAGAGCTCATTGGGAATCTTCAAGAAGACTTCGACGACGGCGGGGTCGAATTGCGTGCCCGAGCAGCGGAGGATTTCTTCGCGCGCAGAGTCGAAGCCGCGTGCCTTGCGGTAGGGGCGGTCGCTGGTGATTGCGTCGAGCGTGTCGGCGACGGCAAAGATGCGCGCGCCGATGGGAATTTCGCGGCCGGCGAGGCGATTGGGATAGCCGTTGCCGTCGTAGTGCTCCTGGTGGCAGAAGACGATTTCGGCCGCGCCGGCGAGGAATGGAATCTTGCGCAGCATGTTGTAGCCGCGCGCGCAGTGCTCGCGCATGAGCGCCTGCTCTTCATCGGTTAACTTGCCGGGCTTGCGCAGGATGTCATCGGGGATGGCCATCTTGCCGATGTCGTGGAGGAATGCGCCGCGCGCGATGATCTTGATTTCCTCGGGAGGAATGCCCATGGCGCGGGCGAGTGCGATGGCATAGGCGGTGACGCGCTTGGAGTGGCCCTCGGTTTCAGAGTCCTTCAAGTCGAGCGCGTCGCCGAGAGCTTCAAGCGTGACGTCGTACGAGTGCTCGAGATCTTCCATGGCGTGACGCAGCATCTCGGTGCGGGCGCGAACCATCTCTTCGAGGCTCTGGTGGTAGTTCTGAGTTTCTTCAAGCGCCTGACGATGATTGAGGGCGCGCTCGACGGTGTTCAGGAGCTGGTCGCGCTCAAAGGGCTTGAGGAGGTAGTCGTAAGCACCGCGGCGCATGGAGTCAATGGCCACGCTGATGTCGTGAACGGCGGTGACCATGACGACGGGAAGATTGGGCTGAAGGGCGTGAATGCGCTCAAGCAGGGTGATGCCGTTGACGTCGTTCATGACGATGTCAGTGAGCACCAGATTGAAGGTGTTCAACTCGAGAACGTCGAGGGCATCGCGGCCGTCGCAGGCCTGCTCAACGGTGTAGCCCTGGCGTTCGAGGGCGGCAGCGATCATAGTGCGGACGGGAGCTTCGTCGTCGACGACAAGAACACGCGCCGGCTTACGCGCACGAGCGTCGCCTTCGTTTCGCGGGCTTCTCGCTGTGCCCATCGCCTTTACGTCTGCCAATGTTAACGCCAAGCGGCAGCCTCCGTTTTATTATGCCTGCGCGGCCCGGGATGCTTGATGAATCCTTGAGCCCCGCGCGGCATGCTTGTTCCGTCCAAACGACTCGTACGTTGCTACGACATCAACTTTCGAACTCGGGGCTGTGGCTTTTTCCGTGCCGGTTACGTTGTGCGTTCGCCCGAGTTGCGTGCATTGAACCGGCTTGCTGAAACGTTCGAGCAGGCCAGAAACTCACTGCATGCGGCGCCCTAACTTTTGACGCACGTGCAGGCGGAAAGGTCCACAAAACTAACGAGATATCTGCCAAACCTGCCGACCGGCGCACGACAAACACAACGGATGGGTGGCAAGTCTTTTCGTGAGAGTATCATCCGGGTTACCCCGTCTCAATCACCCGAACGTGGCACCGTATTCGGACGAACCTGTAGCATCACTGGCCTTGGCGGGGCATGTGCCTGGGACCCGGTTCCATGGGCGATTCTTGCGCCTTACGATGGCTTGGGCGCGCGCCGGGCGCGGCGGGCGCTGGCCCAGCCTTCTTTGGTGACCTGGCGGCTGCGGCTGACGGCCAAGGCGTCAGCGGGGACATCTTTGGTGATGCAGGAGCCGGCGCCGATGTAGGATCCGTCGCCGATGGAAACGGGTGCGACGAGCGTGCTGTCGCTGCCGACGAATGCGCCTTTGCCGATGCGCGTGACATGCTTCGAGACGCCGTCGTAGTTGCAGGTGATTGTGCCGGCGCCGATATTGGTAGCTTCGCCGATTTCAGCATCGCCAAGATAGCTGAGGTGGTTCGCCTTAGCGCCTTTGCCGAGGCGGGTTTTTTTCAGCTCGACGAAGTTGCCGACGTGGGCGTTTTCTCCGACTTCGTTGCCCGGGCGCAAGTGGGTGAATGGACCGATGCGTGCGCCGTCGGCGATGGTGGAATCTTCGAGGACGCAGCTTTGAAGGATCTGAACGTTGTCGCCCAAGGTGCAGTTTTCAATGACAGAGAAGGAACGGACGCGGCAACCGGCGCCGACAACTGTGCGGCCCAGCAACTGGGCGAAAGGCTCGATGATTGTGCCGGCAGCGACCTGAACGTCGGGATCGATGATGCAGGTTTCGGGGCGCGCGATCTTCACGCCTGCATGAATAAGCCGCCAGACGGGATCATCCGGAAAAGATATTGTCTTCGCTTCCATATCGCTTCCCATTGTTGCATGCGCCAACTCTTCGCGGGCCCGCTCAAGCGCCAAACCGCGTTCCTTTAAGATTACGGCGGCAAAGGAGGACTCGTCGCGTAATAGCCCGAGAAGCAAGTGTTCTGTGCCGATGTGCTTGTGACCCAGGCGGGCCGCCTCGTCGTAGGAATAGGTAAGCACCCGCTTGCTTTCTTCGGAGAGCGGCAGATCGGCGCTGGTCGAGATCATCTCGCGAATGACGGTGTGAGCTTCAACCTGCTTGGGAATGGATTCCAGGGCGCTGCTCGAGCGGAGAAGACGGTATGTCAGGGCCTTATCCTCACGCAACAATCCAAGCAAGAGATGCTCTGTCTCGATCAAAGGCGAGCCAAATTGACTGGCCTCGAACCGCGCGAAAAAGATCACGCGCCGTGCCTTTTCTGTATAGCGTTCGAACATAGTGTTCTCCTGTATTACTTTGCTGCAGCGACCGGCGGGGCATCTTGTTGAGGAATCGAAATGCCGATTGGAGTCGGCGTGCCCATGCCGAGAGCGTTGAGGGGCGGCTCGATTTCCGGACGATTGCCGACCACAAGGACGGCGAGCTTTTCGGGGTGGACGTACTTTTTGGCCACAGCGGCGAGATCGGCGAGCGTAACTTTCTCAACGGCCGAGCGGTAGGTTTCGAGATAGTCGGCCGGGTACCCGTAGAATTCGAGTCTCTCGCTTTCATCGAGAACTTTATCTTTGGTGTCGTATTGGAAGAGGAACGAGTTGAGAATGTCGTCTTTGGCGCGGTCGAGCTCGTATGGTGTGAAGGGCCGGCTATTGAGAGCAGCGATTTCAGCAAGTGCGAGCCTGGTGGCTTCGACGGTTTTTTCGCTTCTGGTCAGAACGTTCACCTCGAAAGTTCCGGGGTGGTCGTCGGCGAGGCTGAAGCCCCCACCGACATCGTAAGCCAAAGCCTGCTGTGTGCGGATTTTTACGAAGAGACGGCTGCCGAATCCGCCGCCGAGAATCTCATTCATGACGGCGATGGCGGCTGCGTCGGGATTGCGGCGGTCGATGCCAAGGCCGACGATCTGCACGTTGGATTGGTCGACGTCTTCTTTGTCGATGAAGTACGCGCCGGGCCGTGGCCCGGGAAACTCATCGTGGCGCGGCGGTTGAGGTGTGATCTGCGGAAGGCTTTCAAAAGCCGCGCGCACTTTGGCCTCCATCGCTGCCGGATCGAAATCACCGTAGATGCCGACGATGAGCTCTCCCTTGAGCGTGCGCGCGTGCCACGCGTCGAGATCCGCGATGGAGACGGCGGCGATGGTCGAGAGCTCTGGCTGGCGCGTGTAGGGGCTGTTGGCGCCGTAGACGAGCTTGGCCGACTCGCGGCCGGCTATCGCATCCTCATCGTCATTGCGGCGGGCAATTGCAGTGGCTTCCTGCTGCTTGGCCAGCTGCAGCTTCTCCGCGTTGAATTTTGGATGGAAAAAGAGATCCATGGCCAGTGAAAAGACCTGGCCGGCGTCGGCTTTCAGCGAATCCCAGGAGATGGTAGTGGAATCGTCGTCGCCCTCGGTTTCGATGTGCGCGGCTTTCGATTCGAGCACGTCGTCCATGGCGTCGCCATCCAAGCTCTCAGTGCCGCTGGTACGCCAGGCCTGCGCGTAGAGGCCGACCAGGCCGGCCTTGGCCGGATCCTCATCGCGCGATCCGCCGTGAATGAGGACCGAGCCATAGACAAACGGCAGCTCGTGGTCCTCCTGCAAGAAGACGACGATGCCATTCTTCAATTCGATCCGTTTGGGCTGCTGAGGATGAAATGCGTGGAGCGGAGGGATGGGAATCTGCTCCCATGGCTTCGATGACTGGGCGGAGGTGATCGCGGCGACGAGGACGAAAAGGGAAAGCGCGAAGGAGTGTGCGGGTCTGGAGACCGGCGCTACTGGTCTGAAATCGACGGATGATCGGGAGACTGGCGGTATCGGCCTGGAAAGACTCCTCATTGTGTGGCCCCGTCCGATTTGTTGCCCGCGGGTTGCGGCTCTGTTTCGATTTCGGCGCTGGTCCGGTTGGAGTCAACGAAGATCAGATTTGCGACGCGGCGAATGTCGGCCTTGGTGACCTTGTCGATCTCGTTGAGCTGCAAAAATAATTGGCGCCAGTCTCCGTAGCGGCTCTGGTACTCGGCGAGCGAATCGGCAAGGCCCTGATTGTCTGCCAGTCCGCGCAGAAGGTCGGCGCGAGCGCGGGTCTTGTACATCCGGAGTTCCGCATCGCTGACGTCGGCGGCTTTGAGCTTGGCGATTTCCTTGTGAATTGCGGCGCGCATTTCGGCGGGACTGTGGCCGGGGAGGGGCTCAGCGTAGAAGACAAAAAGGCTAGGGTATTTTTCGTCGGGAAATGGGCTGAAACCTTGAGCCTCGGCCGCAATCTGCTGCTGCTCCACGAGGCTGCGATAGAGGCGCGACACGCGGCCGTTGGACAAGATATCGCTGATGGCATCGTAGACTGCGTTGTCGGGATCGTGGTAGCTGGGACGGTGGTAACCCTCCATATAGACTGGCTGGGTTTGCTCATGGATGATGACGGACTTCTCGGCAAACTGCGTTGGCTCGACGGTAGTCATGTCGTCGGGCTTGGGGCCGGCGGGAACGCGGCTGAAGTATTTCTCGAGCATGGGCAGATCGGTTTGGGGATCGACGTCACCTACGATGGCGATGACAATGTTACCGCCGACGTAATACTTGCGATGGAACGCCATAGCCTGAGTAGCCGTGATCTGGCTGACTTCGCTGGGCCAGCCGATGTCGCTGCGGCCATAGTTGTGCGCAACGTAAGCCGTGGCAAGAAGCTGCTCCTCAAGGCGGCCGATGGGGTCTGAGTCGACGCGCATGCGACGCTCTTCCATCACCACATCGCGCTCCTTGTAAAACTCGCGCGGGACAACGTCGGCCAAGCGGCTTGATTCCATCCACGCCCAAAGCTCAAGCCGATTCTCTGGCATCGACCAGTAATACTGCGTGTCGTCAAGGCCGGTGCCCGCATTCAAGTTGTTTGCGCCGTTGGCTTCAGCAACTTCGCTGAACTGGTTGGGGATGACAAACTTTTCGGCTTCGGACTGGGCAGCAAGGAAGGCAGCCTTGAGGATTTTGAGTTTGGCATCGTCGCGACCGGCGGGCTTGAGATACTCGGCCTCGTAGGCGTCGTTGGCCGCCTCAACTTTGGCGAGAGCGACCTTTTCTGCCGCGTAGTCCGTGGTGCCGATCTGGGTTGTGCCCTTGAACGCGAGATGCTCGAACATGTGGGCGAGGCCGCTCTCACCCGATGGATCGTTCACGTCGCCGGCATCGACAAATGTGGTGTAGCTGAAGACGGGCGCGTCGTGCCGCTCACAGAGAACCAGGGTGAGCCCATTGGGAAGAATTTTGACGGTGACTCGCTTTTCGAAGCTTTGCAAATCCTGGGCTGACGCCGCGGCGCCTGCCAGCAGCGCGGCAATAATCCAAGGGCTGGTGGAGAAGTTCCGGAACTTTCTGTGGCGCATCCAAACTCCTCGATCCAGGAAACCGGATTGACGCTTCTTCGCTCTCTTCCAAGCTATTGCCCGTGGCCTGAGCCGTCAAACACGAAGACGGCGCGAGGAAGACGGCAGCCCGAGCGGCGCGATGGGAGAAAACAAGCGAGGGTATAATCGGACGCATGGCGGCGAGCGTACAAACCAGCGAGCAAGCGAACGATGGAGCAAGGAAGCTTGCTGGCGCGGCTGAAAGCCCTGCGGATCCTGGCGCGGTTGCGACTGAGAAGTTGCGCGCGCTTGAAGCGCGGCTGGAACAACTGGGCAGCCTGATGGTGGCTTATTCGGGCGGAGTGGATTCGGCGTTTCTGGCTGCCACAGGGCATCGGGTGCTGGGGGAGCGGATGGTAGCGGTACTGGCCGATTCACCTTCACTGGCACGGCGCGACATGGAGCAGGCGTGCGCCTTTGCAAAGTCGATCGGAATGCCGTTTCGGGTGGTTGCCACCGACGAGCTCGATCGTGAAGACTATGCGCGCAACGATGCGAACCGCTGCTTCCATTGCAAGGACGAGCTTTTTCTGGTTTTGGAGAAGCTGGCCGCGAAGACGGGTTTCGCGCACATCGCCTACGGGATGAATGCCGACGACACGCGGGATTATCGGCCGGGCCAGCGCGCCGCCGAGGAACACGAAGTGCTGGCGCCGCTGGCTGAGATGGGGCTGACGAAACTCGAGGTGCGGGCACTGGCCAGGGCAGCTGGTTATCCGGTGTGGGATCGTCCGGCTGCGCCATGCCTGAGCTCGCGCGTGGAATACGGCCGCGCAGTGACGCGCGACGTGCTGGAGCAGGTGGAACGTGGCGAGCAAAGCCTGCGAGAGTTGGGCTTCACGGAGATGCGCGTGCGCCACCACGGTGAACTGGCGCGCGTAGAGATCGCGCGCAATGAATTGCCGCGGGCGCTGACGATGGAAATGATGGATGCGATCACGGCGGCGTTGAAAAAGGCGGGATTCAAATATGTGACGCTCGATTGCCAGGGGTTCCGCTCGGGAGCAATGAACGCGGTGCTGCCCGTCGAAGTGCTGGCGCGGAAGGGCGCGTAAAGCGCCCTCAATTCCCTTCTCTGGTATCGGACCATATAGAATCACAAGGCAATGCGAATCGGCTATCTGGAGTGCTTTTCCGGAATCAGCGGTGACATGATGCTGGGCGCGCTGGTGGATGCGGGCGTGCCTTTCGATCTGCTCGCCGAAACGATGGCGGCGTTGAACGTTGACGCGCGCCTGGAGATGCGCAAGGTGAGCCGCGGCGGGCTGGCTGCGGTGAAAGTGGACGTGGTAACGCAGAGATCAGAGAACAGAGGCCAGAGATCAGAGGATGGGCATGGCCATGAACACTCTCATGATGGCCATTCGCACGAACATCACGGGCAGGATCATGACCATCACACGCATGAGACGAAGGCGACACATCAACACGATGATGAAGGCCATGAACACGCGCCGCATCGGTCGCTGAAGACAATTCTTGGGATCATTGATGCGGCTCCATTGAAGGAAACCGTGAAGCTGCGCGCAGCGCGTGCCTTCCAGTTGATCGGCGAGGCGGAGGCGGCGATTCATTCGATCCCGATTGAGAAAGTGCACTTTCACGAAGTGGGCGCGGTGGACACGATCGTGGACATTGTGTGTGCGGCCGCGGGGTGCGAAGCGCTAGGCGTGGAGCGCTGGATGGCTTCGCCTCTCAACGTCGGGAGCGGAACGGTGAAATGCGCGCATGGAACGCTGCCTGTTCCTGCGCCGGCGACTCTGGCTTTGATTGGCGACGCTCCTGTGTATGCGGCTGGCGAGGCGATGGAGCGCGTGACGCCGACCGGGGCGGCGTTGCTGCGCATGCTGGACGTGACCTACGGGGCGCTGCCCGCAATGAGCGTGAAGGCGCACGGCTACGGTGCGGGAGGCCGCGACACACCGGGCGAACCGAATCTATTGAGGATGCTGGTTGGCGAGGCGCAACAGGGCGCCGCGGACAACGAAGCGATCGCAGTGATTGAGACGGTGATCGACGACGCGACGCCGCAATTGCTTGCATACGTGAGCGAACTGTTGCTGGAAGCGGGCGCGTGGGACGTTTACAGGCTACCGGTGCAGATGAAGAAGGGGCGGGCGGGCGTGCAAATGACGGTGCTCTCGAGCACTGAACTGATGCCCACGCTCCGCGACCTGCTGCTGCGCGAAACGACCACGATTGGATTGCGCTGGCGGTTGGAGAACAAGCTGTCGCTGGCGCGCGAGTTTGTGGACGTTGACACGGAGTGGGGGAAGATTCGGATCAAGGTTGCGCGGTGGCCGTCGGGCGAAGTGGCAAACGCGTCGCCAGAGTATGAGGTATGCCGCAACGTTGCGCGGCGGCACGGCGTGCCGCTCAAGCTAGTGACGCAGGAGGCGATGCGTGCCTATGTGGAGAAAGAACGCGCGACGACTGAGGAGACAGAGCCCTGATGGATCGATCGCAGATTGAGGCGGTGTTGAATGATGTGCGCACGGGATCGACGAGCGTAAGCGATGCGTTGGAGCGCCTTCGGACCCTGCCTTTTGAGGATCTGGGATTCGCCAAGCTCGACCATCATCGCGCGCTGCGCACGGGCATGCCTGAAGTGATCTTCGCCGAGAGCAAGACAGCGGCACAGGTTGCAGCGATTTTTGCGCGGATGGCGAGTGCCGGCGGAAATGTTCTGGCGACTCGCGCTTCGCGCGAGGTGTTTGAAGCGGTGCGAAGCGCTGAACCGCGCGCGGAATTCAATGAAACGGCGCGGACCATCACCTTGATGCAGACAGAACCGCCTGCCGGCAAAGGCACCGTGGGAGTGGTTTGCGCGGGGACGAGCGATTTGCCTGTGGCGGAAGAGGCAGCCGTGACAGCGCGGTTGATGGGCAACACCGTGGAGCTGGTGGCCGACGTGGGCGTTGCGGGCATTCATCGGCTGCTGGCTCAGCAGAAGACGCTGAACTCGGCGCGCGTGCTGATTGTCTGCGCGGGCATGGAGGGCGCACTGCCGACAGTGGTGGGCGGCCTTGTGCATGCGCCGGTGATTGCGGTACCGACGAGCGTGGGTTACGGAGCGTCACTGGGCGGCATAGCCGCGCTGCTGGGAATGTTGAACACATGCTCACCGAATGTGTCGGTGGTGAATATCGACAACGGATTCGGCGCCGCCTGCATCGCATCCCTGATCAATCACATGTAGAGCGGCACGCCCCTTATGGGCCGCGCCGCTCGCGAGTGCAATCAGGCTGTCGTGTTTCAGAAACGGATCGTGGGTCCGAATGTTACGCGCAGGTTGTTGTAGGTGCCGCCATTCAGGTAAATCTCGTCGCCGGCTTCGGCGCGGATTCCAATCGGACCCGCAAATCCCTCGATTCCTCCGCCGGGATAGAAGGCAAGATGCGTGCCGGGATTTCCCACGCCGGCCACCGCGCCGGTGAATGTCGATCCTGAAACGACTCCAGAGTTGTTGGTGCTGAAATCGATGAATCCGACTTTGCCAGTGGCGAAGACGCGGAAGGGACCGCCGCCGCCGAATTGAAGCTTGGGGCCAAAGAGGCCGGTGAGAGGCCGCACGCTTGTGGTCACGACGGTAGAGGTTGTCCCGTTGGTTGTAGTCGTCGTGAAGTCTTGCGCGAAGTCGTAGTTCATCTCGGCCTCAAGCGCGACAAAGGGGTTCATGTTGAAGCCGACGCGGCCGCCGACGCCGAGGAAATTCGCATGGTAGGCGCTCGTTGGGGCGAAACGAAAGTAGTCGCCGTAGATTCCGATTTCGGCGTGATTCAAGGTCGAGGAGCCGGCTCCGGGAGATGCTTGCGCCGCCAGCCATGATGGAGAAGAAAGAGCAATGCATAACGCAACGAATCGAAGAATGTGCTTCATTTTTTGACACTCCTATGAATTATTTGCTTCTAAACTGCAGGAATTCGCGCGGGGTTTCGCTTCGCCCCAAGGCGCGGCTACGAGAATTCTGATGCTGCGCGATGTCCCGAGGTTGACTCAGGATTTCGGGAAGCGGGCGAGGACACAGCAGCAGACGAATCACCGAACCGATGAGGAGGGGCGGATTCTTTTTTGCAGGCCGGAAGGCGCAGGTTGAGGATACGCGCTCGTGTCGCGTCCTGGAAGTTCTTTGCAGAATTCGGCACCACGAAATGCAGGTCCTTCGGCTCCGTTTGCCGCAAAAAACGCGACAAACTCCGCTCAGAATGACCGCACATTTGTTGAGTGAATTAACGACTCAGCATGCTAGGGCCGATCGTAGAAGCGGAAGAAGAGCGATGGCTTGGCGACGGGCTCCGCACGGGCCACTAGCGCGTCTGCCTGGGCATCGCTGAGCGGGGTGAAATCGCGAGCAAGGTTTACGTTCTCTTCAAGCTGCGCGATCGTATCGCAACCGATGATGACCGTGCTCACGGGGCGGGAGAGCGTGTAGTACATGGCCTCGCGCATGGAAAGTGTGCCGGAGGTGGGCGCGGGAACCATCCCCTCCCACATCTTTTTCTGGTCTTGGAGCGAGGGCGGTACCCAGGAAGAGAGAAGCCGCCCGCGGGCCGGCACCTTCATACCGATGATGCCCATTTGGCGCTCAACTGCCAGCGGCAAGAGCCCGGAGTTAAAGCTGTAGAAATGCGGGTCCGCGGCGTTCATCGCCATGAGAATTGTGTCGAATGGATAGCGATGGATGCCTTCCATCAGCGCTTCGGGACGATAATGCCCGGTGAGACCGAGGAAACGGACGACCTTCTGCTCCTTCATTTCAAGCAGCGCTTCCATGGCGCCGCCTTTGGCGAAGACCTCATCGATGTCGGTCATGGTGCCGATGTCGTGCAATTGCCAGAGGTCGACGTGATCGGTCTGGAGAAGCTCGAGCGACTTCTCGATCATGCGCATGGAATCGTCACGCGTGCGTTCCTTGGTTTTGGTGGCGAGGAAGGCAACGTTGCGGCGATGAGACATAACCTTGCCGACATACTGCTCGCTCCAACGGTCGGGACCGCCGTAGATAGAGGAAGTATCGATGTAGTTGACGCCGAGGTCGAGGGCGCGCTCGACGATGGGCACGGCGACGTCAAAATTATTCGGCTTCTCGAGCGCGGCCTGGCCACCGAGCGAGAAGATACCGACCTTGTAGCCGGTCTTGCCCAGATTGCGCGTGGGCATAGCGCCAGGGGTGACGGGATTCGAAGGGAGAGCGGGAAGGGATTTCGGCGCGTCAGCCATGGCGGTCTGGGTCATCGCCGACTGGGCCAGCAATGCGGCGGTGACCGCGCCGCCGGCCTTAAGAAATTCACGACGGCCTTGCTTCTGCGTGGAAGCCCGTTTTTGGTCGCTCATTCTTCCCTCCTCAACAGACCTTATGAACTCATCATATTCCCGTGAGGCGGAGGGAAGAAGCGGGATTGAAGCATTTTCGATGTTCAAAAGATCAAGCGGTGGAAGGCTGTAATTCTTTAAGAAAACGCCGCGCAGTTTTCTCTGGCGCGAAGCGTGTGGAGGAATTAATCTCTTAGCACCGCTGGCCCCCCGGAAAGAAAGAGGAAATTATGTCTACTGCTTATCCCCAGGTCGGGGGCTACCCGGCCCCGCAATACGCACCTCCTGCATACCGTTTATATGACTCGGGCTCAATCGGCCTGGCAGCCTTCCTGGGCAGCCCGCTTGCGGGTACGGTCCTGATCGCTTCAAACTACCGCAAGCTTGGACAGGGCAGCAATGCCATGCTTGCGCTTGTCGTGGGCGCGGCGGCATCCGCTGGCTTGATCTTTTTGGCATTGAAATCGACAGCAAGCCCGACGATTGCCAGCGTTGTGCTGTTCGTGTGCACCTGGATGGCGGCGAAGCAGCTGCAGGATCAGGCGATCAAAACGCATGTTGCGTGGGGTGGGCAACTCTATTCGAAGTGGCGCGCTGTCGGCATAGCCATCGCAACGACCCTGGTTCTCGGCTGCGCGCTGATCGGCTACCTGTACTACACCGGACAGTGGCAGAGTTTCGCTGCGCAATACGGAGTCGGGCAGAACACGGTGACCATCGGAACCAAGGACCAGGTGATTTACACGGGCACAGCCACCCAGGCCGATGCAACGGCGTTGGGCAACGCTCTGAAGAGCGCCGGTTACCTGCAGGATCGCGGCGTGACCGTGGTGCTGAACAAGGGAACGGGCGGCACCACGATCGGATTCGTTGTTCAGGAGGGCGCATGGAACCAGGCGGGAACGATGGCGCAGTTTGAAGAGATTGCGCGGGGAGTGGCGTCAACCGTGGGCGGCTTGCCCATCCAGGTGCAACTGCTGAACAGCACACAGGTGGTGGAGAAGTCCGGGATTGTAGGCGAAGTGGACTTTGGCGGCGGTGACGAAGTGATCTTCGAGGGCACCGCTACCCAAGCAGACGCCCAGGCGCTCGGTAACCAGCTCAAAACGCTTGGATACCTTTCGGGCAAAGGAGCCAATGTGTTTGTGACGAAGGACGGGGGAACGACGATTGCGTTCGTCGTAACGGACGGCACATGGAACGATGCAGCAGCGGTGAGTGACTTTGAAACCATTGTGCGCAGTGTGGCTTCGACAGTAGGCGGCCTGCCGATCGATATGCGTCTGGATAACACGTCGCTTGTGGTAGAGAAGGACGAAACGGTCCAGTAGGAGTGCGACACGGGAAGGCCGCGAACCCAGGTCTCGTGATTGAGACCTGGGCTGACCTCGATTCCCCGGTCTCAAAGGCGAGACCGGGGGCACCCGCTTTCAGGCTTGGGGTTGCGAAGATTGCGGCTGGTGGTTGCGGTGCGCGCGGCGCTGGGCGAGCATCTGCTCAAACTGCTGCTTCTGCTGGTCATTCAGGACCGCTTCGATCTTGGTGTTCGTGTCCTGGCGGATGGCCCGCGCCTTGATGTGGCGATCCTGCACGCTGAGCGAAGCATCGGCGCGCTGAGTCTGCATCTGCTGTTGGCGAGCGGCCAGGATGGGCGTAATCTGCGCCACCTGATCGCTCGTCAGGTTGAGCCGCTTGCCGAGATGCGCTGCAAACTGGCTGGGATCGAAGTTACGGTGATGGTCGCCGGGCTGCGCGGGCGCGGATTGCGGGGCGTTGGCGGCCGGGGTCTGATTTGAGTCAGGCGCCTGCGCGAACAGGGTGCTCGCTGAAAGCAGCGCGCCGAGAATGATGGTAGCTTTGGTTCGATTCATTTTGATTCTCCCTTTTGGCCTTGATGGTGAACACCGGCCGTTGCGTGTGTAGACACGGCGGCGAAGGGGAAAGTTTCGAGCGGGAGCGCGAGGGTCAATCGGTGGGTTGAGGAGGCTGACTCGTGTCGCGTCTACGCGATTGTTTCGTGCGTCTAATGCAGAGCCGGTCTTAACCTCACTGCTGATTGCGGTACCGGCTTATACTTCCGGAATGAACGAGAAGTCATTTACAGATCTGAGTGAATTCTCTTTCGACGAATTCATTGCGTTTCTATTCGATCGAGACATTCCTGAGAAATCCGGGAAGTGGAACCCCTGGTATTGGCACACGGAGGTCGTTTTCGATCCTGTGCGGATTTGCGATTACTACATCCGTTTGTTCAAGGAGCCACGCTTTCTTCTTGAGCGTTTCTCTCCGGCTCAGCTCGAGGAGGGCTTTTGGGCAATTTCGTCTCACGGTTTTCTAGGTTGTTCGGCCACCGACCTTTTCTGGAATGAGGTGCTGCCGCTTTCGGCTCGGGAAGAATGTGTCAGGTCCATGTTCTATCTGTATCGGGATCTGTTTGCATTCGAGCCGTCGGAGACCGCCGGATTCATGTGGTGGGATTCGGTCTGCTGGCACCTCTGGCATCGCGGTCAGAAGGACCGGCTGCGTGGTGGCGAAGACTTATCGATGCAGGACGTGATGTTTGAGACTCTCGCGAAAATCCTCGCGCTCGACTCGGAGAATTGCCAGCACGCGGCGCTTCATGGTCTCGGGCATCTCCAACATCCCGCGACCCAAGAAACGATCAACGACTACTTACGCCAGCATCCCTCGCTGAGCCATGAGATCAGAATTTATGCTCTAGCCGCCGCCCGTTTTGAGGTGCAGTGAGGCGTGGTTAATCAAGGGCGAGAGCAAACGTCTGCGTGCGGAGCTTTTACGTCCCGCGCGAATTCATCGGGCATCGCAAAAAGCAACCGCAGATCCTTCGGTCGCCGCGGCGACCTCAGGATGACAGCGGCTCGCGCGGCTGCTTGTGCAGCAACAGAAAAGGCCGCGCGATGCGCGGCCTTTTCATTGGGTATGACCATTGGTGTCTGTGAAGCTCAGCCGGCCTTTTCAAGCAGGCACGGCGACAGATCACGGCGCTCGACCATGTCCTTGGTGATCTCGAGATCGCGGACGCGCTTGTTCGAGGGCAGGTGGTACATCAGATCGAGCATGAGCTCTTCGAGGATCATGCGCAGACCGCGGGCGCCCACCTTGCGGGCCATGGCTTCGCGTGCCACAGCGCAGGCCGCTTCGGCGGTGAAATGCAGGCGGACATTTTCGTATTCAAAGAGGCGCTGGTACTGCTTGAGGATAGCGTTGCGCGGCTTGGTGAGAATTTCGATCAGCGCGACTTCGTCGAGCTCGTCGAGGACACCCATGACGGGCAGGCGGCCGACAAACTCAGGAATGAGGCCGTACTTGATAAGGTCTTGCGGCTCGGTCTTGCGAAGCAGCTCGGTGTCGCGGTGCGACCTTGTGGTGGCCTGATCGGTATCGGCCTCGGAGGTGCGGAAGCCAAGGGCCTTTTTGCCGATGCGCCGACCTACAACCCGCTCGAGACCGACAAACGCGCCACCGCAAATGAAGAGAATGTTGGTGGTGTCGACAGCGGTGAACTCCTGATGCGGATGCTTGCGGCCGCCCTGCGGAGGGACATTGGCGACGGTGCCTTCGAGAATCTTTAGGAGGGCCTGCTGCACGCCTTCGCCGGAAACGTCGCGGGTGATTGAGGGGTTTTCGTCCTTGCGGCCGATTTTGTCGATCTCGTCGATGTAGATGATGCCCTGCTGAGCGCGGTTGACGTCGCCATCGGCAGCCTGAAGAAGCTTGAGGATGATGTTTTCAACGTCCTCGCCGACGTAGCCGGCTTCAGTGAGCGTGGTGGCGTCGACAATAGCGAACGGAACGTCGAGCATCTTGGCCAGAGTGTGCGCCAGAAGAGTCTTTCCAGAGCCAGTGGGTCCGATCAAAAGGATGTTTGACTTGGCCAACTCGACTTCGTTGTTGCGCGCCTTGTTCATCTGGATGCGCTTGTAGTGGTTATAGACAGAGACGGCAAGCTTTTTCTTGGTCTGGTCCTGGCCGATGACGTAATCGTCGAGGAAAGCCTTGACTTCAGTGGGCTTGGGGAGATGGCCGGCCGTGGTGGCGGGGACTTCGCCGCTGCGATCGTCGTCGAGAATGGAGTTGCAGACCGCAACGCACTCATCGCAGATATAGGCCCGTGGGTAATCGCTGGGCGAAGAGATCAGCTTGGCTACAGCGTCCTGCGATTTATGGCAGAACGAGCAGCGAAGCGCTTCCTCCGGCCCTGTGCGCGTTTTCATGGTTACGGCTCCCCCTGAAAGAGTTTAGTCCAAATCCTCACTTCCGGCTACGTGCCCCCCGGGCCAGGTACGGGGACGGGCTAGGTTCGGGGCCGGTCGATGATTTCGTCCACGATTCCGTATTCCTTGGCTTGCTGGGCGTTCATGATGAAGTCCCTCTCCACGTCGCGTTCGATGCGCTCGAGGGGCTGGCCGGTATGTTGAGCGATGAGATTGTTTGTGATTTCGCGGATGCGCAGGATTTCGCGGGCATGAATGTCGATGTCCGTGGCCTGACCGCTGAGGCCGCCCATCGACGGCTGATGAATAAGAATGCGGGAGTTAGGGAGGGCGAAGCGTTTGCCTTTGTTGCCGGCGAGGAGCAGGAAGGCTCCCATGCTGGCGGCCTGGCCGATGCAATAGGTGACGACGTTGTTCTTGATGAACTGCATGGTGTCGTAGATTGCAAGGCCGGCGGTGATGGAGCCGCCCGGAGAATTGAT
>CAZHOO010000079.1:0-15924 GCA_964533905.1 uncultured Occallatibacter sp. | reverse complement strand
CCCATCATTCCTTTTATCGAGGGCGACGGCACGGGGCGCGACATCTGGAAGGCCTCGCAACGGGTCTTTGACGCGGCCGTGGAAAAAGCCTACGGCGGTAAGCGCACAATCGAGTGGTTTGAGATCTATGCGGGCGAGAAGGCCTTCCGGCAATTCAATAACTGGCTGCCCGACGACTCAGTGGCCGCTGCGCGCGATCTGCGCGTCTCCATCAAGGGGCCGCTGACCACGCCGGTCGGCGGCGGCATTCGCTCGCTCAACGTGGCGTTACGCCAGATTCTCGACCTCTACGCGTGCGTGCGCCCCGTGAAGTACTACCAGGGCGTGCCCAGCCCGGTGAAGCACCCGGAAAAACTCGATATCGTGATTTTCCGCGAGAATACCGAGGATGTGTATGCCGGTGTGGAATTCAAGGAAGGCTCAGAGGATGCGGCGCGGCTGATCTCTTTCCTCAATGACGACCTCTTGTCCAAAACCAAGAAAAGAGTACGCACCGACTCTGGAGTGGGAATCAAGCCGATCTCGATCTTCGGCACCAAGAGGCTGGTGCGGTATGCGATTCGCCAGGCGCTCGAAACCGGACGGAAGACCGTCACGCTCGTGCACAAGGGAAACATTCAAAAATTCACTGAGGGCGCTTTTCGCGAGTGGGGCTACGAGGTTGGGACGCAGGAGTTCCGCGACCACGTTGTGACGGAACGCGAAAGCTGGATTCTGGGCAACGTGGAATCGAAGCCCGAAATTTCAATTGAAGAAAACGCCGCACTCATCGAGCCGGGTCTGGAATTTGGGTCTCCGGCCTTCCGAGAGTCTCTTTACGCCGAAGTCAAGGGCGTGCTGGACTCGATCGGAAAATCGCATGGCAATGGCGCGTGGAAAAAGAAGGTGCTGATCAACGACCGCATTGCGGATTCAATCTTCCAGCAAATCATTATCCGTCCGGAAGATTACAGCATTCTCGCCACATCGAATCTGAATGGCGATTATATTTCTGACGCGGCGGCGGCGCAGGTGGGCGGCCTCGGCATCGCTCCCGGCGCCAACATCGGCGATGGCTACGCGGTGTTTGAGGCTACGCACGGAACAGCGCCCAAATACGCTGACAAGGATGTAATCAATCCCGGCTCAGTGATACTTTCTGGCGTCATGCTGCTCGATTTCATCGGCTGGAAGGAAGCGGCAAAGATGATCGAGAACGCGATGGAGAAGACCATCCAGCAGAAGTCGGTCACCTACGATTTTGAGCGCCAGCTCACCGGCGCGACCAAGGTAGGCACGAGCGAGTTTGCCACGCGCATTATTGGAAATATGTAAACCAGTTTTCAGTTCTTCGTTCAAAGTTCACAGTTGGCCGTTCACACATCTTTACCTCTAGGCCACTTCACTGACGAGGAACTGCGAACGATGAACTTACAGGAGACGAAATGCGGAAAAAAGTCAGCATTGTAGGCGCGGGGAACGTGGGCGCCACCTGCGCGCACTGGATTGCGGCCAAGGAACTGGCCGATGTGGCACTGATTGATGTGGTGGAAGGCGTCCCGCAGGGCAAGGCTCTGGACCTGCTGGAGGCAATGCCGATCGAGAAACGTGATGTGGCCATCGTGGGCGCCAACGATTACGCGGCCACAGCCAACTCCGACATCGTAGTGATCACCGCGGGCATTCCCCGCAAGCCGGGCATGAGCCGCGACGATCTACTCAATACCAACTTCAAAATCATGTCGGACGTGGTCTCGAAAGTGGTGGCGCAGTCGCCGGAGTGCATTCTGATCATCGTTTCGAATCCGCTGGATGCCATGGCCCAGGCGGCATATCGCCAGGCAGGATTCAATCGCGAACGCGTGATCGGCATGGCCGGCGTGCTCGATTCCGCACGCTTCCGCACCTTTATCGCCGAAGAATTGAACGTGAGCGTCGAGAACGTGACAGCCTTTGTGCTGGGCGGCCACGGCGACACCATGGTGCCGCTAGCTCGTTACTCAACCGTAGCGGGCATTCCCATCACCGAGCTCATCGCCCCCGGCCGACTGGAGCAGATCGTCCAGCGCACCCGCGACGGCGGCGCCGAAATCGTGAAGCATCTGAAAACGGGCAGCGCGTACTACGCGCCCTCTGCGGCCGCAACCGAGATGGTCGAAGCTATTCTGAAAGACAAGAAGAAAATTCTGCCTTGCGCGGCGTACCTCGACGGTGAGTACGGCATCAAGGGCTACTACATCGGCGTGCCATGCAAGCTGGGCGCGGCAGGCCTGGAACAGATCATCGAGATCAAGCTGACCCCGGAGGAGGACTCAGCACTCAAGAAGAGCGCCGAAGCGGTGAAGGAGCTTTGCGCGGTGATTGGCGTCTGATCCGGGGCAGTTGGCGTTCAAAATCAAGGGGCCCCGGGATCGAATCCCGAGGCCCTCGTTTTATGTTCCAGCACAATGAGCTAACGCCTAAAAGCTGCCCTTCTCAGTCCATCGCCATGCTCAATTGGTGGCGCACATCGGCGCCGCGAATCCAAAAGATCACATCGGTGGCGATGTTCGAGGAGTGGTCGGCGATCCGCTCCAGGTTCTTCGCCACCAGGATGCCGTTCATGGCCTGTTGCGTATACTGCGGCTTCTCTTCAATCAGCTTGAGAAGGTCGCTGTGGGCGCGGCGGTTCATGCGATCGATCTCGTCGTCCATTTCGCGCACGGAATCTGCAAGACGCGCATCGCCATCGAGCAGCGCCTGAAGCGCGTTGCGAATCATTTGCCCGGCAAAATCTCCCATCGCGGAAAAATCCACCGGCAGATCTACGTCGTCAATGGCGAGAATCTCCTTGGTGCGCCGCGAGATGCTCATGGACTGGTCGCCGATCCGCTCCAGGTCCCCGTTGATCTTGATGACGGCGAGGATGAAGCGCAGATCGATTGCCATGGGCTGCTGCTTGGCAAGCAGGTCATAAGCCATCTCGTCGAGCTCCCGTTGCGCGGTGTCAATGGCACGCTCGTTCTGCTTGACGAACTTGCACAGGCCCTTATCGCGCCGCGTGTAGGCTTCCACGGCCGACTCCACCGCCTGCTGCGCCAGCGCGGCCATGGCCAGCAGCTTGTCCTTGAGCTCTGCGAGTTGCTGATGAAAGTGAATGCGGGGCACTAGGTTCGTTCTCCCATCCGGTTATTTTGCACCAAACTACGTTACAGGAGAACAAATTTCCGCGAAAGCACCTGAACGAATACACTCATTGGTAATGTTCCCGAAAAGGGTCACTGGCTGTACTGTTGGACGACCGGAAGGCAAAAAAGCCCCATCATGGGAGCAAAATGACGCCGGAAGCGAGTGGCGGAGTGGGGCCGTCAGGCGGCTTCAGGCGCGAGTGGCGGAAGCTCGATCGCGCCCGGCAGCGAGAGCCCACTGAGCGATACGGTACAAGGACGCCGACGCCGAGCAACCACGCGATCCGCCAGCGGCGGCGCGGCAGGCCGGCGGAGCTGGGCACGTTGCGGGCTGACCCTCGACCCAAATCGCTCAATCGTCTCCTTGCGCTGTTCGATGTAGGTTTCAGGCCTGGGCAAGTCTTGCCTGCACCACGTCGTTTTCAAGCGTACCGATGGGGTCGATGGTGATGCGAATTTTGTCGCCGGGCGCAAGGGTAAAGTCGTCAGGTGGAACGATCCCCGTTCCGGTCATGAGGAATGCACCGTAGGCGAACGTGTTTTCGCGGAAGAGGTAGGCGGCCAAATCGGCGGGCTTGCGCTTCAGCTCCGCTAGCGTGGTTGCGCCGGAGAACACTGAACTGCCGCTGCGCAGGATTTCGATCCGGATTGGCGTGGTGCTCGGAAGCGGATCGCTGCTGACCAGAATGCATGGTCCGAGCGCGCAACTGCGGTCGTAGACCTTTGCCTGCGGCAGATACAGCGGGTTCTCGCCTTCGATATCGCGTGAGCTCATATCGTTGCCCACGGTGTATCCGATGATCTGGCCGCGCGGATTGATGAGCAAAGTCAGCTCAGGTTCAGGAACCGACCAGGTAGCATCCGCGCGAATGCGCACATTGCTGCCCGGGCCGGCTACGCGGCTGGCACTCCCCTTGAAAAACAGTTCGGGCCGCTCGGCCGTGTAGACGCGGTCGTAAAAATCGCCGCCGCCCGCGTCTTTCGACTCGGCCATGCGCGCGCTGCGGCTGCGAAAGTACGTGACGCCGGCAGCCCACACTTCCTGGCTGCCGATGGGAGCTTCGAGGTGCGCCGATGCAAAATTGGAAGCTGTCTCTCCTGTATCAACCACCGAGCGCAAGTACTTGTCGAGCTCTTCCTGCGCGACAAGCACGTCCCAGTTCGATTCGGGGACACGGAAATGCTTGCCGCCGTCCTCCACGTAATTCCCGTTGCTGGTTCGGTAGAGCTTCACGCCTTTTTCTCCAATCTTTCGACAATCTGATCGACATCGTAGACGCAGCCGCCCCAAACGCCTCCGCTTGCCGTGACCAGCGCGGCCCACAGGCGGGTGTCCGCAGGAATTTCAGGATGGGGAGCGAGATCGGGACGGGGGCTACGGGCGCTTAGCCGTCGAGCGCCTTCTTCTGGGCCAAAGATTTCGCCGGATTCCCCGACCATGTGCACAGAGCCCTCCAGCCGCGAACGATCGATGATGATTTCGATCTGGTCGCCGTCGCGCACCTTGCCGATGGGCCCGCCGGCGAGCGCCTCGGGAGATATATGGCCGATGCACGCTCCCGTTGAGACACCGCTAAAGCGCCCATCGGTTAATAAGGCCACATGTTTACAGTGTGGCAATTCCTTAAGTGCCGCGGTGATCTGGTAGATCTCCTGCATGCCCGCGCCGGCAGGCCCTCCACAAATGAGGACAATCACGTGGCCTTCAGTAATCTCACCTGATTTGATGGCTTGGATGGCTCCAGTTTCGGTGACGAAAACCCGAGCCGGCCCTACATGCCGATAAACATTGCCGTCACCGACTAACGAAGGGTCGATCGCGGTGCTCTTAACGACCGATCCCTCCGGCGCCAGATTGCCCATGGGAAAACAAACCGCCGACGTGAGCCCGCGCGACCGCGCGCGATCGGGCGACATAATCACATCCCCGGGATCGATTCCGTCCCTCTCTTGCAAGAGGCGTCGCAGCGCGATGCGCCGTGGGCTATCGCGCCACCAGTCGAGGCACTCTCCCAGCGTCTCGCCCGACACGGTTATCACATTTGTATCGAGCAGGCCGTGCGCTCGCAGTTCCAACATCACCTCAGGAACGGCGCCAGCGAGGAATACCTGCACCGTGGCAAAATTGCGCGGCCCGTTGGGCAAAGCGTCAACCAGGCGAGGCACCAGGCGATTGACTTCCATCCAATCGGCCGCCGTGGGCCTCGCCAAGCCAGCCGCATGTGCAATGGCCGGGAGATGAATGAGAAGGTTCGTCGATCCGCCGAACGCGGCCTTCACCACCATGGCGTTCCGGACGCTCGCAGACGTGAGAATGTCGCTGGCGCCGATGTTAAGTTGATGGAGCCGCAGAACAGCGCGACCGGAGCGGCCAGCGGCATCGAGCCAGACGGGCTGGCCGGAAGGGGCGAGAGCAGTGTGCGGCAGTGAGAGCCCCAGCGCTTCGCCGACAACCTGCGACGTGGCTGCAGTGCCCAGAAACTGGCACCCCCCGCCGGGCGAAGCGCAGGCCCGGCAGCCCACTTCTGCCGCATACTGCAGCGTGATGTGGTTCTGCGAAAAACGCGCGCCAATGGTTTGTACTTTCGCCGCATCCTCGCCCGATTCCGGCAACAACGTAACGCCGCCGGGAACGAGCACGGCGGGCTTTTTCCCTGACGATGCCAGCGCCATCATCATCGCGGGCAGCCCCTTGTCACACGTCGCCACGCCAATCACACCCTTGCGCGTGGGCAGCGATCGCATCAGGCGCCGCAGGACGATCGCTGCGTCGTTCCGATAGGGCAGCGAGTCCATCATCCCCACCGTGCCCTGCGTGCGGCCGTCGCAGGGATCGGTTACTGCTCCCGCGAACGGCGTTGCGCGCAGAGACTTCAGCTCGCGGGCCGCCTCGGCGACCAGCAGGCCCACTTCCCAGTGGCCGGTGTGAAATCCGAGCGCGATGGCCTCGCCGTTCTCGCCCCGTAGCCCGCCATGTGTGCTCAGGATCAGGAACTCAGGATCGAGCAGCCGATTCGGCTCCCAGCCCATTCCGGCGTTTTGCGACAGGCCAAATAAATTGCCCGAGGGCTCAGTGAGCAGCATCTCGGCCGAAAGCGGCAGCGCGCCTGTTGGGCCGGGAGCATGCGTCGCCACGCCAAAGAGATTGGCATCCTCTGTTTCCAGCACCGAACTCAATGAAATGTTTGCGATGGGGAAGCCTTCCGCGTCCAGTATAGAGGACACGAGCAGGCTTCCGATCTCATGCACTGACGCGCGTATCGCGGCGAGACGTGCCCCTTTGGCTGTCTCTTTCGCTGAGCAGCCAGGCTTACCCCGCCGTCAGGCCTCCGTCGACGGGGATCGCAATCCCGTTGACGAACGAAGCCTCGTCGCTCGCCAGGTAGACCAGGGCGTTCGCAACGTCAGTCGTGCTGGCCAGTCTTCCCAGAGGCACTTCGCCGAGTCTCTCAGCCCGGCGCTCGGGGTCCTTGAGCATCGCCTGCACCAAAGCGGTCTCCACCGTGCTGGGATGAACGGAATTACAGCGGATATTGTCCCTGGCGTATCGAACGGCCACGGATTTCGTGAGCATGGTCAGGGCGCCTTTGGTTGTCGTGTAACTTTCGTTCGTGAACTTGTGGCCGACCAGGCCGCATATCGACGACATGTTGAGAATGACCCCGCCACCCCCGGCTCTCATGACCGGCAGGGAGTGCTTGATTCCGAGAAACGGTCCCTTGACGTTCACAGCGAGCATGGCTTCCAGGGACTCGACGTCCATTTCCTCTATGTTTTTCCTGATATTGATGCCCGCATTATTCACGAGGACATCGAGGCGGCCGGTCCGCGCGAGCACGGCGGAAAGCGCCGCCTTCCAGCTCTTCTCTGAAGTAACGTCGAGCAGGATGAAGATCGCGCCAATCGAGGCCGCCGTCTTTTCGCCTTCAACCAGATTTGTGTCGGCCACGAAGACTGAAGCGCCTTCTTGCTGGAACCGCTGGGCGATCTCAGCGCCGATCCCTCCTGCGGCGCCGGTGATCAGAGCGGTCTTGCCCGCGAGACGCATCGCGCTCACTTCGCGCCTCCTTTGCGGACCTTGACGCCGGCGAGTTTTTCATAAAACTGGATGATGCCGCCATGGTCATCGGTCTGCTTTCCATCGACCTTGAGGGCCTGCATGATCTCCATGATCTGGCTGGTAAGCGGGATCGGAACGCCGGTCTCGTGTGCCGTGTCGAGCGCGTTCTGCAGGTCCTTGATATGCAGCTCAATCCTGAATCCGGGCTTGTAGTTTCCCTCGAGGACCATGGGAGCTTTCGCATTCAGGACGGTACTTCCAGCCAAGCCGCCCTTGATTGCGTTGAATACCCGCTCGGGATCGACTCCGGCCTTGGTCGCGAGAGCGAAAGCTTCCGACATTGCGGCGATGTTCAGCGCGACAATGATCTGGTTGGCAAGTTTGGTCACATTGCCGGCGCCGATGTCGCCGCAGAGTACCGCGCTCGATCCCATTTTCAGTAATACGTCCTTGACCTTCTCGAAGACGGCTTCCTTGCCGCCGACCATGATGGCAAGCGTTCCCTCGATGGCCTTGGGCTCGCCGCCGGAAACGGGGGCGTCGAGCATCTCAATTCCCTTCTTCGCAAGCTCGGCAGCCACCTCGCGGCTGGCGAGGGGCGCAATGGAGCTCATGTCGACAAGCACGCTTCCCGGCCTGGCGCCCTCGATCACGCCGCCTTCGCCCAGCACCGCCTTTTTCACGTGAGGCGAATTCGGCAGCATGGTGATGATGAGATCGTTCTGCGCGGCCACGTCCCTGGGAGACGAGCCCGCCATCGCGCCGGATGCAACCAGTTCTTTCACTGGGGCGTCAACTATGTCGTAAACCACGAGCGTGTGGCCTGCCTTGAGCAGGTTCTTCGCCATGGGCTTGCCCATGATGCCCAGTCCTATAAAACCGATACGCATTTTTCTTTTCCTTTCAGAAGCGCTTTGGCCGTCCTGGCAATCTCGTCCGAAGTGAGCTTGAAATGCGCGAGCAGCTCGTCGTAGCCCTGCGCCGAGATGCCGAACGAGTCAGGTATGCCCACGAACTCCACGGGCGCGTGACTCACCCCGCGCAACGCCTCGACCACTGCCGAGCCGATTCCGCCAATGATCGAATGCTCTTCGGCCGTGACGATGGCATCCACTCCGCACGCAAAACGGATCACTGCCTCCCGGTCCAGCGGCTTGATGGTGCTGATGTTGATGACTCTCGTTGAAACCCCTTCCGTCTCCAGCGCCTTCGCAGCCTCGAGCGCCTTCGAGACCATGATCCCTGAGGCGAAGATTGCCGCGTCATTCCCGTCACGCAGCCTCGTCACCTTGCCGATCGCGTACGGCTCGCCCTCCGGATAGACAAAAGGAAGATCGTTCCTGTTGATCCTGAAGTACACCGGGCCCGGCCAATCCAGCATGCAGTCCATCATCTGTTCCACTTCGATGGAGTCTGCCGGGCAAAGCACCGTCATATTGGGCAGCGACCGCATCAGCGCGGCATCCTCGACACCCTGGTGCGTTTTTCCGTCGCCAAAGTCTGAAAGCCCAGCGCTTGACCCGCAAATGCGCACAGGCAGGCTCGGAATGCAGATGGAATTGCGCAGCTGATCGTAGGTTCTTCCCGAGGCGAACACCGCAAAAGAATGAATGAACGGAATCATCCCGGAAAGCGCGAATCCCGCCGCCGTCGAAGCCATGTTCTGTTCCGCGATTCCCATTTGGAAGTACCGATCGGGAAACTCCGCCTGAAACATGACTGACTGCGTGGATTTGCCGAGGTCCGCCTCAAGCGCGACCACGCGCTCGTCCTTCCTTCCCAGCCGGACAAGGCTGGCCCCATACGCACTTCTCAGGTTCGGCGAAGTCATTGCACCATCCTCCGTGATTCTTCGATTTCAACCAGTGCCTGGTCGTACTGCGTCCCGGTCATGGCGCCGTTGTGAAAAGCCGCTGTATTCTCGGCGAAAGAAACACCCTTCCCTTTGATTGTGTCGGCAACGATCACCGTAGGGCCGCCCTTGATTGCGGTCGCCTTGTCAAGAACGTCCAGGATCGCACCGACGTCGTGCCCGTCCACATTCAGTACATTCCATCCAAATGCCCGCCACTTGTCTTCCAGGTTCGGGATGTCGAAGATCTCTTTCGTCGGGCCGGTGGCCTGGATCCGGTTTCTGTCAAGGATGGCGGTCAGCGAATCCAGCTTGTATCGCGCAGCGGCCATGGCCGCCTCCCAAAGCTGGCCTTCGGCGAGTTCGCCGTCGCCAATCACCACATACACCCGCGCCGGGCTTTTCTTGAGCCTCAGCGCCAGCGCCATACCCGTCGCGATGGAAAGCCCTTGACCCAACGAACCGGTAACAGCTTCCATTCCCGGAGTCATCATGTCCGGGTGGCCCTGCAATTTGCCGCCCAGCGTCTTCAGCTTTCCCATCTCTTCCCGCGGAATCGCGCCCAGTTCCACCAGGGCTGCGTATTGCACCAGGACGGAATGCCCCTTGCTCACCAGGAAACGATCCCGGTTCGGATCGCGGAGAGCGTTGGGATCGAAGTGCATCTTCCCGAAGTACAACGCCGCGACCGTCTCGGCCAGCGAGCACGAACCACCCAGGTGACCTGCCTTGCCGACACCAATCATCTTCACGATGTCAGCCCTCAAATCCCATGCGACCTTCTTGATTCTCTGAATCTCCTCAGGCTTTGCCATCCATCTTCCTCCGGCCAGGAGTCCACTCCCAGCCGTTCCTTTGGTTAACCTTCTGGACCCGGCGAACGACGCCGTCGATCCCGTATTCGATCGACTCTGATTGACGGACAAGTGTAGTTCCGCAAATGAGCCTCTCGGCGTGATCAAGGTCACAGCCTGCGCGCGACGCAGCATTGCTTGTCGATTCAGGCCCGCCCGAGGGACCACACACCCGCCGAGCCGGGAATGCTATAAATTGATGTGCCCGAAGACGATTCGCATAATGCGGCGCAAGCCGACGCTGAGAAAATCCAGGCGGGTCTGCGCCGGCGCTGGCTTTACCTGATGCCGGTAGTCTTCGTCACTTACAGCCTGGCCTATCTGGGCCGGTCGAACTTCGGATTCGGCGCAGCGGCCGGCCTCGCGAAATCGCTGAACATTACCGAATCCCGCGCGGCTTTTCTTGGTTCAGTATTCTTTCTCGGCTATTTTCTCTTTCAGGTTCCGGCGGCAGCCTACGCTATTCGCAAGAGCGCAACGCGGCTCGTTTTCTTTGCGCTTGTCAGCTGGGGAATCTTTTCCGGGCTCACGGGGATTATCCACAACTACTGGCTGCTGGTTGTCGATCGCCTGCTGCTCGGCGTCGCTGAGAGCCTCATCTTTCCCTCGATGCTCATTCTGCTGGCCAACTGGTTCACGCGCAGGGAGCGTTCGCGTGCCAACGCGGTTCTCATTCTCGGAAATCCGGTGACGGTGACCTGGATGGCAGCTGCAACCGGATATTTGATCCGAGCTGTCGGTTGGCAGATGACGTTCATCCTCGAAGGCATTCCATCGGTGCTTTGGGCCTTCGTCTGGATCGTCGTTGCGCGCGACAGGCCAGTGGAAGTCTCCTGGCTGCCGGAAGAAAGCAGCAAGCACCTTGCTGCGTCGCTCGCCTTGGAACAGTCTTCCCTGCCCCAGCACGCGAATCTTCGCGCTGCGCTGCGTGTGCCGGGCGTATTGGTTCTATGTTTTCAGTACTTCTGCTGGAGCTTTGGAGTGTATGGCCTTGTGATCTGGATTCCGGCGATGATTCGCTCGGGATCGGCACGCGGCATTGAACAGGTTGGCCTTTTGAGCGCCGCGCCATTTCTTCTCGCTGTGGTGCTGATGCTGATCGTTGCCACTTTTTCCGACCGCGTACTTCATCGCACGAGATTCGTGTGGCCTTTTCTCATCCTCTCGGGCGTGGCGTTGTTTTGCAGCTTTGCAACGGCTGGGCACAATTTCTGGCTGGCCTACGCCTGCCTCGTCATCGCGGGCGGCACAATGTACGCGCCTTATGGACCCTTCTGGGCCATCATGCCAGAGATGTTGCCGCGCAATGTTGCGGGCGAAGTGACCGCGCTCGTGAACAGCTTCGGCGCCCTGGGCGGATTTGCGGGATCGTGGCTCGTTGGATGGCTGCAGGCAGTAACAGGCAGCGCGCGCGCCGGGTATCTCGCGATGTCGATCCTGCTGATTGTGTCCGGCCTGATGATCTTCTTCCTGAAAACTCCTAAGCGCGCAGCGGAACCGCGTCCCGCGTGAGTTGACCATCGACAAGGCGCATAATCCCAAGCGGATTGGCGTCTTTCAACTCGTCGGGCAGCCCGGCCTGCGGGAAATCCTGGTAGCAGACCGGCCGCACGAAGCGATAAATCGAGTAAGTGCCGACGGAGGTCGCGCGGCTGTCGCTTGTGGCTGGATACGGCCCGCCGTGCACCATCGCGTGGCAGACTTCGACGCCGGTTGGAAAGCCGTTCACGATGAGCCTGCCGGCTTTGCGCTCGAGAATTCCAATGAGATCGGCAAACGCGGCCAGGTCAGCGTCCGTCCCGTGCAGCGTTGCGGTCAATTGGCCTTCAATGCTGCCTGCCAGCGCGATGAGTTGCTCGCGGCTGTCGTAGCGAATGACCAGGGCACTGGGGCCAAAAACTTCGGTCGCCAGTTCTGGATGGCCGAGCAGATCTTCTGAGTCGATTTCGAGGAGGACCGGCGCGCCATAGGTTTTGCCGGCGCCATTCGATGAGGCCTGAGCGACCGTACTTACCTGGGCGTGCGCCTGGCGGTCGGCAATGCCCGAGCGATAGCTCTTTGCGATTCCATCCGTCAGCATGGGCGATGGCGTGCCTTTTTCGACGAGCAATTTGATCTCGGCAACCAGCGCGTCGGCGTCGGCGTTACGTGGCAGGTAAACGAGCCCCGGTTTGGTGCAGAACTGCCCCACGCCAAGAGTGAACGAGCCGAAGAGTCCGGCAGCGATCTGCGCTGAGCGCGTGCTGAGCGCTTCAGGCAACACAAAGAGCGGATTGACGCTGCTCATCTCCATGAAGCACGGAATCGGCTCCGGCCGCGCCGCCGCACGCTGCATCAGCGCTTTGCCGGCAGAAAGCGATCCCGTGAACCCGACGGCCTTCACCTTGGGATGATCGACGAGCGCCGCTCCGATCTCAGACCCGGCGCCGAACAGCAGTGCGAACATACCGGAAGGAAGCCCGCACTCGCGCACGCTTCGAGCAATAACCTGTCCAACCATTTCGCTGGTCCCCGGGTGTGCGTGGTGCGCCTTCACGATCACGGGATTCCCGGCAGCGAAAGCGGCTGCCGTGTCGCCGCCTGCAACGGAAAACGCCAGGGGAAAATTGCTGGCGCCAAAGACCGCGACGGGCCCAAGCCCTTTCAACATGGAGCGAATGTCGGACCGGGGCAACGGCTTGCGATCGGGCTGCGCGGGATCGATCCGCGCGTTAACCCACGAGCCCTCTTCGATCACTTGCGCAAACAGGCGAAGCTGATTGATCGTGCGCGCGGACTCGCCTTTGAGCCGCGCTTCTGGCAGAGCGGTCTCGCGGTTGGCGCGTTCCACAAGCTCGGGCACAATGGCTTCGATGCCGTCGGCAATCGAGCGCAGGAACCGGGCTTTTTCGCGGCATGAGAGCTTGCGGTAAACAACAAACGCTTCTTCAGCTAGATTCGCGGCGCGATCCACATCGACCGGCGCGGCGCAGCGGTAGCTGGGCTCAAGGCTTGCTCCCGTGGCAGGATCGATTCCGTTAAAAGCGGCTCCTGTGGTTTCTGTGCTTTGGCCATCAATGATCGAGTAGCCACGGAGATTCAACTGAGTTTTCTGATCCAACATGATTCCTCTTCTTCGCTGCTTTTAGATGTTTGCACTTAGTCTTTGGCTTCAATGTGCCCATCGGCGAACTTGAATGACCCCACTCGGGCAGAAAAAGCTAACGGCTAATGGCTAATGGCTGTCTTTTTCATTCTTCGCCGATGTCTTCGTACCAAATCTCAGGATGCTTTCGAATGAAGGTATCCATCAACTCGCGGCACTCCCGGTTGTCGAGGTCGATCACATTCACGCCGTTCTCGCGCAGCCAGTCGAGGCCTCCCATAAAAGTGTGGCTATCACCAACCACCAGCGTGCCGATGCGGAACTGGCGAACCAGGCCGCTGCAATACCAGCACGGCGCGAGAGTCGTCACCATGACCAGGTCGCGGTAACTTTTCTGGCGTCCCGCGCGTCGAAAGGCATCGGTCTCGCCGTGAATGCTCGGATCTCCCTCTTGCACGCGGCGGTTGCGGCCCCGGCTCAGCAATTCGCCTGTTTGCGTGAAAAGCGCGGCGCCGACAGGAACGCCGCCTTCGGCAAGACCAAGCCGCGCCTCTTCAATGGCCACCGCCAGCATTTCTTCGTACAACGTCACAAATCCAATCTAACGCAACCAGCGGTTTGGCCACCTCCGCAAGCTCCGCCAACTCCGCTGCTTTTTCAGCTCACCGTAAGTACGAGCTTGCCAAAATGGCTGGCCCCTTCCATCCGATCCAGAGCTTCGCGCGCCTGACTCCAATCGAATTCCTCGCCCACAGGCCGTAATTCGGCGAGTGAAATGGCCCGGTTCATCTCCACAAAATCCCTGCGCGAGCCCACGTAGATGCCATGGATGCGAGCCGTCTTGTGGAGGATGAGCGGGATCGGAAATGGGTCAGCCGACTGTGTGAGCACGCCCACCTGTGCAATCGTTCCGCCTGGCCGAATCGCCCTGAGTGAACGCACCAGCGTTCCCCCGCCACCAACTTCGACCACCAGGTCCACGCCTTCGCCGCCGGTCTGGTCAAGCGCCCAGCGGTCCCAATCGGGGTTGTCACGATAGTTCAATCCCGCATCCAGCCCCATGGCGCTGGCTCGTTCCAGTTTTTCGTAACTGGAGCTGATGCCCAGCACGCGCGCGCCTCTCAATCGCGCAAACTGCAGCGCGAAGATCGACACCCCGCCCGTTCCCTGGATGAGGACCGTCGATCCGGGCTTCAACTGACCGGCAGCCAGCGCATTCCAGGCTGTCACCGCGGCACAGGGCAACGTAGCAGCCTCCTGAAAACTCAAATGATCGGGTATCCCCACCAGCCCCGGCTCCTTGAGCACCACAAAGTCGGTCAGCATCCCGTCGACATCGCCGCCCAGGGCGCCGCGACTCCTCGCAGCGGTGAGCGTGCCATCGAGCCAGTTCTGCATAAAAATGCCGGCCACACGGTCGCCCGGCTTCCACGCCGTAACATCGGCTCCAATCGCCACCACTTCGCCCGCGCCGTCCGAACATGGAATGCGCGGCAGCTTCATCCTCGGGTTGTACAGGCCCTTCACCACCATCAAGTCGCGATAGTTGAGCGAAACCGCGCGAATTCCGACGAGAACCTCGCCGGGACCCGGCGCGGGAGTCGGGCGCTCCACAAACTCCAAGGAATCAATGCCAAACGCTGAAACTTGCCAGGCGCGCATCAGCAGCCTCTCTGTCTTTCTGGTTCCATCTTCGTCATTCTGCGGGACGCCATCAACTTGAGCAGCCTAGAATGAAGATATGGCCCGTGGATGGGAAAGTAAATCGGTGGAGGAGCAGATGGCAAACGCCTTGGAGAGTCCTGTTGCGAAAGCCGGTGACGGCCACATCAGCGAAGAAGCACGCCGCGCGGGCGAAGTGAAACGCGCCGCGCGAGATCGGCAGATACAGGTGCTCCAATTGCAGCGGGAGAACATCCTCTCGCAGCGAACCTCGAATGCCGGACGCCGCGCCGCTCTCGAAGCTGCGTTGGCCCAGATTGAATCGCAGATTCAGTCCATCGGGTAAAGGGTTCACGCACTCCGGATGGCAGGCAACGGGACGCAGTCTTCTTTCTGTTTCGCGTCTATTGCTCTCTGTGGATGAGCAGCGTATTGGCCTGGTTTACCGACGTAAGCGAAACGCGCGCAATGTTCACGTGCGCCGGCCGTGTAACGGCCCACAGAATTACATCCGCAATATCTTCCGCGGTTAGCGGCTCGATCCCCTTGTACACCTTGGCAGCGCGGCCCGCGTCCCCGTGAAACCTCACCAGGCTGAAATCGGTCTCAACCAGGCCGGGGTCCACGCTGGTCACGCGCACCGGCGTCCCCAGCAGGTCCTCGCGCAGTCCATCGTTGATAGCGCGCGCAGCGGCCTTGGAACCACAGTAGACAGCGCCATTTGGATAGACGATCTCTCCGGCCATCGAGCCGAGCGTAACCACGTGGCCGCGGTTGCGCACCACCATCCCCGGGACCACGGCTCGCGCCACGTAAAGCAATCCCTTGATGTTGGTGTCGATCATCTCTTCCCAGTCTTCAATTTTGCCGGTGTAAAGCTTCTCCATCCCGCGGCTGAGGCCTGCATTGTTCACCAGCACATCGATTTCAGCCCATTCCGGAGGAAGATCGTCGACGGCGCGCTGCACGGCGTGGCGGTTCCTCACATCGAGATCGATGGAGTGCACGGCTTGAGCGCCTCGCGCCAATGCTTTCGACGCAACTTCGGCGAGCTTGCTGGCGCGCCGCGCGGCCAACAACAGCCGCGCCCCTTCGCCGGCGCACGCCAGCGCGGTCGCCGCGCCAATGCCAGCGCTCGCGCCTGTGATGAAGACGATTTTCCCTCTGAGCCTCATTCGGTCCTTATCTTATGAAGGCTTTTTCGCTCGCTGCTGTGACATGCGGTACATTCCCACGGCCCAGTCTTCATTGCCCATCCCCGCAGC
>CAZHOO010000078.1:0-15946 GCA_964533905.1 uncultured Occallatibacter sp. | reverse complement strand
AGCCCGCGCTTTACTACTGGCGCGCGATGTTCATCTTCCAGGACTTCGGAGTCCATGACTGGGCCGCACGCTTGCCCTCCGCAACCTTCGCCTTCATCATGGCGGCGCTCATCTACCTTCACATGAGGCGCTTTCGTCCCGGAGGTCATTTGGATGCGGCGCTCATCACCGTTTCTTGCGCGGGTATCATGGCCTTCGCGCGAGGAGCTTCCACCGACATGCAGATGGCCGCTCCACTGGCCATTGGGTTGCTCGGTTGGTATGCGTGGTATGAAACCAACTCCAAATTCTGGCTCTACGATATTTATTTCTTCACCGGCCTGGCCACTCTCGCCAAGGGGCCGGTGGCGCCTCTTCTCGCATTCCTGATCATTGCCGCGTTTGCTTTCCTGCGCCGCGAGTGGAGCATCATTCGCCGTTCATTCTGGTGGCCCGGAGTAGTGCTTTACTTTGCAATGGTTCTTCCCTGGTTCATCGCGGTGCAGCATCAAAACCCCACGTTCTTCCGCGAATTCTTTCTCGAACACAACTTGCAGCGCTTCGCCACCGACCGTTACCAGCACAATCAGCCGTTTTGGTACTACTTTTTGGTCGTTCTCCTCGGCCTCATGCCCTGGACCGTCATAGCGGTTCGTGCTCTGATCGACGGCGTTCTCACCTCCATTGCAGAATGGAGGCTCCGCCGCTCCCGTGCCGGAAAGCCGTTGCCCAAGCGACCGGGCGACGCGTTTCCCGAATTCCTGGTGCTTTGGGCGCTCATCCCCGTTGTCTTCTTTTCCTTTTCGCAGTCAAAACTGCCGGGCTACATCCTTCCCGCTCTTCCGCCCATCACCATTCTTACCGGTGACTACCTCTATCGGCGCAGGCAGCCAGGCCTCAACCGATGGATACTGCTTGGTCATTCCCTGTTATGTGGCGCCATGACGTTGGTGGCTCTGCTCTTGCCCTGGTTTGTGGTTCATGGCGCAGCCATGCCGATCGCTAATGGCGCAGCCATACCGCCTGCTCATGCACTTGTTGCGGCTGTGTTGGCTGCAGCCGGTGCAGCGCTCCTCATCCTGGTTGTCACCAAGGGATATGGCGTGGCCCGCCTGCGGCCGGCAACATGCTGGATTCTGGTTGTGCTGGTCTTGTTTGTGTACGGCGTGGGCCCGTTTTGCGGCATTCCCGGAGTTAATTCAACCAAACGCGTCATTAACCTTCTCGATCGCACATACTCCGCGCGGCCCCTGGCCCAGCGAATTGCAGATTTGGTTCCCGCGAACGAGACCGTTGCGGTGTTCCGCGTTCGCCGGGACGCCGAGTACGGGCTCTCGTTTTATCGCAACCATGAAGTCGTCAACTACGACGAGAACGGGGTGCCCGCCGAGCAGCATATCCTTGTGGCGCGCATTCAGGGCCGCGGTGTGGACCTCGATACACAACTCGTACTCAGCGAGCTTCTTGAGGGCCGTCAATATGAGCCGCTCTTCGCCTGGCCGGAGCAGGGGCTTGAAGTGTATCTCGTCGGCAGTAAATAGATGCTTAACGACTTGCGGTGAAGTGCGCACTCGTGTCAATGTTGCCGGAAGGGGTTGGCGGAAACACGATTCGACACACACGGCATAGAGGGAGAATGCAGACTTCGGGCGGTTCCATCGAGATACTCGACCTTCGGCACTTCGCCGCCCCGGTCTTGCGCCCGGTGCTGGAGGCGGAGGGCGAGTTATGGACGGCTCGTCTCCACTGGGACTACCAGGCGTCGGCGCGTCTCCTCATGCAATATCTCGACAACCACATGCTCCCCGGCTATGCAGCGCTCGACTCGGGTCGCGTGATGGGCTACGTTTTCTGCGTCTATGAGGAAACCAAGGCCGTTATCGGCGATGTTTTTGCTCTGCAAACTGACACGAACGGAGAGGCACCGACGACCGAAGAAACTCTCCTCCGCCATCTGTTTGAATTGCTGCTCAATTCACCGCACGTCGAGCGCATCGAAGCACAGCTGCTTCTGCATCCCTCAGCCACGTTCGGCCAGATTTTCCGCGACGCAGGATTCGAGATCTTTCGCAGGCTCTTTCTGGTGCGGGCACTGCAGGGACATCTGAAGCCGCCCCAGTTCGATATACCCGCCAATTTGGAGTTCCGCGCATGGCGCGAAGCCGATCTCGCGCCGGCTGCGCGTCTCATTTGCGAAGCCTACCGCGACCATCCAGACAGCCTGATTAACGATCAGTACCGCTCGGTGCACGGCTCCATGCGTTTCCTGAACAACATTGTGCATTACGCCGGCTGCGGCAGTTTTTCCCAGCAGGCGTCCTACGTCGTGGTCGACAAGGCCAGCCGCGAACTGGCCGCTCTTGTCCTCGGTTCGCGAGTCAGCGGGCAGAGCGGACACCTGACCCAAGTCTGCGTCCACCCCGCCTTCCGCCGCCGCGGACTGGCCCGCATGCTCCTTGGCCACGCCGCGCACAGCTTTTCCCGCCTGGGCGCCACCGAGATTTCTCTAACCGTGACCGAGGCCAACTCCGAGGCCATCGAGCTCTATCAGGACGAAGGTTATGCCTGTGCGCATAGCTTCGATGCGGCGGTGTGGCAAAGGCATTTGCAATCCTGAAGGGTTCGCGAATACCCCGAAGGGCTCTCTCTGTTGTCGCGTAGACGATGCGACGAGCCGCTCGACCAATGGCTGGCTCTTGCAAATGTTTATGCTTTGGCGCTCGTCAACGCGCCCAAATCGGCAGCGAGCTTCTCGGTGCTGAACGCCTCAATCACATCGCCTTCCTTCACGTCTGTAAAGTTGGCGATGCCAATGCCGCACTCCATGCCATTGGTCACTTCGCGAGCATCATCTTTGAAGCGCTTGAGCGAGCCGATCTTCCCCTTGAAGACTTGCGTGCCGTCGCGCGTCACTCTCACTTCCGCGTCGCGGCGGATCACGCCATCCGTCACGCGGCAGCCGGCAATGGTGCCCACCTTGGGAATGCGGAAGACATTGATGACTTCGGCACGGCCTGCATAATTCTCCTTGAACGCCGGTTCGAGCAGACCCAGCATGGCCAGGCGAATCTCGTCCTGCAATTCGTAGATGATCGAATGCAAACGAATCTGTACGTTCTCCTGTTGAGCGAGCTCGGCCGCCTTGCGTTCCGGGCGCACGTTGAAGCCGATGATGATGGCGTTTGAAGCGGTCGCAAGCAGCACGTCGCTCTCGGTGATGGAACCGACGCCGGAGTGCAATACTTTCACCCGCACCTTCTCCGTGGACATCCTCACCAGCGAATCGGCGAGCACTTCCACGGATCCTGTGACGTCGCCCTTGATAATCAACGGCAGATCCTTCACGCCCGATTGGCGAACCTGTTCCGCCAATCCTTCCAGCGACACGCGGGAGCTCTTGGCAAGCTGCGAGTCGCGCTCTTTCATCTTGCGGTACTGCGCGATGCCCTTGGCCTTGTCGCGATCGGCCACCACAAGGAACGTATCACCGGCGTCGGGCATACTCTCAAGCCCCAGCACCTCAACCGGGGTGGAGGGGCCGGCTTCTTCGAGCGGGCGACCAAGATCGTCGAACATGGCCCGAACCTTGCCGAAAGTGTTGCCGACGATGTAGCTGTCATTCAGATGCAGCGTTCCATCCTGGACGAGCACAGTGGCAACGGCGCCGCGGCCACGATCCAGCTTGGCTTCGAGAACGCTGCCGAGGGCCTTGCGTCCGGGCGTGGCCTTGGGCGCTTTGATGTCGCTGACGAGGCAGATCATTTCGAGCAGCAAATCGAGGTTCAGGCGTTTCTTTGCGGAGACCTCGACAAACACCGTTCCTTGCTGACCCGCACCCGCCCATTCTTCCGGAATCAGGCCGCGATCGGCCAACTGCTTTTTGACGCGGTCGGGATTGGCCTCGGGCTTGTCGATCTTGTTTACGGCTACGATGATCGGAACTTCGGCAGCTTTGGCATGATCGATAGCTTCGAGCGTCTGCGGCATTACTCCGTCATCGGCCGCAACCACGATCACAACGATGTCCGTTACCTTGGCGCCGCGCGCGCGCATGCGAGTAAAAGCTTCGTGACCCGGCGTGTCGAGGAAGACGATCTCGCGCCCTGAGGCAGGCGAGCCTTCTTTGGAGAACTTCACCTTGTACGCGCCGATATGCTGCGTAATTCCGCCCGCTTCGCCTGCTGCAACGTGCGTTTCGCGGATCGCGTCGAGCAGCGAAGTCTTGCCGTGATCCACGTGACCCATCACGGTGACGACAGGTGACCGCGGCACTTCGAGTTCGTCGGAATTTTCGGCTTCGAGCACTTCTTCGATGGCCTGGTTGGCGATCTCCTCTTCGTAGCTGATGACGGTGGCCGCGGCGCCAAATTTGGCCGCCACGTCTTTCACCATCTCGGCATCGAGAGATTGATTCACCGTGACGAATACGCCTCCCATCAGCAGCGTTGCGATCAGGTCCTTGGCGCGGACATCGAGCTTCTCGGCCAGGTCCTTCACGCTGATGCCTTCCGTGACAGTAATGTCGCGGGTGATCGGCACCGGCTCCGTGCTGTATTGCGCGCCGCCATAGCGAGGCGGCGGCACAAAGCCCTTCATCGGGCCTTCTTTGGTCTTGGGGTATTGTTGCTTGCCTCGACCGCGGCCTCGCGAGCTGGCGCGCTGCGGGCGTGCGGCAGTTTCAGGAGGCGGCGCCCCACCTGCTCCAGGCCGCGCCCCAAATCCGGGACGTGCTCCGAATCCAGGCCGCGCTCCAAATCCGGGTCGCGCGCCCGGAGCTACCGATCCACCGGGGCCGGCAAATCCGCCCGGGCCGGAGCGTGTCGGGTGCTTGGGCCGTGGGCCTCCTGCGTATTGTCCGGGAGTGGATGGGCCGCCGGGGAATCGCTGACCGGGACCTGCTGGTCCACTCACCGGTCGACGATCGAAAATCGGTTTTCCGCGCTGTAGCCCAGTTCCGGTCGCTGCTGCGGGAGGCGGTGAGACGATGGACGCCTTGTAGACTGGCCGAGGACCGGTCTGCGGCATCACCATGCGGCGTGGCGCGGGCACAATCGGCTTGGCGATCTTAGCGGCGGCAGTTGTTGATTCCGCGGCAATCGCGGGAACAGCGCCTGCCCCGTCACCACTGGGAGCTTCGCCGGCCTGCGGCGTTGGCGCGGCTCGCTCGATCACGGCTGCAGAGGCCGCTGGAGCTTCAGCAACTGGAGGTGCAACAACGACAGGCGGCTTAACGGCGATCTTCTCTTCGCGCGCGGCCGGAGGCGTGGGTGGCTTTACGACTACGCCGGCCGGAGGTGGCGCCACAACTACAACCGGACGGGCAGCGGCCGCAACGCCAGCGGGAGGCTTTGCGACAACCGCGCCGACGGGTGGTCGAGAGGCAATCGCCGGGGTGGAGGGCGGAGCAGCGACAATCGGAGGCGCCGACCGCGGTTGCGGAACAATCTTGCGCGGCTCCGGCTTGGGCGGAGCGGCAGGTATCGCCACAATCGGGGCTGCGACAGCTGGCGCGGCAGGCTTCGGCGGCGTAACCGCAAGCGGCTTGCCCGGAACGCGCGCGTGGCGCGCCTCTTCTTCCTCTTCCCTTTTCTTGGCCTGGATTGCCTTGAGCACGTCTCCCGGCTTGGAGATGTGCGAGAGATCGATCTTGGGAGCAACCGGCTCAGCGCCGTGGCGGGCGTGCGCGCCGCCCCCGTGCGATGCCGTCTTTGCCTCATGCGCAAAATGCGCACGAACCTTTTCCGCCTCGTCCAGCTCCAGCGAGCTCGAGTGCGTCTTCCCTGCAGAAACGCCTATCCCCGGAAGAACGTCGAGAATCGCCCGAGACTTGACTTCCAGCTCTTTCGCGAGATCGTTGATACGAACCTTACTCATCCGCCTCTTTTCAGTTTGTGCCGCCTGATGGGCCGCTCAGTTTTTCATCGCTGCCTCATGACACTCAATAACGTGTTGCGTTTTGCCGGAGCATCCCTCACGCGAGGGCGAGCTCACTTGCGTTCTTCGCCGTTCGCTTCCGCTTCGTTCCCGGCCGCTTCGGCATCGTCCGCCGGCGGAACATTCTCCACCGCAAGTTCGGCTGCCGTTACGCCTTGCTCTTCAGTTTCGCTCTCAAGCGCGCTTTCTTCCTGGCTCGACGCGCCCGCCAGATCTTCATTGGCCTGCGCGGCGCGTACGGTCTCGGCTTCCTCCAAGACCTCAGCCGAGTTTTCAAGCTCCGCAGCGGCTGTATCGGCTACGGCTTCCGCAGTCGAAACCTCCGACTCGCCTTCTTTGGGCTGCTCGGTGGCTGCCGCAGCCAACTCCGCTGCCGCAGCTTCGCTTGCCTCAGCCGCCTGCGCCGCTTCAGCCTCCGCCTCAAAACGGCTGAAGTAGTTCCGTACCGCAACACCGATCTTTTCGAGCGTCTTTTCGCCGATGCCCGGAATTTCCTCGAGCTGCTCTGGAGTCATGTCGGCGAGGCCTTCAACGGTGGTGATTCCCGCCGTGATCAGCTTTTGAATAATGCTTTCGCCCAGCTCGGTCAATTGCTCAATCGGAGTGGTGGCAGGGCCGGCCAGAGCCTGCATCTGCTGCTCGACCTCCTGGCGCTTCTCCTCTTCGCTCTTGATGTCGATCTTCCAGCCAAGCAACTTCGCCGCCAGGCGCACGTTTTGGCCCTTCTTGCCAATGGCCAGCGAAAGCTGCGTGTCGTCGACGATCACTTCCAACTGCTTGTCAGTCAGGTCGGTGATGGAGACGCGGCTGACCTTTGCCGGCTGCAGCGCTTTTTCCGCGAAGGTCGTAATCTCATCGCTGAATTCGATAATGTCGATCTTTTCGCCGCGCAGTTCGCGGATAATCGACTGCACGCGCATGCCCTTCATGCCCACGCATGCGCCCACGGGGTCCACATCCTTGTCGCGGCTCTGCACGGCGATCTTGGTGCGCTCGCCGGCCTCTCGCGCGATGGCGCGGATCACCACGGTGTTGTCGTAGATCTCCGGAACCTCTGACTGGAACAGGTTCGAAACCAGCTCCGGCGCGGCACGGCTCACGATCACCTGCGGCCCCTTGGCTGCGCGATCTACCTTGATCAGCACCACACGCACGCGCTCGCCCACGCTGAATTGCTCCAGCCGCGACTGCTCGCGCTTGGGGCAGCGGGCTTCAGCCTTGCCGAGGTCGAAGATCACGTCCTGGCCTTCGAGGCGTTTCACCGTCGCGTTCAGCACTTCCTTCTCGCGGTGCGCATACTCCTGGAAAACCGTATCGCGCTCGGCCTCGCGCACCTTCTGGAAGATGATCTGCTTGGCCAGTTGCGCGGCGATGCGGCCCAGCGGGCTGGTGTCGCGATAAATGCGGATCTCGCTTCCCACTTCCACGCCGGGAGCCATCTCATTGGCCTCCGTAAGCGTGATCTGGTTCACGGGATCTTCGATCTGTTCCTCGTCGGCGACCACCGTTTTGTAAATGTAGGCGGTGATCTCGCCGGTATCCTTGTTCAGTTCCCCACGCATGTTCTCCTGGGTCTTGTAGAACTTGCGCGTCGCCAGGGCAATAGCTTCCTCGACCGCGCCCACGACGATGGCGGGATCGATGCCCTTCTCGGAACTCAGAAGCTCGATACTCTGATACAGTGCGCTCGTTGCCATACTCGTTTTTTGACTCTCTTATGTTCGTTCCGCGCCGCCTGGCTCGCTTGGCCTCGCGGTCGCGCTGTTTTTTCAAGTTCTTGTGCGAGCCGCAGCTTTCAGTCCGCGCACTCACAAGCTGGAAGCTAGTAGCCAGAAGCTATTAGCTCGTCTTTCAAATCTCCGGCACCAGATTCGCCTTCTCGATGTTGCTCAGGGCGATCTCCACCGTGTTTACTCCCGCCTTGCGGCTCTTGCTGTTCTGCTTCACGCCCGCCAGGTCGATCGTTATTCTCCTTGTCTTGGACGAGGGTTGTTCTCCTGCCAAGAGTCTTCCCTGCCAGTGCCGGTTGTTGCGGATCGGTTCAAAGGTCTGCACTTTCACCAGGCAGCCGGCAAACCGCTCGAAATCCTCGGGCCGGCTCAGCTTCCGATCCAAGCCAGGCGAACTGGCCTCCAGCGTGTACTCGGCGCCGGGAACCAGGTCTTCCACGTCGAGCAAAACTCCAAAATCGCGGCTGAACGCCGCGCAGTCTTCGTGCGTCACGCCAGAAAGTTGTTCGATGCTGAGCGAACCTTCTCTCAGCCTCTCCGGCAAGTGCTTCGCACCGTCCTTGTTTCGGACTGCATCCAAGTGCGCTTTCAGTTCTGCCCGGCCCGCGGCGTTTTTTTCGAGCGAAACGCGCAACGTGCGTTCTTTCTTTGAACCGGCAAACTCGATCTCGACCACTTCGAGTCCATGCGAAGCCGCCACTCGCTCCGCCGCATTCCGGATTTCGTCCAAGCCAACCGCCATCAAACCCTGCTGCAAAACGACGGCCTTTTCACCCGTAACCCATTGATTTCAGGTGATTTTCGGGTGCAATTTGCCGCAAATAAAAAGTGGGCGATGAGCCCACTCCTCTCTCCGCCAGCCGGTGCGCACACGGAATAACCTGACGGACAAATTCGTCTGCATGGCTAGAATACCGCGAAATGGGCCGAATTTCAATGGGGACGCTTTCCGGAGTAGGGTGATAGTGGATGGCGATCCCTCCCGGCTCGGACTCACTTACACCCGTCACTCAAGCGAGCAGCGAAGCCCTGCATGCCGAAGTCGCGGCAAAAGTCTCCCACCCCAACGCCGGTATCTTCGGCCCCGCATCCCTCAGTTGGCGCATCAATCGCGAATCGGCACTATTCCTCGGCGCCGGCCGCGCCGCGATCCTGCAGTTGGCACACCCATGGGTAACCGCCTCCCTTGCCGAGCATTCCACAGTGATGAATCGCCCCATCGACCGTTTTCACAACACATTTCGCATCGTCTTCACCATGATCTTCGGCTCGTTAGACCAGGCACTGGCTGCGGCCCGCCACCTGCATGTGCTACACACACGGATTCAGGGTGAAATGCCGGAGGACGTCGCGCATTGGGAAAAAGGCTCGCGCTACCAGGCCAACGAGATCGGTGCGCTGCGGTGGGTTTTCGCCACGCTCGTTGAGAGCGCCGTCTTTGCATGCGACTGCACACTGCCGGCACTATCGCCAGCGGAGCGCGAAAGTTATTATGCCGAGTCCAAAACGCTGGCCAGCCTCTTCGGACTTCCCGCCGCATCGCTGCCCGAGAATTGGGCAGCTTTCACCTCTTACAACCGGAAGATGCACGCCTCCGGCGAATTGGGGGTCAGCGGAACCGCACGACAGATGGCGCACAATCTGCTTCGGGGTGCAGGCTCATGGGTAAAGCCTCCGTTCTGGTATCGGGCGATGACCATCGAGTCGCTTCCGGAGCGCTTCCGCGAGGAGTTTGATCTCCCCTTTGGCGCGAAGGAACAGCGAGCCGCGGCGCGCGCCGGTCGACTTCTGCCCCGGTTTTACCGCCGGCTTCCTGCGTCCATCCGATTCGTCGGACCGTGGCACGAGGCGCAGGCGCGGCTGGCTCAATGTCCAGTCGGCTCGCTCACACGATGGAGCAACCGATTCTGGATCGGCCGGTCGTTATTACCGTTCGCATGAATCATTGCGAATGCTTCATTGTTAGCGGCCCAAAGTTGTAACGGGACTTCTCGATTTGCTTTGCGCGCCGCAGAACGAGGCGCGACAATAACGAAATGAAGGGTCTTCATCTTTCCGCCTTGGCTCTGCTTGCTTGTTGCTCCGCATTGCCTCAGCTCCGAGCGCTGGACAAGCAGCCTGCAGGCGTTTACCACGCTCGCCGCGTTGCGCTGGCGGCCAGGCTCAATAGCGGCGTGGCTGTCTTCTTCGCGGCAGAAGAATCCCAACTCGATTTCATGCCTTATCGGCAGGATTCGAATTTCTACTATCTCACCGGCTGGAATGAGCCCGGCGCAGCCCTGATGATCGTGAGCGACGCACCTCAGGCCACCTCGCCTCGCACGTACAAGGAAATTCTCTTTCTTCCGGCGCGCAATCTGCGCATGGAAAAGTACACAGGCGTTAAGATGGACGCGGCAACTCCCGGCGTGCAGGAAGCCTCAGGCCTGGATCAAGTTGAGCCAATGGCCGAATTGCCCGCGGAGCTCAACCAGCTTGTCTCCGCCGACCGCTCGCTCGTCAACAATCTGTGGGCGCAGCCGGATTCAGCCCAGGCCAAAGCTTTGCTCGGTTTTGCCGGCGTCGCGCTCGGAAACTCAGACGCGCCGCCGCTGCATGACGCTACCAGCATGGTGATGCCGCTGCGCCAGACTAAGGACGAAGGCGAGATCGCACTCATCAAGAAAGCGTCTGCTGCGTCGATTCTCGCTCAGCGCGTCATGATGCAGTGGTGGGTCAAGCCGGGAATGACCGAGCGCGCCATCGCCGGAGCCATGACCGCCGTGTGGATGGAGAATGGCTGTGAGCGGCCCAGCTATTCACCGATCGTAGGCTCGGGGATCAATTCAACGGTTCTGCATTACTCGGAAAACGACCGCACCATGCAGGACGGCGATATTCTCCTCGTCGACGCGGCCTGCGAGTACTCCATGTACGCCGCTGACATCACTCGCACCGTTCCAGTCAATGGCCATTTCAGCCCGCGGCAGCGCGAAATCTACTCCATCGTGCTCGGCGCTCAGCAGGCCGCCATCGACGCTTTTGTGGCCGGCAAATCCTCCATCAACGATCGCGACCGCCAGGACCCGAACTCGCTCGACACGGTGGCTTACAACTACATCAATACTCATGGGAAAGATCTGCACGGCCAGTCGCTGGGCCAGTATTGGCTTCACGGCCTCGGACACATGATGGGCGCCGATGTGCACGATCCCGCCAACTACCCTGTTGTTCTGAAGCCGGGCATGGTCTTCACCATCGAACCGGGTATCTACATTCCCGAAGAAAGACTCGGCGTGCGCATCGAGTGCGATTTTCTGGTCGGCCCTGACGGCAAGTTGACCGATCTCGATGCCGCGCTGCCCCACACCGCCGATGAAGTCGAAGCCGCTATGCACGCAAAATAAATTGCGTGAAGAGCAAAATGGCCTGTGGGTGCAGCATGAATCCTGCTTGAACGATATGAGTCTAGACCCGCGCGATGCGATGCCTTCCGATCAACTAGAAACGCTCAGCCGCGTCTTCAGCGAACAACTTCTTGCGTGCCTCGATGAGTGTGCGCGTGGGCGCACAGGCCTTTTCTCGGAGCTGGTTGACGGGGAAGAAGAGAATTCCTGGCCAGAAGCTGCGCGCCTGCGCGAGCTCGCTGTCGCCCTTCAAAACGTTTTTGCCCAACACGAGGAACGGAACGCGCTCTGCGACGAGTTCCTTGACCTATGCACAATCCATGGCGAGAGCCATCCCGGCGAGCGCAAGCTCGCGCGAGCTTTTTTGGCGCGGATTGAGCGCGGGGAAGTAGGAACGCCTACGCAGGAAGAACGCAAACCGTGGTGAAACAGAGAGGCCGATTCCCTCTCCATGAGAGAATCGGCCCATAATTCTACCGACAAGCGATGGTCAGAATCGCACGCCCACCGTCACCGGAATCAGCTCCGTAGTTCCAAGCCCATTGCTCTGAGAGATTGGAGGAGTGTGCACGTACAAGTAGCGAGCTTCTGCAAAAAGCTCGGAATTGCCGGCGGTATCGGGCCCGTACATATCGCCGCCCAGCTTGTGATAAAGTCCCAGTCCGATGTTGCCTCCCCATTGATTGGAAGTAATCGAGAGAACATTCTCCGGCACCTCGTATCCATAGAGGTCGCAGCACTCGTAATCGCTGAAGTTTGTCGACTTGTGGTAAAAGCCGAAACCGCCAACCAGGTAGGCGCCGTTATGCCACTTGGGCGTGAGATCGATGACCGGAGAGCCGGTGATCGAATTAAAGTGGGCATCGCCCGACTGTGTGCCGACCGCTGAAATGAATGCGCCCGGCAGTTTGTCGTCCATAAACTGGTACTCCAGCAGCGTGGAAAACACTTTGGAGAACCGGAAGCCCGCGCCGACGGTAAAGTTTCCGCCCCATGTGATGTAGGGCGTGTCATTTCCTACCGGCCCGTTGAATCCGCCGCCGGCTTCAAATGCGAGGGTATGGTGAAAAATCCCGTGATGGCCGCCTCCGCCTTCGCCGCCCTGCCCGTATTGGCCGCCGGCCCCGCCGCCAAACGCCGCACCGCCGGCGAAAGCTGGATTGCCAGGCAGTGAGAAATCGGCGAGCTGCACTCCCGAATCGCTGAGCCCGGTTCGACTCGAAGAGTAGCTGGTGCTATCGAAGGGGCTGTGCGTGAATTGATCGATGGTCGGGGCGGGGGAAGGAGCAGATTGCGCTGCGGTAAAACCGGTCGCAACCAAACCCGCGACTGCCATCAGACCTGCGCGCCGGATCGGCGAGATCAATCGGGCGAAAGACATGGAAACCACCTCAAACGCTGAATTTTGTGCAACTTCCGGGAAGGAAATGGCCTGTCAATTCAATTAGACACCGAATGCCGTCAGAGGTTGCTTTTTCCGGCAAGCCGATTCCCTTTGCATGAGACGGGCATCGCGCCGGGTCTCGGCAAGTGCATCTTCGGGACCTCAAACCCGGGCCTCCCCAAACCTGGCTGGCTCCTCCAGCCCGCTACCCCTGGATGTCGAACTGCTCCGGGTGCAAAGTCGGATCGCTCTTCACCAGCACGTTCTTGCCTACCAGTTCCTCGAAGTCGTTCAGCCAGCGATTGCCGTTGGCCTTCAGAGTCTTCACCGTCTCGGGATTTACGCGCAGCATTACGTCAGCATTTTCAAAATGCTTCCGCATCTTGCGCATCTCGATGTAGATCTCGTTGCACACGGTGGCCGAGCTCTTCACCATGCCGGTCGCCTGGCAGGTGGGGCAGGGAACGCTAAGCGTCCGCTCCAGCGACTGTTTCACGCGCTTGCGCGTGATCGCCACCAACCCAAAGTCGTTAAACTGCAGCACCTTGGTCGGAGCGCGGTCGCTCTTCAGCGCCTCTTCGAGTGCGGCCATCACCTTGAACCGGTTCCTGCGCTCATCCATGTCAATGAAATCGATGACGATAATGCCACCGAGATCGCGCAACCGAATCTGGCGCACAATCTCCGGCACTGCGTCGAGGTTGGTTTTGAGAATCGTATCTTCAAGCCGCGCCGACTTGCCGACGTATTTGCCGGTATTGATGTCGATGGCGACCAGTGCCTCAGTCTGGTTGATCACAATCGATCCGCCTGACTTCAGCCAGACCTTTGAGCGCAGCGCCTTTGAAATCTCTTCCTGAATGCCGAAGTGCTCAAAGAGCGGCACTTCTTTGGTGTAGAGCTTCACGCGCCGCACCAGCGAGGGAGAGAAGCGGTTGAGGAAACGCACAATGCGTTCGTAATCCGATTCCGTGTCGACCCAGATGTTGGCAAAGTTGGAACTCACCTGGTCGCGCAGAATGCGCTCAATGAGCGATAGATCGTGGTAGATGAGGGCCGGCGACTTCGAAGATTCCGAACGCTGCTTGATATCGTTCCACAGGTTCATCAGGAAGCGCAGATCGGCACGCAACTCATCTTCTGAAGCGCCTTCAGCAGCGGTCCGCACGATAAAACCGCCGGGGGCATCGCCACGCTCGTTGGTCAAAATCCGCTTGAGCCGATGGCGTTCCTCTTCTGAAGCGATCTTCCGGCTCACGCCTACGTGCGTCACGGTCGGCATAAAGACCAGGAATCGCCCGGGCAGCGCGATGTGACTGGTAATGCGCGCGCCTTTCTTTGCGATTGGCTCCTTGGCAATCTGCACCAGGATTTCCTGACCGGACTTCAGCAAGTCGGAGATGATCGGCAGGTCCGAGGTCTGTGCCGAGCGGCGCGATGGCCCGCGCCGGCCGCCCTGCGCGCCGCGGCCACGCTGTCCACGGCCCCCGCGGTCGCGCCGTTCGCGTCCCGGGACTGCAGGCGCGCCGGTCGAAGTCTCTTCTCCCTCGACTTCGTCTTCCTCCACGCCCCCTTCGTCAAAGTTCTTCTGGATGCGGTGGTCGAGATGAGCTTCCTGCAGCATTTCGCCCAGGTCGCCGGTGCGGAGGTGGCTGGGAATCGTTTCTTCCTCGTAATCGTCGGTGTCGTGCACCTCCGGCTTGTGCCGGCGTCCATGGGGCGCAGCCTCGAGTTCCTCGCCTTCGATGACTTCTTCTTCAACCACACCCTTCCCGGGCGCGTAGGTCGAAGCCGGGGAGGTTGCTGCGGGTTTCGCGGCTTCTGCATCGGCTTCTTTCTTTTTCTTGCCAAAACCGAAGAGCTTGAATCCGCTGGGAGACGACGGATCGATCCGATGCGAAGCATCTGCATCTTCTTCTGGCTCTGCCGCGTTCTCGTTCGGCGCACCGTGCTCGGATTCGGCATAGTCGCTGCCGCCTGGTGCGGGAAGTTCATCATCGGTGAGCGTTTCGAGAGCATTCGAGGCAAGCTCTTCCTCTTCAAATTCAAAAGGAGCTTCCTCTGGATCTCTCAAATCACTTTCATGAAGCTCTGCCACCGGCGATTCGGTCTCTTCCAGAATCTCTTCCTGCCGAGTTTCCTCCAGAGGTTCCTCGGCCAAGCTCTCTTGTGAAGCTTCAATGGGAGCTTCGGATTCGCGGCGGCGCAATGAGAGCGACTCGCCCGGCAAAAGCCCGCTGCCATCCCACGCCAAGGGTGCTTCGATAAGAGTTGAGGGCTTGAATGTACTCGCCGGGCGGCGCGGCGTCTGGGATTCCGGTGCAACCTTTGCGCTGTCGGTACCCGGCGCACTGCCATACTTCGAAAGCGACTCACCGGGGAGGACAAACGGCGCCGGTGCATGATGCCCGCGCTGTTCCGGCGAGGCTCCCGCGGGTTGAGTCGCCGGAGACGCTTCTGGAGCGACCTGCGATTCCGAACTGCGATCGGATACCGGTTCGAACTCATTGCGATTTGCAGGCAGATCGCCCGGCCCGCGCCCCCCACGCCTGCGGCGCCGGCCACGAAAGCGGCGCGAGCCTGCTTCGTCCGATTCCTGCTCGGGGCCCGGCTGCTCCTGCCCGCCCGGGGCTGACGATTGCGATGATTCGATGGCATGCGTCCTGGTTTCTTCTAAGGGCCGAAGCTCAGGTCGCGGCTCAAATCTGTTTTGGTCGCGGCGCGGACCGCGCTCTTCCTGGCGGGCGCTCCTGCCCGCTGAAACCTCGGAGGCGCCGTTGCTCTCGATCCCATGGGGATGCTTAACTTCGCGAGGAGCTTGCCCGGCCCCGCTCGCCGCTGCACGCTCTATTTCGTCGGTTTCTTCCTGATCCTCGAGCTCGATGAAGTCGGTTACATAAAGGAATGCGTCGCGCTCAAGCCCCAGATCGACAAAGGCCGACTGCATGCCGGGTAGCACGCGTGTAACGCGTCCGTTGTAAATGGAACCCGCGAGGGTGTATTCGTTTTCGCGTTCGTAGTAGATTTCCGCGAGTTGGTCGTCTTCAAGAATCGCAAGCCGCGTCTCATGCGGCGTGCTTGAAATACAAATTTCCTTAGCCATCGTACCTTTCCGTCCGGCAGCCTATGGCTGTCGGTACACGCGGCAAGGTCCAGTGGGGCGCGCACGATCGGCATAGGAATGGATAGACGGATAACCGGGGAATTGCCCAGGGAATGGCCTCTGCATCGAGGTCCTCCGTTCGGGCGGCGAACCAATGCGGATGTCAATGAAAACATGCCGAACGGGCTGCTGGTTGTGGCGATCCGATGGCAGAGAGTTTGTGGCCGTCCGGGCCGGACTTTCCGGCGGGGCCGTTCGACCTGCGGCTATTGCAAAGAGTTTTCGCGCAGGCGAACAGTGGATTCTGTGTCTCCAACTACCCGCACGATCCTTGCAATCAGCGAGCCGCAAGGGTGCTTCCCGTCTCTGCGTACTCATAAACCCAATCCTGCCGGGCGCGATCCATCGGGACCATGCCGGCGAAATACTT
>CAZHOO010000077.1:0-15983 GCA_964533905.1 uncultured Occallatibacter sp. | reverse complement strand
TCAGCACTCCTGCAAGGAAAGTGGCAACGACCAGCCACACCCATCGCCAGTTAATCGTCGCCGCCAATGCTGGAAAGTGCATGAAGCGGATTGTATGCGAGCAGGGCGGGCTCGAATCCTTCGTGCAACGAAGATCCTCGCTATCCGATCCACTCAACGAGCGAAAGAAATTACTTTCGCGCTGGATTCGGCCATCGTATCCTCACCTCATGCCCGCTCTTCCCTTTCGCCAGACTCTGGCAGCGGGTTTGCTCGTTGTCGCGCCCTTGATTCTCTGCATTGCGCTGCCCGGCGCGCTCTCTGCGCAAACCATAGTCACCGTCTCAGTGCAGCGGTGCGTCTGGCGCACTGGGGACGATCCGGCCTGGGCCGCGCCGAATCTCGACGAAGCCGGCTGGCAGCCCTATACACAATTCGCGCTCCGACCGGATCAGCCGCACATCTGGATCCGCTGCCACCTCGATCCCTCCGCGTTCCTAAACCTCGACCATCCCGCTGCTCAAATCCGTGCGCTCACCGCCTACGAGGTGTTCCTCAACGGCGTCTCCATCGCCCGCAACGGCAATCTCGAAAGCGGCAACTTCGCGATGAATTTGATCCGGGTTTTTCCTGCAGCGCTACCGCTCGGGCGCAGTCCGGATGTGCTGTCCCTTCGCTTGGTCGAGCGATATGCCACTCTCATCACCCCACCTGAGGTTCGCCTCGGCGACGAGCAAGCTCTCGCGAATGACAGGGCGGGCTATCTGCTCGGCATCATGCCCGCGGAGCTTCTCGAGAATCTGCCCTTTATCGCGATCGGAATCATCGGCGCGGTCCTGCTCGCCTTCTCGCTGCCCGGGCGCTCGCGTCCTGAAGCCGTCCTGCTTGGCCTGGTTTGTATCGCCGCCGGCTTGGTGTTCCTGGACATTCTGTGTGTTGACCTGATGCTGAATGTGCCGGTTTGGGTCGGTGTCGGCCTTGCACCCATCCCTGCCGCTGCCAGTTTCACCGCCCAGTTCTTGTTTCCTTTTGCGCTTGCGAAACGACGTGTTCCGGCCTTTCTGTGGCTTCCCATCAGCGTACCGATTTTTTCCGCGGCTTGGCAGCTCATTGAGCTCTTCGTGCCCATGGCTGTAGCGCTACGGCTCGATGGGATTCACTCGTTCGTGGTCGCTCCTGCCAGCTTCGGCGCAGGAGCTCTGCTCGGCGCTGCTCCTCTCATCGCATTCTGGCCCTGGAGCAAAGTCCCGCGACAAACGCGGGCAATCGCCGGACTTTCCCTCGCCTGGGGTATCAGCCAGTCGCTCTTCTTTCTGTGCGTTTTGACAGGATTTGATATTCCGGGGATACCCCATGTGTTTCAGAACTGGATGTTTCCGGCTTCGACCGTTTCGCAAGTGTGCGTCATCGCCGCCATCATCGTTCTTGTCTTACGCGACCAGCGCCAGATCGCTCTCCAGCGCGCTTCCCTGGCCGGAGAAATGCAGGCCGCCAGCGAAATCCAGCGCATGCTGGCGCCGATCCGAATTGACACCGCGCCCGGCCTGAAAATCGACGTCGCTTTTCATCCTATGCGCGAAGTGGGCGGCGATTTCTATCTTTGCCGCGTGCTGTGCGATGGCCGGCAGCGCGTCCTCATCGGGGACGTGAGCGGCAAAGGCGCAGCGGCTGCGATGGCCGCGACGCTGCTGCTGGGCGCCGCCGCTGCCCGCGACTCCGACGCCCCGGCGAATTTGCTCTCACACCTGAACCGAGTGCTGCGCGAAAACCATCTCAGCGGCTTTGCCACCTGCCTGTGCGCCGACATTACTCCGGATGGCACCGCGACTTTTGCCAATGCCGGTCATCTACCGCCTTACTTCGACGGCCACGAAATCGAAGTCGACTCGGGCCTCCCGCTCGGCATTGCGACTGATGCGGAGTACCCGGAAACAAGACTCCGAATCGACCCCGGCGCTCAGTTGACGCTTCTTTCTGATGGGATCGCAGAGGCTCGCAGCACCAAAGGTGAGCTTTTCGGCTTCGATCGGGCGTGCGAGATCAGCACCCACTCCGCCGAGGAAATTGCCCGTGCCGCACTAAGTTTCGGGCAGGAAGACGACATCAGCGTGCTAACCCTGAAGCTGGTTTCGGCAGGCGCCGCAGAGTTCGAACGGCAGAAACCGGGTCGTTGGCCGCTCGGGTTTAAGCCAGAAAAACTCTAATACCGTGAAAAACAATTGAAAAAATATATACTTAAGCAAATCTCAAATATATTAGCGTATAACACTCATATTTTGTGAATCATTTGTGCTATAGTTACATCAGATAGGTTGAGTGGCCCGGACCCAAGGTCCTGGCCCCGCCTGCAAATTTCAGATCCATCTGGAGGAATTCATCATGGCAATCACTCGTTGGGACCCGTTTCGTGAAGTTGTGGCTTTGCAGAATCGGCTTAACTCCGTTTTTCGCGATTTCAATGAAACCGGCGAGGGCGCGCTGACAACGGCAAGCTTTGTCCCCGCTGTTGACGTCTACGAGGACGAAAAGAAGGTCGTCCTGAAGCTTGAAGTGCCGGGCATCGAAGAGAAAGACCTCGACGTGAGCGTTGAGAACAACACGCTGACCGTCAAGGGCGAGCGCAAGTTCGACAAGGAAGAGAAGGAAGAGAACTTCCACCGCATCGAGCGGCGCTACGGCAGCTTCTATCGCGCGTTCACGCTGCCCTCAACCGTCGACACCGAGAACGTTGCGGCCAGCTACAACGCCGGTGTGCTGAAGCTCGAGCTCACGAAGAAGCCCGAAGCTCAACCGAAGCAGATCAAGGTGAACGTGAATCAGACGCTGGCGGCGTAAAGCAGCCATAAGCTTTCAGCGACTGGCTGAGTCCGTTAGAGCCGGCCTCTCATTTGGGGGTTCGGCGCGCCGGGAGGGGTTCGAATTCCCTGCCCGGCGTTTTTTCATCATTTTCAGAGCGGAATGCTGGTATTACGATACGATGCCGGGTATTTCCGAATTAAGCTAAAGGCTAAAAGCTGATAGCTGGGAGCTGTTTTTCATGGCTATTCGTTGGGACAAATTCACCGTCAAATCGCAGCAGGCGATCCAGGAAGCGCAGTCGCGCGCCGCCGAGCTCAGTAACCCCGAGTTGCAGCCGGTGCACCTCTTGCTCGCGCTCATCGGAGATCGCGAAGGCGTGGTGCCTTCCGTGCTCGAAAAGATCGGCGTGCCCATTGAGCACCTGGAGAGCGACCTGCGCGGCATTGAGCAGAAGCTGCCGCGTGTTGCCGGAGTGGCGTCGCAGCCCGGTCTCAGCCAGACCACGAACAAGGTTCTTGAGCAGGCCTTTAAAGAAGCCCAAAACTTCAAGGACGAGTACGTTTCAACCGAGCACTTGTTGCTTGGCGTTGCGCACCTGAAAAGCGACCCCGCGCGCGACGTCCTGGTCGCTGCCGGAGCAACACACGAAGCCATTCTGCAGGCGCTCACCGCCGTGCGCGGATCGCAGCGCGTCACCGACCAGAATCCCGAAGGCAAGTTCCAGGCCCTGGAAAAATACGCCAAAGACCTTACGGAACTGGCACGTCGCGGCAAGCTCGATCCTGTGATCGGCCGCGACGAAGAGATTCGCCGCGTCGTCCAGGTGCTCAGCCGCCGCACCAAAAACAATCCCGTTCTCATCGGCGAGCCCGGCGTTGGAAAAACCGCCATCGTCGAGGGTCTTGCCCGGCGCATTATTTCCGGCGACGTGCCCGAAGGCCTGCGCGATAAGCGCGTCATCGCGCTCGACCTCGGCTCCATGCTCGCGGGCGCAAAGTTCCGCGGCGAATTTGAGGACCGCCTCAAAGCCGTCCTCAAGGAAATCGAGGAAGCGAACGGCCAAGTCATTCTGTTCATCGACGAGTTGCACACGCTCGTTGGCGCCGGCGCGGCCGAGGGCGCCATCGATGCCAGCAACATGCTCAAGCCCGCTCTCGCCCGCGGTGAGCTCCGTGCCATCGGCGCAACCACGCTGAATGAGTACCGCAAATACATCGAGAAAGACAAGGCGCTCGAGCGCCGTTTCCAGATCGTCTACGTCGGCGAGCCGAACGTCGAAGACACCATCGCCATCCTGCGCGGCCTGAAGGAGCGCTACGAGGCGCACCACAACGTGCGCATCAAGGATTCGGCGATCGTTGCCGCGGCCACGCTTTCGCACCGTTATATCAGCGATCGCTTCCTGCCCGACAAGGCCATCGACCTCGTCGACGAGGCTGCGGCATCGCTCGCAATTCAAATTGGCTCCGTGCCAACTGAGATCGACCAGCTGGAGCGCCAGGCAACCTCACTCGAAATCGAGCGCGCCGCCCTCAAGCGCGAAACCGACGCCGCCAGCAAGGAGCGCCTGTCTGAAGTCGACCAGACCCTGTCCGAAACCAAGGAAAAAATCACGGCCTTGCGCGCCCGCTGGACCAAAGAACGCGACGCAATCACCCGCATCAGCGATCTCAAGAAGAAAATCGAGGCGCTGCGCTTTGAGGCCGAAGAGCAGACCCGCAAGGGCCAGCTCGAACGCGCCGCGCAAATCCAATACGGCGAGTTGCCCAAGCTCGAAGCCGAGCTCAAGAAGCTTGACGCTGCGCAGGGTAAATCCGGTGCCGCGCGCATGCTCAAAGAAGAAGTGGACGAGGAAGACATTGCCAAAGTCGTCAGCAAGTGGACCGGTATCCCCGTCTCGCGCATGCTGGAAGGCGAAGTGAAGAAGCTCGTCCAAATGGAAGACCGCCTGCGTGAGCGCGTGGTGGGTCAGGACGAGGCGCTGAGCGTCGTGGCCAATGCCATTCGCCGTTCCCGCGCGGGCCTGAGCGATCCCAAGCGGCCCATCGGATCTTTTATTTTCCTCGGTCCGACCGGCGTGGGCAAAACAGAAACTGCGCGAGCGCTCGCCGAGTTCCTCTTCGACGACGAGCAGGCGCTGGTGCGCATCGACATGAGCGAGTACATGGAAAAACACGCCGTGGCTCGCCTCATCGGCGCGCCTCCGGGCTATGTTGGGTACGACGAAGGCGGCCAACTCACAGAGGCCATTCATCGCCGGCCCTATGCGGTCATTCTCTTCGACGAAATTGAAAAGGCGCACCCCGACGTCTTCAACGTCCTCCTACAGGTGATGGATGACGGCCGCTTGACAGACTCGAAGGGCCGCACCGTGGACTTCAAGAACACAGTGCTGATCATGACGTCGAACCTGGGTGCGGCCATGCTCGCCGGCGAAAAGCTGAAGACCGAGCACGACTATGACATGGCGCGGGAAAGCGTGATGCGCGTGCTGCGTGAGCACTTCAGGCCGGAGTTCCTGAACCGCGTGGACGACATCGTGATTTACCTGCCTCTCGGCAACGCTCAGTTGAGCAAGATCCTCGATCTGCGCCTGAACGAGGTCCGCAAGCTGCTCGAAGATCGTGCAATTTCGTTCGAGCTGACGGAACCTGCGCGGCAGTTGATCCTCGCCTCCGGATCTGACGCGGCATACGGCGCTCGTCCGCTGAAGCGCGCATTGCAGCGGATGGTGCAGGATAAGCTGGCTTTGAAGATCCTCGACGGCGAGGTGCTGCATGGCGCCCACGTGAGGATCGATGTGGATCGCAAATCAAACGAGCTGGTCTTCGAGCCGATGGGCCGCGAAGCGATGGCGTAACCACCTGCGGTGGGGCAGACGGCGCTCACGCGCCAAGGCCCCAGATGAGAACAGGCTCCGTTTCCGTGGAGCCTGCTTCGTTTCAGTCTGCTTCCCGCCCGGCCGAAAGACTTCTACGGCTGCACCGTCGCTGGCGTATACGCTCCGCCCTTCACGAGCAGATCGAGAAGTTCCTTCGTTCGCTTATGGCACGGCTCCATTTTCATGTATGTGTAGTTATCGTGCTCCGAGTCGATGACGGGTATAGGCTCCTTTGGGCCGGGAATCTGGTTCAGCATCGTCCACACGCCTGCCGGCGGCGAAACCGTATCGATGAATCCGAATCCCGCCATCACCGGCGCCTTTATGCGCGAAGCGAAATTCACTGTATCGAAGTAGAGAGCGGTGTTCATTGCATCGGGGTTGTCTGAGGGCCAATAGGGATAGCCGGCTTTGCGGCCGTGCAAATCACCATTCGTATCTGCGCCCGCCGGCACGCACACCAGCACATCGGTCACCTTGTCTGGTCGCAGGCCTGCAAGCACCATGCTCTGCTGGCCACCCATACTCCCTCCGGTCAACACAACCGTCTTTCCGTCCCAGTCAGGACGCGTTGCCAGATAATCGAGCACGCGCGAATCGCGCAGGTACATATCGAGAAAGTAGGATTTTTCACGGTCGGTATCGCCGATGGCGTTGTAGTTCGTAGGAATGCCGCCCGATGGGTCGGAAGGCAGTTTGTCGTGGGAATCGACGTTCAAAACCAGCCAGCCCTCGGCCGCCCGCGTCGCATCGCCATGTGCATTGAGCGCGTAAACACCGGCATATTGCAGCAGGATCAGCGCGGGATACTTTCCCTCGGCAAGCGGCCGGGCAATGTAGCCGTGAGCCTTCGACCCGAGCGCATCGAGCGCGAACATGCTCATCTCCACGCCCGGCACGTCGGTGGTCACCGGCGTCAGCACTGCGTCGATAGGAACCTTGGCCTGCAGAGCCAGCTTTCCGTCCCAGAAACTGTCGAAGTCGGCCGGACGAGGAGTCGAGAGCGGAATCTCCGTGGGCGCGACGGCTGCGCCCACCGCGTAAAGCCCATTGTTGCGGCCCGTGTTGCCCCCGATCCAGTGCAGCGCCTGTGGAGGACCGGCGGCGTTCGCTGTCGCGGAGCCGGCCTGAGCCGCGGACGTGGACGCGGCGTCCGGTTTGGGGCTATCGGGGCTGGCGCTTGCAGGTGCTGGTTGACCAGCGCCCGTGGCCGGAGCGTTCGGCGCGCTGGGCGGTGCCGCGAGAGCGGCATTCGGCTCAATCGCCACATAAATCATCTCGGGCTGGTCGCCGACGATCTCGATCGTGTCCTTGCCCGCGGAAAGATCGAGCTTGCCTTCCTTGAGGACGACAGAGTTATCCCTGCGGATCGTCCACTGATAAGAATAGGTGGGCGCATCGGGCCCTGGTGTCACCGTCCAGCCGACCGTTTCACCGATTTTGTAGATGCCGTTCGCGTGATACGGCACGAAGGTTAGTTGTTGCGAAATCGGAGCTCGCTGGCCAACTGCCAGCGAACAAACGAACAAGACAACACAAATGGGAAAAACTCGGACGCGCCTCATTGCATTCACGGGTTGATGATACAGGACGAAGTGAAAACTCCGTCGTAATGACCGGGAAGCTAGATGCGACACCGGAACTCTGAATTCTGAAATCTGAAATCCAGAATCGCGATCGCCCAATTTTCTTTTTTTCCAGCGAGCCGCGTCAGATTTCGATTGACCTCGATCCTGCTCAACTGTCACTCTCAAAGCATCCCCCAGGAGGTCCGCATGGCAACTGCATCCGCAGTGCAGCCCTCAAGAAACGTGTTGCATGTCCGCGGTAACTGGAGCGCGCGCGAAGATCGCATCCCTTCCGCAGTGTGGCTTGGCATTCTCTGGGTGGGTATGATCGCCGGATTCGGCGTCGACTTTTCCAGCTTCCTCAAGCAGTTGCCCCCGCCGCCCAAAGTGATCTGGGTACACGCTTTTGTATTCACAATGTGGCTGGTTCTGCTCACGGTGCAGGTGCTTCTGGTGCTGCGCGACCGAGTCTCCTGGCATCGCAAGTTCGGCTGGTTCGTGGCCTCCTGGGCTTTGCTAATGGCCGTGTTGGGCCCATGGGCCGCGATTGCCGCGCAAATCCCGACTCTCGGGACCCAGTACTTCAATCCTCAGTTTCTCGTGGTGAATCTTGTCGATATCGGTGGATTTTTGCCTCTGCTCGCATGGGGCATCCTGCTGCGCAAAAACCCCGCCGCGCACCGCAGGATGATGATTCTGTCGACGGTCGCGCTCGCCGACCCGGGCTTTGCGCGATTCACCGAGTGGCTCTGGCCCAACGAGCCGCACTCTGCAATTCCGTGGTTCATCTACGTTTTCTATGGGAATCTGCTGCTCATCGCACTCATGGCCGCCTGGGACTGGTGGCGCGGCCGCCTGGTGCGTTCTTTTGTCATCGGCGCAACGGCTCTGCTCGCCATCGAATTCATTGGGTCGTTCCTCTACTTTTGGGGCCCGTGGAAAGCGGCGACTGCGGCCTTTGTCGCGGCCTGTGCGAACTTCCACTTCTGACCGAACCTCACGGAGCGGGGCCGGACGCTAAACGCGTCTTTTGCGTTTAGGGTGGGACCGCTCAGAAGTTGGCGCGGACACCTACTGCCGCAACTCCACCAAAGTGGCTCCCTGCCCGCCCTCATTCTGAGGAGCTTCCTCGATCCCGGCCACATGGGGATGGCTCTTCAAGAACTCGCGTACCCCGCGACGCAAAATTCCAGCGCCATGACCATGGATCACGCGAACCCGCGGCAACCCTGCAAGAAAGGCGTGGTCGAGATACTTCTCGAGCTCGTCGGTCGCTTCATCCACCGTGCGGCCGATCAAATTGATCTCCGCGCGCAGTCCATCGGTGTTCGCGCTGGTGACGGTGACGTGGACGCCCTTCTGCTTGCGCGCCGCCGCCAAAGGGTCGGCTTTCCCCGGCCCCGGCTCTCGCCCAAGACCTGAAGGGTCGGAGACCGCGGAGAGCTCGTCCCGCTTCACCCGCATCTTGATCGGTCCGAGTGCCACCTCGAAAAGATCTTTCTCTATCTCGCGCTGCACCTCGGCAACCTTGCCCATCGACTTCAGCAAGACCTTGTCGCCGGGGGCGATGTGGCGCAGCAAGTGCGGCTGCGCATTTTTATCACCCTGGTCTGCACCGGTCCGGTGCGCCACGACTGCCTGATTGAAGCTCTCCTGAAACTCGCGCCGCATGCGGGTAATGCGCCGTTCGGCTTCCTTCGAGAGCTTTTGCTGCGCTGCACGGTCCTCGACGGCCCGCACGTTTTCGCGCATCTGGAATTCGAAGTCCTTGAGCAGCGAAGCCAGCTTTGCTTCCAGCTCGCGCACTCGACTGCGCACCTCAACGTCGCCTTCGCGCTCCAACCTCTTCCGCTCCTGATTCAGCGCGTATTGTTGCTCGCGCGTTTTTTTCTTTTCCTGATCGAGTTCCGCCAACTCGGAATGAAGCTTGTCAAGAAAGCGCGCGATGTCCGCCTGCTGCGAGCCGAGCCGCTCCCTCGCTGCGGCAATAACTCCGGCATTCAACCCCAGCCGTTCAGCGGTCTGGATTCCGGCCGATGCCCCCGGCACCCCTAAATGAAATTGATAGTTGGGAACCAGCGTCATCTCATCCACACCAGCCGCGGCATTGCGCACGCCGGGAGTGTTCGCCGCGTACACCTTGAGCGAAGTGTGATGCGTCGAGATCAGCGCCCACGCGCCCGCCTTGAGAAAGTGATGCGCCACAGCCACGGCAAGAGCCGCGCCCTCCTCCGGATCAGTAGCGGAGCCCAATTCGTCGAGCAACACAAGCGAGCGCGCATCGGCAAGCCGCGAAAGCCGGTCGAGATTTACGATGTGGGCTGAGAATGTCGACAGCGCCGCCTCAATCGACTGCGCATCGCCAATGTCAGCCAAAAACGCCGTGAACACTGGAAAGGTAGCACTTTCCGCCGGTACCGGAATCCCCGCCTGCGCCATCATCGCCAGGAGTGCTGTCGTCTTGAGTGCCACTGTTTTGCCGCCGGTATTCGGCCCGCTGATGATGAGTTGGCGCTCATCCGCCGTCAGCTCCAGATCGAGCGGCACAATCGTTCCGCCACTCGCCCGCAGGCGCTTTTCGAGCAGCGGATGGCGGCCCTGTTCGATCGACAACAACTCCGGTCCAAAACCAGGGGAAACGGAGTGGAACTCCCGGGCGAAGCGTGCTCGCGCCAACAGGCTGTCAACCAGCGCTAGTACTCGTGCGCCCTCGACCAGCGTGGTCGCATAGCCGGCCACCTGGCGCGTAAGCGCCACAAAGATGCGGTGAATCTCAGCCTGTTCTTCCTCGATCAGCCGCACCAGTTCGTTGTTTTGCTCAATCGTTTCCAGCGGCTCAACATACACCGTTTGTCCCGATGAGCTCGCCCCGTGAACCACGCCGCTTACCCGCCGCTTGAGCTCCGCTCGCACAGGAATCACAAAACGGTCGCCGCGAATCGTAATCACGTCGTCCTGCGTCGCATTTTCCGCTGACAATTTACGCAGAGCCGCGCGCAGGCTTTCTTCAATCACCCTCTGTTGCCTTTCCTGGTCGCGGCGGATGCGGCTCAATTCCGGCGAAGCGTCGTCGGCCAGAGAGCCGTCGGGCTGAATCTTGCGCTCGATCGATTCGGCGAGGGGACGCAAACTTACGGTGAGCGAGGCCGAGAGTTCCGACAGTCCCGGTAACTTGCCGGCAAGCCGCGCCGGCGGCTCACGAAACAAAGCCTGCCACGAGGCCACATCATTGGCCAGGCGAGCGACGCATTGCAGTTCTGCCGCCTCGAGCGCTGCTCCGGCAATCTGTGCCTTTGCGGCCAACTGCGTCGGATCGAACAGTCCGCCGAGGGGAATGGAGACTTGCTCTTCGAGAACCAGCCGCACCTCCGCGGCAAGCCGGTGCTGGCGCGCAATCCATTCCTCGTCGGTTGAGGGATGCAAAGCAAGAATTGCCTCACGCCCCACCGGCGAAGCGGCGAACCCGGCCACGAGCTCCAAAAGCGGCTGCCACTCCAGCGCAACTAGGTCGGCATGCTCCACCGGCGACGGAATGGGCTCGAGCAGCGGCATCGTCAGAGACTATGGTAGCGTGCGTTTACGCAGCCGACTACGAGTTCGGGGTTGGCTTTGGCGCCGCGGCAGGCGTGGATGAGGTGGTAGCAGCGTTGCTCTTGTCGGCGGCGGGGGACTTCGTTTCAGATTTTGTGTCCGGCTTTGTTTCGGACTTTGTCTCCGATTTTCCGTCAGACTTCTTTTCAGACTTCGAATCGGAATCGCCACTCGACGAGCTTCCCTTAGCCGCGTAGTCGTTCACGTACCAACCCGCGCCCTTGAAGCTCAGTCCCGGAGCGGTCAAAATCCGCTCCAAAGCTCCGCCACATTCTGGGCAGACCTTCTCCGGCTCGGAGTTGAAGTGCTGAATTTTTTCAAATCGATGGCCGCACTGAGTGCAGCGATAGGGATACAACGGCAAGTTAATTCAACCCCTCGGCATGAAATGCTCCGCTTTCTCCATTGTATCGGTAGGGCGGCAAATTAGCCGCAAACTCGCCGCCCCTAAAGAATGCCGGAGGTAATCGATTGATAAGCTCTAGTGCACCTGAATCGGCACCGAAGCGCTCAGATCTTCCCATGCCAGTGTGAGCGTGCCTTTGCCGCCGCCGTTGTCGTTGATCGTGTACGTCAGATTTTCAAGCAGCGGGGCGGTCGTCGTCGTCATCGGCGTTCTGCCAAGATCCTGAGTCTTGTCATAGGCGAGTCCCCACTCGCCTGTCTTCTTGCTGACGATCAGCACCCAGTGCATGGGATCGGAGATATCGTAAAACAGCGTGTAAGTTCCCGCAGGCACATTCAGGTCGCCGATGGTCAGGTCAGCATCGGTCTTCAGCGTCGTAGCCGCATTCGCGCCTCCGCGCCAGATGGGATACTGCGATCCACCACTGGTCGCGATCAGGCCGTCCTTGGTATAGATCTTGCCCTCGCGGCCGCGCACTCGCGGAGAATTGTAGGTAATCGAGATGTTCTTGCCACCGATCGTCGCTGAGGCCGTGGCCGGCGGGCTCTTGGGTGGTGAATTTTGCTGGGCCAGAAGGGTGGTCGCGGCAAACAATAGACATGTACAGATCAATGTGCGCTTCATTGGTTTTTGTTCCTCCGGGTTAGAGCCTCGTTTTTGAGAGCCGGCTCCGATCCGATGATTGTCGCACCGCGCGGTCTCCTTGCGGAAGCGGGGTATACGAAAACCCTGTTATGATGCGCCTCAGGACGATGACGAACGGCGGCAATCATCCATCTCCCGGCTCGCGATTTCGTACCGCGCTTGCGGCCGAGAAGCCTTTGCAAGTCGTGGGAACGATCAATGCCTACACGGCAAAGCTTGCAGAAGCTGCCGGATTCCGTGCCATTTATCTTTCCGGCGGCGGTGTAGCCGCCAATTCGCTCGGTGTACCGGACCTTGGCATCAGCGCCATGGAAGATGTGCTGACTGACGTTCGCCGCATCACCGACGCGTGCCCCCTGCCGCTTCTCGTCGACATTGATACCGGATGGGGCGGGGCCTTCAACATCGCGCGGACCATCCGGCAAATGATCAAGGCGGGCGCTGCCGCGGTGCACATTGAAGACCAGGTTAGCGCGAAGCGGTGCGGCCACCGCCCGGGCAAAGAACTCGTGCCGCAGGAAGAAATGGCCGATCGCATCAAGGCCGCAGTCGACGCCCGAACCGACCCACAGTTCGTGATCATGGCGCGCACCGATTCTCTCGCAAATGAAGGCCTCGATCGGGCCGTCGGCCGTGCGCAAGCCTACGTCGCTGCGGGAGCCGACATGATTTTTGCCGAGGCGGTCACCGATTTACCGCAATACACGGAGTTTCGCAAAGTGGTCGGCGTTCCCATCCTCGCCAACATCACTGAGTTTGGCAAAACGCCGCTCTTCACGCGCGACGAGCTGGCAGCGGCCGGAGTCGACATCATTCTTTATTGCTGCGCTGCCTACCGCGCCATGAATGCCGCCGCCCTCAGGGTCTACGAGACGATCCGCACCGAGGGCACACAAAAAAGCGTGCTGCAATTGATGCAGACGCGCGACGAGCTCTATCGCTATCTCGATTACCACGCCTACGAGCAGAAACTGGATGAGCTTTTTGCCAAGGGCAAGAAGATAGAGTAGACATTTCCCGCATTCATTCGTTACGTTAATGCTCTCCGGGGGTCGAACCATGAGTGTTCAAGAGGTGAGCAGCGCGCCCGCCTTCAAACCCAAGAAGTCCGTCGCACTTTCCGGCACACCGGCCGGAGAAACCGCCATCTGCACCGTCGGCCACTCCGGCAACGACCTGCACTATCGCGGATACGACATTGCCGATCTGGCCGAGCACTGCGAGTTTGCAGAAGTCGCCCACCTGCTGATCCACGGAACGCTGCCCACTGCCGCGGAGCTGGCCGCCTACAAAACACAGCTTCTCGGCCTGCGCAGCTTGCCCGACCAACTCAAGCACGCGCTCGAGCAGTTGCCCGCCACCGCACATCCCATGGATGTCCTCCGCACCGGCGTCTCGGTTCTCGGCTGCATTCGCCCCGAGGCAGCGGATCACAACGTCGGCGGCGCGCGCGCCATCGCCGACGCGCTGCTCGCCGCGCTGCCATCGATGCTCCTCTATTGGCACCATTTCGTGCGCAACGGCAAGCGTATCGCCGTCGACGCCGATTCGGAACCTCTCGCCGCGCACTTTCTTCACCTGCTTCACGGCCGGCCCGCGAGCGCAGAGTGGATCCACGCCATGCAGGTCTCGCTCATCCTCTACGCCGAGCATGAGTTCAACGCGTCCACATTCACCGCGCGCGTGATCGCCGGGACCGGCTCCGACATTTATTCCTGCATCGTCGGCGCCATCGGCGCGCTCAAGGGACCCAAACACGGCGGCGCCAACGAAGTCGCACTCGAGATTCAGCAACGTTACGCGACGGCTGACGAGGCCGAGGTAGATATTCGCCGCCGCATCGCTGATCGCGAGGTCATCATCGGCTTCGGCCATCCCGTGTACACCATCAGCGACCCGCGTAGCGACATCATCAAAGAGCAGACGCGCAAATTAGCCGTGGACGCCGACGGCCAGCGCCTCTTCTCGGTGGCCGAGCGGATCGAAAACACCATGCGCGATGCCAAACGTATGTTCCCAAATCTCGATTGGTACTCGGCTGTCGCCTATCATTTGATGGGCATTCCAACCGATTTGTTTACGCCGCTTTTCGTGATGGCGCGAACCGCAGGCTGGTGCGCGCACGTGATCGAGCAGCGCCAGGACGGCAAGATCATCCGGCCATCGGCCATCTATACTGGGCCGGAGAATCTGAAATTTGTGCCGATCGGGGCACGGGAATAGAACGAAGGAGCATCCGTGTCTTCGCACGCGAGCAACGAACGCCCAGCGCCGGACAAAGTCCTCACCGACATCGCCGACTATGCATTGGATTTCAAAGTCGAAAGCGATCTCGCCTATTCCACAGCGCGTTACTGCCTGATCGACACACTGGGCTGCGGGCTTGAAGCGCTCGAGTATCCCGCATGCACCAAGCTGTTAGGCCCCATCGTGCCAGGAACCGTTGTGCCGAATGGCGCGCGCGTTCCTGGCACCAGCTTTCAACTCGATCCGGTGCAGGCTGCCTTCAATATTGGAACAGTCATTCGCTGGCTCGACTTTAACGACACCTGGCTGGCAGCCGAGTGGGGCCATCCGAGCGACAATCTCGGCGGGATTCTGGCCACGACAGACTGGCTTTCGCGCGAGGCCCTTGCTCAGGGCCGGCCGCCGCTGACCATGCGCGATGTTTTAACGGCGATGATCAAGGCGCACGAGATTCAGGGCTGCATTGCTCTTGAAAACTCGTTCAACAAAGTCGGACTCGATCATGTCGTGCTGGTGAAGGTGGCGTCAACGGCCGTCGTGAGCCAACTGCTCGGACTCGACCGCGAGCAGACCATTAACGCACTGTCGCTCGCCTGGGTCGATGGCCAAAGCCTGCGTACCTATCGCCACGCGCCCAACACCGGTTCGCGCAAAAGCTGGGCCGCCGGAGATGCAACCAGCCGCGCCGTGCGCCTGGCGCTCATGGCTCGCGCCGGCGAGATGGGCTATCCTTCGGCTCTCACTGCCAAAACCTGGGGCTTTTACGACGTCTCGTTTCGCGGGCAGGAGTTCAGATTCCAGCGGCCTTATGGTTCGTACGTGATGGAGAACGTACTCTTCAAGATCAGCTACCCGGCCGAATTTCACGCGCAGACCGCCGTCGAAGCCGCGATGAAGCTGCGCGCGCGACTCGATGCGATGGGCAGGTCCGCCGAAGACATTCGCAGAATTACCATTCGAACCCATGAGGCTTGCCTGCGCATCATCGATAAAAAGGGACCCCTCTCGAACCCCGCTGATCGCGACCATTGCATTCAATATATGGTCGCGATTCCACTGATCTTTGGCCGCCTCACCGCCGCCGATTACGAGGACGCCGTCGCATCCGACCCGGGAATCGACGCGCTACGAGCCAAAATCGAATGCGTCGAAGACCCGCAGTTCACGCGCGACTATCACGATCCAGAAAAGCGCTCCATCGCCAACAGCCTTCGCGTCGAGCTCGAAGACGGCACGATCCTCGAAGAAACTGTCGAGTTTCCGATCGGCCATCTCCGCCGTCGCGAAGAAGGAATGCCCTTGCTCATCGAGAAATTCAAAACCAACTTGCGCCGCCGTTTCCCCGAAGCTCAACAGCAGCGCATTCTGAGCGCCTCGCTCGACGGCGAACGCCTCGACGCGATGCCCGTCAACGAATACGTCGACCTCTACGTGCTGTAATGAGCCTGCGCGCGCGCAGGATGCAGGTTTGTGCCGGAAACACGAAACGCGGACCCGAGGGTCCGCGCTTCGTGTTTGTCGAACTGGATCTTCCTTACGCTTTCGCCAGTACCGGTTTTCCCAGCTTCTCGGCCATGATCTCGTGCGCATGCCCAAAGAACTCGTCGTTTGAGATCTTGCCGGCATTGAAATCGGCCAGAATCGCCTTCTGCGCCTCGTATTCGCGATTCTTGATTCCAGCCTTCGATTGCAGCATCCGCCATGCCTTGCGCCGTTCCACGCAGAACATGACCAACTGGCGCGAGAGCGCGTAGTAGGTTGTCTTGCCGTCCTGGTCGAACGTAATATACACGCCAAAGTCGGGAATGAAGCTGCGGTGTTCCGGCAACAGGTAGTAGCGGTACACCACATCCTGCTGTGTGATGCG
>CAZHOO010000076.1:0-16133 GCA_964533905.1 uncultured Occallatibacter sp. | reverse complement strand
TTGTGACGCTGACGTTTTCGATCGAGTCCACCGGCGGAATGTAGGCGATCAAATAGGGCAGCCAGCCATAGTAGTTGACCGCTCCATCAATGCGTGTGGTGTTGCCGTTCATGCTCATGCCGTTCTCATTGAGCGACATGGCGCGCGCCGGATTGGAAGCCGTTGAGTTTTGCTCCTTGACCGACGCCGCACCGGGTATGAGCGTATAAAGCGCCTCAAAGCTGCGCCCCTGAGAGGAGGTCTCAGGCATTTGGCTGAGCTGAGTCTGGCTGATTTCGCTGTTGACTTCCGCCGTCTCCGTCTGCAATTCAGGAGGCGCTTCGGTCACCGTGATCTGCGTAGAGACACTCGCAGGTTGCAGAGTCACATCGACGCGCACCTGGTGGTTCACGTCGATCACAATGTCTTTCTGCTTGTAGCCCGCGAAATTCCCCGTTTTCGCAACCGTCAGGGTGTAGACGCCCGGCAACACGTTCAAAACGCTGTACGCGCCAACCTCGCTGGCCTGCACGCCGCGCACGGCTCCGGTCCCTTGATCGGTGATCGTAACTGCAACGTTCGGCACTACCGCGCCGCTTGTGTCGGTGACCGTCCCAGTCAGCGACCCGTACAGGATCTGCGCGGACGCGGAGAGCGAGAACAGGAGCATTACGCCGACTAACGCGACGAGTCTCGCTGCCCGTGTCAGATTCTTGATGCTCCCAAAGAAGTTCCTCGGCCTTCCAAACATAATCTCCTCCATTGCGGACCTATGCTGTGTACCTCTCCCCGTTTTCTCATTGAGAACGATCTATTGAGAGGTAAATTGATCCTCGAATTGGGCCGCGAATCGTACCTCATAGAGAGAGCGAAAAACTGACTCATAGGCGTGAGCGGACCCTGCTTCTCGCTGTATACACATCGCCCGCGCGTTTCTGAACGGAAACACACGTGTCCAACTGCAGCGATGAGTGACAGCTTCTTAGTTACGCTCAACATGTTAGATTTCTGTTTTAAGCACAGACAACCGACCAAAGTAGGTGCCGGACGATTTTCGGGGCGTGCGAATCCAAACGCTCGCGGGAGCCTATGCTATTGAAGCCGTTGGGTTAGATCGCGGAACCGACCCCGATGAGATCACCGGAAGAAGCCTGGCGGGACCAGGTGACAGGTCTCTGCCTATCGCTTACTGAGCTGCAAGCACGATGGATTCGCGCTCGCATGGCAGAGAAACCTTAACAACGGTTCCGCGGCCTGGACTGCTGGCAATCTCAAATGTCGCTCCAATTTTTGCGGCTCTCTCACGCATTCCGCGGATTCCAAAGTGGTCTGAGAGCGGTGTCGCCGCGCTTTGGACATCGAAACCGACGCCATCGTCCGAAACATCGATCGATAGATTGTTCGCAGCCATCTGGGCGCAGATGCTGATCTTCCTGGCCGAACCATGAGTTCCAGCATTTGTGACCGCTTCGCGCACAATCATCATGAGTTCGTGCGCGGCACTCGATGGCAGAATCGGCGGCTTTCTAGAAAAACGTACTTCGACTGGGACACCAAAAAACGATGTTGCATGCGCCGCAATGCTTTCAATCGTTTCGCGCACATAATTGGCATCGGTGTGCGATTGCCGCAGGTTCCAAAGGGCTTCCCTCGCATCAGAAACCGTGGCTCGAATCTGCGCACGCGCCACACTCAACAGGTTGCTCTCGCCGGAGCCATTTCGACTGCTGGCTTCTGCTTCGAGAAGCATCGCCACCCCGTTGCAGCCCTGAATGAGCGTGTCGTGCATCTCACGCGCCATTCTGCTTCTTTCCTCGAGGATCAATCGGAATCCATAGCGGACCCTCCGAAGATGCAGAAAGTACCCGAGAAAGACAATTCCGAGGACTCCGATTGCAAGCGCGCCGAAGAACCAGGGACTCCGATACCAGATCACAGGAACAACAATGAGACACGTCAAGGTCTTCCACCGATCTGGCTGGGCGCGGTCGCAGGCCCTCAGTTCGAACCTATAGGTGCCTGCGGAGAGATTGCTGTATTCGGCTTGATGCGAATTCAACGAGATCACCCAACTCTCGTCTACGCCAATCAAGCGGTACATCAGGAGAACTTGTTGCGCAGGACCTAGGTATTCGGTTCCGAATGAGATGTCGACACGGCGAGGATTTGGCGGAGTTTTCATTTTGGGAGCCGGGAGCAAAATCGAATTGTCAACGATGATCGACTCGACGACGGGCGTAGGAGCATAATCGGATCCGTGAGATGAAGAGATTGGGTTATCAATGAAAATGGCGCCACGATCAGTCGCGAACCAAACCGCTCCGCGGGCATCAAGTGCCGCGCTCGGGATTCTTCCGCGGGTGAATCTTAGTCCTTCAGCACTGCTTGGCAGAACGTAAGAGATCGGCGTAACGAAGTCTTTCTCTCGAGTCATGGCGAACTGCGACAATGAAATCGAAAACAGAAGATTCAGGCTGGAAGCCCAAAGATTTCCGGTCCGGTCAACGATCAGTCCACAGATATCGTTGCTCGGCAGGCCATTGGCCGTTGTGAGATGGCGAAGGTTGGAATCGTTGATTTCATAGATTCCGTTCCTGCGTGTTCCAAACCACATCGTTCCTGTTGGACCCTCGGCGATCGCCCAGACCTCTTCGCCGTGAAGGGCTGATGTGGCTTGATTTTCAAGCAGTGTGCCATTGCACGAGACAGAAACCCCGGCGTCAGTGCCTGTCCACATGCAGCCCTTGTGGTCGAGAAACATCGTTCGAACAGCACGACTCGGCAGTCCGTTTGAAGCGCTGAGTAATTCGACTTTCCCTTTCGAGATGATATTGACGCCGAATTCCGTCGCGACCCAGATATCGCCGTGAGTCCCCTCAACAATGCCGCGGGGAAAGTCCGCAGAGAGCTTGAGGTGAGACCGAGTCGAGTACTGGGTAACTCGGCCCTTCGAATCCACGCGATAGACGCCCGGGCCGGCGGTACCTAACCAGATGGAGCCGTCGCTGGAATAAAGCGCATCGAGAATCCTGGTGTTACTCGGAATCGGAAGCGACAGCGGCCGGAGTTCCTTGTTGCCTTCAATCCTGAAAAGACTACCGTTGACCAGATTGACGGTGCCATTAAGAGAAACCGCCAGGGTTTCACGGTCCACTGCGAATGCCGGAGAATCCACGAAGTGAACGCTGGTTTCTTCAATTCTGCTCAGGCCCCGCTCCGAGCCGACCCACAGGCGGCCACTGCTGTCCGTGGACATGGCGAGAACCGAAAGTGCAATCCCACCTTCTCCAAATCCGACCCTGGACGCGGTCGAGCCTTTCAAGCGCCAAAGACCTTCAGCAACCGTTCCCGCCCAGATAGCGCCATCCGCCGACTGGCACAGAGATTCGATGTCAACTTTGGGCAGCCGCAGTCTTTTGATGTGCTGTCCGTCCACCTCGAATGCCCCGTCAACAGCCCCAACAATGAGTTGGCCCTTTCGGGTAAACAAAAGACTTTTTATCTGTGGACTGCCCGACTCTGCCCAGCCAGCCACGGGAACAGCCACATTCCCGTCAATGACTGTGAGAGACCTGCCACCGATAATCAGCCGGCCGGAGCTATCTTCAACGATGGCTTGTACAAACTGCGGAAGTGCGCTTTTTCCGAGCTCTATATGTTGGAACGATGTCCCCGTCTTTTCAAAAAGGCCGAAGTCGGTCCCAACCCAGAGATTCTTATGCGAATCTTCATAAATAGCCCGCACGTAACCATCGGTCAAACCATCGCGTCGGGTAAAAGACTCAACACGGCCCTTTTCAATATGCAGCAACCCGCCTCCCTCAGTGCCTGCCCAAAGAGATTGATCATGCGCAATGAGCAGAGCAGTGAATTCGTTCAGCGGGAATTTACGGATCTGGTCGATCGGAAGGGATTTGCAGTTCGAGCCATCAAAGAGGCAGAGTCCGCCCTCAGTCGCAACCCAAACGCCCGTTTCGGGCCGGACGGCAAGTGCTCGCACCAATGCGTCGGGGAGGCCGTTCCGCACGTCCCACGAAGTGATGCTGAAATCGTCGGTTTGCGCTGCTACTGAATCTGGAATCGCCAGGAAGAGAACCGGCAAAAAACAAGCGAGCATTCTGCTCATTAAACCGATTCGGCGAGGTTGCGTGCGGTTCAAAGGTTGATTCCTCGATCAGGCGCGATGCGCGCGCATGCGACCCAGATTGCCCATCGACAACCGGCCGCGACTTTAAAGGCGTTCGAGACCGCGTTTGAGCGCAGTCACAACGGCCTGCGTGCGATCGGAGACCTGGAGGCGGGAAAGAATCAGAGTCACATGCGATTTCACGCTCACCTCCTTGATGTTAAGGGCTTCCCCTATCTCACGATTGGTTTTTCCGGCAACCATCAGAGAAAGAACCTGGCGCTCCCGCACCGTCAAACGCTCGAAGGTTCTCCCTTGGAGCGCATTGGCTACAGGCTCCGGCAGAAACATGCGTCCTTGCTGAATCCTGCGCAGCGCTCTGAAGATCACCTCGTGCGAAGCGCCCTTTACGAGGTAGCCCATTGCCCCAGCCTGAAGCGACTGATGAATGTCCTCATCTCCCTCGTAGGTGGTGATCACGAGGATTTTTGCGTTAGCATCGATCCGCCGGATCTCTCGAATCGCGTCCACGCCTTCCCCATCCGACAGCTTAAGATCCATCAGAGTAACAGCAGGCCGAAGCCGCTTGAACAGGTCCACAGCCTCTCGGACCGTGCCGCATTCGCCGCAGACGCGATAGCCCGGCCTTGTCTGCAGGATCGCGATAAGGCCTGTGCGAGTGATAGGGTGGTCGTCCACCACGAGCACGGTCGCAGTCTCTTCTTGAATCGATGTTTCGAGCGGATGAGAAATACCTTCCATAGGAGAGACCACGTCATTCTTGGGTGCAGATTTTGTCCCAGTTTACCCCAGATTCGCAGTGAGGCCTGGCCGTCCAGGTCCATTGAGCCAACTGCCCCAAAACCTCCGCGCAATTCTGTTGGTACGAATCGCATTTCACAGTACGCGATAACATTGAATGGTTTTTTTGATTGAGCAATCGATTTCCGTGCGGGAAGCGGGCGTTGACACTCGCTGACGAAAGGCGGTACAAGGAGTGCATCGGGAAGTAAGCGTTTTCTCGCGATGCTCCGTAAACCGCATGTCAACCACGCAACCTTTCACAGAGGAAATCCATGAACAAAGCTGCGATCCTATTTGCCTTACTCGCTTCGGGACTTTGCTGGGCGCAACCGCCCGCTGACTGCAAACCGTCGTCGCTGAACATCCCCGGAGCTCCTTATCCATGTGTTTTTCCCGATCATCGCGCCATGTTCCGCGTGAATGCGACCGATGCACAGAAGGTACGGGTACGTGTGGGCTCCGGCTTCGACATGACGAAGGCCAGCGACGGTCTGTGGTACGCGACGACCACGCCGCTGGTTGAAGGATTTCACTACTACACGATCACCATCGACGGATCCACCGTATCCGATCCTGCGACTGCTACCTTCTTCGGCGGCGGCCAGTGGAACAGCGCAATCGAGATTCCCGCGGCCGACGCCGATTTTTATAGCCATAAGGATGTGCCCCACGGTGTGGTGCGGGATCAGTGGTACTTCTCCACGGTGACGCAACAATGGCGCCGTGCAATGATCTACACCCCGCCGGATTATGACACCAAGGTGAAGGCGCGGTATCCAGTTCTCTATTTGCTGCACGGTTGGGGAGAAAACGAGTTGGGCTGGACCTTCCAGGGACATGTTGACCAGATCATGGATAACCTGATCGCTGCTGGCAAGGCCAAGCCGATGATCATCGTAATGGACAACCTGAACGCAGTGAAGCCGGGCGAAGATGGGTCGCTTTACAATGCGCCCGGAGTGCTGACACAGGCGGTGCCGAAGCCTCCACCGCCGCCTGGCGTCCCGCCTGCTCGCCCGCCGTTTCACCTGAGCACGACCTTCTCCGAGATGATGTTCGCCGACCTGATCCCGGTGGTCGAGAAGAGCTACCGGGTCGCGCCGGGCCGCGACAACCGCGCTATGGCCGGCCTTTCGATGGGCGGAATGCAGACCTTCACTACCGGACTGCAAAATCTCGACAAGTTCGCTTATCTTGGCGGATTCAGCGGCAACTGCGGCAGCTTTGGCGGTGCCGCATTCGACCCCAAGACAACCTGTGGCGGGGCGTTTGCGGATGCGACGGCCTTCAACAGCAAGGTCAAGGTACTGTTCCTGTCCACCGGATCGGTTGAAGGGCCGCGAGTGAAGCAGTTTAGTGACGCGCTGACGCAGGCGGGTATTCACAACGTGTACTTCGAGTCTCCCGGAACTGCGCATGAATGGCTGTCGTGGCGGCGAGCCCTCTACGATTTTGCGCCGAGACTCTTTCGATAGCGACGATCATGGGTCCGCTCAGCGGAGACCTTTGAACACTGACAGCTATCCAGCAGGACAAATTGAAAGGCTCAAGAACCGTGAAAACGAGAAGTGAATTCGCACTCATGCTTGCAGCGGCGCTAACGTTTTTTGGCGCAACGTCGACGAGGTCGCAAACCGCCGCGCCGGGGACCAAAGCTGTTCCTGCCCGCCCGCAAGGCCCCTGTGACATCTATGCCGCCGCCGGCGACCCGTGCGTGGCGGCTCACAGCACCACCCGTGCGCTGTATGCCAGCTACAACGGTCCGCTCTACCAGGTGCTGCGCCAGTCAGACGGCGGGACGCTGAATATAGGCGTAGTCCAACCCAGCGCCTCGCCCATTTCCGATGCGGGCGGATATGCAGACGCGGCTGCGCAGGACAAATTCTGCGCCAACACGTATTGCTGGATCACAACGATCTACGACCAATCGGGCAAGCACAACGATCTGACCCAGGCGCCTCGCGGCGGATTCAGCGGCCCAGCTATGGGAGGGTTCAACAACCTTCCGCTTGCCGACATGGCGCCGGTTACGATCATGGGTCACAAGGTCTATGGCGTATTCATTGAGCCAGGAATGGGCCTTCGCGAGGATGACGCGAAGGGGACGGCGGTGGACGACCAGGCGGAGGGCCAGTACTGGGTGATCAACGGTCTGCACTTCAACAACGGCTGCTGCTTCGACTACGGCAACGCGGAGACCGACAGCCGCGACGACGACAACGGCACAATGGAGACCGCTTATTACGGCGATGCCACACCGTGGTTTCACGGCAAGTCCCCCGGCCCGTGGGTGATGACTGATCAGGAGAATAATCTGGTTGGCTGCGCGAACTCCGATGGATCGAAACTCTGCGTGGACCTTCCCAGCATCGATTGGCGATTTGTGACCGCCATCGCCAAGGGCGAGCCGCACCACTGGACCAGCATGGGCGGCAACGCGCAAGGCGGCGACCTTTCGGTGATGTTTAATGGGGCCCGCGTCAACGCGACCTATGACCCGATGCGCAAGCAGGGCGCGATCCTGCTTGGCAATGGCGGCGATAACAGCAACGGCTCGCAGGGCACCTTCTATGAAGGCGCGATGACTGCCGCGGGCACCTTTCCTGCAGACGCAACCGACCAGCTGGTGCAGGCAAATGTGGTGGCTGCACATTACGATGTGCAGCGGTTGAGCGTGGCTCCGGCTTCGGCAGCGGCGACGCCGCCAGGGTTGCAGACGTTTACACCCGGCTCGTCGCAAGACACCACCGTGACGTTTACCAATACCACGGGTGCACCGGTCGAAGACCTGAACCTGAGCATTGCCCTTCCTGGCGCACGGTGGTCCTCGTTTGTCGAAGGATCTACCCACACGTCAAAGACATTTGCTGACGCGATTGCTCCGGGGGAGAGCGTGAGCGCCACCTTCAAGGTCACCTCGGGACCGGCGATCTTTAACGGCGACCTGGTCGGCGATGCTTCGTGGAAGAACCAGGCGAGCGGCAAGATACAAACCGAGACAACGGCAGAAAAGGTGCGGAATGTGAGCCCGGTCAAGGTGAACGAGTTCCGCATCAGCTCCGGTCCTCCGATCGACTCGACTAACTCGTTCATCGAGCTCTATAACGCCGGCGACAGCGCGGTCGACATCTCAAACTGGACGCTGACCGTGCGCCCGACACAGCGGGCCATCTTCTCGGCGGTGAAAATCCCGGCCGGTACGAAGCTCAAAGCTCACGGCTTTTACCTGCTCGGTCTCTCGGACTCTGGTCTCGCTGTGGCCGCGCGCGCGGGCGACGCCACGCTCTACGTCAGGAACACGGACGGCATGACGGCCGGCGATACCATCATCATCGGCGCCGGCCCCGATGCGGAGACACGCAAAATCGCGAGCGTCGGGACGGCTGCCACTCCGAGTACTACTCTCTGGCAACCGCTCCCCGAAGGCCCGGTGATCAACATCCCCGCCGGATCGACCAACGTGCCCGTCACCAGCGTCAATGGCTTCAAGGTTGGCCAGAAGATCGCTCTCGGATACGGCGCAACGTATCCCGCCGTCGCAGGTTCGATGGAGAAATACGAGGTGGCGACAGTTACCGCGGTTGGCAAGCAGGGCACGCAAGCCTATCTTGGCGCAGACGCGGCTGCCGGCTCGACCAACATCAAAGTCACGTCGGTAGCAAACATCTCTGTCGGCGACAAGATCAGGCTCGATATCGCGAGCGTCGGCCATGGCATCGAGACCGTGACGGTCGCGCAAGTCGGCACTCAGGCCACGCGCACAAATCTTGTTGGCACTGCCAATGCTGGCGCAAACAGAATCAGAGTTCGCAGGACGGATGGCTTTGCTGTCGGTGACAAAATCAATATCGGCACTCCAGCGAGTTTGGAATCAGTGTCCGTCACTGCGGTCAACGGAACTGGTCCCGGTGCCAGCCTGGACATTACGCCGGCTCTTGCCAAGTCACACATCGGCGATGAAACGGTAATGGACCTGGGCACAGGCCTCGGCCTCGCCGCTCCGCTCAAGTTCAACCATGCTGCCAACCTTCCGTTCAGCGATCGAGGAACGGGGATCAGCTTTGAGCCGGCGACCGCCTTTGCCCACTCGAGCAACGAGCCTGTCGCGGCGCTCGGCGCAGGTATCACACTGTCGAGCCCATTGGCCAAGAGTCACCCGATCGATGCGGTGGTGCGCGACGCCGCGGTGACGACTGCGGGCTACCAGGGATCTCCCGCACCAGACCAGTGGTTCGGCGGGCCCGAGCTCGCCAGCAGCGTGCCCTACTTTGACCGAGTCATCTCCCGCAGGGAAGGCAGCATCATGCTGCGCGACGCCACCGGCGCGGTCGTCGACAGTCTCAACTACGGCGGGCTCGTTGATCCGTGGGCTGCCGAGGGTTATCAAGCGGCCTCAGGACCAGGGAAAGGTGGATGTTACGTAGCTGCGCCCGGCGAAGTCGGCGGCTTCGGGCAGTTTCCTTCGGCCAGTGCGGCCGATACTAGCGCGGGTCGATTCCCTGACGGCGCCGATTCCGGCAGCAACTGCTCGGACTTCGCGACTTCACCCTCCACCAGTTTGTCGTTCGCTTCGGATGCAGGCGCAGCAAACATCAAGGTCGCAAGCGTGGAGGGCTTTAATGCTGTGCGGACAATTCGCATTGGGGAAGGTGCGAACTTCGAGACCGCCGAAATCGCGACGGTTGGCACATCGGGCGCAACAACCTTGAGTGCCGACACCGCCGCGGGCGCAACCGAGATTCCAGTCACCAACGGCCGAGGCTTTAACGACGGCCAAACCATCGAAATCGGCAGTGGCGCGAACTCTGAGACTGCGGTGATCGTCCGCATCGCCAGATTCCCAACGGCCACTATTACAGTCTCCGCTCCGCTCACCAAGGTGCACCCAGCCGGCACAGAGCTTTCCGGTACAGGCATCACCCTCACCGCCCCGTTGACCCGCGAACATGAAATCGGTGCCACCGTCACAGGAAGCATCGCCACGCCGGGTGCACCCAACCACTACGACAGGGCAGCTCAGTGACGCTGCCCGCGGAGTTGAATTGAACGGCAGAAGCTCAAACCGGCCACGCGACACAATGATGTCCCCGGGCGGATAAGGCACAATTGGGCGTCGTCCCCGAGGAGCTCTCCTCATGATCCGTTCCGCAACCGTCGTGGTTCGATCCTTAATACTTGCGGCGGTCGCGTGCCTGCTGACGGCAGCTACGACGCCGGCACAGCAGAAGCGGGCACTTGCGAACCCGGCAAATCGCATCGAACTTGGAAGGCTCACCAACGGTGGAACGGTCGCGTTTATCCGTTCCGGTTCCGGCGGCTGGGGCATCGACATCTCCGGCGATGCTGTTCCACACCTGACACAACCGACGCCTGCGCAGGTCGAGATCTATCGCGGCGGCGGCGACGTTCGCGAAATCGGCAACGCTTACGAGTCCGTAAGAATGCAAGGGGGCGTGGTTGTCGCAAGGGCAAGGGTTGAAGGCGGGGGCAAGGCCTCGTTTGTCATCGATGACCGGTGGAACATTTCTGGCGGTGTATTGTCGCTCAGCCGAGTCGTGACCGTGACCGGCACTGAGGAGAACGCGGGGTTCTATTCGGCGATACGGCTCGTTACCCCGCCTGCTATCAATTGGTCGGACGCGGATTATTTTGCTCCCGGAGCTCTCTACGGCGATCCGACCTACGATGGCGACAACTCTCCCGGAGGTATTTTGAATTACCGCGCCAAGCGTTTTGCGCTGCGAGAAGATGAATTGTCCGCGCCGCTCTTCGCGCTCTCATTTCGAGATGGCCGGTGGGCGGCGGTGATGGACACAGCGCCGCGCGGCGACACCACATGGGCGGAGACCTCAGCGCCCGCCACCACAGCCGTGATCGACGAGCGCATTCAGTTTGGAGCTCTGGGCGCGCGTCAAGCTCCCGATGGCGGCGTCGAGTTCGGCTTCTGGTTCCCCGGCACGACGAGCGAATTCAGTCGTGGATTTCAAAACCCGCCCGTGCCTGTCGTGCGGCGCCGATATCATCCGGTGAAGGCGGGATTCACGCAGAGTTACCAGGTGGGATTCCGCTTCGGGCAGGGCGCATCTTTCTCCGGAATGGAACGCGATGCGTGGCGCTGGGCGTGGGAGACCCTGAAGCCGCCGACAATGCACCTGGACCTCGAAGTCGTCCGCCGTGTGCTGACCGATCATCTTGACGGCCATGTCCTCACCGTGGGTGACCGCGCTGGTGTTCCTTTTCTCTTCGATGCCGTCACGAGGAACCCCGGTTCCTATCGGAATTGGAGCCGTTATCGTGAATCCTTCCCGACACCGCCGCGCCTGCCGGCGAATATGCCGGTCACGGCCCATGAACTGAACCCGGAGAAGAGTGCGGAGTTGGAGGATTGGGCCCGTCCCCTGGGTATCAATGTTGACCCCAAGGCAAATGAATTAGAGCAATGGCCGAAAGTGATCATGGGTTTCGTTTCCAAGGGCATCGAGGTGGCCGATCAATTGCTCATCGAGTCAGATCGCGATTCCAGTCCACGCGGTCAAAAGATGCGGAAGGATGGGCTGGCAATCATAGATAGTTTCATTCGTTTGGTGCCGATGTCGCCTCCCGCCGGGGAAGGATTCAATCTGTGGACGGGCCAGGCGGATTCTTGGGCCGGCGACACCATGACCCTCAGAGGGCCGTCGGAGGGAATGCGCACGCTCATGGATGCGTATCGCCGCGAGAAGCGGCAGGGACGCGAACACCCGGACTGGCTGCTCTGGTGTCGGCAATTCGGCGATTGGCTGCTCACGCAGCAGCGAGAAGACGGCTCCTTCCCAAGGAGTTGGCAAGGTGGCACAGGAAAAGTCGTCGAAGTCTCAGGAACCGCCAGTTACAATCCTGTGCCGATGCTGGTTAGTCTAAGCCGCGAGACGGGGCAGAAACGCTACCTCGAAGCTGCGATCAGAGCCGCGGACTGCGTCTGGGACAACTACGGAAGCCGCGGCGTATTTGTAGGTGGCACCACCGACAATCCGAACATCACCGACAAGGAAGCCGGCATGTTGTCTCTGGAGGCCTTCCTGGATCTTTACGAAGCCACCGGGGATCCGAAGTGGCTGGAACGCGCCAAGGCGGCGGGCAATTACACCGAAAGCTGGATCTGGATCTGGAATGTGCCCATGCCGCTGGGCGCAATCGACTCCGATCTGAACTGGAAACGCGGCGTGCCCACTGTAGGCGTGCAGGGAATCACCGCGCGCGGGCCGGGCGGCGTGGATGAGTACCTGGACTGGGCCGTGCCTGCCTATGCCCGGTTATATGAGGACACGAAGGACCCGCACTACCTGGATGTGACGCGGATTCTTCTGCTCGATACCAAGAGCATGTTGGCTCTGCCGGGACGCACATACGACCTGCTGGGACCTGGCTGGCAACAGGAACACTGGAGCATGGCAATGAATCGAGGTTTCGGAACCCACCGCAGTTGGCTGCCATGGGTTTCAGTCAACCATCTGCACAGCATCACCGGCTTGGAAGAGTTCGACCCCGCCCTCTATCAGCGATTGGCCAAGGGGGATTGATATTCGTCGCGCCCCAGCGTTGTAGCGGTTTTGTGTCTCGTTTTCAAGGCAAGGCCGTTGCCGCGGACCGTCGTTTCTGCGTGCTCTCCCTTTTCTTTCTGCACAACAAAACTATCGAACCCGAATGCAGGAAGTCCTGGCATCCCGAAACCAAAACACAATGCCGCCGATGCCTTAGCCCGGCTGCAAAAGCGAATGGAATAACTCGACTGTGTTGACAAGGAGTTGACACAGCAAACGGTGCCGAATGGGATGATGTTCTCTCGGCCTCACATTATCTGATTTTTATTTGATTTATCTGGCTGCCCCCCAGGGATTCGAACCCCGATATGCTGATCCAGAGTCAGCTGTCCTACCATTGAACGAGGGGGCAACAAGCGCGAGTGGCGGCACATCTTGCAGCCGGTCAGCCTGGCTCCCCTGCCAGAGAGCGCAAAGCCAACCCTCTCATTCTACGGACACGGACGGGCGCGGTCAATTTCGGCGTGCTTCGTGAATTGTTGATCGTGCCGCACAAGGTTTGTCGTTCCGGCTTCCACGATTACGGCTCACGAATCCCAATCTCGAACCCCGAATCGCGATCCGCTTATTCCTCGCGCAGCACTTCAAGCGGCCGCAGGCCGAGAATTCGATAGCTGGCAATCCAGCCCGTGGCCGTAGCTAGAGCAGCGGTCCCCACGAGCGCAGTCAGCGTTGCGCCCCATGCAATGTGAAAACCAATATCGAGCCGATGCAGAAGCACGCGCGTCAGCAGGTTGGCAAACACCACGCCCACAGCTCCCGCCAGCAAGCCCAGAACGCTGAATTCCACGCTGAAGGTACGTACGATCCGCATCCGCGTGGCGCCAAGAGTCTTCAGCACAACCGCCTCCTGCATCCGCCGGAAGCGGGTGCTCGCGATGCTCGATGCAAGAATGGTGAGCCCGGCAAGAATCGAGAACCCGGCCAGCAGCCGCACGACAAAAGTAATCTGGTCGACAACCGTTTCAATGCGCTCCAGCACATCCGCAACATTGATGACGGTGATCGTCGGATAGGCGGCAAAGAACGCTCGCTCCATTGTGGCCACTTGTTTGGGATCGATGTGGAGGCCGCCGTACCACGTCGCCGGCTGATCGCTGATCAATCCCGACGGTAAGACGAACGGCACGCGCGCACCCAAATGCTGGCCGTCGGCGCGATAAATTGCTGCAACTTTCAGCGTTCGCGTCGTTCCTCCCGTCTCGAGTTCCACGGCGGAGCCCACGCCGAGGTGCAGGCGTTGCGCCACACCGTCGCCGATTGCGATCACAGCCGGGTTGCTCGTCGTCCACCACGCGCCCGCGGTTACCTTGTCACCTTCGGGCGGCGTGTCGGCCCATGTCAACTCGGCGCTTTCCAGCATGCGAACCGGATAGTGCTGGCCTTTCATCTGCTCCACCTGCTGCCCATTGATCGAAATAAATCGCCCCTGCACCACCGGCATCAGGTCCACTTGTTGTGTCACGCCCGACTGATGCGCGAAGAACCCTTTCACGCCGTCGACCTCTTCGCTGCGCACATCGACGAGAAACACATTCGGCAGCCTGGGCGAAGCAGTCTCCCGCAGGTCGGTCAACAAATCTTTCTGCATCAGGTACACCGCCAGGATAAGCATGACGCCTGTGCCCAACGCTGCCAGCACCGCTGCCGATTGATTGCCGGGCCGGTAAAGATTGGCGAGTCCCTGCCGCAAAAACGAGGGCAAATGAAGCCGAGTCCGGTTCAGCAGGAAACGCAAAGTGAGCAGAGTGACGGCCGCGAGGATAATCAGGATCAGCAATGCGACGGTAAACAGCAAGGCAAACCACGCGCCCACTTTCGGCGAGTCGGAGAGCGCCCAGGCGATTCCCGCCAGCCCCGCGATCACCGCCGCCGCGATCAAAACCTGCAGCCTCCGCGCCCACCATCGCGCAATCCATCCACTAATCCCGGTCGGCCCCTGCTCCACCAGCCTGCGCAGCACCAGCACCGGCCGCACCGCGCGCACGTCCAGCAGCGGCGGCAAGCAGAAAAGCAGAGTCGTCAGCAGCCCCGTTCCCAGGCCGGCCAGCGCAGACTGCCAGGGGAATTGGAGAATCACATGTACCGGAAGTAATTGTCCGAAGGCTGCGGGTAGCGCCGCCATCACAGCCACTCCCGCGGCCACGCCCAGCAACCCGCCGGCAAGACCGAGACCAAGAGTCTGCAAGAGAAAAATGCGCAGCAGGTCCGCTGAATCCGCGCCCATGGCCTTCAAAATCGCGAGCATGTCCATGCGCTGTTCCAGGTGCGCATGCATCGCCATGGCCACACCGATCGCGCCAAGCACCATCGCCACCAAACAAATCAGGCTCAGAATCGACGTCGCATTGTCGAGGCCGCGGGTGAGGGCCGGGTTTCCTTCCCGATAGTCCATCACCTGCGCGTCGGGCAACGCCGCTTCCAGTTGCGTGCGAATCGCAGCCGTCTCTGCGTCAACGCTCACGCCCTTCGGCGGCGTGTTCGGAAGCTTCACCAGCAAACGCCGGCTCGCGCGGCTGCCGGGCGCCAGCAATCCGGTCTCCGCCAGCGCCGCTTCCGAGATCATGACGCGCGGCCCCAGCCCCATGCCTGCGGTAATGCGATCGGGCTCCTGCTTCAATACAGCGGTGATGCGAAAATCCCTCCCGCCGAGACGCAGTGTGTCTCCCACGTGCGCGTTGAGCCGAACAAGAAACTCATCCGCGACCACCGCCGAATCGCCCGCCAGAGCTTTCTCGAGCGGCATCGCCGGATCCAGCTCCGCCGTTCCATAAAAGGGATACTCCGCTGGATCGACAGCTTTCAGCGAAACCAGCAGCGGCACGGGGCTCGATGAGACGGACGCCATCGAGACCGTCTCCTCGATCCAAGTCGACCGGACTGCCCCGCCGCTGTGCGCTTCAATCGCCGCGATCTTGCTCAACTCCTCCGGCGTGGGCGCGCGAAAAAGCCGCGCACTCAGATCGCCTGCCAGCAGCGAACGCGCCTCGGAATTCAGGGTTTGGCGAAAGCTGTCGCTGAGCCCGCGCACGCCGACCAACGCAGCGACGCCGACGGCTACTGACAACACCACAAATCCGAATTTGCCGGGAGCCGACTTCAGATCGCGCCAGCCGATCGCTCCCGCGCGTCTCCAGCTCAATGCGCGCTTAGCCATTGGTTTTCTCTTCTGGAGTGACTCCGCATTCTCGGCCGATGGGCTCGCCACCAGGCAGTGTGTCTTCCACGATCACGCCATCTTTCAGCACGATCTTGCGATCCGCGCGGCCGGCAACTTCAGGATCATGCGTCACCAGCACCAGCGTCGTTCCTGCCTTGCGATTGCGATCGAGCAGCAGATCGAGCACCAGCTTGCCGTTCGTCGAGTCGAGATTGCCTGTCGGCTCGTCGGCCATCACAATGGGCGGCTCGACCACAAAAGCCCGCGCCAGCGCCACGCGCTGCTGTTCCCCGCCTGAAAGCTGCACCGGATAATGATCCACGCGCTCGCTCAGCCCTACTTCATCAAGCAGCCGCCGCGCCCGCTCCACTCCGCTGCCTTCAAGGTTCAGCTCATATGGCAGCAGAACATTTTCAAGAGCTGTGAGCGTTTGGATCAACTGGTACGACTGAAAGACAAATCCAATTTTGCGCCCGCGCACCGC
>CAZHOO010000075.1:0-16553 GCA_964533905.1 uncultured Occallatibacter sp. | reverse complement strand
TCAAGGATTGCGGGCGCGCGCTCGATATGCCTTATGGCGATGTCGACCGGATCGCGAAGCTGGTGCCGGCAACGATCGGCGTGACGCTCGACCAGGCGCTCAAAGATTCACCCGACCTGCGCAAGGCCTACGACAGCGACAAGCAAGTGCGCGAGCTGATTGATACGGCGAAGAAACTCGAGGGGCTGGTGCGCGGGGCGGGCGTGCACGCGTCGGCGGTAGTGATTGCGCCGCGGCCGCTGACGGAGCTGGTGCCGCTGAACCGGACCAAGAACGATGAAGTGGTGACGGCCTACGACATGAAGGCTGTAGAAAAAATGGGCCTGCTGAAGATGGACTTCCTGGGCCTGACCACGCTGACAGTGATCACCGATTGCCTGAAGCTGATTGAGCAGACGCGCGGGGAAAAGCTGGACATCGATTTGCTGCCGATGGACGATCCTGAGACGTTCAAGCGGGTGTTTCATACGGCGCTGACTTCGGGAGTGTTTCAGTTTGAATCCGGCGGAATGCGCGATGTGCTGCGGCGCTACAAGCCCGACACGGTGGAGGACCTGACGGCCTTGAACGCGCTTTTCCGGCCGGGACCGATGGACATGATCGACGACTTTGTGGAGCGCAAATGGGGTCGCCGGAAGGTGGAGTTTCTGCTTCCGGAGCTCGAAGCAATCCTCAAGGATTCACTCGGCGTGATCGTCTACCAGGAACAGGTGATGCGGATCGCGAATGTGCTGGCGAGTTACTCGCTGGGCGAAGCAGATCTGCTGCGGCGCGCGATGGGAAAGAAAGATCCGAAAGCGATGGCCGAGCAGCGAGATCGCTTTATGACGGGCGCGGCCAGTTTGGGCCACCCGAAGGCTGCGGTGGAAGAAATCTTCGAGCAGATGGCGAAGTTTTCAGGGTACGGCTTCAACAAGTCGCACTCGGCAGCTTACGCACTGGTGGCCTACCAGACGGCCTATTTGAAGACGCACTACCCGGTGGAGTTCATGGCGGCGTTGCTGACATCGGAAACGTCGAAGCCGGACAGCGTGGTGAAGTATATTGGCGAGTGCCGCGAGATGGGTATACGCGTGGAGCCTCCGGACGTGCAGGTTTCGGGCGCGCAGTTCACACCGCATGGCGAAGCCATTCGATTCGGACTGGCCGCAGTGAAGAATGTGGGCGGCAACGCGATTGAGTCGATCCTGAAGGCGCGCGAAGAGGCCGGGGGGCAATTCAAGAGCTTGTGGGAGTTCTGCGAGAAAGTTGACTTGCGGCTGATGAACAAGCGGGTGATCGAGTCGCTGATCAAAGCGGGCGCGCTGGATTCGCTGGGCACGCGCGGACAGCTGATGGCGACCGTTGACAAGGCCATGGAGCGGGCGCAGAAGACGCAGCGCGATCGAGAGCAGGGGCAGAGCGGATTGTTCGGGCTATTCGACGAAACTCCGGCGCGCGGGCGCGATGTGGATGCGCTGCCGGCTGCGGCCGATTGGGAAGAGGGCGAGCGGCTGGCGAATGAAAAGGAAGTACTGGGATTCTTTGTGTCGGGGCATCCGCTGGATAAATATGCGGAAAAGCTGCGCAACCTGACCGGCGTAATTACCGTGGCGGAAGCGCTGGAGCGCAAGCCGCCGGAGCGGCGTTGGGGCGGGCAAGCTGACCCGGCAGACGAGATCCAGGTGGCGGGGATTATTCATGGATTGCGCGTGCAGAAGAGCAGACGCGATCAGAGACTCTACGCGCAGGCGACGCTGGAAGACGCGACGGGCAAGATGGAGCTGATCTCGTTTGCGCGCGACTACGAGCGGCTGGCGGAGCAATTGAAGATTGAGGCTCCGGTGCTCGTTCGCGGGCAGCTGATGGGTGAAGAAGATGCCGCGCCCAAGATCGCAGTGAGCCAGTTACAGGCGCTTGAAGAGGTGCAGGTGAGGCTGCCGGGCGGCGTGAGGATACGGATCAATCTCGATCGCGCAACGGAAGACGTGCTCACGCAATTGAAAAGTGCCGCCGAGGCCGCTCCTGGGCCGGGAAAGGTGCTGCTGCAACTGGAAAAGAAGGGCGAATACGCGGTGATCCTGGAGCCGGAAGGAATGAGTGTGGCGGCGGACCGCGGCTGGGTGGAGCGCGTGGAAGAGCTGGCCGGCAAGGGATCGGTGCAGGCGGTGGGATAGAAGCGCATTGAGCAGGGTGCGCCGCGCGGAACAAGTGCAACTTCCGCTCATGCCGGACTGACCCAAAGAGCCAATTTTCGGCCGCATTTGGCGCGCTAGAATGATACCCATGCAAATCAGAAAGGCCGTAATCACAGCGGCGGGTAAGAACCAGCGCAACCTGCCCATGCAAACTTTGTTTGACCAGCACGGCGTGGAGCGATCGGTGCTTAGCCTGGTCGTGCGGGAAGCGGTGCGTTCGGGTATCACCGATGTGTGCATCGTAGTGTGTCCCGGCGACGAGGAACCCTACGCTCGGCTGCTCGCCGACGATGGCGCTCGGCTCACGTTTGTGGCGCAGACCGAGGCCCTGGGGTATGCACACGCGGTGTTCAGCGCAAGAAGTTTTGTCAAAGATGAGCCGTTTCTGCACTTCGTTGGCGATCATATCTATGTTGGGCAGGAAGCAAACGGCAGCGCGAAGAGGCTTGTGGAGACGGCTGCAGCCGAAAGTTGCGCCATCTCAGCGGTGCAGGTTACGAGAGAGAGCCTGCTTCCCTTTTATGGAACGGTGGGCGGACAGCAGGTGCCGGGCAAGCCGGGGTTGTATCGCGTGGAGACGGTGCGCGAGAAGCCGACACCAACAGAAGCCGAACAACATTTGATCGTGCCCGGGCTGCGCAGCGGGCAATATCTTTGCTTCCACGGGATGCACGTGCTGACGCCGGCGATTTTCGAGATTCTGTCAGGCATGCTGGGCGCGGGACGCGTGAGCCTCTCCATGGCATTGGATGAGTTGGCCAAGCGCGAGCAATACCTGGCGATGATCCAGACGGGGCAGCGATTCGATGTCGGCGTGAAATATGGTCTGTTTACCGCACAGCTCGCATTGGCGCTCAGCGGGCAGGACCGCGAGAACGTTCTGACCCAGATGGTGAACGTGATGGCCGCGCGCGAAGCGCTCTCCGTGATGGGAGACGGCGCGTGAGCGGACTGTGGACGACGATCACCGCGACGGACGCCCAGATTCGCAATCGCTCCCTCGATGATTATTGCCGGACCGCTTCGACGGAGCAGCTGCTGGACGAATTGAAGGAACTGGAACGGCTCCGCCACACGAATGAGAATCTCTACGAGCGCGTGCGCGCGCTTTTCTTTCTCTACGCCATCCATCGCTTTCATCTCCCGGCGCGCAGCGACGCGTTAACGAGAGGCAAAGCGCTGATTCCTTTTGACGGATATGAAAAGTTCCTGAATCGAAGATTTGAAGAGGCGATCGGCATTTTTCTGGCTGCCGAGAAGCGCGACGGCTTGAGCGACGGCCTTTCGAGCGCGTTGGCCGCGGCATACCGGGGGCTTGCATTTCAAACGCTGGCCGACCAGGTGCGGCGCAGCGTGCGATCGGTGCGAGGCAATCAATGGATGTTCCGCGCAGGACACCCCGCCGATTATGCGCTGCGCCTGCGACCGGAGCTGCTCAAGCGCAGCGTTGGCGATCCGTTTCCGATTTTGCACGAGGCTACGCCCGTGCGCATGGATCTGAGCCATAGCGGATGGAGCGACATCTTTTTTCTGGGTATGGATTTGCCGGAGATGGCGCGCGTGCTCAATGTTTCGATTGATCTGGCGATTCATGAGGAAAATGCGCAGACGCCGAAGCCTCCCGTTGAAACTTATTTGCGCGTGATTGACCGGCCCGTGATTCGGCTGGTGAGCGTCGATCTGAATGCGACTGCGGAGATTGGCGATTTGCAGGAACTGTTCGACTTTGGCCGCGACTATTTGGGATTGTTGAAGGCGGCGGTGATCGCGTCGGGAGTTGTGCCGCCGGGAATGGAAGGCTCAGGGCAGCCACTCGCGGATTTGTTGGCGCAGTTGACCGGGCGCGAGGGACTTGGCATTGAGATCGTCAGCCAGGTGAACAACATTCCCAAGGGATCGCGCCTGGCGGTGTCGACCACGCTGCTGGCGTCGCTGATCGCGTTGTGCATGCGCGCGACGGGACAGGCGAAATCGCTCACCGGGCAACTTGAGGAAGAGGAACGGCGCCTGGTGGCGGCGCGCGCCATCCTCGGCGAGTGGCTGGGTGGGTCGGGCGGAGGATGGCAAGACTCCGGAGGCGTCTGGCCTGGAATCAAAGTCATTGAGGGCGCGCCAGCGAGCGAGGGCGACCCGGAGTTTGGCGTGAGCCGCGGCAGATTGTTGCCGAATCACCGCATTCTTGGCGAGCGAGAGGTGAGCGCGGAGACGCGCCGGCGGCTGCAGGAGAGCCTGGTGCTGGTGCATGGCGGCATGGCGCAGGACGTGGGGCCGATTCTGGAGATGGTCGCCGAAAGATATTTGCTGCGCTCGAACGCGGAGTGGTCGGCGCGCAAAACGGCGTGCAAGGTTCTCGACGAGATCATCGAGGATTTGCGCGCGGGCGATGTGCGCGCGGTCGGCGGCGCTACGCAGCGCAACTTCGAAGGCCCGATCCAGAGCATCATTCCGTGGGCCAGCAATCTCTATACGGAGACGCTGATCCGCGACGTGCGTGCTGAGTTTGGCGACGCGTTCTGGGGATTCTGGATGCTGGGGGGAATGTCGGGCGGCGGAATGGGATTCATCTTCGATCCGAAGCGGAAACCCGAAGCGCAGCGGCGGCTCGGAGAATTGATGCGCGAGGTGAGCGGAAGGCTTGCCGGCGGCGTGGCCTTCGCGATGAAGCCGGTGGTTTATGACTTTTCCATCAATGAGCGCGGGACATTTGCGGAGCTTAAAACAGGCAGCGATGCGATTCTGCCCGATGGCTATTACAACATTGTGCTGCCGGGCCTGCTACGAAATGATCAGCGGCTGATTTCGGCATGCGAGCGTGGCGACCTGGAGCGGTTCAGCGCGCTCTCGCATGACGTGCCGGGCGCGCGCGACCGAGCGCGGGGGCTGCTCGACCGGTTGCTGCCTCGCGCCAACGGCGGCGGCGAGCAAGCGGAGACTTTGGAGTCGCTTCTTAAGGCGAATGGATTCGATCCTGTCCAGCATGAGCGGATCCAGGCCGAGCTGCGCGCCGGGCATATTGGCGTTGCGCAGAACCGCCTGCCGACGCCAGTGCAGATCGAGGATGTTGCGCCGGAGAGTCCTTTCGACGCGCGGGGCGACGTGGACGCGAAGTACCGCAAGCTCGGTGAGGAGGCGCTTGCGGCGGGCACAGTCGCAGTGGTGACCTTGAGCGGCGGCGCAGGCAGCCGATGGACGCACGGCGCCGGCGTGGTGAAGGCGCTGAGCCCCTTCTGCAAGCTCGCTGGAACGCATCGCACATTTCTCGAGGTTCACCTGGCCAAGAGCCGGCACACGGGCAGGCGCTTTGGAAGCGAAGTGCCGCACGCGATCACCACGAGCTATCTGACGCATGACCCGATCGAGGAGTTCCTGCAACGCGAAAACGCGTATGGATACACCGGCCCCCTATACCTTTCGGCAGGACAGAGCGTGGGGCTAAGACTGATTCCGACGGTGCGCGACCTGCGCTTTGCCTGGGAAGACACCCCGCAGCAATTGCTCGATGCGCAGGCGCAAAAAGTGCGCGAGAGCGTACGCGCGGCGCTGGTGGCCTGGGCGCAGCAAATGGGCGAGGCCGCGAGTTATACCGATAATCTTCCGCGGCAGTGCCTGCATCCGGTGGGTCACTGGTACGAGGTGCCGAATCTGTTCTTGAGCGGCGCGCTGCAAAGGATGCTGGAGGCCAGGCCTCAATTAAAGACCTTGATGGTTCACAACGTGGACACAGTGGGCGCTAACCTCGATCCGGGAATCCTGGGCCGGCACATGGCGAGCAAAGCCACGATGACCATTGAAGTGGTGACGCGGCGCATTGAGGACCGCGGCGGCGGTCTTGCGTCCGTCGATGGGCGCGTGCGCCTGGTTGAGGGAATGGCTTTGCCGTCGGAAGAGATCGAGTTTGCACTTTCTTACTACAACTCGAATACATTCTGGATCGACATTGACGCGTTGCTCAAAGTCTTCGGCTTGAAGAGAGGCGATTTGCGCGATCGGGAAAAGGTGACCACTTCGATCCGAACCATGGCCGCGCGCATGCCCACCTATATCACGCTGAAGGACGTGAAGAAACGCTGGGGAAAAGGGCAGGAAGACATTTATCCGGTGGCGCAGTTCGAAAAGTTGTGGGGCGACATGACGGCTCTGCCGCAGATAGCGTGCGCATACGTGATTGTGCCGCGAGTGCGCGGGCAACAACTCAAGGAGCCGGCACAACTCGACGGATGGCTGCGCGACGGATCGGCGGAAGCCGTGACACGGCTGTGCGAATTCACGCAATAAAGCGCGACGGCGTTGATTCGATTTTCGTTTATTGTTTTTTTGCTTCGGACGCAACCCGCAGCACCACATCGTAGGCCGGCTTGGGCTGGCCGTTGCGGTCAAAGAGCAGCGGGTAGTTGGTGCGACCCTGGACGGGCCAGTTGTTCAGCCAGGAATCGCCATCGGTGATTCCCCAGAACGTGACGCGCTCCACCTCGCCCGGATGTTTCAAAAACACACTGAAAAGTTCGGAGTATCGCTTGGCCAACTCCTGCTGCACTGAGTCCGGCAGCCCGTTGGCGTAGGGATTCAGCGCCGCATCCTGCTGAACCCTTAAATTGACGTCGGCGGTGCGCTGCTGGCCTGCGTTGGGCAACACGGTTATATCGAATTCCGTGATTGAAACCTTGATCCCGGCGGCCTGGAACGCGGAGATCGTTTCTTCTTCCTGGTCCGAAGTCGGCCAATCCAAATGATCGTGGCCCTGAATGCCGACACCAGTTATATAGACGCCGTCGGCGCGCATCTTCTTGACGAGCGCAATCGCGCCACTGCGCTTGGGCTCATTTTCCAGGCTGTAGTCGTTGTAGACCAGCTCCGCTTTCGGATCTGCCTCATGCGCGTACTGGAACGCCTTCTCAATGAAATCGGGGCCGATGATCTTGTACCAGAGCGACTGGCGCATGGTGCCGTCGTCGCTGAGCGCTTCGTTGACGACGTCCCAGCTATTGATTTTGCCCTTGTAGCGGCCAACGACCGTGTCGATGTGATCCTTCATGCGCGCAAGAAGAGCGTCGCGGTCGAGGAGATTGCCTTTTTCATCGTGAAAGACCCAAGCGGGAACCTGGCTGTGCCAGACCAGATTGTGGCCCACGATGAACATGTGGTGTTTTCGGCCAAGTGCGACATACTTGTCGGCCAGGTCGAAGTCATACTTTCCGGGTTGAGGATTAACCCGTTCCCACTTGAGAACGTTTTCCGGCGAGATGGAGTTGAACTGCGATGCGAGGAGTGCGTCACTCCGCTGATCCTGCCCGGTAATCTGCGCCTCGTTGATTGCCGCTCCGATGAAAAAGTCGCCCTTGAATGCCTTCTTGAGCGAAGTGGGAGCATGCGCTGTGGCGGCGGTGCATGTTGCGATCAGAATGGAAAATACGAAAGAACGCACACCTGTGCGCAGCCCTGCTTGCATGATTGCTCCTCGTTCAAATTCCTGCCGAGCCAATGATAAACCTTATCGGGGTTTATCGGCAGCGAAGCCTTTGCGCCGCTCGGTCAGCTCAAGCGCGATCTTCTGGTTCAATGCGCGGTTGATGGGATAGAAGAACATGCAGACCGCGGCGGAAAAGAACGCCAAGCCTGCCCACAGGCTCGCGGTAAGCAGGATGCCCTGCTGCGCGTGCGCGGTTTGAGTAGCGGCCTGCGAAACGAAACCGTAAAGCGAAAAGAGCTGACCGGCAACGAAGCCGCCCAGAGCAAGCCCCGCCCATAGCGCGAAGACGACCGCAGCGGTGACGGTGCCGCTTGCGCGGCGGCCCGACTTCCATTCGCCGTAGTCGGCCACGTCGCCCATCATCGACCAGATAATAGGTCCGGACAACCCGTAGGAGAACTGGCGCAATACTTCCGTGGCGACGATGAGAACCGTAGCCTGGGGTGAGATCACCAGCAACGCCGCTGCAAAGATGCCGGTCAGAATCATGCTGGCGATAAAAAGCTGGCGTTTGCCCACACGCTTGGAGATGGCCGTGGAGCAGGTGACTCCAGCGATCAGTGCGGCGAGACCAAACCCATTGAGCCACGAGAAAAGGCTCAGGTTACCGGCGAGATAGCGGCAATAGGGCAGCATCACGTTGCCGCGGATCACAATGGCTGCGAAATAAAACAGCGTGGCAAGGAAGAGAACAACCCAAGGCCGATTCTTAAACAAGTCAGACAGATCCTGGCCGAGATCGGATTTCTGTTGCGGATCCGGCTGGATCCGCTCTTTGGTGGTGAAGAAGGCGATGACAAAAAAGATGATGCTCAAGATCGAAAGCAGGCCCATCGTGAGCTGATAGCCGAGCGCGTCATTGCCATGGCCGAAGAACCGGACCATGGGAATGGCGAGACTGGCGACAATAAAGCCGGCGGAGTTGGCGGCAACCTGGCGGTACGTTGAGATGCTGTTGCGCTCGTCGGGATCCGACGTCATGACCGCGTTGAGCGTGGCGTACGGTACATTGTTCATGGTGTAGATCACCCTGAGCAGGATGTACGTGGTCCACGCATAGATGAGCTTCGCGGTTGGACTGATATCGGGCGTGGTGAAAGTGAGAACGCAGATAACGCCGAAGGGCAGCGCAGTCCAGAGGAGCCAGGGACGGAACTTGCCCATGCGTGTGCTAGTGCGGTCGGCAATTACGCCCATGACGGGATTGAGGCAGGCCACGCCCAAGCCGACGACGAGGAAAAGCGTTCCCGCCTGCGCCGCCGAAAGGCCAAAGGTGTGGGTGTAGAAGTCCAGTTGCAGAGCCAACAAGGCCTGGAAGACAAAGTTGGCGGCCATGTCGCCCAGTGCATAGCCGGTTTTCTCAGTGAAGGAGAGCTTCTCAATCATTTCTGCCTCTTCTTTCGCCGGAGATCCCGGCCGCGATCGATACGGGGCTCATCTTGTCGGATTGCCTTTCGCTCGTTCGTCTGCGCCGTTCAGGCAGTGCTTCGCGGTTTGAGCAGAAAGCCTACTCGCACGAAACAGATTCTGTCCAGAATGAAGCGGCCGAACTGCCCGTTCCAAGACCGCAGATCAGTCTAGCGGTTGAGAACACGTCCGGCAACAGGAAAAGCGATTTTCTTAAGAACTAAGTATCGGGTTAAGCTCTGGAAGCCGGGGATTGGATGGGGCAGATTCAGGCTCAAATGGAGCTGGCATTGCATTATTCCTGGTGCATTTAAAGACGTACCCTTCTGCCCGGTCGACATGAGAGGTCCCTGGCGGAGACGCGACAAGCCTTAGCGCCGCGGCCGTCTTTTTCCCTCTTGGGGCTGGCTGGCCTAACTGGGTCTTTTTGATTGGCTGGAAATTACAAAGAAATGACTTTCCAGCTTAGCGGCTAACTGCTACGCTCTCCTACACGCGGAGAGATCGCCGAAACAGGTGGTCCAATTTCCCTGCTTCCCTGCCCCACGGTTTTGAATCTTGCGGTTCCGCTCGATGAGCTCCCGGCTTTTTTGCGCGGCGGGCATCGATTTTAGCGGCGGCGCCCATCATACGCATTGTTCCAGCACGAGGAAACGGAGATTGTGGAAACGGGCCAGCTCGCGGGCCATCTTCTGCTTCACAACCTTGAAACTGGACCTCGACTGCTTTTCCGCTTCGCGTGCGAACGTATCCCCCAAGCGAGTGCATTGACGGGCTCGATGGGCGGGGGATGGGAAGGGTATCGCGATGAACCTGCCGCTTCGTCTCCCAGCTGTATTTGCAGCGCTCACCGGGTTCGGAATGTGCTGCCTTGCACACGCCGCCGGGCCACTCTCTCCTGGAGAGGCAACCGCGGGCGACGTACCCGCAATCTCAGGCCCCGCCGAAACGATTGCTATTCCGGGCCCGCTTCGTTCCTTCCTGCGCATGGCCGGCATCAGCCAGGAAAGCTCGCCGTCCGACGTGCTTCCGCTGCTAGCCCGAAACGCTTTCCTTTACGGCCACCAACTGGGGAAGAAAACGGAATACCTGGTGCTGGAAGACAGGTATGTGCAGCAGGCGCGTGAATTGCAACCGCTCGCCGCCGCGAATCAGTCAATTCACGTCGCGGGCTGCAGCGATGTCGAGACTTTGATTCAGATTCTTGGGTACCAGTTCGAGAATGGCTGCGGACACGACGGGGCAACATTGATCACTGCAAATGCGGAGCGCGCATTTCTGACCATGGACTCGGGGTTTCCTTTGACGAGGCTGGAGCAATCGCTGAAGCAGGGCGCTCCGTTTTCGTATCCCTATCCGGCGACGCAGGTTCCGATTCTGTTTCGCGAAGATGACTGGCTGGCGCTGATTCCCACAAAGCAGCGAGCCGGCTCAACCCTGCTGGACCTTTTAATGAATGACGAGAATGCCGATCGCCTTTACAGCGCGCTGACGAAGCTCGACCCGGAAACCAGGCAAACCCTGTTTCGGTCGGTGGGGCTCAAGCGGCTGTTGTTCTATGCACCGGCGCTCGATTTCTACGGCAGCCGGCTCTGCATTCGTTCAGGAGAAGTGGTTTTGCCCGGTGGAGAAGCGGCGAGGCCTGCGTGGGAGGCACTGGTGGGCGTGAGCTCGCAATCTCCAAGCGATTTCATTCTCCACTTGCTGGCCAAAGATCAGGGCTGGCTCGCAGCCTATTTCGATGCGTTGGCGCGGGTAAGCCCCGAGCAACAGGCGCGCCTGACGCAGGGAAAAAGGCTGAAGGACCTTTATGAGGCGTATCGGGCGGGAGTCCCGGGAGTTGAAGCGGCAAGCAGCGTCTTCGTCCGGAACTCTCCACTTTTGCTGCTTTTCACTCGCCTGCAATGGGATGCTTCCGGCGAACCACTCATTCCGGGCGATCTCGGCGTTTGGCAGGAAGTGTTTGCACGAGAGCAAAAGCTGCACCATTCGCACGATTGGACGCGCCACTTCCACACCGGGGATGGTGCCGAGGGCCTTCTTGAGACCCAAGTGGCCTATTCCAACCTTGCGATGCTCGGCGGCCCGACGCAAATCTATGAGGTGCTGAGCGCCATCGACGGCGCGAGGCCGGCGGACAGGCGCTTGTCGGCCGACACTGCGCGGTTGCTGGCTGCCAAGTATACCGAACTCTGCGACTGGTATCCCATCTTCGTCGAATTTCCGGCGCTCGACGATACGTCGATCCGGAACTTTGTCGACGCGGCCGATCGCATCGGCGGCATTTCAAACCAATCGCTCCGGTCGAATACGCTGGGAGCCTTCCAGGCCGAGGTGGGAATCTGGCAGATCCTGGCGCGGCAACGGCAGATCCGCGACGAGGATCTGAAATCCTCATGGCAAAACGCTGTCCAGGCTTACGGTACGATCTCGTCGTCGACGCAACTGTTCGACGCCGCACGTAAATCGCTGCGGACAATCGTGGAAGCGGCGGGCGGCAAAGGCGACCTGACAGAAGATCGGGTCGTCGATCTGCTCGCAGGGCCCGCCGAAAGCAGCCCCGATGCGATCGAGATCCACGACGAGCTGGCACGAAGAATGCGCGCGGTGCTCGGCGATCAGCGGCTGGCTTCTTTGGATACGCTCTTTGGGCTTTACGACGGACTGGGCGAGATGGCCAAAGGAACGAATGTGGGCGACAGCCTGCTGCCGCTCGCCGGAAATCTGCGCGAGTTCGAGCTGCCACGGCCAATCTTCACTGAGGGAGAGCGGGTGTCGTGGTCGCCGACGGTCTACATTAACCGCCACGCGGAACTGCAGGTGCGCACCGACCTGGCCAAGGTGATCAAGGCTCCGGGGACGCCGGCGCAGTTGGAAGCCGCACGCGCAAAACTGGCGCCTTTCCTCAGAGACACTCTGGTGGGACTGAATTACGCATACTACGAGCCGCCGGGCGCGCAGGTTCTACATAGCAATCCGCTGTTTGTGCGCTCGCACGATTTCTCGGCGACTTCGATTCAGGGCATCGATCAAGTCTGGGCCGCGCCATCGCTGATTGGAATTGGCGCGACGGCCGGCGGCGGCGCCTATCTGATCGGATCGCTCGCCGACCTGCCCTATGTGCTGGCGATGACCGAAGAGGATTTTATCTCTCCGGAAAAGGTGCAGGCGCTGATATGGCGCGAGATCGTGCCGGAGCTGCTGGTGAACGCGACGCTGCCAAGATGGTGGGGCGTGAGCCGCGACGAGTTGCACGCCGTGAATCTTTACCAGCGCGCGGGAGAAGAGCTTCTGCGGGATTCGGTGGGCCACCAGGATCTGCGCGAGAAGGTGATGACCATCTACAGCGAACGCATGGACTGGGGCCGGATCTCCGAATTGGGGCTTGCGCTCGAACACAAAGACAGCACGGAGAGTCTGATCGCGAAGATGCTTCCCACCGACACGTTTTATCTGGAATCGGAGTTCCGCGCGAAGTATCCGGACCAGATAGCGGCGTGGGGCCCGGCCAACAGCGAACTCGATGCGCTGGCGCACAAAAATCCCGAGGACACCTCGGCTGCGAAGATCGCGAGGGACTTCGGTGTTCCCCACCCGACGCTGGCCGAGACCAATGCCTGCAATCTGCTGGCAGCCGCTCCGTTCCCCGTCTCGGGAGGACCAGCGAGCCGGTTGTTCGGCGAGTCGTGGGAGTCTGGCAACCTCTACTGGGCTCGACTGGCGGACGAAAAGGGATATGACCCGGCGGCGCTCAATGTGCTGATTCCGGTGCTGACACGGCAGATGGTAGCCAACATCTCCGCAACCAGCATTGACGATTGGCCGGCCTTGCAGCGCGCCATGGATCAAACCGGGGACGAATTTCTCAGGGGCAAGATTGCGATCCACACCGCAGGGCTGACGGTTGCAAGCAGCGAGAAAGCGAACGGGGGAAATTAGCCATGATGAAGAGAAACAGGATCATCGTAGGCGTCGGCATAGGGATGAGCGCGCTGCTCCTCGTTGCAGGCGCGCCGCGGTTTGCGGCTCAGGATGAGGCGGCGCACTTGCGCGTGACCGTGAATCTGGTGCAGCTGAATGTTGCAGTGACCGATAGCAAGGGCAACTACATCAGCGGCCTGAAGCCGGAGAATTTCGAAATCACCGAAGACAAGATTCCGCAGCGGATCGCAACATTTGAAGAAGGCAACGGGCCAGCAATCCGGCCCGGGCAAGACCGCGAATCGACGAGCCCGAGCGAGGCCTCGGGCGCGGGGCAACCAGCGCCAGGCGGGGCTCCGGCCGAGGCTTCCGACCGCGTCTCGGGTGCCGAGATAGCTTCCTCAATGGCCGGAGCCAATATCTACATTTTGTTCGACACCAGCAATTACATGTACCGCGGATTTGTCTACGCGCAGGATGCGATCTCCGATTTTGTGCGTTCCATGGACAACGCGAGCCAGATCGCTTTCTATTCCTATAGCCGCGATCTGTCGCGAGCCACGATGCTCACCGCGGACCGCTTCCGAGTGGTGAACGGAGTACGCAGTACGGTGGCCGGCGACGACGCCGCCCTCTATAACAGCCTTCTGATGACGGTGAAAGATGCCGCCGTGCTGACGGGACGCAAGGCGATCGTGGTCTTTTCGAATGGGCCCGACAATGCCAGTTCGGTTCCCCCCGAGGACGTGGCGGAACTGGCGCAGGACACGGGCACGATCATCTACATCGTGAGCACGCGGCTGGCGCAGGACGATCCGGTTTCGGCGGCAGCCTTTGAGCGCATGAGCCGTGCGACCGGCGGCAAAGCCTACTTTGCCGGGAATTGGCGCAAGGAGAAAGAGGCTTTTTCTTCCATCCAGAGCGATCTGAGCCATTTGTATTCGGTGAGCTACTATCCGCAGGCGAATCCGAATCGCGGCTGGCGATCGATCAGCGTGAAGCTGGTTGGCCCTGGCATGGAGAAGTACCACATCAGGACGCGCGATGGATACCGGCTGCTGCCGCCCACGCAGATCAACACCGGGGACGACCTTGCGGCGGGAGCGAGTGCGGATCAGCAGTGAGGGACTGCGGGCGCGTGCCTAGGTTCACAGTGCTTTGATCGCCTTGGCAGTTGTGACCACTTGGCCCGTGTGCCGCAGTGTGTGATCGGCAACGTGGATCATCGCTCCGCCAATTGAAGTGGGCAACTGCTTGCGGCCGACAAAGCGCGGAGTATCGAGGTCGGCCGTGGCCAGCACGCGAACGCGGTCGTTGGCGTCGCTGAAGGCGATTTCGACCGCTGCGAGCAACTCAGCCAGCGACTCCTGTTTCCCTTCCCCATCCAATTCGGTTTTGAGTGCAGCCAGTTGTTCTGGCGAGAGCTGATTGCCTTCTGCGTAGGTGAGGATGCGATCCGTGGAGCGCGCGATGTGGCGCAGGTGAAAGGCGATCGACGTGAGGCCGAGCGGCTGAGAGTGGATCTCGGCGTCGGTCAGGCCGGCTGTCCATTTCGTCAGGTCATCGAGCGCAAGCTCCAGCGCGTGCAGCACGGCACGCCCGGCGGCGGGAACGTCGGTGTGCGTGCCGCGAAGCCAGGGTTCGGTGTAGGGGTTTGGCGCGGGGGAAGCAGTCATTGGCTCAGAATCTCTATGAGGTCGGCGTCCGGGGCTTCTTTTGTCTTTCCATCTTCAGTGTAGAAGCTGTAATGAAAATTCGTGAAGCTCCATGTAGAACCGGACTTCTTCAACTCTGCAAAAAGATGGCGACGCTCGAAATGTGCCTGGCATTGACCGTCCGCCACAGTCGTGCTATTGACCAGGTACTTGCCTTCGGGGTCCTGGGTGTTTAGAAATGGGTCGAAATCGAGATTGGCAATACCCTGGGCCTCCTCCTGCAACTTTTCATCTCGCTTAATAAGCCGGATAAGTTCCTGACTCAACACCGGAGGTTGAAGGCGCGCGACCTCGTAGTAAGTGTGCTGCTTTCGCATGTCATATGACGAATTGTTCGCATGGTCGGCGAATTGATTCCAGTACCAGTCGTAGAATTTCTGCACGAAGGCCCTACATGACTGCCCATCAACGGCCGCGTTCTGAGAACACAGTACGTTCGGGGCCACAAGAATCGCGACAAAGACCATCAATAGGACCGCCCGGGTTGCCGGCTTCACTTCCTCACCCCGCGCTCTTCACGCGCACCACGGTGATCTTCTCGAATCCCTCCTCGAAGACCGGCGGCTTGAGCTTCTCGGCCATCTTGCGCATGATGTCCTCGCTCACCGAGCGGTCGCGCTGGCGATTGCGGTCGAGGCACACTTCGAGCGGCACATCGAAGAAGACGGCCTGCACTTCGTAGCCGAAGCTTTTGGCCATCTTGATCCACTGGCGGCGCTCGTGGATGGAGAGGTTGGTGGCGTCAACATAGTTCGCGGGCATGCGGGCGATGAGGCGCGCGCGCAAGAGCGAACGAAGCGTGGAAAAGACCAGGCCTTGGTAGCGCTGCTCCTCGACGTCGTCAAAAAGAATATTGCGCAGAAGGTCCGATGAGAGCGGAGTGATGCCGCGACGGCCGAACCAGGTGGTCTTGCCGGAGCCGGGTAAACCGATAGCGAGGACTACGAAGCCCTTCGGCGCCTGGGGCGAGCGCTCACCGGGAGCGAGCGTGGGTCTGACCGGCATCTCGGGCTGGGTCTCGACTTCAAGGCGTCCCGACCCGGCAGGCACGTTCCACTGCGGATTTGCCGGCGCCGCGGGACGTGCCGGCCTGTCGGGAGCAGCTGCGCGATGCTGGCGCTGCGACGGCGCAGGACGCGATTCCTCGGCGCGCGCGGCGGCCGACGGACGCGACGGCGCCTCGTCAGGGTAGAACGGCACCAGCGGAGCGGGTTGATTCGATGGGAGTTCCTGGCCAATTTTGCCTGTGGATTCTGAAGTATTCGGACCACGTCTGGAGCGTCTTCTCATACTGCTGTCAATCCTTGCCGAAAGCCTTTTGCTTACCCCCGGAATACCATACTCGGCAAGGCTGGGGCAAATCGTGTGCACTCCGTCACATACAGTTCCACGGTGGGAACACCATCCTGACGGTAGGGAATCGTGTGCGACTGGGCATCGCGCTTTCATTTTTCCACTGAGCCCGCAATGATACGATCAAGGGTTTGGTGGAATCCGATTTGAGGCCCACATCAGACGCCGCAACCCTCGAATTTTGAACCCATGACTCAAAGACCACGAAGGAGAAACAACACATGGCAGTGAAGGTTGGAATCAACGGCTTCGGCCGCATCGGACGCAACGTTTTGCGGGCCGCGCTTGGCAATAAGGAAATCGATTTTGTCGCCGTCAACGACTTGACCAGCCCGGCAACGCTGGCTCACCTGCTTAAATACGACTCGATCCTTGGCAATCTGCCCAATGAGATTTCATCGGGCGAGGACTTTATCTCGGTCGACGGCAAAAAGATCAAGGTGTGGGCCGAGCGCGATCCAGCCAAGCTGCCCTGGGCCGATGTGGGCGCGCAGGTGGTGGTCGAGTCGACCG
>CAZHOO010000074.1:0-16993 GCA_964533905.1 uncultured Occallatibacter sp. | reverse complement strand
CTCTTCTCCGCGGCAAATCCATGCTGCTCATTGCGGCTCAGCTTGCGATGCGCCACGAGTCCCTCCAGAAGGAATTCCGCTGCGGCCACCACCTTCGGCGGCGCGTCGCCGCTCTTCACGCCCAGCGGCGCGAGTTTTTCCAGTAATCCCTGAATTCCCTTCAGTTCCTTGAGCGCGGCGGCCGCCGGTTGAGCTTCATCAAGCTTTACCGTTCCGCCCAGGTTGAACCACTGCTCAATCTGCTCCATGCCCACGCTCTCAAAGTAACGGTCGTAGACTTTGCCCGCTGCTATGCGGATCAGATCGCGCACGACGATGTCGGCGCCCTTCATCTCGCCCTCGTATTCGAGTTCAAGTTTGCCAGTGATTCCCGGCATTGCCGCGTAGATGTCGCTCACCCTCGGGAGCACTGGCACATCCCCGGTCGTGAGCGCCCGCCGCTCCGCATTTGAGACCACCAATTCCAGAGTAGAAATCGGCAGCCGCTGACTCACGCCGCTGCGCTTGTCTACTTTCTTGTCTTCGCGCGCGCTGAACGCTACCTGCTCGACAACTTCGCGAAGATATTGCGGAATCTCGATCACGCCTTCTCCGCGCGCCGCCCAGGCCTCCTGCGTCGTAATCGCAACGCCTTCTTCGAGCGTTTCCGGATAATGCGTGCGAATCTCCGACCCGATTCTGTCCTTCAGCGGCGTAATGATTTTGCCCCGCGCCGTATAGTCCTCCGGGTTGGCGCTGAATACGAGCGCCACATCCAGCGCCAGGCGCACAGGATAGCCCTTAATCTGAACGTCGCCTTCCTGCATGATATTGAACAGCGCCACCTGAATCTTTCCTGCCAGGTCAGGCAGTTCGTTGATGGCGAACAAACCGCGATTGGCGCGCGGCAGCAATCCGTAATGCATGGTCAGCTCGCTGGAAAGATCCTCGCCCCCGCGCGCTGCCTTGATGGGGTCGAGGTCGCCGATCAGATCCGCAACGGTCACGTCCGGCGTCGCCAGCTTCTCAACGTAACGGTCATCCCGGTTGAGCCATGCAATCGGTGTTGCGTCACCGCGCTCGGAAATGAGGTTGCGGCAGCGCCGGCACAACGGCCGGTAAGGGTTATCTCGAATCTCGCAGCCCGCAACGTAAGCCATCCGCTCGTCCAAGAGCGCCGTCAGTGCGCGGAGAATGCGGCTCTTCGCCTGGCCGCGCAGGCCCAGCAGAATAAAGTTTTGCTTCGACAGAACCGCGTTCACGATCTGCGGGATGACCGTGTCCTCGTAGCCGACGATGCCGGGGAAGACCGTCTCCCGCGTCTTCAGCCGCGCGATCAAGTTCGAGCGCATCTCGTCTTTCACGCTGCGTGTCTTTATCTGGCCTTCTGAAAACTGTTTACTGGCGCGCAGTTCACCCAGGGTCTGGGGAAATGGGTTTGCAGACATTCGTGGCCTCCTATGCGGTCCTGTCGGGGAAAACTGGCTGTATTCAAAAAGACGTGCGATGCGGGGAAACGGCGTGGCCGCATCCGCGTGGTTTGCGGTTGAGAGCAAGATTAGCCGCTCGGAGGGCCGGCTTTGAGGAGGAAATCGAAATCTAAGATCGAATCCCGCGCGGGGTCGACTCGAAAAAGGATGCGCTTCAATTGTTAGACGCGGAAAGCCGCCATTGAGGAAGTATGCACCCGTTTTCTCAATTGGCAAAGCCCCGCTCAGGCCTTTGCGCACTCTCGGCGAGCGGGGGAAGGGAACAACATCCGTCCAAATCAGTTCAGGGACTGGTGCGGAGTCGTAGACCGTTCCTCGGCTAGCAGTTGCGCCAGCACCTTTTCCGGGCACAAATGATGCGTCTCGCGCTCGTCCAGCTCTTTTTCTGTTTCCACGCACGAGGCAATGGTCAAAAAGCAATCGAGGCAGCGCGAGTTGAAGCTGCCATTTTCGTTTTGTGTGCGGCTATACATAGCGATCTGAGGAAATACTTTCAAATCGTAGGCGCGATGTATGTTCCCTGATGGTGACTCGCATCACCCAGGCATGTTCATACCGGCTCGGGAACTGCTGTCTCGGCGGCTTTTTTCGGTGCGATCAGTATGCCGGCGCGCCCGCGTTATCCCACTGGTTCGGGTGTCTCCTCAGGTACCAGCAGGGCTCTTGCCCGTTCTGCGGAAGCAGCGAAATCGAGCAGGACACGTCCGCTGAACCGAGATAGTCGTACTCGGTTTTCTGGCCTTTGAGCGGAACGGAGAGGAATTGGCTCACGGTCACGGTCGAATGAGGCGAGCCGCGCAACTTATAGACCGTCCAGTCGACAGCAAACGCGACGAGAGAGATGGCCGCGATCGCGACCAGCACCCTCAAGAGCCACCGTCCAAGCCAGCGCATCATCCTTCCGCTTTCACAGGGTGTGTAGGTCGATGCACCCTTCAGTGCCGGCTCCCAGGCCCAAGCTGCTGGGCTTCGGCTTTCAGCGCCACGCCGGTAAGTCTCAGCCGTCGCGCCTCGTTCAGAATATACGCCAGGTCGGCAGCCGCCCGCGCGTAAGTCAACCCCTCAGGCCGGATGTTTGAAATGCAGTTGCGCTCGGCATCGCAGCGCCCCTGCCGCGGCTCCCAGGTAACGTAGGCGCCCAGCGAGTCTGGCGAGCTCAGTCCCGGCCGCTCGCCGATGAGCACCACCGCAATCTGCGCCTTCAGCGCCGCGCCGATCTCGTCAGAAATGGCCACACGGCCCTGCTCGACGATGCAAATCGGCCCGAGATTCCAACCATCCAGCCGCGGAAGCAACTCAGTCAGAAGACGTGCCACATGCCGTTCCACGGCCAACGCCGAAAGCCCATCGGCCACTACCAATGCGAGCTCACAGGCACCCAGCCGTGCCGTTTGCTCCAGCGCCTTCCGGCTGGATTCGTCCAGCGAGCGTCCCAGATCGGGCCGCTGCAGGTATGTTTTCCGGTCCGCTGCGGCCGAATGCAATCTGAGCGCCTCGCGGCCTACTAGTTTGCCTAGAGCCACGGCCAATGACGCGACCTCGAGCCTTGCGTGAACGGCGTCGCGCGCCTGAGCGTGGCACCTCTGAAAGTCCAACAGGTCGCGGGTCTCCAGGCTCACTCCGGTCCGCCCCAGCCCCACCCGCGCCGGCGTCAGCGCTCGCAAGCGCGCCGTGACTTCGCCTGCCGGTTCCGGTGCGTAGCGCTCCAGCCCGCTCATCCTGTCAGCAGCCTTTCCGGATGGTTTGCTTCCGTCGCCAGCCGCGCAAAGCTCTCGCCTGAAAGCCACGCTTCAAACTCCGGCGCGGCCTTGAGTCCCATCACGCGACGCAGGTAGAGCGCGTCGTGAAAGCTCGTGCTCTGGTAGTGCAGCATCACATCGTCGGCGCCGGGCACTCCCATGATGTAGTTCACCCCCGCCGCGCCCAGCAGGGTCAACAGCGTGTCCATGTCGTCCTGGTCGGCCTCGGCGTGATTCGTGTAGCACACATCGCAGCCCATCGGCAGACCCAGCAGCTTACCGCAGAAATGGTCTTCCAGTCCGGCGCGAACAATCTGTTTGCCGTCATATAGATACTCCGGCCCGATAAACCCCACAACTGTGTTCACCAGCATTGGCTTGAATCGCCGCGCCACACCGTAGGCACGCGCCTCCAGCGTTTGCTGGTCAACTCCGTGGTCCGCGCTGGCCGAGAGTGCCGATCCCTGTCCCGTCTCGAAGTACATCACGTTTTCGCCCACATGCCCATCCGCGCACACTGCGCCTCGTTTCATCGCTTGCCCTGCCTCATGCGCTTCATTGAGCAGCGCGAGATTCACGCCGAAGCTTCGATTGGCTGCCTCGGTTCCGGCAATTGACTGGAACAGAAGATCCACCGCTGCACCCCGCTCCAGTGCGGCGAGCTGAGTCGTGATATGTGCCAGAACGCAGCTTTGCGTGGGGATTTGGAATCGCTCGCGTAGGGCATTCATCATGCGCAGCAGACGCGCCGTAGTTTCCACGTTGTCGCCAGCGGGATTGATTCCCACCACCGCGTCGCCAGAGCCCATCATCAGTCCGTCCAGAATTGAAGCCGCGATCCCCATCGCATCGTCCGCAGGGTGGTTCGGTTGCAGTCGCGCGCTTAGCCTTCCTGCCAATCCAACCGTCGTGCGAAACGTTGTCACCACGCGAATCTTCCTAGCCGCCGCAATCAGGTCCTGCACCCGCATCAACTTGCTTACCGCGGCCGCCATCTCCGGCGTCAAACCCGGTGCCAGCAACGCCAGTCGTTCGGGTGTCGCATCGTCCGAGAGCAGCCAATCCCGAAGCTCGCCCACGGTCAAGGAGCGCACCGGCGCAAAGGCTGCGGGCTCATGCGTATCGGCAATCAGTCGCGTAACTTCATCGGCTTCATACGGCACAATCTGCTCTTGCAGGAAGTGCGCAAGCGGCACATCAGCCAGGGAAGACTGCGCCGCGATCCGCTCCTCGGCGCTCTCAGCCGCCACTCCGGCCAGCACATCGCCGCTGCGCAGAGGAGTTGCCTTCGCCAGCAACTCGCGCAAACTATCAAAGCTGTAACGCCGGCTCCCGATGGAGTGAGCAAAGGGCATGCGATTGGCTTTAGCGTATCTGAATCGATTCGTTTAAGGCGAGAACGGCAACTTTGAGCCCATCAAAACCATGAGCGACGAAGGCATCGCGCAGCGTTGATCCTGGAGCGTAGAATGAGTCGAACTTCAATTGAAGTTGGGCGTTCCTTGATTGGGCGAGACGGAAGTGTGAACCTGCAAAGTCGCCGGTCCATATCCTGACACTTTAGAGCAAACGCCAGCGACGGTACTTTGCACACTACCATTCGAAATCTCGCAACCTCTGTTCGTCCACACCCCCGATCCCGATCGCGTGTTGCGGTGCATTCCCTTTCGTTGCTCTTGCTCACAATCGCAGTCCTGAACCTTGCAGCGCCTGATAAATTGGTGGGCCAACAGCTTTCGGCTTTGGCCGCAGGGGCAACAGTGACTCCCGTCGCTGCAGTCGACGGATGCGGCGTCACTCCTGATCGCGTTCATCCAAATGCAGCTTGCCGCGGGCCGGAGCCACTCATCGTTATTGGTTTCATGGGCGGCCGTGTTCGCGCCGGCGATCTCGTGCACAAAGAGGCGCTTCTTGCCCGTGACCTAGACCGGCAGTACCCCGGCGCGATCTATGCCACGACGTTCGCGAATCGCCATGAGTCCGACGCTCTTCGCACACTTTTCCAGCTTCTCGGTGCCGGGAAAGATGGCCAACTGAGCCAAGCGGAGAAAAGCGCCGCTCGTGTCGTCATCTACGGTCACAGCTGGGGAGGCTCTGAGACAATCAACTTCGCCCGTGCGCTCAACCGGCTTGGCATTCCGGTTCTGCTAACCATTCAGGTCGACAGTGTCGAGAAAGCCGGCGAAGACGATGGAACCATCCCGCCGAACGTGCAGGACGCGATTAATTTCTACCAACTCGACGGCCTGCTTCACGGCAGAAGTTCTATTCAAGCCGCAAACCCGCAGCTCACAACGATCATGGGAAACTACGAATCCAGCTATAAAAGCCACCCAGTCTCTTTGGCCGGATTCAGCTGGTACGCGCGCGCTTTTATGAAGCCCCATATTGAGATCGAGAATGACAGCGTCTTGTGGGACAAGATCGAAACGCTGATCCTCGCACGCTTAAGCCCAACGAATGTCACAACGGCCAGCCGCTCGAGCTTGCCGCCGACAGCCGTCGAACGATCGGCGCGCTAGAACTTCACGCTTGCAGCACGCGGCGAGATTCCGCTTAGCTCCGGCGCGCGCGCTTCTGCGCTATGCTACCCTGTCGGCATTATGCGCGTGCAGATTTTGATTGCTGTATTTCTCGCAGGAGCGCTTGCGAGTTTCGCACAGGATGCGACTCCCCCACAGCCGGGACAGATAAAGGATCCACGCGCGATCCTTGCCGCAGCCGCGCCATTTTATGACTTCTCCGATCCGGCCCTGAAGCCCTGGCACCTGAAGGCCACGTTTCAGCTCTACGACGAAAAGGGCAATCCCTCCGAGCAGGGGACGTTCGAGTATTGGTGGGCCTCGCCAAAGGTCTATCGCGTCACATGGACGCGGCCGGATGCGTCCCATAGCGATTGGCATACGGCAGATGGCAAGTTCGCCCACCTTTCTAGCGGAGGCGGACTCGATTTCTTCGAAAGCAAATTGGAGTCCGCCTTTGTATCTCCATTGCCGGCAACACATGACCTGGACGCGAGTGAAAGCCGACTCGATCGGGAAGACGTAAAGCTCGGCGATGTAAAACTTCCTTGCGTCATGGTGATGCCGTTAATGCCTGAACGCGGCCAGCCGCAGACCGAGCCGCTGCCTAATGTTCCACTCGGTCTTTTCCCCACGTATTGTTTCGATCCGAAAGTTCCCGTGCTTCGCGCAGCCTATTCCTTCGGAACACTCACTGAAGGATTCGATTCCTTCGTGAAATTCCAGGGACGGTTCCTCGCCAAGAAAGTTTTGTTTTATGAGGGGCAACGCCAGATTCTTTCTGCGACCGTGGATTTGCTCGAAGGTCTTTCTCTGGTTGATCCCGCGTTGACGCCTGATCCCCATGCGACTTTTCCGAAGCTCGAGAAGGTCAATCTCGGGGCTGGAATTACTGTCGGAATGCTTCTTAAGAAAACCACCCCAATCTATCCGCCGGACGCGAAACACGAGCGTGTCTCCGGCACAGTAGTCTTGCAGGCTTTAATCGGCCGAGATGGCAGAATTCACGATTTGCGGGTCATCCAGGCACCATGGCCGTCGCTTGCTGCGTCGGCATTGTGGGCCGTCTCTCAATGGCAATACAAACCATACCTCTTAAACGGGGAACCGGTTGAGGTGGAGACGACGATCAACGTCATCTATACACTCGGCTAACGGCGAGGCGGACAAAAGAAAAGGGCACGACTCGCGCCGCACCCTCATCGTGTATTGCATTTGGCTAGAAGATATTCTTTAGAACTTCACGCTGGCAGCACGCGGCGAGATTCCGCTCAGCTCCGCCGCGCGCGCTTCGGCATACGCCGCCGCGCCCATCAACGCCGTGCGGCTTTCCAGGATCACGCGGACCGGCATGTTAACCAGCAGTTGGCTCAACCTTCCCTTGTCGGTGAAGGCCTTCATGAACGTTCCGTCCTTCAGCTTCTCCAGAATGCGAGGCGCAATTCCTCCGCCCACGTACATTCCACCGACCGATAGAACCTTCAGAGCGAGGTTGCCCGCCTCGGCTCCGTACGCCGAGACAAACATGTCGAGCGCCTTCTCGCAAATCCCGGCTTTCGCCTTCAGCGCCGCCTCGGTGATGGCCGCATTCGGATCTTCCTGCGTCATCTGTTCCGCCAGCCAGGCGGGCTCTTCCATTCCGCGCACCTCGCGCAGGAACTCATAACAGTTTGTGATTCCCTGTCCACTCACCACACGCTCAAAGCTGATCCGCCCGTTGTATTTCTGCTTCAGAAAACGCAGCAGGTCAATCTCGTCGTCGTTGCGCGGCGCATAGTCCGAGTGGCCGCCCTCCGATGGATAAGGAACATAGTCTCGCCCATCCCACACCAGAAACGCCTCGCCGAGCCCTGTTCCCGCCGAGATCAGGGCGCGATTGCCCACTTGTCGCGAATCGCCATCGCTCAGCGTGTAGATCTGATCCGCGCCCAACTCCGCAATTCCGTATCCATTGGCTTGGAGATCGTTAATCAGGAAAACGTAATCGATATCCAGATCGCTCGCCAGCTCACGGCTATCCAGCGTCCAGGGCAGGTTGGTTAGCCGCAACCGCCCTTCGCGCACCGGGCCCGGCACCCCGAAACAAGCTGACGTCACTTTATCGGTCAGCACAAACTCTTTCACAATCTCTTCGAGGCCCGAGTATTCCTTGGCCGGGAACTGCTTATCGCGCGCGTGCTTTAAATTTCCGTCGGTAAAATCGAACAGCGCCAGGTGAACCTTGGTGCCGCCTACATCGCCTGCCAGAATCATTCAGTCCTCTCGATTACTCCGTAGCCTTGAGCGTCCGGCGCGGGCAGCAGCGCGGCTGCCGCCTGATCCAGAAGCAACGTCAGTATACCGTTCACGGGCGCAATGAATTGGCTCGGCAGCCGCTCCGGATCGAGCGGCCCTTCCCACACCTCGTTCAAGATCACGGCTTTATCCGTGCCCGCGATCAGAAAGAACACATGCCTTGCGTGGTTGATCACCGGCCGTGTTAGAGTCACGCGCCACATGTCGAGCTTCTCTACATAGTTTGCCGTTACGAGCCGATCGACCACGTGAAGAGCGTCCGTGTGCGGAAAAAGTGACGCAGTGTGTCCATCGGGACCCATCCCCAGTTGCACCAAATCGAATCGCGGAATGTCCGCCCCACTGAGTTCGAAGCTCTTCCTTAGCGCGGTTTCGTAGCGGGCCGCCGCATTGTCGGGCTCGAGCTCCCCCTCCATGCGGTGAATCTGCTCCGGTTTCAAGGGCACATCGTCCAGAAGCGCTTCGCGCGTCATGCGGTAATTCGAGTCGGCGTCGTCCGGCGGCACGCATCGCTCATCCACCCACCACAGTTCGAGCTTTTCCCATGGCATCTGCTCGCGCCACTCTTCGCCCCGCTCGCCCAGCGTGGCAAATGCCGCCTTGGGTGTCGATCCGCCGCTGATCGCGATTCGCGCCACGCCACGCTCCGCGACCGCCTGCAACGCTTGTTCGACAAAGAAATCCGCCGCCCGCCGCGCCAGCGCAGCCGCACTTGGTTCGACATAGTAAACGATCTTCAGATTCTGAGGCATCAGCATGCACCTGCCGTTTCGAGGTTATACCGGAGAGAAGCTCGGGCTTTCGGTTAGGTTGTGAAACTCAGAGGGATCTATCGCCCCAGATAATCCCGGTATTGCTGCTCCAGCACGCCCGCTGCTCTGGCCAGCCCAATCTTTGAGACGTTATACGCGTAAAGACTCTCCACCAGGTTATTCTCCGCGGTAGCGAGCGTCGTTTGGGCGGTCACGAGCGGCAGGTTGTCGTCCACGCCGGCGTTAACGCGGTCGATCTCATCACTCACCTCGCGCGTTGCCAGGTCCACGTTCGACCGCGCCACATCCACCAGTTGCTTGTTTGCGCTCACATCAAGCAACGCCGATCTCACCTGCTCGTCGATATGATTCCGAAGATCGTCTAGCTGCTCGTTGACGGAATCAAGCTGGGCTTTCGATGCGTCTGCGTCGCCGCGCAGCTTGGCCTCGCGAAAAATCGGGAAGCTCAGCGTGCCGATGGCGACGAAGTCGCCGTGCGTCCCCGCGCCATTCACGGTGCTGGTGCCGTAATTCCCGTAGAAGCTCAGCGTCGGCAGCCGCTCGCTGCGATACACCTTGTTCAGCGCCCGATAGGCGACTACCTGGTTCTGCAGATTCTGGTAATCCTGGCGGTCCTGGTAGGCAGTGGCTCTCACCTCTTCGGGGGTCTGGAGGGCCAGATCGCTGTAGGGAGCGGGGTCAGTCAATTCGATCCCCTGTTCAGGATCGATGCCGATCTCCCGTTTCAGCAGGATCAAATCCTTTGCTTGCTGGTTCTGCGATGCGATCAGTGCCTGTTGCTGCGTTTGTAACTGGACTTTGGCACGCAGCTCGTCAAGATTTGCCGCAGTCCCGGCCTCGTGCGCCTCGTGCGCGTGATTTTCGATGACCTGTGCCTGTTGGACCAATGCCTTCGCGTTCTCCACCTCGCTCTGGTCCGCGATCGCTCTCAGGTAGCCCTGGGCGACATCCTGCACAACCTGGCCGCGCGCCGTCATCTTGGCAAAGTGTGCTGCGCGCTCCGCTCCTTTTGCCGCCTTCCAGCCCTGGATCACCGGACCTGAAAACAGAATCTCGTTGTACTCGATCTTGCCTTCGGTCAAATCGTCGCGTGTAATCAGCGAAAGGCCCGCAGGGGGCTTGCCCCCTGGAAACAGCGTGGAAAATTCGCCAATCACCTTGGGGCTGAATCCGAGCGCCGCCAGGTCGTGCATGTAGTAGCCCGTGTCACCGGTCAGCGAAATTGTTGGCAGAAACAACTGGATCGCCTCATTCACCTCGGCGTGGTAGACCTTCTCCTCGTTCACAACCTCCGTGAGGCCCAGGTTGTTTTTGAGGCCGCGCTGAATGGCATCATCAAGCGACAGCTTCAGCGGCTCGACCGTCACCGGCTGAGCTGTCACGCTGCCCCAGAAGGGGTTATCCGCCGAATTCGGATTTTGCGCCTGGGCAACCAAGGCCATGCTGCCGGTCAGTGCTAGAAAGGCGACGAACCGCGCGGCGAGCGGTAATAGATGGAGACTCGATGGCGCATGAGTCGCAAGATGTCTCTCTCGTTTCACTTCTATTAGTTTCTCAGATGAGCCGCAGGCTTGCCGGGATTCACCAGAGCTCGCCACTTTAAGTTATTTCGCCGTCTCAATCGGCGCCGGCCACCGCAACCCCTTCCAGGCGCAGCCGCTGATCCTGGTACACCACTGCAAACAAGGCGCAATAGGCCGAGGCGACCGCGGCGATCCAAACAAGGTAAGCGCACGCGAACACAGTGGCCCCAACGCCGATCCCGACGTACCCCCAGGGCGCCATGGCCAGATGCAGCAACATCGCCACGAGCGCGGCCATTGCACCCAGGAAAAAAATGACGACCTCCGCCACCAGGAATGCAGCGTACGCGATGGCGTAAATCAACAGTCCCATCAGAAAAATGCGACCCTTGGCGCCGTTGGTGAGTTGGTTGCTCCGTCGCAAACTCTGCCATGCGCTCAGATCCTCCGCCACGCTCGCCGGTACCGCCAGCACCAGCCGAAGCATGATCAGCACGGTATAGACCATCCACGCAAGGTAGAGCAGCATGAAGAGCGGGAAGATGAGAACCATGAGCGAAGGATCCATGCCGCCAGGCCCGCGCGCCATCGAGAGCCCAAGAGATCCAGCGATCAGCGCGCCGAAGAGCAGAATAGGCAGCATCACAATCACCGCGCGCAGGATCGCCAGCCAGATGTAGCGGCCGGCTCTGCTCCACGACACAGCCCAGGCCGCGCGGAGGGTCACCCTCTTTCCGGCGTTCGCCTGGAGCGCGGCGTAGACTCCGGCGGGTTCGTAAAGCGCATAGATCACAATCATCAGCGCGACGCCCAGAATGTAGGCCGCACCTAGCTTCCCCATCGCCATGGCCGAAAAACCCACCGTCTGGTGCTGCGTCGCCTGCTGCCGCATTACGAACTTCAGCACCGGCCAGAGAGCCGCAAAGATAATCCCGAAGTAGGCAATGATGCCTGCGGCGGGCGCCAGCCCGATCCCCATAAACAATCTCCAGTTGGCCCGCATGAGTTGCAGCACTCGATCCAGAATTTGTCCGAAGGTCATCGGACTGCGAGGCGGGGTCACGGAGGGCGGCGCGAACGCTGACAGTGGAGCAGGTGGATTGAATGGCCCTGGAAGGCCGGATTCGCTCATTGGATCCCTCCGATCGTACGGTTAAAGACTCGGAGGGATTTTATACTGGCTCACGATTTGGTGCTGCGCGTGGCCGCAGACCTCAAGTGTTCATCGCGATCTGCGATGTGTGCTTGCTGCCAGCGCCGCGTGGCCGCTTAAGCAAAATACAGTGCGGCCTCCGTCCAGGCGACGGCCTCCTGGTAACAGCACAACAGTTGGGTCTCGTCCAATGCCCGCGTGGTGACGATCTCACCGCATCCCACCCAATCGCCCAGCTCATAGCGCTCGAGCCAGTGGAGCAAGCACCGCGGGTAGATCTCTTCGCCCATCAACGCACGCCGAATCTCCTCGCGCAACGGCATCATCGGCGCCAGGTCTTTCATCGGCGCGCGCAGCATCGCCGGCAGCAGGCTCAGCAGTCCCAGCAAATACTGTTCCGTGCCGTCGAGGCCGCTCGCTCTTGCCGCCAGCTCGCAGAATCGTCCGCGCACAAACGCCATGCGCAGCAACTCCGCCGGCTGGCCTGTATTCATCTCGCTCGTAATGGCCACGGTGGCCATGCGCCGAAACGTTTCTTCGCCCACGGCCAGGAGCGCGGCCTGCACGCTGTGCACTTCCTGCGGCATGGCGCACACAGGCGAGTTGATCAGCCGCAGTAAACGATAGGTGAGCGAAGCATCGCGCTTCACCAGTTGCGTAAGTTTGTGCAGGTTCAGCGAGTCATCCTTCAAGAGCCGCAGAATCTCAAGTTGCGACAGACGATTGGGCGGCACCTGCCGGCTTCCGAGCACCACCGGCCGGCAGAAATAGTAGCCCTGCACCAGCGCGAATCCTTCGTCGCGCGCCGCGCGGAACTGTTCCTGCGTTTCCACCTTCTCCGCGACCAACGCTGCCGTCGTGTCGGCCACCTGCCCGCGAAGCGTTTGCCGCTCGCGGGGATTGGTGCGCAGAAAATCAACCTTCAGGTAGTCGGCGATTTTTACGAACGGCTTTGCCCGTGGATCCCATATCGACTGGTCGAGCGCCAGCCGGTATCCCGCTGCTTTCAAGTCGCGGCACGCTTCGATCAGCTGCGGTGGACCGTCGGCTGCATCCACCAGTTCCAATACCGTCATTGCGGCGGGCAGCATTCTAACCAGCGACCCGGTCAGCATTTCCGCCGTACACTTGACGAATCCCGGCAGCCCGCGAGTCAGCTTGTCCAGGCCGAAGGTTACCGTGCTGTCCAGCATCAGGCGCGCGGCCTTCTCCCGATCACCGATTGAGCCTTTTCCCGGGCCGCCGGAAAACAGCAATTCATATGCATGCACTTTGCTTCGCAGATCCAGGATCGGCTGGCGCGTTACGTAGCGCACACTCTCGCCAGGGTCCGCAACGGGGGTGTTTGCGCAATGCGCGGTTTGGGCGTCGGTTGTCAAAGTCGGCCTCTGAAGTACCAATCGGCGGTGCTCACAACAGACTTGAGATGGCTCGCAAATCCTGCTCGGCCACCAGGCCGATCAGGAGAACTTGAGTATGGCCTCGGCCCACCCCAGCGCTTCCTCGTAGCAACGGAAAAGATCCTCTTGCCGCAGATCGCGGCGCGCCGCGATCAGGTCGCACAGTTCCCATTTCCCTCGCTCGTGTCCTTCGATCCAGCACAAGAGGGCGCGTTCCGGAATCTTCTCGCCCAGTAAAGCACGTCTGATCTCATCGCGCAGCGGCAGCGAGGGCGCCAGTTGCTGCATGGGTATTTTCAGCATCGCCGGAAGCAGGCTCAACAAGCCGAGCAGGTACTGCTCCGTGCGATCCAGTCCGGTGAACACGGCCGCCAGTTCGCAAAAGCGCGCGCGCACAAACGCCATCCGCAACAGCTCCGCCGGCTGGCCGGCGTTCAGCTCGCTCGTAATCGCCAACGTGGCCACGCGCCGGAACGTTTCCTCGCCTACGGCGATCAGCGCCGCCTGCACGCTGCGCACCTCCTGCTGCATGGCGCATGCGGGGGAGTTGATCAGCCGCAACAGGCGATAGGTGAGCGACGTATCGCGCTCCACCTGCCGCGTCAGATCGTGCAGGTCCATCGACTCGCTTTCCATCAGTCGCAGGATCGCTACGTGGGAAAGCCGATTTGCGGGAATCTTGCGGTTCTCCATCAGCATCGGCCTGCAAAAGTAGTACCCCTGCAGAAGGGTGAAGCCCTCGTCGCGCGCCTCCTGCACTTGTTCCTGGGTCTCGACCTTTTCCGCGACAAGCGCCACCGTCACACCGCTCAAGCCGTCGAGCAGCCGGCGGCGTTCGCGGCGATCGGTCGCGCAAAAATCGACCTTGATATAGTCGGCGATTTCAACCAGGGGCTCGATGGCCGGCCGCCACATGAAATCGTCCAGCGCAAGCCGAAACCCCGACGCCTTCAATCGCCGGCACGCCTCAATCACCTTGGGCGCAGGCTCGATATCCTCCAGAATCTCGAGAACCGTCATGCCGGAAGGCATCACGTGGACCAGGTCCCGCGTCAGCGATTCTTCGGTGCAGTTGACAAACGCCGGCAATCCGGCCGTCAGCAACGACAAACCGAACAGCACAGTGCTGTCCAGCACCGTGCGGGTGGCCATGTTGCCATCTCCGCGGAACACTGCCTCAGGCCCGTTCCGGAATAGAAGTTCGTACCCGTGAACCTTCCCGCGCAGGTCAAGGATGGGCTGCCGCGCCACATAGAGGACGCCGGCTACCGGTTCGGGAGCCGCGCACACAGCGCTCGCTGAAAATCCGGTGGAGTTCGGTGCTTCTACCTGAGCCGCCATGCGATCCTTCCCGCCCGTTTATCGGCAGACCGCTGCGGCAACTTGAAAGAAAGGCGACTGAGATTTGTTACTTTCGAGGGATCGCCCTCACCCTCCCATGAACATTCCGCCGTTCACGTCGAGTACAACGCCGGTAATGTACGACGCGGCATCGGACGCGAGGAACTTCACCGCCTGCGCCACGTCCTTCGGCGTCCCGCGGCGTCCCAGCGGAACTGTCGCAAGCATCGCCTTTGTCTGTTCATCGCTTAGCACCGCCGTCATCGGCGTCTCAATAAAGCCTGGGGCAACGGCGTTCACGGTAATGTTTCGCGACGCAACCTCGCGCGCCAGTGATCGCGTCAACCCGATCAGGCCCGCTTTCGACGCCGCGTAATTCACCTGGCCCGCCTGACCCGCCCTCCCCACTACGCTGGCGATTCCAACAATCCTTCCCCAGCGGTTCTTCAGCATCGGGCTCAGAAGCGCCTGCGTAAGCAGAAATGCACCCGTCAAGTTAATGTTCAGCACCAAGTCCCAGTCCGCGCGCTTCATGCGGAGCATCAAATTGTCGCGCGTGATGCCGGCGTTGTTCACCAGGATCTCCACCTTGCCGAACTTCTCCAGGATCGCCTTGGCTCCGGCGTCAATCGATTCCTCGCTCGATACGTTTACCGTGAACGCCGTCGCATCGATCCCCTTGGTCTTCATCTCGGCCACGGTTTCGGCCAGCTTGGCCTCGTTCACATCCGCCAGCGCCAGCGTCGCGCCCGCCGCGGCCAACTCCTCGGCAATTGCGCGTCCGATTCCCTGGGCTCCGCCCGTCACCAGCGCAATTCTTCCCTGCAAATCTCCCATGATTTCTATCGACCTTTGCGCACTCTTGATCGCGAGCCGCGCCTTTCCACCGCTCATTATAGATGGGCGCATCCCGGTGACCCGCTACCGCTGGAGCGAGAGGAATATCAACCACTGGTGCAAAACTTTCGTTGACTTTCGGCCAGTAAGTTCATACAGTCTAATCACCTAGAGTCCTCCCGTTGCGGTTCATTGCAGTTTTTTGCAAGCGTAATTGCAATTCCTTCCAATTTCGTGGGAGATGGCAAGGGCCTCACCATTCACCGGCTGCAACTGATCGTTCCCCGCAGCGGGGCTGGCGAAACCGTTCCTCCTCATGCAACAAAAAACATTCTGTAGGTTGTTCTCGAGGCCCGGCGTATGCCAGGCGCAATCGGTACAAAACCACCTCATCCGAAAGGGGTTTGAAGATGAAAAACAATTTAATCGGCATCGATTGTTTCAAAACTGTGAATATTTCGGCCAGGACAAACGCTCTTAGCACGCTATTTTTGACCGTACTCTGCGTACTCGTAATCGGATTCGCTCCCGCGCTGCGAGGCCAGGCCACCGGAAGTTTCTCCGGTAATGTCAACGACAAGTCCGGAGGGGCGATCCCCGGAGCCAGTGTCGCCGTAACTTCTCAGGCGACTGGTCTGGAGCGAGATACGAAGACGGACAGCGCCGGGCACTATCTCGTCCCACTGCTGCCTGTGGGGACATACGACATTAAAGTGGGCGCATCCGGCTTTCAAAGCGCCGATTCCAAAGATCTGCGTCTTCAGGTCGACGAGGCCCGCGAGCTTGATTTCACGCTTGTGCCTGCGAGCGTCACCGAGTCGGTGACTGTCTCCGGCGAGGCCGTGGCTGTTGAGACCACTAATCCGTCACTCGGCCAGGTCATCACCTCGCAGGAGGTGTCGCAGTTGCCCTTGAACGGCCGTGATTTCGTGCAACTGGCCACACTCACCTCCGGCGCCACCGCGGAGACCAATACAACCGGCTTTTTCACAGGGGGCACCGACAGCGAAGTGTCGGCCCGCGGCTCGTACTCGCTCTCGGTCGGCGGATCGCGCCCCAACAGCACGGATTGGCTGCTTGACGGCGTCGACAATAATGAGCTCACGGCAGGCGGAATCGGAATCTTTTCCTCGATCGACGACATTCAGGAATTCAAAGTCTTGACCTACACTTACTCCGCCGAATACGGCACGCGCGCCGGACCGACCGTTCTGGTCACGACGAAATCCGGATCGAATGACCTCCATGGGTCGCTCTTCGAGTTCGTCCGCAACACCGACCTCGACGCGAGAGCCGATTTCGCCACTTCAACCGCGAAGTTCAACCTGAACCAGTTTGGCGGCTCCGTGGGCGGCCCCATTCGCAAAAACAAGACCTTCTTCTTCGTCGATGGCGAGCAGAAGTACGAGCGTGAGGGAATCGTCTACACCGGCCTGGTTCCCTCGATGGCCATGCGTGGCGGCGATTTCTCTGCCGATGCTTTCGGCGACACCCTCTCCGGAATCGGCTCCGCTTTCATCCCGGAAATTGCCAATCCGAATATGGTTGGCGCGTCGACCAATCCGGCTACCCACCCCAATGTCTACTTCCAGTGCAATGCATCGACGGGCGCCCCTATCCCTGCCAACGCCGACGGAAGCCAGGCCCCCGGAGCCAACTGCAACAAGATCCCCTCCAACCTGATCGACCATGTTGGCCAGTCCATGATCGAGCTCTATCCTCCGCCCAACGCCAATGCCGGCGTTGCCGGCGCAAGCTATAACTACGTCACCGAGCCGGTGCGCGCTCTGAACGAAACGAAGTTCGACGTTCGCCTCGATCAGGCGTTTACCGCCAGCGACAATGCCTTCGCCCGATTCAGCTACGATCAGGCGCGAACCTTCGCACCCGGCGGCGCGCCCGCGCCGTACCTGGCGGAAGGCAATGCATTCGGCAGCAATG
>CAZHOO010000073.1:0-17318 GCA_964533905.1 uncultured Occallatibacter sp. | reverse complement strand
CGAATCTCGATCTTGTCTCCGCTTTGCAGGGCGCCAATCACGGATCCGAAGATGGTTTCTACAATCACTTCGCCGTCGCGCCGGGTCAAATCGCCCAGGCCGGTCACCTTCTCCACCAAGTCCGCCTTTGTCATCTGCCACTGACCTCCGCATCCAGCATAAACGGATTGTGCCGAGGAAAGCACGAAAATGCAAGCCCCTTTCTGGAAATTATCCTTTGCGCATCAGCAGTTTGGCGGGTTGCGCCCCCTTCTCGGGCCGCCCTTTGCCACCCCTTCGGCCCGCTGGGGGTTGTCGCCGGACACCTCGCTACGGTGTCCCTCTATCCGGCATGAAACAGCTCGAAACAGCGTTTGCGTCACCTTGCGCATCTCACTGGAGGATTCGATGTGGCTCCGCTTTCCTCTGGACAGTCTTTTCAAGTCACCGGCTTCCCGTTTGCTGTCCGCGCCTCCGCGTAGAATAAACTGATCGACGTAACTCCACACGGCAAATGGGCTACCCGCAATACAGCATCGTCATACCCGCATATAACGAAGCCGCGCGCATTGGCGGCGCGTTAGAGGCGGTTCTTGCCTGCGTTCATCAACGCGGCTGGAATGCGGAAATTGTCGTGGTCGACGATGGCTCGCGCGATGAAACCGCCGCCATCGTAAACGCTTTCGCCGCTAAAAACCCTGAGGTCCGCATGCTCCAGAATCCGGGCAATCACGGAAAGGGCTTTAGCGTCCGCAACGGCATCCTCCACTCCTTCGGGGATGTGGTCATGTTCACGGATGCCGATCTCTCCGCGCCGATTGAGGAAGCCGACGGTCTCTTTGCCGCTATTGCCGGCGGAGCTGACATCGCCATCGGCTCTCGCTGGCTCGAGCGCACGCGCCAAACTATCCGCCAACCGCTTTACCGGCAGTTTTTTGGCCGCTGTTTCAACGGGGTCACCCGCGCCATCATGGGGCTGCCCTACGCCGACACGCAGTGCGGCTTCAAAGCTTTCACCCGCGCCGCCGCGCAAACCATTTTTCAGCTCCAGACTATCGAGCGCTGGGGATTCGATCCCGAAATCCTCTTCATCGCGCTCAAGCGCGGATACAAGATCGTTGAAGTCCCCGTTAGCTGGGCTCACGACGAGCGCACCCGCATCAGCTATCTGCGAGATGGAACGCGGATGTTGCAAGACATCGCCATCGTTCGCTGGAACGCTCTCCTCGGCCGCTACAAGAAACCTGTTGAACGCATCCACCGCGAAAGCCTCGTCAGGTAGCGGCCGCTTACGCGTGCTGTGCGGTTGTTACCTGACCGAGAATCGCAGGCCGCTTTGCTCCGGTTGCCGTTGGCACATTGCCCGGCAGGTGATGCCATGTCTGCCAGGCCAGGAGTGCAAAGGCCATCGCCTCTTTGGCCTCCGCCGGCACACCAAAGTCCCCGCTTACCGCCAGCTTGGAACCCAGAGGCTCAAGCCTTTCGGCGAGCATGGCCATCAGCGTCCTGTTCTGCGCTCCGCCGCCGGAGACAATGGTATCGACCTCGACGCCCCTCATCCCTGGACGAACAAACGTTTTGTAGCTTCGCGCAATTGTCTCAGCCGTCAGCGCGGTCGCCGTCGCCAGCGCATCCTCGGGCCGTTTGCTCTTTCGTTTACATTCGGCAAGAAAACTCGCCGCGTACTCGCGCCCAAACTGCTCGCGTCCAGCCGTGCGAGGCGGTTTCAGCTTGAAGTAAGGATTGCGAAGCGCCTCTGCCAATACCGGCTGAAGGACCTTGCCCCGCGCGGCGAATTCACCATTCCGATCGAAACGCTTGCCGAGAAGCGTCTGCGCAAGCGCGTCAATCACCATGTTTCCTGGGCCGGTGTCGAAGGCGATCAGTTTGTCCGGACCTGCGCCAGCGGGAATCGCAGTCAGGTTGGCGATGCCGCCGATGTTTTGCAGCACTCTTCCGCGTTTCATGTCGGCAAACAGCATATAGTCCAGCAGCGGAACCAGCGGCGCTCCCTGACCGCCGGCAATCATATCCGCGGGGCGAAAATTCGAAACCACGGGAACTTCGGCCGCTGCGGCTATGGCCGCTGCTTCACCCAGTTGCCAGGTGCACGCGAAGCGCCGCCCCGCATAGACCTCTGCGCGCGGCTGATGATAGAGAGTCTGCCCATGACAACCGACGAGGTCGAGCTTCACCCTGTGCCGCTCAAGCGTCGCCTTCACCGCTTCGGCATAGGCCAGTCCCAACCGCCAGTTCAGGCGCGCGAGCTCCGCCGTCGAGGTTGCCTCTGCGTTCATCGCCTGCAGAATCGCGCGCCGCAACTCTGCCGGGAACGAAAAGCCCTCATGAGCCAGCAGCGTCAACTTCGCCCGATGCTTCCCCGGCACAATCCGCACCAGGGCCACGTCGATGCCGTCGGCCGACGTTCCACTCATGATCCCGGCGACCGTCATGGTCTTCGCAGGCATTCCTTCAAGTCTCCAATTCCAGCTTCGATTCGCTTGAATTGTACCGGTCGAGAGCGATGCTGCAACACCAATGCCCCACTTATACTCGAAGAACCGATCGATTTCGCGCCGCGCTCGATAAAGCGGCGCAATCGGGAGCAACGATCGCCCGCTTCGTCGCTTGTAACCACGAGGCTGCTTCGCGCGTCTCAAGAAGTGCGTGCCGGAATTCTGGAGGTCTGATGCTTCGTTCCCCTTCTTTCTACATTGCCTTCGCCTGCGTTGCCCTTTGTCTCTTGCTGGGGGCGTTGAGCATGAGCCGTTGGGGCCACGCCCAGACACGGGGCGGCATTCCGGCCCCCAAGGACGATATCCCTCTTGCACAACATCCGGGCAAGGAGACGGCCGTCTTCGCCGGTGGATGCTTTTGGGGAACGCAGGCGGTATTCGAACGCGTGAAAGGCGTGGTGGCGACGACCGCGGGGTACTCAGGCGGTTCTGCGGAAACAGCGACCTACGATCAGGTGACGACGGAAACGACCGGCCATGCTGAATCGGTCAAAGTCGTCTACGACCCCTCGAGAATCACGTACGGCAAGCTTCTCCAGATATTCTTCTCAGTCCACGACCCCACGCAGCTGAATCGGCAAGGGCCCGACGTGGGAACCTCCTATCGCTCCGCGATTTTCTACTCAAACGAGGCCCAGAGAAAGATCGCCGGCGAATACATCGCACAGCTTGATGCAGTCGGCGCGTTTCACAAACCGATTGTGACTGAAGTGGTGCCGCTGAAGGGCTTCTACGACGCCGAATCCTACCACCAGGACTATGCTCTGCATAACCCCGACAATCCGTACATTCTGGTCTGCGACCGGCCCAAAGTGGAGACTCTTCGCAAGGAGTTTCCGGACCTCTTCCAGGAATATACGGGCAAGTGAGCGCGGGCGCTCAACCGCAAGCTGGGCCTCCAGGCCTCGCTGTCCGTCGTTCGTATTACCCCAACCCGGAGGCGACCCCCGAAACGTGAGCCGAGCCGCAAGCTCCCTCCCGTGCATCTGACTAACCGGAACCTTAGTTTGGTTGGTGCTTTGGGAGACACGCGATGAAAGCTGTGGTGCTCAACGAATACGGCGGCCCTGAGAATCTGAAGTTTGAAGAAGACGTTCTCGACCCATTAACCGGCGGCAATACCGTGCTTATCGCAGCCACCGCCGCCAGCGTCAATCCCATCGACTGGAAGCTGCGGTCGGGGATGATGCAGAAGAATGTCCCCTTGACGTTTCCCGCCATCCTGGGCCGCGACGTCAGCGGCATCGTGCGCAAGGTGGGCGCAAATGTAAGGCACTTCAAGCCGGGTGACCGCGTCCTTGCACTGACCAACAAGACCTATGCCGAATTGGTGGCAGTCGACGATTCTGACGTGACCCATCTGCCCGATGGCGTCGATCTGGCCGACGCAGCCGCGCTCCCATTGATCTCGCTCACCGGGGACCAGCTTGTGCGCCTCGCCACCAACGTGCAAAAGGGGCAGGTTGTTCTCGTAACCGGAGCGCTGGGCGGAGTGGGCCGCGCGGCGGTGCACACAGCCAAAAAGTTAGGCGCGCAGGTGATTGCCGGCGTTCGCGGCAAAGAGCTGGACGATGCCCGCGCCCTGGGCGTGTCTGGTGTGCTCGCCATTGACGATGATCAGGCGATCGAGAACTTTGCTTTAGTTGACGCGATTGCCGACACGGTTGGCGGCGAGGTTGCGGCGAAGCTCATCGCAAGGATCAAGCCAGGTGGCTCTTTTGGCTACGCGACGATGTTGCCGGACGGTGCGCAGGCCAAGAATCCGACGGTAAAAACTGCGCGCGTGAATGCCAAGCCCGATCCATCCAAGGTGCGCGAGTTTGCCGACGACGTGCGCGATGGTAAATTCGTTCTGCCTATTGGCCGCCGCTTGCCGTTGCGCGACGCGGCTGAAGCTCATCGACTTGGGGAAAAAGGCGGCATCGGCAAGATTCTGCTGCTCGCGCCGGGCGCCGCCTAGTCTGCGTTAGCGGGCGAAAGAAGTGAGCCCCAGGCGCGAGCCTGGGGAACTCAGTGTCTTCATGATCGCAGCCCCTGAAAGGGGCGAAAGATCGCCACTTCGCGAGCATGCCGGATCCACACATTCCGATGGCCGCTGGCATCTCACGCCACGTGCGCGGCCATCACGAAACCCGAAACCCTGCTTCGCCGGGCGAAGGCGCGCTTCCGCTAAACCGGTACACATCCATCGGATCGCAAACATGAGCCGATTCATGGCCAGCCAGTTCAGATTCATTCAAGGCCGTGGCCACAGTTACAAAACAACTTGTGCAAATCGAGTCGTGAGTTTCGTCGGAGTTGTGTCGATGTGGAAAGCTTGACTGAAAAGTCATGGGCATTTTCCCTCTCCTCTCATTTGCGAATATTCTCGAAGAATACCCGGCTCTTTCTTGCGCGTCTGAGCAATTTCGCGCATTTGAAGGATATATGTCTTCAATTCAAGCGGAAGCACTTCTCATTTTTGCGTGTCGTGCGGGATGATCGCCCTGCTTGGTTTCCGCAGAGTATGCCGCTATCGAGGCGCGAATCCACGAGGGGATCGAAGAGTCGAACAGACTCTGCCGCGGATCTCTCAAGACGCAATGGATCGCGCCGAATTTTGAGGCTCTCTAGAACTTGGCTTGCTTGGGATTTACTGCGCGATTTGCCGCAACGTCGAGTAGTTTCGGCCGCGACGCGTTTTGCTCCGGCAACTGGTCCTGCAAAACCATCATCAGCAGCGATTTATGCACGCGGATGCGGCCTTTGTAGCTGATGTAGCCGAGCTTTCTAAATCGATTCATGAAGAAGCTCACGCGTGACCGCGTCGTGCCAATCATATTTGCAAGGGTTTCCTGCGTGACCGGCGGAATCAGCGCCTCCGGGTCGGATGCATTGCCGTAGTTGGCCATGATCAAAAGCATTCGCGCAAGGCGCCGTTCGCTGTTGTTGAAGAGCTGATCGACGAGATCCGCCTGGGTTCTCGTGCTCCGGAGTGCGAGAAACTGAACGAACAAGTCCGAGAACGCGTGTTCCTCGTGGAGCACCCGGGTTAGTTCCTCCGCAGCGATCTTCAGCACCACGCACACGGTGAGAGCCGTCGCGCTGGTCGTGCGGAGCTCGTCGGGTCCGGCCATGCACTCCTCACCGAAAAAGTCTCCCGGAGCGAGCAGCGTAACCGTGGCTTCTTTGCCGTCTTTTGAAACAATCGTGAGTTTCGCCCGGCCCATCCGAAGATAAAACAAACAGTCGGCACGATCCCCCTGAGAAGAGAAGATCTCCTTCGCCTTGACGCGAACCATAGTTCGCCCCGAACCCGCAGACGCGAGGTATGTCACCGTATTGAACCGTCTCACGCTTGTTCGAGCCATACCCAAGCATCCCACCTGGTGCGGCCAGTGTCTGAGCTATGTAGCTCTGGCGTTTCCCGCCCCGTTTCTGGCCTCATTTCCTGGACCATGAAGTCAACTTCCCCCCACCTCACCCGCTGTCAAGTGTCCCTCGCGCTCCAAAGTGCCCTAACCCGTTGCAATCATTCGGCAAATAAACTTTCCCAAGTTTGCCGATTAATACCCTCGATTGGCGCATCCTTGAACCATGAGCCTTACCTCAAGACAAATCCGAATGTCCGCGGCGCCCAGCGGTTTGTTGAAGCCGGAATTACGCGCCGCCCACATTTTTGAACCCCATCAGCAACCCTGGAAATCAGGGGTCCCGAAACGGCAAAAATATTAAATAAAAAAATCTTGCATTCTTCGCCAAACTTTCGCCATTTAACTCTTTTAGAATCAGCAAATCGCATCCAGAATCATCGGGAATGTGCACTGAATTACGCCGAATTTGTGAGAAACAACTCGTTTAGAATCAGCAAAAATAGCGCGAAAAATGACGAGAGATTTTATGAGCCGCAAGCCACACTATCAAAAGAAGTTACACTCAAGAAGCGAGGGCATAACTCCGTCGGCCGTAAGCTGTCTCCTGTGTCCTGCTTGCTGTCTGCCGTCTCCTGTCCACTGCCTACCGTCCGCCGCCCACGATTGAATTTGATAGCGGCGAGACTTGTCGCGGCTTCCAAACGTCTCTCGTAAACAGGCGCCAGACCCCAGGGTCCGGCGTCAAAAACAAGCACGCAGGTGGGAGACGTTCACATGGTTAAGAAACTCGGGATCACACTTTTATTTCTCGCGCTCGGTTCTGTCAGCGCGCTGGCCGCCGACTTCAACGGCAAATGGACCGGCGATGTGCAGGGCCGCATGGGCCCGCAGACCCTCACCTTCGACTTTCACGTCGATGGCTCGACGCTTACCGGCAAGATCACCACGCCCCGTGGCGATATGGACATCGCGAACGGCAAAGTGGACGGCGACAACATCTCGTTTGAACAGGATTTGAACTTCAACGGGAATTCATTCACCATCAGTTACAAGGGAGCCGCGCAGGCTGATGGGACGATCAAGTTCACGCGCACGTTCGGCGCAGATGGCGATCGTCCGCCGCAGGACTTCGTTGCCAAGCGCGCAACGGATGCGGCGCCTGCACCAGCGGCAGCGCCTGCGCCGGCAACTCCGCCTCCGCCGCCAGCAAACACAACTGCGCCCCCCAGTAACTGAGCACCCGCACAGTACAAGTTCAAATGTGAGGATTCTTGGCGGCTCGGCTGAGCCGCCTGAGTCTATGCGGTCGCTGTCTTTGCCAGGTCTTCGAGGTGGCGCGCTTCAATTTCGAACTCGCGCATCTTGTACTTCTGAATCTTCCCGGAGAGCGTGGCCGGGAATTCCTCAACAAAACGGACGTGCTCCGGCACTTTGTAATACGCGATCTGGCCCTGGCAGAAGGCTCTGATCTCTTCTTCCGTCGCTTCCACTCCAGGCCGCAAGCGGATCCATGCCACCACAATCTCGCCCAGTCGCGCGTTGGGAATACCAATCACTTGCACCTCGCCAACCTTCGGGCAGGTGTAAAGGAACTCCTCAACCTCGCGCGGATAGATGTTCTCGCCGCCGCGAATGATCACATCCCGTGAGCGGCCGGTGATGTGGATGCATCCGTCCTCGCGCATCACTCCCAAATCGCCGGTACGCAGCCAGCCGTCAGGCCCAATCACCTGCGCCGTCCCCTCCGCATCGCCGTCGTAGCCCTTCATCAACGCATAACCGCGCACGCAAACCTCGCCCTGCTGCCCGAAGGGCAACGTCTCGCCAGTCTCAAGCGCCGCAATTCTGATCTCGGTCTGCGGCATGGCGCGTCCCACCGTATTCACGCGGATCTCAAGCGAATCCGCTGCGTCGCTCATTGTCACCACCGGCGAAGTCTCCGTCTGCCCGTAAGCGATCACCAGCTCGCCGATGTGCATCTCTTCAAGCACGCGCTTCATCAGCTCCACCGGGCACGGCGCGCCGCTCATCATGCCTGTGCGCAGGCTCGTGGTGTCGTAGCTCGCAAAGTCCGGCAGTCCAAACTCCGCCACGTACATTGCAGGAACGCCGTAGACGCTCGTCGCGCGCTCCACGTGTATAGCCTTCAGCGTGGCGCGTGCGTCGAACGTCCAGTTGGGCAAAATGATCGCCGCACCGGAGTTCACCGCGCTCATCGTCCCGATCACGCACCCATAGCAGTGGAACAGCGGTACCGGAACCACAATCTTGTCCTGCTCGGTATAGTGAAATCCCTGCGCCAGGAACTGCCCGTTATTCACCACGTTGTGGTGCGTCAGCATTACGCCCTTCGGCAGCCCGGTGGTCCCGCTCGTGTACTGGATATTGGCCACATCATCGATCGCCACGTGGTCCGGCAGCCGCCCTTCGGCCTCCAGCAGCGCCGGCCACTCGGGAGTGTCGAAGTAGATCGTATGTTCGAGCTCAAGATCGAGTCCGTGCCGCGCCCGCCCCAGAATTTCCTCATAGTCTGCGCGCTTATCCTTATGCCACAGAAATAGCGCCTTCATTCGCGATCGCGTCAGAGTGAACTGCAGCTCGTGCGAGCGGTAGGCCGGATTCACATTCACCAGCGCCGCCCCGGCTCGCGCGCAGCCCATGTGCATCATCACCCACTCAATGCAGTTGGTCGACCACAGACCTACGCGGTCGCCCCGCCGAATCCCCAGCGCCCAAAGCCCACGCGCCACCCGATCAGCCTCGGCGCTCAACTCAGCCCACGTCAGCCGCTTCTCCTGGTGCCGCGATGCAACCGCCAGCCGATCCGGGAACCGGTCTGCCGTCCGTTGCAGCAGCTCGCCGATCGTCAATTCCAGCAGAGGCCTTGCGGGGCCACGCGCATAGCTCCGGGTGCGAATCTGCTCGTCGATATTGATGGACATTGCGGGCATGGTTCTGTCTTTGTTTCAACGATGAAGAGGCAGTGTACGCCCCCGGCTTTCCCTCAAAAGTGATCCAGCCCACACCACCATGCCCCGAACCGAGACCAGCCGTCTCACCCGGATTTAGGTATCATCAAGGCATGGCCCCGTTTGCCCCCGAGACCGAGACCGCGAAACCCCGGAGCCAATCAGCCGGTCCGGCCCATGCCTTTCGGACCCACGACCCGCGGCTGGAGCCAATCGCCGCCAAGGTGCTCGCCCAGCAGCGTCTTAGCTCCGACGACGGCCTGGCGCTCTACGCCTCTTCTGACGTTTTGGCAGTCGGCTGGCTCGCCAACCACGTCCGCGAACGGATGCATGGCGACCTCACCTTCTTCAACGTCAATCGCCACATCAATCCCACCAATGTCTGCGTAGCTGCCTGCAAGCTTTGCGCCTTCGGCCGCAAGAAAGGCGATCCCGCTGGCTACACAATGGCTCTCGACGAGGCATGGGAAACGGCTGCCTCGGGCTATTCCGAGGCTGTAACGGAGTTTCACATTGTCGGCGGCCTGCACCCCGATCTTCCGCTTGAGTTCTTCCTGGATCTGATTCGCGGCCTCAAAGAGCGCTTCCCGAAGGTGCACATCAAGGCCTTCACTATGGTCGAGATCGCATTCCTCGCCCGCCGCGCCAAATTAACCATCGACGAAACGCTGATCAAGCTTCGCGAGGCCGGCGTCGACTCCATGCCCGGCGGCGGTGCTGAGATCTTTGCCGCCCGCGTTCGCTCCATCATCTGTGATCACAAGATCGACGGCGAGGAGTGGCTCGAGACCGCGCGCGCCGCGCACAAGCTGGGTTTCAAGTCCAATGCGACAATGCTCTACGGCCACATTGAGAACGACGCTGACCGTGTCGATCATCTGCTCAAGCTGCGTGCCCTGCAGGACGAAACCGCCGGTTTTCAGACGTTCATTCCTCTCGCATTTCATCCAGAAAACACGCCACTCGACCACCTTCCGGTGACAACGGGGCTCACAGACATTCGCCAGATCGCCGTCAGCCGCCTGCTCCTCGACAACTTCCCGCACATCAAGGCGTACTGGCAGATGATGACGCCGAAGATTGCGCAGATCGCGCTGCGCTTTGGCGCCGACGATCTTGACGGCACCGTGATCGAAGAGAAGATTTACCACGATGCCGGCGCCACCACCCCGCAGGGTATGACCCGCAAGCAGCTTTGCCGCCTCATCACCGAGGCTGGCCGCGTGCCCTTCGAGCGCGACACACTCTACCGCGCCGTGACCCGCAGCGAAGAGAGCTTCACCGTCGCGGTGTAGCATGGATTTGGCTTAGGGAGCATCTAGCAATTCCCCGAAATTCAGCCAGAAAACCAGTCGGCACTGCGTGCCTTTCAGGCGCTCTTCCGTCAATCCAGGAGCCTCACTGGGTAAATGATGAACGCCTTGCTTCGCTCCGGCCGTTGGATCTTCTCATTCGCTATCGTTGCGCTCGCCCTTGAGAACGCATGGTGCGCGCATGGCTCGTATGCGTCGCTCGGCCCGAACTCCCATTCCATGCCCGTGCTTCCCTTTATGCCGGCGATCCCATGGCTCGTGATCCTCTTTGCCATGCTTTGGGTCGCATGCGGCTTGGGACTACTCGTTCAGTGTCGGATGCGCGCAGCCGCGTACACGCTCGGCGCAACATACATCTTCTGGACACTCGTCCACGTCCTCCCGTTTTACATCGCCTCACCCGGTGATATGGGGCTTCGCACCGTGGTCTTTGAGCCTCTGTCGCTCGCCTGCATTGCGATGCTATTGCCGGGGCCGTCAGCTACGCCAAGGTGGCTCTCCATCGCATGCCGCGCCGTGATCGCCGTCGCCATGATCGTCTTCGGCGTCGATCACTTTATCGGAATCAAATTCATCGGCTCGCTCATTCCGGGCTGGATTCCATGGCACGAACCCTGGGTTGCGTTCTTCGGCGTGGTATTCATTGCGGCGGGGATAGGAATCGGATTAGGCGTTCTCGAACGCTGGAGCTGGATTGCGATCGGGACGATGTTCGCAATCTGGGTGATCACGTTGCACCTTCCGCGGGTGCTGGGCCTTTACGGGATCCCGGGCGCCCCGCGAAGTCCTGACGAGTGGTCGAGTCTCTTCATCGCCGTTGGCCTCTGGGGTGGTCCATGGGCTGTGGCGAGGAGTCTAAGGGACAAGGCGAGCTGACGGAGCAAAACCATTCCTGCCGGTGCTGCTCGCCTCAGTACGCTCCGATCCCCGTCAGGTTTTGCCCCAGGATCAGCGTGTGAATGTCGTGCGTGCCCTCGTACGTCTTCACGGACTCCAGATTCATGCTGTGGCGCATGATCGGATAGTCCTCCGTGACACCGTTCGCGCCGAGAATATCGCGGGCCAACCGTGCGCACTCAAGCGCCATCCACACGTTATTTCTCTTGGCCATTGAAATATGCTGATGGCCTGCCTTGCCTTGATCCTTCAGCCGTCCCACGTGGAGCGAGAGCAGCTGTGCTTTTGAAATTTCGCTCGCCATCCACACCAGTTTCTCCTGCACCAGCTGATGGCTTGCGATCGGCTGGTCGTGAAATTGCTTCCGGGTTTTGGAGTAGCTGAGCGCCGTCGAATAGCAATCCATCGCCGCGCCGATTGCGCCCCAGCTGATGCCGTAGCGCGCCTGGTTCAGGCACATCAACGCGGCCTTCAGGCTGTCCGCGCCCGGCAGCAGGTTGGCCGCTGGCACACGCACGTCCTCAAGTGAAAGGCTGCTGGTGATAGAAGCGCGCAGCGACCATTTGCCGTGAATGTCGCCTGATTTGAACCCCGGCCGATCGGTCTCCACCAGAAATCCGCGAACGCTTTCCGCGCCGTCCTCGCCCGCCCCTTCGAGCTTCGCCCAGACCACGGCCACATCGGCAATCGATCCCGACGTGATCCACATCTTCTCGCCGTTCAGGATGTACTCATCGCTAGATTTACGCGCGCGAGTGGTCATCCCGGCCGGATTCGACCCGAAGCCCGGCTCAGTCAGCCCAAAGCAGCCAAGCTTTTCGCCCGTGGCGAGCGCGGGCAGCCAGTTTTTCTTCTGTTCTTCCGATCCGAACGTGAAGATGGGGTACATCACCAGCGCCGACTGCACGCTCACGAAGCTGCGCAGACCCGAGTCGCCGCGCTCCAGCTCCTGCAAAACGAAGCCGTACTCTACGTTCGACATGCCGGCACAGCCGTAGCCTTCCAGGTTGGCGCCGTAGAAGCCTAGCTCGCCCATCAATGGAACGATCTCTCGCGGAAAACGGCCCTCCCGAAAGCATCCTTCGATGATCGGGGTTACATTCGCGTCAACAAAGTCGCGCGCGGTCCGGCGGACAAGGAGTTCCTCTTCCGTCAGGCTCGCATCGAGCCCGAGAAAATCGAATCCCTGGAATTTGAAGGCCATGGTCTTACCTGCTGTCCGGGCGCTTCACCGGGACAGATGAGAGTAACAGCCCATGGCTCGCATTTCAATTCAGGCCGCGATCAGCTCGCGTCAGGCCGGCCGCTGCATCGGCTTTTCGTGAATGACCATCCAGTTGACTCCGAACTTGTCGCGGAACTGCCCAAAGCGATGCGCGAAAAACTGCTCGCCCATCGGCATAAAGATCTCGCCACCCTCAGTCAGTGCTTTGTAGATACGCTCCGCTTCCTCATTACTGTCGACGCTGAGTGACAAGTAAGCGCTGCGCATCGGCTCCACTTTGGGGCCGTCGCTGGCCATGACCGTGGTATCGCCAAGCGTGAATCGCGCGTGCAGAATGCCGTCCCGATCCAGGCCAGGCGGCATGTGCTGTGGCGCCCCGGATGAGCTCATTTCCGCGAAGGTCGACTTCATCAGGATCTTCGCGCCCAGATGCTTCTCGTAGAACTTCATGGCTTCGAGGCAATTGCCCGGAAAATTCAGATAGGTGTTTACCTTCATCGCTTCAGTTTTCCTTTCGGGGAATTGGGGTATTGAATTTGGGCCGGGCGCTAAGGGCCAAATCGGCGCGGGCAAAGGTCTTCTTTTTAGAATCCGGCTACAACGGCATCCTACGAACTTCACTTGCATTTTGCAATCGATGAATGGTGCAATGGAAATCAGCTGCTCGACCGCCAGAGCTCTAAATCCTAAACCAGGTGATCCCATGAGCACCTTCGCAGACTCCCCCCGCATCACGCCCTTTCTCTGGTTCGACTCGAATGCTGAAGAGGCCGCTGATTTCTATGTGAGCATCTTCCCCAACTCTCGCCGCGTGGGCGAGCTGCGCAACCCCGGCGACGCTCCCGGCCCGAAAGGGGGCGCGTTAACGGTCTCCTTCGAGCTTGACGGCTTAAGGTTCACCGCCCTCAATGGCGGCCCGGCCTTCAAATTCTCTCAAGCAGTCTCGTTCGTAGTGAACTGCGATACGCAGGAGGAGATCGACCACTACTGGGCGAAACTCACGGATGGCGGCGAGGAGGTCCAGTGCGGATGGCTGACGGACAAATTCGGCCTCAGCTGGCAGGTGGTGCCTCGCCGTATTGGTGAGCTCGTCAAGCATTCCAAAGCCATGCAGGCGATGATGAAGATGAAAAAGCTCGATATCGCCGAGCTTGAGCACGCCGCGAAGGAATAGACCGAAGGAATGACAGCCCTCGCGACCCGAGCGGGGGAAGGGAACGGATTTTTTGCATGGAAGACCTGTTCAATTTCGATTGCGCCGAGGGAATCAAGCGGAGGCTGTCCCAGCTCACGCCGGACCAATCGCGGCATTGGGGCAAAATGAATCCGGCGCAAATGATGGCACATTGCTCGTTGGGCCTCGAGATGGCTGCGGGAGAGATCCGTCCAAAGCGCGCGTTGATCGGCCGGATTCTTGGACCGGTCGTCAAGCCGATGGCCTTGCGCGAGAACGAGCCAATGCGCCGGAATTCCCCGACGTCAAAGGAACTCGTCGTCATCGGCGATAAGAAAGACTTTGAAATCGAGCGGAAGCGCCTGACCGGGCTGATCGATCGGTTCGCCGCGGCGGGAGCTGCGGGTTGCACCTCGCATCCCCACGCGTTTTTCGGTTCTCTTACTCCGGACGAATGGGCAGTGCTGATGTACAAGCATCTGGACCATCATCTGCGGCAGTTCGGCGTGTAGTTTAGCGAGGAAGCAGCGCAGTTCCTCAATCCTCGAACTAGCGACCAAGGCGGCAGTTCCGTCAGGCTGGCTTGCCGTGATCCAATGTTTGGATTACGGGAGGATCCTGCTGTGAGCACCCGCAGAGATTTCGTGAAGGGCTCGGCACTGGCCGCCACAGGCTGTCTACTACCGGCAGGCGTCGCGAAGGACGCCTATGCGGCGGGCGAAGCTGCCGAATCGGCGCAGCATCAAGACGGTGCAGTCGGCTGGTACGACCGGCCGATGCGCTGGGCGCAGCTCGCATTTGTCGAGGACGATCCCGGTAACTACGACAAACACTTCTGGCTCGACTATTTTCGCAGCGTTCATGCCGACGCTGCCTGCCTGAGCGCGGGCGGCGTGGTCGCGTTTTATCCCACTCAGATTCCGTTGCAGCAGCGCAGCGCGTGGCTCGGCAATGGCGACGCTTTCGGCGACCTGCTGGCAGGCTGCCGCGCGATGGGCATGAATGTGATTGCGCGGACCGACGCCCATGCCTGCTGGCAGAAGGTCTACGACGCGCATCCCGACTGGATCCGTGTCGATGCCGCCGGCCAGCCGGTGCGCCATCCATCCGATCCGCGCTATTGGGAAACCTGCGCTCTTGGGCCCTACAACTTCGATTTCATGACGGCGGTGCATGAAGAGATCATGCGCCTGTACAAGCCGGACGGCATCTTCACCAATCGCTGGGCAGGCAGTGGCATGTGCTACTGCGAGCATTGCCGGGAGAATTTTCGCGCCGCATCGGGTCTGGATCTGCCGCGCACCAACAATCCGCAGGGTCCGGCTCGCAAACAATACATTGTCTGGCGGCAGCAGCGTCTCTTTGAACTCTGGCGCTTGTGGAACGAGAAAATCCGAGCGATCAATCCTGGCGCAAGCTACATCGCCAACGCGGGCGGTGGAGCGCTCAGCGATCTGGACATGAAGACGATCAACGAGCTCGCGCCCACCATGGTTGCCGATCGCCAAGGACGCCGCGGCCTGATGGCTCCGTGGGCAAACGGCAAGAACGGCAAGGAATATCGCGCCACCATGGGCGATAAAGCCATTGCCGGGATGTTCAGTGTCGGCATCGAAGACGAGCACCGCTGGAAAGACTCCGTGCAGAACGGCGACGAAATCCGCCTCTGGGTCGCGGACGGAATCGCGCAAGGCTTGCGGCCTTGGTTCATCAAATTCAACGCCAAACCGAACGACACGCGCTGGCTTCCGGTTGTGAAGGAAATCTTCGCCTGGCACTACGCGAACGAAAAGTATCTACGCAATCTTCGGCCGCTCGCGCGTGTCGGGCTCGTCTATTCGCAGCAGAGCGCGACGTTTTACGGTGGCGATGAGGCTCGCGAAAAGGTCGACGAGCCGGCGCTGGGATTTTATGAGGCGCTCGTCGAAGCGCGCGTTCCGTTTGAGATGGTTCACGATCGCTGCCTCGACGACGAGCATCTTGAGCCGTTTCGCACTTTGATTCTGCCAAACATCGCCGCGCTCTCCGACGAACAATGCGCCAGCCTGCGCGCTTTCGTAGAGCACGGAGGCGGCCTCGTGGCAACGTACGAAACTTCGCTCTACGACGAGTGGGGCGTTCGGCGCAAGGATTTCGGTTTGGCCTCGCTTTTCGGTGCGTCCTACGCGGGCAATCTCCAGCAAAACATGCTGAATTCGTATTTGAGTTTGGAAAAAGACCCGACCACTAACACATTTCATCCATTGCTTCGCGGCTTTGAAGACGCGGGCCGCATTGTCGATGCAGTCAACCAGGTGGTCGTGACGCCCGCTGACCCCAACCTGTCTGCTCCGTTGCGCATCGTTCCGTCCTACCCCGATCTGCCCATGGAGTCGGTTTTCACGCGGTCCGGCGTTGCGCATCCCCCCGGAGTCTTTGTGCAGCAGGTTGGCAAGGGGCGCGTGGTCTATTTCCCTGGCGATATCGATCGGACCTTCTGGCAGGTTCTTTGTGTGGATCACGGGAAGCTGCTCCGCAATGCCGTCGATTGGGCCACGAACGAAACGGCCTTCGTGACCGTCGAAGGCAAGGGCGTTGTGGATGTGGCCGTCTGGGAGCAGAAGAATTCAATGACCGTGCACCTCGTCAACCTCACCAATCCCATGATGTTGAAGGGACCCGTGCGAGAGATAGTTCCGATCTCCGGGCAAAAAATCTCTCTACAAATTCCCGCCGGTCGCCGCATCAGCCGCGTTCACCTGCTTGTTGCTGCAAGAGACGTTCCGTATCGTACGGAAGGCGGCACGATTTTTCTTGAGACACCGGCGATTGCTCTCCACGAGGTTGTCGCAGTCGATTTCTCGGGATAGCTCCGCGCAGCCGCCCCTCCCGCGCAACTTTCGCGTCTGTTATCCTGATGGGTTTACGTGGCCTTGAAGCGCCCTCACGGACCAGCGTTCGTCCAAGAGAATGGAGGAGACAGCCATGCCGGAACATCGAGCAAGGAAGCATCATCAGAACCGGGTGGCGGAGGCTCTGAAGGATGAGATTGGCGCGATGATTGAGGGTGAACTCTCCGATCCGCGCATTGACTTCTGCCACGTGAGTGAAGTGGCCCTCAATCCGGGCGGAAAGTCGGCGCGCGTGTACGTTGCCCTCGATACGAACTCGAAAGACATCGCCAAAGCCGAAGAGCAGACGATTGCAGGCCTTGAAGCCGCTAAGGGCTATATTCGGCGTGAGTTGAAGGAGCGAATGGGTGTGCGCCACGTTCCCGAGCTGAGTTTCCTGGCCGACCGGTCGGGACGTTTCCAGGCGCGCATCGAGCAGTTGATGAGCCGAGGCCGCAAAACCACAACATCAAGCAAGTCTGCTGAGCCGCCGCGAGGAGAATTGCAGCCTGAGCGGTCTTGAGATTCCCCCTCAATCTGTTAGCCTTGTCCACTGAAGGATCTCCGCGCCCGGTTTGAGCGCGGAAGGCGAGCAGGCCCCGCCTGAATTCCCCTCCGCCTTGCAGGTAACCACGACCTTTGTCCTGCGCAACGCAGGCTGCTGTGCCTTGGAGTATTGCCGGAGATGGAGAACCCCGTGGAACCGCCGGTTCCGGAAAAAGCAGCCCGCCGGTCGTGGCGAATGCCGTGCTGGGCCACCATCGCCGAAGCGGCGGTCTTCCTCGCATTCAGCGTCTTTTTTATTGTCTATGGAGTCACGCCTCTACTGGGCGGCGACGGCCTGGGCCTGGTCGGCGCTGATGAACCGCGCTATGCGCAGATCGCGCACGAGATGCTGGTGCGCTTCGACGCCGCATCCACGCTGAAGGACCGGTTGAGCGCCTGTGTCACCCCCTATCTCTACGGCCACCCATGGCTTGAGAAGCCCGCGCTTTACTACTGGCGCGCGATGTTCATCTTCC
>CAZHOO010000072.1:0-17359 GCA_964533905.1 uncultured Occallatibacter sp. | reverse complement strand
TTCTCCTCTCTGAGCTTCTTGACCATCCTCAGCCTCAATGGCGGCCGCTCGCCGGTAATCCCAACTTTCTCGGCGTCTACCGCTGGAACATTCTGCGAGGAAATCCATGAACTGCCGGAAATTGATTGACCGGAATTCAATTTGCTGGAAACGTGCGCTGACTAAGCCGCTCGTGGCAGCCGCCCTACTGCTTCCTTTGGCCGCAGCCGCAGTGCCCGCATCGGCCACCGACGCGCCGCGTTCCTTTTCGCTTTCAACCACGCGGACATTCGCGCCCGGCGAGAGCGTCAAAATCCAGCTCATTGCTCATAACGTTCCAGAACTCGAATTCCGCGTCTACAAGGTGCGCGATGCGGAAAAGTTCTTCGCCGGCCTCAAGGATGTGCACAGCTTCGGCGTAGAGAACTACGCGCCCCAAGAGCAAATCGATCAGGAGACTTTCGTCGAACGTCTGCACGATTTCAAAGCGCACCTGTGGTTCGTCATCCGGCACTTCTTTCGCGGCCGGTTTACCGACGATGCGCGGGACAGCTTCCGCGAGCAGCAGGCAAAGTTAGGCAAGCGCAGCCAGGTTGTGGGCGCGGCGCAGTTCGCGCAGATTCCGCTGCTGAACGCGAGCCAACTGGTGGCGCGCTGGAAACTCGAGACGCCGCCGGCGCTGGTGAGCGACACGCAGCAGTTGCCGATCGACGGGCTGAGCGCTGGCGTCTACCTCATCGAGGCGACCGACGGAACCTACAAGGCGTACACGGTCGCCATCGTCACTTCCGTTGCGGTGGTGGAGCGGGCGGAGGGTTCGCGCGCCGATCTCTACGTTGCCGATCGAAAATCCGGTGCGCCCATCGCTGATGCTGACGTCTTTCTGTGGGCGAACGGGCAGCTTCAGTCGGCTGGCAAGACCGGCAGCGACGGCATGGCCTCGCTCACCATGACGATTCGCGGCGGCGCGCAGGGAGCCTTGCCGGAAAACGTCTGGATTCTTGCGCGCAAGGGAGCCGACGCTGCGCTGGTGACGCCGTGGGGCTACAGCTTTCAGGGAGTAGGATCGCAAACGGAGCGTTCCTATCTATACACTGACCGGCCTGTCTACCGGCCGGGCGATGCGGTACACATTAAAGGCATTTTGCGCAAGGAGCAGAACGATACCTTGATGCTCCCCGGGCCACAAACGATCACGCTTACGGTCAACGGCCCCGATAACAAAGAGGTAATGCGGAAGCAGCTGGCGGTCTCGTCGCACGGAACGGTTGCGGTTGACCTCAATCTCGGATCCGACGCGGCTCTGGGGTACTACTACGTTGGATATGCGGACCAGAATATTGGTGGCACCGGCAGTTTCTACGTTGAGGACTACAAGAAGCCTGAGTATCAGGTAACAGTGAAGCCGGCCGTGCCGCGCGTGCTGCAGGGCGATCCAATACAGGCCACGATTAACGCGCGCTACTTTTTTGGCGAGCCGGTTGCGGGCGCGAAGGTCACATACGTGGTACACACGTCCACGCATTATTGGTGGGATCAGGGCGAAGGAGACGACAACGGCGAGGACGCGGACGCCGATTCGAATGACTCGGACAATTCCGACGACGCCGACGACACCTACGGGCAGACCGAGCAGCAGGAACATCAGGGAATGCTCGATGCAAACGGCCAGCTTACGGTAACTCTGCCGACTCGAATCGACTCGAAGCACACCGACCAGGACTATCGCATCGAGGCGCGCGTCACCGACGCGGCGAATCGTGAGGTCGCGGGGCACTCGACGGTGCTAGCCACCTACGGGTCTTTTCGAGTGAGCGTGGAGCCCACGAACTACGTCGTGCAGGCCGGACAGCCGACTCGCGTGAAAGTAACAGCACAGGACTACGACGGCAAACCAGTGCAAACGAAGGTCCACATCGCGGCGGCACTTGAGAAATGGGATTCCGTCACTCACGAGCGAACCGACACCGATGCGGGAAGCAAAGATGCCGTCACCGGCGCCGACGGAACGGTTCTGGTCGATTTGGCCCTTAGCGGCAGCGGCGACTTTGAAGTGAAAGCCACCGCGCAGACGCCGGAAAATCGCACCGTCGAAAACTCCACCTATGTTTGGGTATGGAACGGCTCGGGCTCCTGGTACCAGACCAACGCGCAGGCGCAGATTATCGCGGACAAAAAATCTTACAGCGTGGGCGATACGGCGCATTTGCTGCTCGTGACCGGCTTGGCGGAATCGTGGGCCGTGATCACCGTCGAAGGCGATAGCGTGCAGTCCCGGCAGCTCATCCATTTAACGGGAGCGAGCGCTCCGTTCGATGTTCCCATCACGCAGAAAGCTCAGCCCAACCTTGTCGTCACGGCTGTCATTGTCCACGACGATCAGTTGATGACCGCTCAGAAAAGTCTCAAAGTTCCGCTCGTCGAGCGCACGCTTACCATCACGGCTACGCCGAGCAAAAGCCAATACGAGCCGGAGGAAGCGGCCAGCTTCGATGTGCTTGCAGTCGATTCCGCGGGCAAGCCGGTCCAGACCGACCTGAGTTTTGGCGTGGTCGATGAGGCGCTCTACTCCGTGCGGCCCGATACGACGCCCGATATCGTTGGATCGTTCTACCCCACGCGGTTTGTCTATCTTCAGCCGGACACCTCCTTTGATTTCTTCTTCTCCGGGCACGCAGGTGCCAAGAGCCCGCTCCTGGCTGACATGGCCAGCGGCCTCTACCATCCGCGCATGGCGCAGGTGAAACCCGGCTCCGATCTGGTGGTTCCAAAAATACGCAAAGCCTTTCCTGATACGGCGTACTGGAATCCGAATGTTGAGACCGGTGCTGACGGCCATGCGCGCGTCGCATTTAACTTCCCAGATGCGCTCACCACGTGGCGCACAACCATCCGCGCCATGAGCGACGACGGGAGAGCCGGCAGCGTGGTCACGCGTGTGCTGGTGCGCAAGAACCTGATTGTCCGCCTGGCCGCGCCGCGCTTCTTCAGGCAGGGCGACGAGACGGTGCTGCGCGTTATCGCTCATAACTACCTGGCTACCGCCAAAGACGTAACTTTCGCTCTCGATGTGAGTGGAGTGGACGTGCTCAGCGGCCAGACGCAGAAAGTCACCATCCCCGCCAATGCCGAAAACTACGTGGATTGGCGCGTGAAGGCGCGCGTCATCGGCAACGCGACCCTCACCGCCAAAGCGCTGACCAATGAAGAATCGGACGCGCTCCAAATGACGCTGCCGATTCTCCCGTTCGGCGTTCAGCAGAGCGCCGTCGGCTCCGGCGTGGTCTATTCAGGCACGGGTCAAAACCAGTGGTCGTTCAACTATCCGGCCACATCGGATCCGGGCTCGCGCGCGCTTACCGTAACGGTGTCCCCATCTGTCGCGGGAACCGTTTTCGACGCGCTCGACTATCTGACCAGCTATCCGTGGGGATGCACGGAACAGACCATGTCGAGCTTCCTGCCGGATTTGATCGTGGCTCAGGCTGTCGACAAGCTCCACATCAAGTCGCCGATTGATCGAAAGACGCTCAATGACGAAGTCAGCGCGGGGCTGGAGCGGCTCTATAGCTATCAGCACGACGATGGCGGCTGGGGATGGTGGCAGGATGATCCCAGCCTCGTCTTCATGACTGCATATGTTGTGAGCGGTCTGGGCCAGGCGAAACAGGCCGGCTACACCATCGACGATGATCGGCTCAACAACGCACGCAATTGGCTGGTGTCGACACTGGCTGCGCATCCTGACATGATTCCCGATCTGCGCGCCTACACGGTTTACGCCCTGGCAACCACAGGCGGTGCACCACAAGAAGCGCTCGACAAAGCGTGGAGCAGCCAGGACAAGCTCAGCGATGAGGGGCTTGCACTGACCGGGCTGGCTCTCGACGCGGCGGGCGATGCGAGAGCACATGGGGCGGCGACGCTCCTCGAAAAGAAGGCACACACGACCGACGTCGATGCCTACTGGGAAGGCACCTACGACGGCATGATGGATTTCTGGGATGATACTTCGCCGGAGACCACGGCCTTCGCGTTGAAGCTTCTTATCAGGCAGGATCGCTCGAGCAGCATGATGCCCAGGGCCGCGCGCTGGCTCGCGGAACATCGCGACGGCGATTACTGGTATTCGACCAAGCAGACGTCGATGGTGATCCAGGGCCTCACAGATTACCTTGCCCTCAGCGGCGAACTCGCGAATGCTTCCGACGTCGAAGTTCTGGTGAATGGCGTAAGCGTGGGCAAGCATCACTTTGGTCCCGACGACGCTTTCGCCGCGCCCTGGCAGATCAAGGTTCCGGCGGTTCAGGCAGCCAATGGCGGCAAAATCACCATAAGCAAGAGCGGCAACGGCATTACCTACTGGTCCGCCGTAAGCAGTTGGTACTCTGCCGATCGCAAGGCGTTCCAGCAGGGTCAGCTCGCGCTCAACATCACGCGCGACTACTATTTGTTGCAGAAGAAACAAGACAAGCCAACCGATCCCATCACCTACGACCTGGTTCCGTTGAAAGGCCCGGTCCATATTGGCGACATCGTTGCCGTCAAGCTCGCGCTGAACGGAACCAATTGGAAGTACCTGCAGGCCCAGGACCCCATCCCTGCGGGCACGGAATTCCTCGCAAATCCCGGGCTCTACACGCTGAACAATAAGCCGGACTGGTGGGCAGAATTGTTTACCCGCCAGGAGTTCCGCGACGACCGCGCGGCATTCTTCAACACAAACTTCGGATCACGCAGCGTGTACGTCTACTTGATTCAGGCGGATAATTCCGGTCTTTTCCAGATCAGTCCTGCGCAGGCCGGACCCATGTACCAATCAAACATCCAGACCACTACCGATCCCGCCACGCTGGAGGTGCAGCCGTGAGTGATGTTGCCGCCGCCAACCCCGTCAACGATTTGCTTTATCGCCTCCGCACGAGCATCGCGTGGATTGCGGCCCAGTTTTGGGCCACGCTCCTGCTGATTCTCGCGGGCGTGGCGTGGACGCGCCTGCCCGATAGTTATGCGTGGCAAGTGGGGCTCACCTTGTTCGTGCCGCTGCTGCTGCTTGCCGCGGCTTTGTTCCTCGAGGCGGGAACCATGCGCAAGCTTTTCCATGATGAGAAGCGGCGCGTGCCTTTGTGGCTGGGCGTACTCACTCTCTTGCTCTGGGCTGCGATCGCATGGGCGGCGTGGGCGCTTTTGGATTGGTGCAGCGATCAGATTCCCGACTGGGCTGGTTATCTGAACTCGCGCGCCTCGGCTCACCTGCGCGCCACGCTTTTTACCTACGAGCACATTCAAAGCTGGCTCACGTTTATCGTTTGGGTTTGCCGCTGGATCGCACTGCCCGCGAAGGTGATTCCCTGGGCGATGGCCTCGGCACAATGGGGCTGGCGTTTGCCGGGTCGAAAGATTATCCGTTTGTTGCTGAATTGGCGCTGGTGGCTGGCCGTCGTCATTGCGGCTCTTTCGGCTGTCGAGTGGCCCAGTCGTTTCTTTACCGGCGAGCCGCATGGAACGGTCTCGCATCAGGTCTGGTCCGTGATGCTCAAGCTCGCGGGAGTGTATCTGCTGGCGGTGGTTTGCTGGGTTCTTCTTCTGGCGTGGTGCGCAGTGCAGTTAAGCCGGCCCGAGCGCAGCAAAGTGCAGCCGGATGAAGATTCTTTCGTTCCCGCTCCAGTCGGCTCCAGCCCTCTCCGCGAAGGTTCCGTTAAGCTACCGCTGCCCGACGCCGGCGACGACTCCGTCGGGGACGCCTGATTTGAGCCATTCGAGCACATGCGCTCGCCCATAACGAGCGAGCAGTTGCGCGGCGTACCACTCGGCTGCCCTATGCGCGGTCTCGGACTCCTCTTCGGTTGTGGCATGAGCCAGCGCGGCATCGGTGTCGTCAACCGTTAGCCGCGGCGCCGACCTTCCCGAGTAGTTTGAATTTGTCGCGACCTGTGCCAGGCCCTGCTCGCTCCAAAACTCCGCCAACCCTTCGCGCAGCCAAAGCGGCGCGCGAGGGCCGGCTTGCTGCTCCAGAAGCGCGTGCAGAAACTCATGGAGCATCGTGTCCGCCAAGAGTCGCCGCGCCGCGAGTGTTCGCAACGGTTGTGTTCCGATCCAATCTCCTTCGGTGAACGCGGCCACCCAGCCCGGCGCGAGCGTCGCCTCGCGAAAGGCCTGCGTGCTCGAGAACGCGCGCACCGTAAGCGGCGTGGCCGAATGCAATCCCGATCGCTCCGTTGCCTCGGCTCGTGCGCGACTCAGTTCGGCCAGGTATTTCGCGTCATCGGCGTCGAGAGATTCAAGAACAAATCCGTCGCCAGTAAAGCTGCTCCATTCACGGCCGGTTGCCTCGTCGGCCACCTGCGTTCCCGGAAAATATTGCTCCAGAATCTCCTGTGTCGACCGTCCCTGCAGCGCCATCGCCGCCGCGCCCTTCTGGCACAGTCCGACGCCATGGCCCCATCCGCGCCCGTGAAAGGCGAATCCATCGCCTTGCCGGTTCATTTCAAACCAGGTGCTCGGGATTCGGTCCCACCCCAGCGACTCACCGACAGCCAGCCTGAACTCCTCAGCGCCGATTTCAGCTTTGTCGATTTCGAGCGTCACAGCGCGGCCTGACTCGCCACGCCGCGCTACGCTGAGGTTTTGCCATCCCGGCTTGGCGAGTCCATGGGCAGCCAGCGCAGCCGAAAGCTCAGCGCGCGTAATCTGAGACGCCCACTCCCTGCCGCCATCGGCTACGCAAAATCTGTCCGGCTGGGAGGGCAGATACGAAATCGCCCTTGCACGAGGCCAAATCTCGGTTGGTGAAGCCGTCCGTCCACCGCAATCCTTACCAAAATAGGCGAGCGCATGCTGACCGTGAAACCGAAGTGTCTCGCCCGCAGTCGCGAGCGTAGCCGTGTGCGCCGCCGCCGAGCGTCCGCCGTTGGTGCCCCAGTGCAAAAGCTGGCAATGCGTCGAGTCGCACAGTTCGTAATCCGTATGGCCGTGCGCCTCATGCAGCGCAAAGCTGCGCACCACAATCGCCAGCGCCTTCATCGATTCCGCACTGTCGGCCGCGCCGCTCTCGCTGGCAACCACCCATTCCACATATCTCTCCACGGGCAGAGTTACCGCGATGATTAGCGCTCCGTTCCGCGCTGTGATCGTGGCGGGATCATGGAGTGTCACCGTTTCGCCGTGGGCCGTGAGCGTCACTGGCACGGTCAACAAGATGCGCGGCTCGTTGACCGTTTTGCTCCGGGCCGCCAAGGTCAATGCGTCTCCATTGGCGCGAACGGTGGTCTTCTCACTCAATGTGAGCCCGGCGCAATCGGAGCAGCTACGCGCCGTGATTTTGTGATCGGGCCCAACAGGCGTCAGCACTACTTCGCGGTCGTGCCAAAGAGTCCACATTCCAACGCGGAGCGTTTCGCGCATGGCGGCTCGATCTTCCTGGGGTGCTGCGGAAGCGCGCTCCGCACCTTGCGGCGACGTTTGCATGAGGCTCCACGCGACGCCGATCGCGGCCAGCAGACTCAGGAACGAGCGCATCATCCACTGCCGATTCATGGATGGTCGGGTCACGGACGCTCCAGGGGTGCGTTGGCCAGAATCGCTCCAGCCACGTGCGCCGCATCCGCGCCCCGGCCAGCAGGCAGATAAACAACCATCACAATTTTTGGTTTCGCTGCCGGCGCGAGGCCGACAAACCATCCATGCGTGCGGCTCGATTGCACGCCTTCGGCTGTGCCGGTCTTGCCCATTACAGCTGCGCCGCCCAGGCTCGCCTGCCCGGCCATTCCGAAGCTGGCAGAATCCTCGAGCCCTTCGCGCACGACATTCGTCGCGTCGGAATCTGGATGCGCGGCCAACTCCATCGCCAGCCAGCGATACGCCGTGGCCAGCTCCAGCGGCGTAACACGCACGCCCTCAACTCCCAGCAGAGCTAATTGCTTCCCGTCATCGGAATCCGGCACGCGAAACTCAGCCACTGCTTCATCGCGTGCAAGACCCGTCGAGTCGAGCAAGCCAGTCGGCCGCAGTAGCTGTCCCAACTCACTCGGCTGCAACGTGCACGCCACAGCGGCAAAGTAGGTGTTGCATGACCATGTAAGCGCCTCGCGCGCATCGAAAGGCGGAGCGAGTGGATGCGTGCACGCAAGCCGATGTCCGGCTACGACGAGTTGCCGGTTGCAAGCGATACGGCTCGAAGGGTTCCACCGGCCTGCGCTCACCAGCTCATATAGAACGACCGGCTTCAATGTCGATCCCGGCGCGGCCAGCGTGCGCGCCGCGATATCCAGTTGGTACGCCGCCAGCAAGCGTCCGCTGCCGATGTCCAGCACCACAATTCTTGCCTCGGGAGCCTCGCGAGCTCCGCGCTGGACGGCCTTCTGCCAGTCCGAAGCGGCGGCGAGGCCAGAGGCGCTCAGTGCTCCGCACACCATAGCCAAGGCGATCAATCGAATGAATTCGCGCACACGAGAAGTATGAACGATGGGTATGCAGAATCAATAATCTCGAAATCGGCCATCCGCCTTGAGTCTCTGAGGTCTCGCGGGCTATGAGCTTCCATATTCTTCCAGTTCGCAAACGCATCCATGCGAACTGGCACGATGCTGTTTAACAACCTCTCATGCTCTTCATCACGAACCTCTGGCTATTCGTCACCGATTCCAAAATGCGGTAGGGATCTCAGGGCTCAGATACGCCGATTTTGAAAATCTGCAAGCTTTTTTCCCCACTCAAACCGCCGCCGGAACTTATCGCCTCCTATTTATCCCTGAATTCTGATCGCTCGTCACATTGTCACCGGGAATCCCTTAATAGGAACCATGCGTGCATGGACAAAAAGCGATTGGCCAGTGACGTCCGTTTGCACTGTCGAAGCAGAAGCTCTCCAGGTTCCTCAATCATGGTCAACATCAAAACGCAAGTGTGGGTCCGGCCCAAGCAGGGAACCGAGGGAAATTCCGCTTCGCAAAGAGCCGCAGTTTCACACATGGCTTCGGCGGATCTTGAGCGCAATTCAGAGCCGTGAGGAGTATCGAATCGTGAAAATCGTGAACAAGCTGTTTCTCGTCTTGGGAGCGGCCATTCTTGCCGCCTCCGCGATGGGCCAGGGCATCACCACGGGCACCGTTCAGGGAACCGTGGCGGACCCTTCCGCCGCTGTGATTGTTGGCGCGCAATTGCAATTGGAAAACAATTCCAGCGGGCTGAACCTCGAGAGCAAATCTATCGGCGACGGAACGTTTAAGTTCTTCGACGTTCCCATCGGGGTCTACAAGGTAGTCGTCAGCGCTTCCGGATTTTCCCCTGAGACCGTGAACAACGTTCTGGTGCGGGCCGGAGCCACCACCGACCTTGGCCTTGTCACCTTGCACGTCGGAACCGCCGAGCAAGTCGAAGTCAACGGCTCGGCTGCCGCTCTGCTCGAAACGACCGACTCTCAGGCCACGACCACGTTCGACACGCAGTCCGTGCAGACTCTTCCCCTGAACAACGGCTTCGACACAATCGCCGAAGTCATTCCCGGAGTGGTGAGCACCGGCGGCCGCACTTATGGCGACGACTTTTCCGATCAAAGCGGCGATAACTTCTCAGTGAACGGCCAAAGCGGCCGCTACAACAATTTTGAGATCGATGGCCAGGCCAACAACGATCCCTCCATCGGGGGCCCGACGGAATTCTTCGGCAGCCAGGACGCCATCGCTGAAATTCAGGTCATCACCAACGACTACAGCGCGCAGTATGGCCGCAATGCAGGCGCGGTCGTCGATTACATCACCAAGTCCGGAGCCAACGCGTTCCATGGAAGCGCTTTTGAGTTCTATCAGAGCCAATTCCTGAGCTCATTTGCCAATTATGAAAAGAGCCCGCAATTCGGCTTCTGCCCGCCCGGCGTGAGCCCGCAGACCGGGAACTGCAATGCTCCCGTTCTTCCGCGCTACGATGAGAACCGGGTCGGCGGAACCGTCGGCGGTCCCATTCTCAAGAACAAGCTCTTCTTTTTTGGTAGCACCTATTGGGACCGGGTGCGCACGGGGGTTACGCCTTCGGCGTCGTTGCCTTTTCTGACGCCCGATCCCACCGGCATTCAGGAACTTCAGGCTGCATTCCCCAACAATCCGGGGGTGGACGCCCTCGTAGGTTTCAGTCCCTACGCGGTCAAGCAAGGAAACCCACAACCGATTGCCAGTTCCACCACCACGGAGACTGTTACCGGTCCCGGAGGGCAAACCGCCAGCATCGAGGTTGCGGGAGTCGAGCGCACCATTCCCAGCCTTTCCAACGATCAGGAAGAACTGGGGCGCCTCGATTGGCAACCCAGATCAAAAGACCACATGTTTCTCCGCTTTTTCTATCAGCCCCAAATTTTCACCGGCGTGGCCGGGACATACGGGACCGCAGCGGGAGACTTTGTCAACGTCCCCTCGACCAGCTACTCCGTGGGAGCCGACTGGAGTCACACTTTCTCCGCTAAATTGGTTGACCAGTTGCGTTACAGCTTCCAGGATTCAAAGGTTTACTTCGAAGGGGGCGCATACCCGAATTGCGTCGCCACCGACTACGGCGCATGCCCGGCCCAAGTGAACTTCATTGGCACCAATGACGATCTCGACTTCGGTGGAGATGTGTTATTTCCTCAGGGTCGCACCGTCAAGGTCACACAAGTGCAGAACAATGCCACCTGGATGCGCGGCAAGCAAACTTTGCTCCTCGGTGGTGAGTTCGACTATCTGAATTCTCCGAATGCCGGGCTGTATTTTTACAACGGCGAGCTCGACTTCGGAACCCTGAGCAATCTTGTGCAGAATGGCCCCGGCGGATTCACTTCCGCATACGCGGTTCTGGCCAACGGCAGCCCTGTCATCCCTTTCACCGAGCCTGATGTCGCCCTGTACTTCCAGGATGATTTGAAGGCTCTTCCCACGCTGACGCTTCATCTCGGTGTGCGCTGGGAATTCTTCGGCCAGGCAGTCAACAAGCTCCACGATGAGACCGTCGCCCGGGAGTCAAATTCGGCCACGGCGATCTGGCCCACTTCGCTCCCTCTCGCGGATCGGGTCAGCGTGGAGGCTAAGCAAAACTACAAGAATTTCGAGCCGCGCATCGGGCTGGTTTGGAACCCAGATTTCGATAGGAAGTTGGCGCTCCGCGCCGGTTACGCGATCAACGCTAATCCCGCCTTCTATAACATGTTCCTGCTTGAGGCGGGCGGCGCTCCGGTCGTGAACACGAATGCCTTCCCCTGCGGCAGCGGTTCTTGTGTTCCGGCCAACGGCTCCATCCTGAGCGCGCAGTTCCGCAACACCAATCTCCCCGATCTCCCTACCCAGGATCCGCGTCTTGACGCCCAGACCACTTTCCCCACCACGTTCCGCACTCCCTACGTGCAGACCTACACATTGGCCATCGATCATCAGTTCGGCGCCGCGGTGGTGGGAGAAGTGCGGTACGTTGGTAGCAAGACAACCCATGATTTCCAATCGGTCGACGCCAATCCATTTTTGCTCCCCGTTTCTCAAGCTTTCCCCGGCGTAGTCCCGCCCTCGTCTCTGTGCCAGAGCCCAACGGCGAACGGCTACGGGCGTCTGAACTGCGCCTACAACAACGTCGATGAATTCACCAACGGCGGGTGGGCCAATTACAACGGTCTGCAACTGAACCTCACGACGCGGAACTTCCACGGCATAAGCACCGTCGCGTCTTACACGTGGAGCAAGTCGATGAACAACGCCACTGACGCGTTCAAGAGCACCGGCTTCGGCGGCAGCACGATCGCCTATGCTCAAAATCCGCTGAACACCGATTCCGCCGAACGCGGCCTGAGTGGCAACGACTTCACCAACGTGACCGGAATAGAGTTCAACTACAGCCTGCCAAATCTTGAGCATCGCGACAACCTTCTCTCCAGGCTCACGAACGGCTTCCTGCTCAGTGGTGTCTATCGCTTCACCAGCGGTCAGGTATACACGCCGTATCAGCCCCTCGATCTCGATCCCAATACCGGTGACACGAGCTTTTGCGACGGCATCTTCAACAGCTCCTCGATAGGCCCCCAGGCAGATACCTGCCGGCTCGTCGTCTCAAACAAGAAAGCGCCCATTAATTCGGTCGCCTACCTCAACGCGTTCGTGAACGGGACTACGCCTTTCACTCCAGTCCCCGGCACTCCGACTTACGTTATTTATGCCAGTGACGGCTTCGATTCGAGCGGAAACTACATTCCCGGGACACCCGTCGATCCCTCGTCTGCACACTGGATCATCAACAACCAGGCGTACGCCCTTGCTGCCGGCAATCCTTACCCCGGCTGGGCTAGAAGCTTGCTGCGCGGTCAGCCCTTCAGCGAGCTTGACGCAACCATAACCAAGACCACGAAGATTACCGAAGGAGTTTCCGTGCAGTTGTCCCTCGCCGCTTACAACGCCCTCAACCAGATGTACCTGGGCCCAGGCGTCGCGAATGTTTCATCGAGCGCCTTCACGAGCAACGAATTCAACTTCTCGGGGACCACAGTTCCCGGTAACAGCTCTGGAAATCGCTTCGTGATTCTGGGAGGTAAGATTCTTTTCTAGCGCCGAAATGGAAGAGTCCTTTTTGGGGCGATGGTCGTTCCTATTCTGAACGGCGTCGCTCCAAACTCATTCCTTGGCAAGCTGAGCCAGTAGCATCGCTCGTGCCTGATCTCGTCCCGCGCTTTTATAGTCCCGCCCATCAAATTCAATTTTTGTGACCAACGGCGTCCGTCCCGTGACTGATTGCCATGGAATCGGTTTGTGCAGGCTGGTTGCTGGTGCGAGGAGTGCCCGTAAGCCCTTCAAAGTAAATAACATTCCAACCATAATGGAAGTCGAATGCGTGTGCATCAATCCTGACCGGCCAGCTGACCGGCCGTTCCCCGAATAAAGGTCTCACAATCGGAGAAGCCCCATGATGCTCCTTGAAAGCCGCCGTCGTCGCGCTTTTGCCGTCATCCTTGCATCCTGCTGCGTTCTTTTCTACGCACCAAAGAAGATCATTGCCGCCACTGGTGCCGCGCCGGACATTCCCCCCATCAACGCTGCACCCGAGCCCCGGTCCGTGGACGAGCAAGTCCAACTCGCCGGCGACTATTTAGCCGGCCGCGGCGTCGCGCAGGATTCGAAGCTTGCAGCGTATTGGTATGAGAAGGCGGCAGGTGCCGGAGATCCCCGGGCACAACTCGAGATCGGTTACCTATATGAGAGTGGAATCGGGGTTACGAAGGACCCGGCGCGCGCCGCACGCTGGTATCAGCTCGCAGCCTCAGGCGGATTAGTTCGCGCCAAGGTGAGTCTCGCAATTGCCTACTTATGGGGCACGGGAGTGCCGGCGAACGAAAAACTGGCCCTGAAGCTCCTGAATGAAGCCGCCAATCACAGCGGACTCGCTGCATGTTATCTCGGAGATTTCTACGCGTTCGGTATCGGCGTTCCCAAGGATCAGGGGACAGCGGAGCAATGGTATCGAAAGGGCGCAAGTTTGCACGATCCGATGGCGGAATTCGCTCTTGGCACGCTCTTGTTTGAGGGTAAGGATCACGCTCACGATCCAATCGCCGCCGCATCCTTCTTCCGCGAATCTGCAGCGTCAGGCTACGTTCCTGCGATGGCCAGCCTGGGGCTGCTTCTGGTTCGCAATCCCGCGCTTGCGCGATCTCCCGGCGAAGCCGCAGATCTCCTTAACCGTGCGGCAAACGCAGGCAATTGGAGATCGTCCGCGTTGCTCGGCGTGTTGGCTCGGGACGGCAACGGAATTCCCCAGGACAACAAGGCAGCGTATTACCATTTCCGCGTTGCCTGCCTGCAAGGCGGAGATGAGGCCAGGAAGCTCCTTGCAAACGACCTGCGCTTGCTTTCCACAGAGCTGGGTTCCTCCGCGGTTCAGGAAATCGATTCCGACGCTGAACATTGGTTTGCGCAGCACCATTTTGTGCTTGCGTTCGTCGATAGAGAGGGAGAGAGCCCGGGCGGGTTTCCAGAGCTCGCTTTGGCGAACCCGGAAAAAGGAGAGCACGCGGAACGATTGCTGACGTTGCCAGGTAATTAGCAGCGGCCAAATACCGCTGCGACGCTCGTGGCTTCCGGACCCCGTTCCCTCTCAGAGTTTCGATCATTGACGGTTTTACGCCCTCACCCTGCTTTCAAGCGCTACTGCTGCGATTGAACGACAAATCGGTAACAATGCAATCAATGCCAGTTTTCTTGGCAGGGAGGCAGGTTCGTGGCAGCATCCAGGACATCTTGGGCTCACTCGCGGCGCAGTGCAACAGTTCCTGATTCCCCCGCCCGATCGGTGTTGACGCATCCGGTCGTTTTTATCGCAGCGTTCACGCTAATTGGAGTTCTGTTCGCTGCGCAGGAGTGGCAGCACCTCTACCACTCCGGCTATCGCATCAGCGCCGCCCTTGTCTTCAGCTCCTGGGGTGCGCAGTACTTCATTTGGGGAGTCATCTCATGGGTGCTTTGGCGCCTGTTCCGGCCGTTCATTCAAAAGGCAAGTGTTGCTCAGGTTGTGACCATCGTTTTCCCTGCAAGCCTGGTGACCTGCTGGATCCAGGAGATGATATGGGTCGCTTTCTTCCCGAACATACCTGTCGATCGCGCTCCCATGCCCTATTGGCAGGGCGTCTTATTCAACTTCAGAGGCGACCTGGCAGAGAGCATGGTCATCTGTTGGGGAGCCTTTTTCTTCTTTCGCGGGTTTGGTTACTACCAGCAGTTTCGCGAGAAGGAAACCTTCGCGGCCCGCCTTGAGGCGCAATTGGCCAACGCGCAAATTGCGGCGCTGAGGATGCAGCTGAATCCGCACTTTCTCTTCAACACCATGAACAGCATCTCCAGCCTGATGCGGAGTGACATCGACGCCGCTGACTCCATGCTGGAACAAATGAGCAGCCTCCTCCGTATGACACTGGAACGAAGAGACGTCCAGCTGATTCCCCTGCACGACGAGATCGAATTCATTGAGACCTACCTCGCTATGCAAGACAGGCGTTATACGGGACGGGTCACTCGGACGCTTTCCGTCGATCCAGACCTGCATGACGCGCTGGTTCCAGCCATGATTCTGCAACCGATCGTTGAAAACGCATTTGTCCACGGCTTATCGAAGCTGGACAGGGGCGGAGAATTGACGGTTGAGGTTCGCAGGCGCGGCGACCACGTTTGGGCGCGCGTAACAAACAGCGGCGTGGGCCTCCTGAATAACACGAATGGTTCCTGCGCTGGACATGGCGTTGGACTGTCTAATGTGAAAAACCGGCTGCGATTGCACTATGGAGACGATGGTTTGTTCTCAATCAACGAAATGGATCCGGCGCGCGTGCAAGTCTCCATCGAATTCCCGCTCCAGATCTCGGAGAGCGGCGCTGAAAGTGTTGCAAGGTACGGTGTGTGATGATCCACGCAGTCATCGCAGATGACGAAGTTCTGGCCCGACAGAAGCTGCGCCAGTTGCTCCGCGACGAAAGCGATATCGAGATCGTCGGGGAGTCTGCAACTTCACTCGAGACGATCGAACTTGTGCGTGCTGCCAATCCCGAGCTGCTGTTCCTCGATATTCATATGCCGGGCATGGATGGATTTGATGTTGTGGGAGCGCTTGGCGACCGGCCGGCGAATCCCGTCCCGCGCGTTATCTTCACGACGGCATACGACCAGTACGCAGTGCGCGCATTTGAAGTGAATGCGGTCGACTATCTGCTGAAGCCCTTTACTCGCGAGAGATTGGGAACAGCTATTCAGCGAGTCCGCGAGCAATTCGCTTTGCCGCAGCAGAATGCCGGCCCCGGTAACGGCCAGGCATCGGCTCTCAATTTGTATACGAATCGAATTGTCTTCAAGTCTCGCGGACGCATTCTTTTCCTTCCCGTCTCCGACATTCGCTGGATCGGTGCTGAAGGAAATTATGTCCGGCTCTGTACTGCAAACGAGACGCATCTTCTTCGCGAAACCATGGCGCACCTGCAGGATCGTCTGGACCCGCGCGGATTCCTGCGCGTTCATCGTTCATTCATTGTGAATCTGAAGTACGTGAAGGAAGTACGCAGGGAATCGAACGGCGATTCGGTGGTCATCCTCGATAACGGTCAAAAGGTCGCTATGGGCCGCAGTTATAGGTCATCCCTGGGCGATCGCCTCCATCGCCCCTGAACTTCAGTTTCTAGAAGGCGTTATTCCTGTCTCGCGGGGTTGTCCATTCGCTCAAGCTGCATTCCAACGTTTCCCCCTTGCCGTTCGTCACGCCTGCTCAGCGATCCGAACCGCAATCCCTCTATTGGAAGGCGAAGCTCGCGAATCTACCGAATGGAAGAGCGCGGTAGTGTGGGTTAATTTGCCGAGCTCGATCTGCCCGCGCATCTCCTCCCGGCCGGCCGCGATTCGTCCCATCGATCATCGTCTTCGTCACTCTGCACCCTAAGCCTCGCATTTTGGACTTTGGAGTGCACTCCCAAGCAATGAGGTCATTGTCGTGTTAGAAGCACTGGACGCTTCCCTTGAGCGGCCGGCGGAGCTGTTGCGCCGCGAGGTCCTGCCCGCGCCATTGTTCGACCACTCCATCGCCTTGTCGGTCGCCATTGATGCGGATGCGCGCCGCATCTCTCAGGCTTTGACGGAACCCGAATATCTCGAGGCATGGATCTCGATGCCTAATCACGCGGAAGATTCGCGAATCGTTGCCTCGAAGAGAGCGAATGGATACCGCCTCGATCAAGTCCGCGCCGGCCGCGCGATCGCCAGCTTCGTCGGCTCATTCCTGTTTTGTCATCAGCGCAAGATGCGCTTGTCATGGCGCGATGAAGCTTCTCCCGAAATGACCGGAAGTCTGATCGATCTTCGGATTCGCGGTAACTTCGCCGCCAGCATTCTCGAGCTCCGCCACACAGCTCTGCCGTCCACGCGAGAATATCTCTGGTACCGGCAGCTCTGGGCCGTCTCGCTTGCGCGCCTGGCAACGATATTACGCTCCGCATAGTCGCAGCAAAACCTACGCGCGGCATCCGTCCGCGAGTTCAACTCCAGAAAATCGTTGATTGTGAGAGGCCTGCGAGCCACCCACTTAGCGGACTTATACGCCCGTAAGTGACGCTAAAGTTTCATCCCGTTGGCAAAGGTAACCGGTTTCAACATCACCGAAGCCACAATGAACGTGGAACCGCCGCGGACTGACGCGAAAGTGTCACTAAGTCGGCGAAAGTAACCGGTTTCAACATCACCGTAGCCACGTTGACAGCTACGTTATAACAATTCACGATTCATAGTACGTTCCATGAATCAAGGGCCGTGTCACTAACTTATCCGTAAATTTCGAGGAGGAGAGAAGTCGAAATGAATAATTTATTTCTGAAGCAGTATATCAAACTCCAGAATCTGGCGGAAAATGA
>CAZHOO010000071.1:0-17534 GCA_964533905.1 uncultured Occallatibacter sp. | reverse complement strand
CCATCCCCCAAAGGTCACCACGATTGAGCACAAAGGGATTGGGCCGAGGTCAGGGAATGCTTGGCTTGTTGTGTTCGATTGGGATTAACATTAGGCGCAACGAGGTTGGAGGTCCCCATGAGCTTGCTACAACAGGATGCAACTGGAGTGGACGACGCCGCGCTGGGCGAAGAGCTGACCAAAGGGTCCAGTCACGTGGTGTGGGCCGCGATCGCAGCCACCGTTGTGGTGAGCATCGCCATTGGGACTTATATGTTTGTGGAGCAAACTCCGCCCGCCGCTACGGGCGAAATCGTGGCAGTCTGGGCGCATCCGCAGCACACGGAGACATCCGGATTGGACGCCAGTGGAGCGCCCATGCCGAAAGAGGAAGTTGATCAGGTGATGGTTTTTACCGAGGTGAAGCTCTCAAACCATACCAATCATCCGCTCTACCTGGCGAATGTGCTGACGAATGCTACTCTTGGCGACGGAATTCACTCGAGCTACGCGGCCAACGTTGGGGATTACCAGCGGATCTTTGTTGCGTACCCCGACATTCCCGTGCCGCACAACGCTCCGCTATCGCCGCTGGACACGACGATTAATCCCGGGCAGACGGTGGAGGGAACATTTGTTTCGGCGTTCAAAATGGCGAAACAGGATTGGGACGCGCGCAAAAAGCTGGACTACACGTTCAGTTTCCGTTACCAGCCAGCCCTGACGGTCACGCCCCAGGTTCCGATTACTGAACAGTAGGTGGAACAGGCGCGCTCTTGGGCGTGGAGAGATAGCCCGCGATCTCGTTTCGTGAGTTGATGTTGTTCACCACGATCTCGTACAGCGCCTGATCCTTGCCGCTGTAGAACTGCAGAGGCTCGTTCACGTTGCGATCTTTCTTTTCGTAGACCTTGTCATCGGCAAAGATGTCGAGAGTGAACTTGCTGTGCCTAGCATCGGTCCGTTTCAGTTCGAGCGACACGGTGCCCACAGGCTTTTTCTGGCCTTTGTCGAGGGAGAATTCATAGAAGTTGCGATCGCCCTTGTGCTCGAGCTGGACCAGCTCATCGTGATTGCGGGCAATGACGCTGTTGGTACCGCTCAGGTCGCCCTTTACGGACTGGAGCTCGCTGTTGGTGTTGGCCAGGTCGCCCTGCGTCTTGGTCAAGTCGGTTTTTACGCCGCCCACGTCGGTCTTCACGTTGGTGAGGTCGCTGGAAACCGCGTTGACTTGCTGCGCGGTCTGCTTCTCGGCGGTCTCATCCGCTTCTTCGCGTTGAACGATAGCCTGAGCGCGCTCGTCGAGTTCTTTCTGCGTGAGGCCTACGGATTTGCCGAGTTCGTCAGTCGCGACCTTCAGGCGGGCATTGGTCTCGCGTAGATCGGCGGCCAATTGCGTGTTCTGCTGCTTGGAATCGGCCAGCTCTGTCTGCGCGGTGCTCAAGCGGCTGTTGAGAGTGAAGCACCAAACCAGGCTTCCAATAGCGGCCAGCAATGCGACAGCGATTGCCGCCAACAGTGCGCCGGAATACGTTCGGGGAGCTTCTTCAATATCACTCATGCTTTACCTTTCGTCGACGGGCAGTCTCTTTGAAGCTCGTTATGCCCGGCGTAATGGCGACATCTAGTCCGGTTAGACGCCGCAGAAAGGGGAAATTGTCTCATTGGATCCGGAAAACCCCATGATTCACAATGTTACCGGCTGGGAGGGCCCGGCAGGAGCCGGGATTCCCAATCGATTCGGTTGGTGAATCTACAGGATAAATCGGGGGGCTGAGGGAAGAGAACGCTTTCGGGCGCTTCGGTAACATTGCCCCGGCCTCAGCTGCCGTCGTCCCACCTTCCGTGACAAGAATGGAACACCTACGTTATAAACATGTTTACTGTTCAATTTGGCGCCGGGCACGGATTTGAGCGGCCCGGAACTCCACTACACCGGCCAAACTGCCACAAATAAAGGGAGAAGCAAGGCTATGGCGACCGCAGTCGCAGGAAAGGGCCTGGAAGGAATTGTCGCCGCCAACTCCGGCATCTGCTGGATCGACGGAGAAGCGGGCATCCTCTCCTACCGCGGCATCGACATTCATGAGCTGGCCGAGCACTCGACCTTCGAAGAATGCACGTACCTGCTCTGGAACGGAATTCTGCCCAACGCGCTGGCATTGCGCGAGTTCTGCTCGCAATTGGCGCTGGCGCGCGCGCTCGATCAGCGCGTGATTGACATGCTGCGCAGCTTTCCCAGGTCGGCCACGCCGATGGAGGTTCTGCGGACGACGGTTTCGGCGCTGAGCTTTTACGATGCTGACGAAAAAGACAATTCCCACGACGCGAACGTGCGCAAGGCTTACAACCTGACCGCGCAGATTGCGATGATTGTGGCGATTTACGACCGGCTGCGCAAAGGCAAGGAGATTGTGCCGCCGGATCGCTCGCTGACGCATGCGGGGAATTTTCTATGGATGCTGAACGGGGAGAAGCCTTCAGAGACGGCCACTCGAACTTTGGATATTGCTCTTATTCTTCATGCCGACCATGAACTGAACGCCTCCACCTTCGCAGCCCGCGTCATCGCCGCAACCCTCTCCGACATCCACTCCGCAATTACGGGCGCCATCGGAGCGCTGAAGGGCCCTCTGCACGGCGGCGCCAACGAAGGCGTGATGCGGCTCTTGCTGACGATCGACAAGCAGGGCGCCGATCCGGTGGAGTACGTGAGAAACATGCTGGCGGCGAAGCAAAAAATTTCGGGCTTCGGACACCGCGTGTACAAGACTGAAGACCCGCGGGCTACGCACCTGCGCAAGATGAGCGAGCAACTCGGGAAGGATTCGGGCCAGCCGAAGTGGTTCGAAATGTCGCGGGCGATCGAACTTTACATTAATCAGGACAAGAAACTGAACGCCAACGTAGATTTTTATTCGGCATCTACCTACGCCACGCTCGGCATCGACATCGATCTCTATACACCGATCTTCGCGGTCAGCCGCATCTCCGGATGGGCCGCGCACGTGATCGAGCAGCTCGACGACAACCGGCTGATCCGGCCGAGGGCGGAATACATTGGCCCGGCTTACCCTTCGCCGTGGATTCCTGTGGCGGAGCGGCTCTGATCGCCCACACAATGCGCCGATTGCCGCAGGTCAGGCCGTTTATACGATCTTCAGCCGCGACCAGATAGCATCCACTCTCAGTGGGAGGTTTTCTGCGATGAAAGCGGTATTCGCGCGAGGTGCCCGTATCAGCGGCAACCAGAAATTTGCCTGTCGAAAAATGACGAGACGGATTTGCGTTGCGTTCGCCGTCACCGTGTTGGCTCTTGTCGTCAGACCCTGTTTCGGGCAGCAGATGGATCCCGTGCGCGGACCGCTCGAGCTGCAGGCGCCGGGACCCTTCTTCGAAGCCTCGAAAAGCGGAGGCACCTATGGATATTCCATCAAGTCTGATTTTGGACGGGTCAAGTCGTGGACATTCAAGGATGGAGAGAAGCTGAAGGGGAAGTGCGATTGGGTAACGGCATCCACCACAGATGCATCGGCGCCAGCGACGACGGACAGCAGCACGGCGATGCAGAATCTGGCGGCCGCATGGGATCTAGCCAATGGGCCGGGATACTACGCTTCTCATGTCGCGGGAAATAAGATCCTGCACGGAACCTTTTCTGGAGACAAGGGAACCGTCCTCGAGGTCGAGTCGCTGGACGACTATGTTGCGGTTGGCGCGGATAACCGTGGCAATCTTTACAAGATTGTCTGGTAGAAGACGCGCGCGCGGACCGGGCTCACGCCGGATCTTTCCACGAGTGGATCAGCCCATCCATGGCGGCGGGCTCGTCTTCAATTTCAATCCGCAGCGGCACAGAATTGATGGGGAAGGTTGCGGCGAGAGAGCCGAGGCGGATGCGGTCTTTTTCCGTCGTGAGGAGAGACTTGGCTCCGGCGGCACGTGCTTCGGACTCTATACGATCCAGATCGGCAGCCGTGTAATTGTGATGGTCGGGGAAGGCAAAGCGCGCGGCGAGCTTGAGGCCCGCGGATTCGAGCCCCTGAAAGAACTGACTCGGCCGCGCGATGCCGCAAAAGGCGGCGATGGGGCTTTCGACGCTCGGGACTTCCATCTGGCGGCGCACGCGCCAAATCTGCGCCTTCCAGCCTCGGGATTTGATCTCTTTCTCTACTCCGGGTTCGTCCGCGGGGATCGCGATGACATGTGCGCGCTCCGCCGCTGACAGCGGTTCGCGGAGATTGCCGGCGGGAAGAAGATGATCGGCCAGGTCGCGGCCGCTCAGCAGCAGAATGTCGACGTCGCGTGCCAGTTGGCGATGCTGAAAGCCATCGTCGAGAAGATGGACGCCTAAAGACGAAGGTGAGGAACGCTCGGCCAAGAGTCCAGCCTCGTAACGCTCGGCGGCCAGAAAGACGGGGACCTGGGCTTCACGCGCAATGACGAGCGGTTCGTCGCCGAAGTCCTCTGCCGTCCCACCGGCCTCAACCAAAAGTGCAAGCGCGGAGCGCCGACCGTAGCCGCGCGACAGCACATCGACGTGCAGGCCGCGCCCGGTAAGGGCCTTGGCAAGAGCGATCGTGAGCGGAGTCTTCCCTGTCCCGCCCGTAGAAAGGTTCCCGATGCTGATAACGGGCCAGCGAAGGCGGTGAACCGGCTTGAGGCCGGTGCGCAACTGGAATTCACGCAGAGCGAGGCCGAGCCGGTAGGCGGGCACGAGGGGCCAGAGAAAAGGGCGTGAGGCGTGATTGGTCGTCATGGCGTGCGCTCCTCGCTGGAACCGGCGGCGAGCAAATCGCGGATGGCATCAACGCAGCGATCAGTAGCCCCGGCGTCTCGGTCAAAGACCTCCTTCGCACGCTTGCCCATGGCTTCGGCGGCGGCGCGATTACTAAGAAGTTCGATGAGGACCGAGGCCAGATCATCTCTTTCAGCGATGCGGAGCGCGTTGGCTTCACGCAAGCTGTCGGTAATCGCCGCGAAATTGGCATAGTGCGGGCCCATGACGATGGGAACAGCGAACTGAGCCGGCTCGAGAGGGTTGTGCCCTCCCGCGGGAACGAGGCTGCCGCCGACAAAGGCGACGCTTGCGAGCGAGTAAACAGAGGCCAATTCGCCGATGGTGTCGAGAAGGATGATTTCACCTGACCGAAGCGAGCGAGGCGCGCGTGCCGCGGCTGAAGACTGAGAGATCCAACCGGAACGCTTGACCCAAAGAGCACCGGCTTTATCGAGAAGGGCCGCGACGGCGCTGAAGCGCTCAGGGTGGCGCGGCGCGAGGATGAGAACAAGTTGCGGATCGGCGGCGAGGAGCCGCGGCCACGCTTCAAGAAGAGTGGACTCCTCACCCTCAAGCGTGCTGCCGGCGACGACGAATCGCAGACCCGCGGACACCGATTTCAACCAGCGCGTAGCTTCGGATTCCTGAGCGACACGCACATCAAACTTGAGATTGCCGGAAACGGAGACGCGATCAGGGCGACAGCCGAGCGCAAGCAGACGGTCGGCGTCGGTTTGGGTTTGTGCAAGAACGCGGGTGAGGCGCGAGAGCAGCGGACGCCAGAAGTGGCGCAGCTTTTGATAACGCGGCCATGAACGATTGGAGATGCGCGCATTGACCACCACAACCGGAATGTTGCGGCGGAAGCATCCGTTGAGCAGATTCGGCCAGAACTCCGTCTCGGCAAGGATGAGCACGCGCGGCTGAAGCGCGTTGAGCCAGGACCGAACAGCCCACGGCAAATCCAGAGGACAATAAAACACGCGATTCGGGCCAAAGCGCTCGCGGGCCAGAGCCTGTCCCGTTCGAGTGGTGGTGGAGACTGCAAGAACGTGGTTGGGCAGCGCCGATTCAAGCTCCTTGACGAGCCGGGTAACGGCAAGAACCTCACCGACGGAGACGGCGTGAATCCAGACAAGAGGGCGCTCGGCGGCGGGCGCGGAAATGGATGCCAGTCTCCGCGGAACGCGGCCCAGCCGCTCGAGGAGCCCCTGGCGGTATTTGTGCGTGGTGGCCATGCGACCCAGCCACCAGGGCGCGCCGGCAACGAGGGCCAGGAACAAGGCAAGGTTATAGAAAAAAAAGGTCATGCGTAAAACGAACCGGTTTTCTCGATGTCTAATCGTAGGGCATCCAAACCTGGAATGATACAGTTGAGCGCGATGAAAATACTGCGGGGAATCCCGATGTTCTCTCTGCTTTGGTTTGCGCTGCCGGTTACGGCAAGCGATCGCACACCGCCCCCAGTGCAGCCTGCGACTTCGTTCCCGGCGGTGGAAACCCATCCTCAAGAGCACGTCGCGATCGCAGCCGAACCCTACGATACGAAGGAAAAAGAATCCATCTTCCGCGTGGATTACCTGGGCCACGATGTAATGCCGATTCGGCTCATCGTAACCAACCTCGGCGACCGGCCCATATCGCTCGTGGATGCTCGCATTCTGTTTGAGACCGCGGACGGAGATCGAATCCGCGCGGCCGAACCGGAGGATGTGGAGCGGATGATGACGCAGAAGGAGCGGCAAGGATCGAGAATCCCCTTGCCCGCGCCGCTTCCGCCGCTCCACGTGAAGCCGAAGGGCAGCATCCAGGAGATTGAGGACGACTTTAATATCTTTGAGTATTCGGCCTTGGCGGTGGAACCCCACACCACACGCGCGGGATTTCTTTTCTACGACGTTTCGGGGTTGAAGAACCCGCTGATGGGCGCGAAGCTCTACTTGCACGATCTGCGCGACGCGGACGGCAAAGAGCTTTTCTACTTCGAGATTCCCTTCGACAAATATCTTCAATCCAAGTCGAGCCAGATGAATTAGCGAGCAGGGGATGATGGCGATAAACCTTTCCCGATAATGGCCCAAGGTGAGGATGGAAGACCAAAGCGACCTCGGTTCCAGGCCAATGCGATACTGAATACATGACTGGACACCTACGCCACGACCACGAAGAGCTGCTTGGAAGACTGCTTAGCGGCAAGCTGCCGCGCGATCTGAGTTGGAGTTCTGTGGTCGACCTGGTCGCGCAAATCGGTAAAGTGGAGCCGCACGGAAATGACGAGTTTCTCTTCGAAGTCGGTTCGCAGAAAGGCCTCTTCAAACGGCGCGACGGCCACAATCTTGATGTGGAGGAGATTTCGCGGCTGCGCAGGTTTCTGAGAGAAGCAGGCGTGCAAGGGAAACCGGCCGGAGCCTTCCCGCAGGGGCGAATGGTTGTCGTCATCGACCATCGCAAAGCGCGCATCTATCACGACCTGGGCAAGAGCGTGCCGGCAGATGAAGTCAACGCCGAGCCCCGCGATCCTTTTGGGTTCCATCGTCACTTGATCCACCGCAAAGAAGCGCATTACGAGGGCGAGCGCGTACCCGAGGAAACCTCGTTCTATGAGGAGATCGTGAGGGATCTTGTTCACGCCGAGGCAATCATCCTGATTGGCCATGCAACCGGAACGAGCAACGCTGCAGTCTTCCTAAACGAGTACCTGAAGACTCACCACCGGGAGATTTTTCCACGGGTGATCGCGGTTGAGACTGCGGATCTTTCCGCGCTCACGGAGCCGGAGATTGAAGAGATAGCCAAGAAGCACATGCGCGACCCCGCCGGCCTTCCCGGCCTTAGTGACCCTCGCAGCTATTCGTAATAAGTGGCGGTGGTGGTGTCGGTCTCCCAGATGGTGCAGTCTTTCACGCGCACGCGGCCCGCGGTCATTCCGGCCAGCTGGCTATTGGTCTCGTCGTAGAAGTATTTGGCGATGTTCTCGGCCGACGGATTGAGTGTCGTGAAGGGCTCGAGGTCGTTCAGCATCTGGTGATCGATACGGTCGACGATTGGACGCAACACGTGCTTCAGGAGCTTGAAGTCAAGGAGCAGACCAGCTTCGTCGAGCGCGGCGCCTGCCAGCGTGACGCGGACCTTGTAGTTATGGCCGTGCGGGTTCTCGCACTTACCTTTGTAGTTGCGGAGATAATGGCCGGAGGAGAAATCCGCCTCGACGGTAACTTCGTACATTTGTATCTGCTCGATCCTGCGCGGGCACGCGGCCCGCACTTCCTCATTCTAATTTGATTGGCTTGGCTAGAGATTGCGATTGCCGCGGCGCTTGCTTCGCGCTGCGCGGCGGGCTTCTTCGCTGCGGCGGTCAACCTGCTCAAAGAGATTGCTGAGAACGCCGACGAGGGCCGAAGCGAGGCCCGCGAGCAAGAGCAACAGAGCCATGGTGCGCCAGAGCGAACCGTTGGCGGGCAGGCCCGGCTGGAAGCTCGAAGGCACCAGCGTCATGGCCCCGGAGATGAGGGCAAAGAACCCAAGCGTGGCGGCAAGAATGTAGAAGTTGCGGGACATACGTGCGGTTCTGGAGGACCGATCGGCCTGAAGCGATTGTAGGGCGCGCAGGTTCATGCGGAAAGTTCAGCCGAATCGATGACGGCGACACCGGCTTTGGCGAACTCGGCGTCGATGGCATCGACGGAACCATTAAGATCGATAGCGCGGCATGCGTCGCGCAAGACATAAGCGGTGAGGCCGAGGCGGCGCGCATCGAGGGCGGAATAGCCAACGCAATAGTCATAGGCAAGGCCTGCGAGGAAGACGCGATTCAAATTGCGATCGCGGAGATAGTCGGCAAGACCGGTTGAAGTCGAGCGGTCGTTCTCAAAGAAAGCGGAATAGGAATCGATGTGAGGGCGGAAGCCTTTGCGCAGGATCAGTTCGGCACGCGCGAGGGCGAGCGCGGGATGGAACTCCGCACCGCTTGTGCCCTGAACGCAGTGCGGTGGCCAGAGTGTTTGCTCCCCGTAGGCAAGCTCGATGGAATCGTAAGGCTTTTTCCCGGGATGCGATGTGGCGAAGGAAGTGTGATCGGCCGGATGCCAGTCCTGGGTCAGAACAATGTGTTCGAAGCGCGGCGCGATGCGGTGGATGGGTGCGATGACTTCGTCTCCGCGAGGAACGGCGAGCGCGCCGCCGGGACAAAAGTCGTTTTGGACGTCGATGACGAGGAGTACGTCGCGCGCATCGATTTGCATCAGAGATCCTTCGGCCGCTGAACGGTGAATATGCGGAGGTTTCATTTGCGCGGAGCAAGGGTGTATTTTTCAGCGATCGCCGCCATCACCGACTCGGTTACAGAGCGGACCAGCGCGTCAATATCAATGCCGCTGGCGCTATTGGGGCCGCCGGCGCTATCGGAACCGTCGACGCGATCGGCGGCGGCCGCAGTTCCATTGCCTATGCTGCGCGAGGCGGGCTGGAGCGCGATGGAGCTTTGCGCTTCAAGATTCGCGTCGCTCAATGGGGGCATATCGAGCGGGAATTCGGGCAGGCCGAGCTTCTTTCTCAGCGCGCGCAGGTCGGCGCCGCGCTCCTCGGAGATGCGCAGGATTGGAGCGCCCAGCTGCGCGGCCAACATCAACGTCCAGCAATAGGTGTCTAGGACTTCGGCGCACCACTCGGCGCGCGTAACGGTATCGGCCCAGCAGACGATGCCGTGATTGGCAAGGAGCATGGTGTTGTGCGTCTTCACATAGGGAAGAACGGTTTCGGCAAAGGCCTTGGTACCCGGCGTTTCGTAGGGCGCAACAGCGACATTGCCCACGATCACCTCGAACTCGGGAATGATGAGATTCGGGGGAAGGCATCCGGTGATGGCGTAGGCCGTAGCGTGTGGCGGATGGCAATGGACAACGGCTTTCGCTCCGGGCACCGCTTTGTAGATTTCGAGATGCAGAAGCAGCTCGCTCGAGCGGCGCTTGCTGCCGGCGAGCTGATTTCCGTCGAGATCGACGAGGCAAATGTCCTGGGGCGTGAGGTCGAATTTACTGACCAGCGTGGGCGTGCAGAGGACGGCGTTGGGGCCGAGGCGAAAAGAGATGTTACCGCCGTTGCCGTCGACGTACTGGCGCATCCAAAGTTTGCGGCCGGCGGCGCAGATTTCATTTTTGATGGCTTTGGCTTCGGGAGAAGAAAAGATCGCGCTCGCGGTGCTGCGCCGGGCGGCGGGCTTGCGGCCGGAGTGGGCGGTCAGGCTGGCTTTTCCGGTCCGGCCCGTCCGGGAGCTATTCTGGCCGCTTTCTTTCTTTCCGATCTTCACTTTCCACCTCGAGTCCCAAAGGACATTTTAGGTTGCGGGGCGGGAAGTGTCGAAAATGGGTGTGTGAGACGCCCAATGGGGGTCGTCGGGCGTGTAAGGCACGTCTTACGCGCTGTAAGACGGCGTAAGACGGGAAAAAGCGGCGGCCGGTCGCTTGCAGCAGGCAGCAAGCGGCGAAGATCTTCGGCGCTGCGCCGGTGACGCGGTCAGCTCCGCATTGTGAGACTGGTCACATTCAGGGGGGCCCCTCTCCGCTCACTCACCCCTACCTCTGGAAGCAAGTTCCTTATCTTCATCAGGTTGGCGCATGGATCGCGCTCCAGGGTCTTCATTCCAAAGGGGCTTATCTGCAGAATCGAGACAGCAAAGGAGTTACGGCTGTTTTTGGAGACTTTGGCTCCCTTTCGCCCGATTCTTGCACTGTTTTTGGTGCGTCTTACAGAGAAAGACTTTTCCGGAAGATAGGTTGGAGACGAATCTCTCTGAGAAAAAAGGATGGCCCGCACCAAAGAGGAACGGAAAGTCAAAACAGGAGTGCCGCTCAAAGAACAAAAAGGGTGCAAAGCGTAGGGCGGTTTCGGGTCCAGCTGTAATCCCCTTCGTTGACCCCAGCGACGAGGACCTGTCGCCGGGGACCCCGAAGCCGGAACTCCTCGGAACGGGTCGCCCCATTGTTTGAAGGAGATTCACCCAACTAAGAACAAGTGGAGCGAAACGGGAGAAATAACCGGCAAACTTGGGGAAATTTATATTTCGTTTGGAATGAGGGTGTTGAAGTCCGATTGGATGGAGCGACGGGTTGACGGTCAAAGGAGCGGGGTTGGCGGGGGCGGGGGCAAGGGCAGCGTTGGCGCCGAAGATTACGGAGGCCCTTGCCAATGGTGTTCTACCAAAACGCGAGTAATTTCCGATGCCGGTGATAGGCCCACAACTTCATTTTGCGATTCGCTATCTAAATCCATGGTCTCTGCCCGATGGCGCAAAGCCAGCCTTTGTTGCGCTCTTCAAATATCTCTATCTCTGTGTAGCCTGCCGCATGGAAAAGGGCTCGATGATCGTCGACGCTGAGTCGCTGGGACCCGAGCAGCCGCATCATTGGACCCAAAAACCAATCGTGTCGTCCGCCCCGGTACGACTCCGCTACAACCATGAGGCGGCCGCCAGGCTTCAGAACACGAAGAATCTCCCGCATGTCGCTCGTAGTGTCCGGCCAGTAATACTGCGTCTCCACCGCTGTCACCAGATCAAAGAAATTGTCGGCTAACGGTAGCCGCGACACAGCAGCCACTTCAATGAAAACTTTGCCTTCCGCGATTAGCCGCCTGTTGTGCGCACGGGATGCAGCAACGCTTCCCGCGGCATAATCGATGCCGTAAACCGTCGCCACGATTCCCGCCAACTTCTCAATCGTCCGCCCACCGCCGCATCCCACATCAAGCACTCTCGCGTCCTTGCTCAATTCGAGGTGGGCCAATGCCCAGTCTGTAAGTGTCGCGTGGCTGCCATTCATCAACCAAGCAAATAAGCGCCCCACAAACCGCGACGGTTTCTTCACCTGCGTCCCAGCGTAGATGGCAACACCCATCACCGCCGCAATCCGCACCGCCATGAAGATCGCTGACCGGTCCAGGGTGCACCCCCCAGCTTTTCACTTGGAAGAAAAGCCGTGGGGCCATTTTAGGTCATTGGATGTCCCATAACTTCAACTCCTGGATTGCCGGTGATTCGGCCAAGATATCGAGCCGCAGGACTAAAGCCGGGATTCATTCCTGCGGCTTCTTCGGCTCGGCTACGGTCGGACCCTGATACAAGGCCTGTGAGTCGGCGGTTCGTGCCATCCCACCCAGGGCGCAAGAATCCGCCGTGGCGGACGCCCAGGATGGGGCATCAATGTTTGTGCGGTTGACGGCGCAAAGGACGACGACGGACTACTTGGCTTGACTGGCGGCGGCGAAAAAATCTCTGGCGCTGGTGGTGCCTTCGATGCGTTCGGTGCCATCGACGCCGAGACCGATCCAACCAGAGTTCACGCCGTCGACCATCTCTTCAAACGCCCACGTGCCCCCCGCTGGATATCCCATTTGCTCGAGCGCGCCGGCCCAAGCCTGGCGCGGGATGGCCTGCGCTTTCACGTCGCGGCCGAGCGCCTGGCCCAGCGCGGCTGCAAGATCATCGGCGCTCACCATGGAGCCGAGCTCGATGATGCGCTTTCCGGCCCACTCGGTCGTGAGCAGGCTCGCAATCTCGGCGCCGATGTCCTCGGTTGCAATCATGGGCAGCTTGCGATCCGTTGGCGCGTAAAAGATGGGCAGAGTGCCGCCTTGCGCCGCCTGAAGGCCGAACAGGTAGTTTTCAAAGAATGACCCGGCCCGCACGAACGCCACGGGGAAGGGCTCGCTGCCGAGAGCTTGCTCAAGCAGATGAGTTGAAGTGATAAGCCCCAGGCCGGAAGATTTCTCCGAGCCCATGGACGACAGCACGACGAGCTTGGGCGGCGCAGACTTGGCCAGAGCTTCTTTGTAACTGGCAATGACGGCCTTGGCCTCGCGAAAGTCGCGCGAAGGCGTCTGGGCGGGCGGCATCATCAGGTACGCGCCCTCAACTCCATTGAGCGCCTGTGTCATCGCCGCGGAATCGGTCCAGTCGCCCTGCACCAGTTCGACGCCCTTGGCGCTCCAGGCGGCAGCCTTTGCCAAGTCACGCACGAGCGCCCGGACCTGCTTCCCTTTGTTGAGAAGGTGCCTTGCCGCTGCTCCGCCTACCTTGCCAGTAATACCCGTGATCAGAAACATTTTCGTTTTCCTCTGAGGATCAGATGCCGGCTGCGTCGATGGGTCGCACGATTTTGAAAGTGACTGTGTGCGCTGTGATTCGGCGCGCGCGTTCGCTCGCTACTTGCTGTTCAGGACGTTCTCGCTCACTTTGTAGCTGCCAGGTTTCCCTGAAATCAAAATAGGGACGACACCACCGGCCTTCCGCTTTTTGAAGAAGGGGATCAACGGCTTGAGCAGGATGGATTTGAATCCGGTGGCGGCATGAGACACGTCGGACTGCATGCGCAGGTTCCCGACCAGGTGCACCGACCCTCCATGAAGACTCATTGAGCCATGAAGGTCCATCGACGCGCCGGGAATCTGGAATTCGAGACCTTGGCTTGCGACGATCCCTTTTTCAATCGTGGCTTTGCCCGTCAGAGAGGAGATAACGTCGGCGACGTTGTCCTGGTCTGCCGAGCCTGGCGGGGTGGCCGCCAAAGGATCACTTTTCGCGGGCTGTGGTTTTTGTGCACGCTCGCTGAAAGCCGAAAGCTCTTTTTCGGTTTTGCGGTTTGTTAGGCGCTCCGCGGGCGCCTGAAATGAACCGACGACGTGGAGACGATCAAGGAAGGGCACGCCGTGACCCGCGGGATCGACATGAGCATGGCTTCGCACCCAGACGGTGCCTGCGATCGGAGAATCGACGTGAAGAAACGGGCGGAGGATATCCTGCGCGCGACCTGCGCTGACGTTGATGTCCACATCGATGGCCTTGGGAGAGCCGGTAACACCTCCCTGAAAGTGGATGGCTGTCGATTCAAACTTCGCGTCGATTGCATCGAGAACGACATCGCCGCTGAGGGCACTGATCGTGCAATGCGCGGAGGTCATGACCGGTGTGGGCTTGCCGCCATCGACGGTGAAATCAGGCGTAAATGTTGATGCCTGCGCCTGAAACCGCGCCAGAGTGCCTTGAAAATCCCCCTGTGAGGACAATGTCCCGCCGATGTCGCCAATATCATGCAGGACCACATCTCCGAATGTGAAATGACCTGAGAGGGCAGTCGCGCCGAGATTCCCGGGATTCAAAGGCCCGAAACTACCTACTGAGAATATGCGGCCTCTGGGCCGAGCATTCATCATGTCGACTGAATAAGAAAGCACCCGGCCTTTTTGCAAACTGCCAATGGTAAGCATCCGGATGGGAAAGGAATACGTACCGCCTTCGGCGCGAATGACATCCAGCGTGGAATCGTGAATCTGGAGTTGATCGATGAGAGTTTCAGGACCGCTGAAACTGGAACTGCTCCCGGGCGGAAACTCCCTTTTACTGGCTTCGGTTCCCGGCGGTGGAATGACGATATGCAATCCCGTGAGATCGACCAGGCGCACCCGTTCGCGGAACATCAGCAAATCGAGCCAGGTGCCTTGCACGACTACGCTGCCGAGGGTTCCCAATGGAGGAGCCCCCGGAGTGGGGTTGCGATCCAATGTGATTCCGGTAGCCATAAAGCCGGGATGGGGAAAGTACGTGCGGTGATAGTGCGCAATGGTGACCTGGCCGCCGAGCACCTGCTGGAGCATGGGTTTGATGATGCGGTACCGATAGGGCCATTGCGCCTCCGCCAAGAACGCGATAACCACAACAATTAAAAGACACGCCAGCGCACAGAGAAAGACGATCCTCGACCGCAGAGTTCTCGTTTCAGAAGTTTTTTTCGCCGGGTTGGGGGCGGACTTCGGCATAGATCGAGGTGGTGAAGCGGTTTCAGGCTAACCGCTCAGCGACTTATTTGTATTGGGATGCCTTGGAGCGCCCAACTCGTGGTATGCACCGAGAGGCTATCCTGGCGCTCGGCTTCATTGAGGACGGATCGCCAGGCGTGCGCCGCGAGGGGGCGCCTATGTGTTTAGAGCGAGGCAGATTATTCATCAAAGAAGCGCGCAATAAGCTTGACCCGTCAAGTTGAGGGAAATAGACTCGCCTGCTCAGGGGGATTTCATGAAATTGTCCTTAACGTCCGCGTGCATGGCATTCGCTTGCGCGATGCTGCTGCTTCAACCAACATCCCCGGCCCGTGCGCAAAGCAAGGCGACACAAAGCGCGGCGACTTCGGTCAACCTGCTGGCGTGGGGCGCCGGCGCGCTGGTGGTGGAGGCGCCGCCGTCCTACTCCTCAAGCGGCAACTGGTCGCCCGATGGACTGCTCGACGAGTTGCCCAATACGGGTTGGGCCACCGTTTCAGGCGACCTGACGCCCAAGGTGTTTGTTTTTGAGCTGGCTGCCAAGAGCCAGATCACAAGCGTGGGCTTCGATACAGCCCAAGTGGAAAACCGGGGCCGTGGGGCCAAGGACCTGAAAGTAGAGATTGCGGACACGAAGGACGGGGCGTACACACTCATTGCCAGCCCGTCTCTGGCGCCGGTGATGGATCACCAGAAGTTCGCGCTGAAGGCGCCAGCAACGGGGCGATACCTCCGGCTGACGGTACTGAACAACTGGGGCGATAGCCAGTACATGGAGATCATGGATGTCTACGCTTACGGAAAACTGCTGGCGCAACCGGTACTGGGGGACAACTCCGGAACGTTTACGTCGGATTACGGAGACTTCCACATGCAGCAAACGGGCGAGACAGTGAACGGCTGTTATGAGCATGCAGATGGACTGATCGAGAACGGCGGATTTGACGGCAGAGTGCTCGATTTCACGTGGAGCGAAGGCGATTCGGACGCATCCCGTCACGGAGGCCCCGCCATGCTGGTCTTCGCCGACGACGGCCAGTCGTTTACAGGTTTCTGGTGGAACAAAGGGGACACGAACGGCATGGGAGGAAAATGGAACGGCAAGCGAATATCGACTGATGTTGGCTCGTGCCCTTATTGGAAGCCGGGGTCAGGGAATGCGGTGGAGGCGGAACTGAAGAGCAACGGCAGTGCCCAGCTCTACGGGATTCTGTTTGACACGGATTCCGACCACCTCAAGGATGACTCGAAACCGACGCTGGATGCGCTGGTGGCCGCTGCCAAGGACCAACCCGCGTGGAGTTTTTCGATCGAAGGAAACACCGACAATACCGGAACCGAAGCTCACAACGTGACGCTCTCTCTCAGCCGCGCCAATTCAGTGAAAGCCTACCTTGTAAACGCGGGCGTGAGCGCGAGCCGTTTGACGACTCAGGGATTTGGGTCGAGCCACCCAGTGGCCACGAACGACACCTCGCTGGGGCGTTCGCAAAACCGGCGAGTCGAGGTCGAAAAGAAGTAGGTCGAGGAATTCGGCAAGCGAAGCGAGTGCGTCAGCCGAGCATGGCCGGGATGACATTGGCGACGAAGTCGATGAGGAAGTGGCCGACGACGTTGGAGACGAGGTCGCGCCGCCAGAGATAGAAGGCGGTAAAGATTGCGCCGAGGACAAAGGCCATGAGGACGTTGACGAGGCCGCCAGACGCGTGGGCCGCGACGAAGATGGCGAGCGGGATGAGGGACGAGGCGATGCGACCGAGGCCGAGACGCTGAAGGCGATCGATGGAATAGGCGCGATAGAAGAATTCTTCGACTACTCCGGCACGGACGACGACGAGAAAGATGAGCCAGACGGGTAGGTTGTTGAAGTTGTGAGAAGCCGCGCTGTGGCCGTAGCCGGCGTATTTTGCGATGAGCGCGGCGGGGATGACGCAGGTGGCCGCCATGACGACTCCCCAGGCGAGGGACTTCCAGAGCGGCGACGTTCCGATGCCGATGGAGGCGAGAGGCAGGCGCTCGCGGCGGCGGACAATCCAGAGGACGAGGCCCGCACAAGCGAACATTGCGGCTTCGCGGGCGAGGCTGAGCGCGACGCCGGGATGGGGCGCGAGAGCGTGGAAGAATCGCGAGACAGCAATGAGCGAGAACAGAGATACGCAAAGACCGATCCACGTGACGCGGCTGGTTGCGGCGGTACGGGAGGATTCTGCCAAGATCGCGGCGTTGGCCATGCGATTGAATACGAATCGCGGTGCTGAGAGGTTCCTGAAAAGCAGGGTTCAGAGATGAGGGGTCAGGGGTCGGCTATCGGCTTTCGGCCAAAACGCCGCCTAACGGGAAGAGAGCGAGGAATTGCGGGGATGGGATAGTATTTGGGGTTGGTATGAAAATCGCTTTACCCGAGGAAAGAACGTGACGAAACGCGCACCGCTCGCAACCCACTTGAGCTTTAACGCACAACACTCGCCCATGGGCGCTTTCATGAGCTTTACCTGCGGCAACTACGGGACCCGCGGGGGGATTGGCTTGCAGATTGGGCAACCGGGGGACCAGGAGGTCTTTGCCGGGTTCAAGGAGGGGGATCGCTATTCGGAGTCGACCCTGAAGTGCCTGCCGTTTTATGTGGGAGCGGTGAACCGCGCAGCAGATGCCTTTCTGGTGGAGCAGGCGGGGCCGTCAGAACAGAACGTGAAGCCCGACGCGGAGCCGTTCAAGGACAGTGAGATTGCGCGTTCGTATGGATGGGCGACCGATGAGTGGAAAGCGGATGGATTGACGTTTACGTTGTATTCGCCGTTTGGATCGATTCCCGACCCGGCGAAGGACAGCAAGAAAAAGATGCGCGAAGGATTGCTACCGGCAGTGGTGGCGCGGCTCGTGCTCGACAATATCAAGGGCAAAGAAACGAAGACCGCGATGTTCGCGCTGAATCATGCGCGGCCGGGCGAGCGGATTCTGGAAGACGATC
>CAZHOO010000070.1:0-17714 GCA_964533905.1 uncultured Occallatibacter sp. | reverse complement strand
AACTGCGCAAGGCGCCGAAGATCATCGCACAGGAGATCGTCGTCGCCCTCGGGCCGGTCCCGGGCTTCGCTAGCATCGAAGCCGAAGGCCCCTACATCAACGCGCATTTAGATCGTGCCGCCGTTGCGCGGGATATTGCAGGAGAGCTTACAGCTTTCCTGGAGAAACTGCGGGCCGCCCCGCTTGGCCACGTGCTCGTCGAGCACACCTCGATCAATCCCAACAAAGCCGCGCACATTGGCCACCTGCGCAACGCGATCCTAGGCGACACGTTCGTCCGCCTGCTGCGCGCCGCCGGCTACAAAGTCGACGTGCAAAACTACATTGACAACACAGGCGTGCAGGTTGCCGACGTCGTAGTTGGCTTTCTGCATCTCGAAAAGAAATCGCCTGCAGAAGTTCGCGCGCTTCTCGCCGAGCTTGCGAGCAACGGCCAGCTCATTGACTACTACTGCTGGGACCTCTACGCCAGAACATCGCTTTGGTACGGGGAAGGAAGCGACGAGGAAAAGGCCGCGCGCAAGCAATTGCGGCTCGACACACTGCACCTCATTGAGCAAGGGAGCAACGCCACCGCCGAAATCGCCGACCTCATCTCCACCGCCGTCCTGCGCCGCCATCTTGAAACCATGCTGCGTCTTGGCATCGAGTACGACTTCCTTCCGCGCGAGAGCGAGATTCTTCATCTGAAATTCTGGGAAGCGGCCTTCGAGAAGCTCAAGAAGTCCGGAGTGCTTTACTTCGAAAACGAGGGCAAGAACAAGGGCTGCTGGGTGATGAGCCGCGGCAGTTCACCCGTGGAATCACTCCAAAACCAAGCCCCTCCGGAGGAGGACGCGAAAGTCATCGTCCGCTCTAACGGAACCGTCACGTACGTCGGCAAGGACATTGCCTATCACCTTTGGAAGTTTGGCTTGCTCGGCAAGGACTTCGGCTACAAGCGCTTCTTCACCTATCCCGACCACGAGTGCTGGATCTCCGCTGAATCGGGCGAGCAGAACCATCCCCACTTTGGGGGCGCAACCGCAATCTACAACGTGATCGACGCCCGGCAATCAGACCCGCAGGCAAATGTGATCCAGGCCCTTCGTGGCATGGGCTACACCGATCAGGCCGATCACTACACCCACTTCAGCTACGAGATGGTCGCACTCACGCCGCGATGCGCGGTCGAGCTCGGCTACGACATTTCGGAAGAAGATCAGAAAAGGTCCTATATCGAAGTCAGCGGCCGCAAGGGATTTGGGGTCAAGGCCGACGACCTGATCGACAAGCTCATCGCCGCGACGCGTGCTGAGGTCGACGCGCGCCAGACATCTCCCGATGGAGCCGTGCGCCAGAAGATCGCCGAGCAGATCGCCATCGGCGCTCTGCGCTACTTCATGCTGAAGGTCACGCGGAATTCTGTGATCGCTTTCGACTTCAAAGATGCGCTCAGCTTTGAAGGCGAGACCGGGCCCTACATCCAGTACGCCGTCGTCCGGATCCGCAATATCTTCCGCAAGGGAAACAACAAGCCGGAAGCGGTGTTATCGGAGTTTGCGGAGCTGGCGGAGTTAGGCCGCTTCCTCTCCGGTGACGAGAACGAAGACATCTGGGCCCTGTGGCTGCGCGCCGGGCGTTTTTCACAAGTTTTGGAGCAATGTATCGCTACGTCGGAGCCCGCCTACCTTGCCAAGCATGCGTTTCAGCTCGGGCAGGAGTTTGCCAACTTTTACCATCGCCATCACATCCTCACGGAAGAGGACCCCGCGCGGAAGACGTTTCTGCTCGCCACGGCCGCCATCACACTCCGCGGGCTCGTCGACTCGCTCGCCCTGCTCGGCATCGAAAGCCCGGAAGCGATGTAGGGGCAGCTTTCAGCCCTCAGCGTTGAGCCTTTGTTCCTGAAACCATTTCCGGTATCCCAGTTGCCAAATCACCGCCCCAGCCCTCACAATTCCGTGTGAGTGGTCTGACCAGTTTGCACCGCCAATAAAGTTCAGGCCGCTGCCCTCAGCCGGAGGTCTGTCGATGAGTCGCTACGCCCTGTCGTTTTGCGTCCTTGCCTCGCTCGCCCTGGCCGCTTCCGCAGACTCTCAGGTTCCGCTCGAATACGCGCCGCCTACCAACACTTCGATCCTCCCTCAGAATCCTCATGCGTCCGAGCCAGGGCTGCTTTTTTATCTCTCAGGTGATCATGGCTTGAACGCCGATTATGCTGCCGGCGGCAACCCCATTCCCAACTACCAGCGCGACGTCAAGATTCTTCCCGACGGTGTCAGCGGCTCCTACATCCAGTGCGGCAACAATCAATTGCTCTCTTACTGGGCGCCTGGCAACATCAACGCGCAACGCGGCACGCTCTCATTCTTTTGGCGTTCGCACGATCCACTCGACGAGACCGAGTTTCCCGTCTTCCGCGTCGGTTTCGCCGATCACTCCAGCTGGGATATCGTCTGGCTGCGCATCGATTGGAACGGCCACGGATTTGATGCTTTCGTAACCGACGTGAATCTCGGCCGGACGCGCGTCTCAGTCAAGCTCCCGGAAATCCCCAAACCCGACCAGTGGCTTCACCTTGCCCTCGCGTGGGATGAAACCGCCGGGATCCGCTTTTACATCGATGGCAAACTCATGGCCACGCAGGAGGCCACAGGCCTCTTTGACACGGCTCTCGACCAGTTCGGCCCTCACTCGCGCGTCATCGGTCCCACCGGCGTTGAAAGCTCTTATAGCTACGATCGCGGCGGCGACCTCGACGAGCTCCGTATTTACGACCGCATGCTCTCCGATGACAACGTCGCCGGCCTCACCAAAAACCAAATTCCGCAAGACATTCCGCCTCTTGTTCGCACCGTTGCTGTCGGTGCTTCGCCCGGCGAGGTTGCGGCGCCCATCCTTCCAGCCGAGGGCCGTTTCGATTCCGGCTCGGGTCACGCCACGAACTGGCAGCAGGAGTGGGATCTGAAGTACGGCTGGAATCGTCCCGGCGACGATCCCGTGCTGCTGAACGAGGAATACACCACCGTTCGCAAGGTTGAGATTCACGATGTCTTCGATCTGAATCGCTGGTGGTGGCGCGCCACCGACGGGATTCGCGAAACTACCTGGCCGGGAGTCTTCAACCGTTCGCGCCTCATCGGGCGCGACGATTATTTCGAATTGCCCGATTGGGATTGCTACTCGCTTTCTGGAAAGACCATCACCTTCGATATGCCTGACGAGCCGTGGAATCATCTTGAGATCGCGGGTGGCGCCTGGGGCACCTGGAGTCTTCTCGCACACGACAAAGAAAAAGCCTCCGACTCGGAATCCACTCTCTTTGTTCGTCCCAAAGGCCAGGAAATTACTTACCATCAATTCGATTCGCCAATCACCGGCCAGAAAATCCGATTCGTTAACGTTGAACAGGAGCAGCCCATCGGCGAAGTCTCCGCCTACTATGTGCATCCCGGCGCGGAGCCCACCGGCGTGGCCATGCTCCGGTACAAGCTCACAAGCACGATCGATCCCGCCGACAATCCCTCAACCAAACCGCTCGTCGATTACATCGCTGGCCGCTTCCCGTCTGATGAGCGCATGACGATGATGGCGTTGCCCGCCGGCGCTCCCGGCACGCACCGGAAAGACGTTCAAGGGGGCTTGCCCATCGTCCATATCCTCGTTCCGGCCGATTTCCGCTCGCAGTTCGTCGCCGACAGTCACGGCTACTCCTATGGATGGGAGAACATCGACGCCGGACTCGACGGAATCGCAGTCGATATGCCTCCGTTGAGCCTCCAGCCCAACACGGACGGCGTCATTCCTCTCAACATCCAGATCAAAGATCCGCTGTGGCCCATGCGCGACATGCTCACCTTCACGTTCGCCGTCAAGCCCGATACGCCGCATACCCTTTGGCTCGACACGCGCGACCGCATCCTGCCCGACGGCCGCAGTCTCTACCTCACCATCGCCGCGCAAAGTTCCGATTTTTCTACGAACACCCTCGAAGGCGCCGAAATCCGCCTCATCTTCAAGCCCTACAAGGACGCGCTCCCCGAGCACATCGCCGACCGCCTTACTCAAGTGCGCGACGAGTTCTCGAACCTGGTAGAAGAATCTGTTAGCTCGCGCCGCCTCAATCTCTTCAATCGCTTCGATGGTGACATCAGCGACCTTCTGCGAGTGGATCCCGAGAACGAACTGGCTCGCGACTACTGGCACGAGATGAACCACGAGCAGCCGCACCCGCCTTTCATCGTGCCGCAGGCGCCGCCCGGCGTCCCGCAATGGGCGTTCCTGCAGGTTGAAGATCTCGGCTACCTCAAGCGGCTCATCAACTGGTACATCGACAATCGCCAGATTTCGAATGGCGAGTTCGGCGGCGGCCTCTCCGACGATTCGGACTTCAGCGAGTGGTTCCCCGGCCTCGCCCTCATGGGCTCCACGCCCGACAAGATCAAGGCCTCTCTCGGGCGCGAGCTGAACGCCATGTACGCGCAGCACATGTTCACGGACGGGCTCGCCACCATCCAGACCGACGAGCTGCACAGCTACGAAGACGGCCTCAATGTTCTGGGCGAAAACATGCTCGTCGATTTCGGCAGTCCGAAGCAGATCGAGCGCGCCATGGTCACCGCCAAGCGGCTTGAGTGGCTCACCGGCGTCAACGATGCCGGCCATCGCCATGTGCGCTCCAACTACTTCAACGGCGCAAAAATGGCCACTGGCGGCGTTTGGGGATGGTCAAAAGAAAATTCGTATATGGATTTTCAACCCGCGCTTTCGCTCGTGCTCTTCAATGGCATGCCAGAGACGCGCAAGATGATGATTGAGCTCGCCGACGGAATCCTCGCTCATTACAAGCCAGGCCCCGATGGCAAGCCTGCGCTTCACCTTGAAGTCAACTTCAAGACCGACGAAGACAAGCCGACCGGCATGCGCGCGTGGTTCATCCTCTGGGCCGCTTATCGCTGGACCGGCGATCCCAAATACGTGCAGCCCTTCGTCGACTCGCCCATGGAATCGATGCAACTGGTGAACGCCGACGCCCTTGACATGCTCGATCTGCGCAAGTCTCAGACCAATCCCATCATCGCCGCAGCCGCCAAAGTGAGCGGGCCGTCGGGGATTGCTCAACCCACCGAAACTCTGTGGCAGCTCGCCTGGCAGGCCACCGGCGACACCACGTATCTCGAAAAGGTCTACGCCTCGCAGATTCAAACGGCTAAAGAGCGCGAGTTCATCAACACAGAGGGAAGTCTCTGGATCGATCGCATCTACTTCAACAACGGCGAGCTGCAGCGCTCTCGCCTCGGCGGCGTCGCGCTCATGCGCAACTATTGCTATCCAGGCAATGCTGTTAGTTGGCGATTTGACGCGCCGGCCGAAGATCAAAGTGTGGCCATTCTCGTTCCCGAGGCCACGCCCGATCACATCAAGATCATCGCCTACAACCTCGATCGCGTTCCAGTCACCGCGCAGATGACGGGCTGGGAAGTCGATCCCGGCGACTGGACGATCACACAGGACACACAAGCCGGAATCGGCAATCAGCCCCCCGCTCCTGATGCTCCCATCCAAAACCTGGAAGCGCGGAGCGCCGTCGGATTTGAGCGTAGCAAGTCCATCGCTATCACCTTCGCGCCTCGGACGACAACGGTCATCGAGCTCACGCTTAAAGCCAAGGGCACGCCGTATTGGTCGCGTCCCGATCTCGGCATCGATCCTGAAGATGTGAAGGTCGACGGATCGAAGATGACCGTAACCGTGCACAGCGTCGGCGCGGTCGACGCCCCAGACTCCAAGGTCGTCCTGCGCGACAAAACGGGCAAGACCCTCTCGACAGCCGAAGTGCCGGCGCTGAGGGCTCCTCTCGACATGATGCCGAAAACGGCGCAGGTCAACCTCGCCGTTCCTTCCGGCGCGGACCTGAAAGGCGCGACCGTCACCGTTGAATGTGGCGGGAATGTTCCGGAGATCACGCTGATGAACAACAGCGTGACGTTGTGAAGGAAAAATGTTGCTGCCGGGAGCTGCGGGCTACACCCTCTTGCGCCGCTGATGGGTCGACGGGATGTTCATGTCTTCGCGGTATTTTGCCACGGTGCGGCGCGTGAGTTGGATCCCCTGCGACTGCAACATGGCCGCGAGCTGATCGTCGGTGAGCGGGTGCCGCGCATCTTCGTCCTCAATGAACTTGCGCACTTTGCGCTTCAAAACCAAGAGCGGCGTATCCGCGCCCTCGGGCCCGTTCGCGCCTTCTGAGAAGAAGAACCGCAGCTCCAGCACTCCCTGAGGCGTGTGCGCATATTTGTTGGCCACCGCGCGGCTCACCGTGGAGGGGTGAACGCCGATCTCCTCGGCCACTTCCTTGATCATCATGGGACGAAGCCCCTCAACGCCCCTATCGAAAAACTCCTGCTGGCGCCGCACGATCACTTCGCAGGTCCGCAAGATGGTGCTTTTGCGCTGCGCGATGTTGCGCATCAGTTGCAGCGCCGAGCGGAACCGCTCCTTCACGTACTCCTTCACTTCCTTGTCGGTCTCTGATGAAACCAGCATGCGCCGGTAGCGCTGGCTTAAACGCAGGCTGGGCAGGTCCTCCTCGTTCATGCTCACCACCCACTCGCCGCCGCGCTTTACAAAGTACACATCGGGCTCGATCAGCCGCGTCTGCTCGCGGTTGTACATTCGACCGGGCCGCGGATCGAGGGTGCGGATGAATTCCACCGCCGCGTGCGCTTCTTCCACTGTCACCTGCGCCGCTCGCGCCAGGTCTTTTACGTCGCGCTTCTGCAACAAAGGCAAGTGGCGTTCCACAATCAACTCCGCCACTTCCATGGCACGCCGCCGCTCATCGATTTTGGCCTCGGCTTCGGCGCGGAAGCTTCCATGCGGGTCGTTAGCCTGCTCCTCGACGATCTCCCCTGTTCCGTTTCCGTACAAATGGTCAAACTCCTGCTGCTGGGCCGCAACCTGCAGCGCGAGGCACTGGCGCAGGTCGCGCGCTCCCACTCCGGCCGGATCGAGATCCTGCACCAGGCTGAGCCCGTGCCGGATCAAATCGAGCGCAGCAGCCAGCTCCGCGGCGTGGCCGTTGCTTACCGCCACGTCTGCCGGAACCCCGCAAAAAGCAGCGGCGAGCTCCTCTACGCTCGCCGCCAGGTATCCATCTTCGTCCAGGTTGCCAACCACGAACTCCGCAGCCTCAAGCAGTTTTGGCTCGACACTCAGAGCTCCCAGCTGCCACGCCAGGTGATCGGACAAAGTCGTAGGCTGGGAGAGAAAGTTCTCAAACGAGGGCTTCTCGCTGTCTTCGTACTCCGGCTGTGTGCGATAGCCAGGGTCAAGATAATCCTGGAAGTAGGAGCCAAAGTCGATCTCGTCGAATACGTCTTTCTTGGGTGGCGCGGCCGCTTCCTCCGCGGGTCGTTCCAGCCGTTCCTCCCGCCCTGCAACCTCATCCAGCATCGGAACTGTTTCGTCAATTTCCTCCAGGACCGGATTCTCCACCATTTCCGCATCGATCATCTCCTTGAGCTCGAGCTTGTTCAGCGCAAGAACGCTCACCATCTGCATCAGGCCCGGCGTCAGCACCTGACGTTGCGCGACCTTCAAACTCAGTTTTGGCTGCAGTAGCGGCATCAATACGTCTCTTCCCGTTTTGGCTCAATGCGAGTGTAATCGTGCGTGATAAAGCTTAATCCAGAAACTGTCTGAGTTCGAATCACCAATTCGCGTCATCGTCCCGAATTGGATTGTGGCCCATATCGGGATCCTTAGAAGAAAACAATGCCACGGCATCCTCTATCTGCCGTGGAACCCTCAGAATATGCCTCAGTTAGGTCGAGCGTCCAGCACTCTAGTTCAGCGTGAACCCCTCGCCAAGGTAGATCCGCCGCACGTCAACGTCGTTGCCCAATTCGTGCGGAGTTCCGGTGCGGAAGATCCGCCCCTCGGCAATAATGTATGCACGGTCGGTCACGGTCAGTGTTTCGCGGACGTTATGGTCCGTCACCAGCACGCCGATCCCGCTGGCCTTCAGGTCGAAGATGATCTTTTGCAACTCCAGCACCGCAATGGGATCGATTCCGCTGAACGGCTCGTCGAGCAGAATGAAACTCGGCTGAATGCACAGCGCCCGCGCAATCTCAACCCTGCGCCGCTCGCCGCCAGAAAGCGCATACCCACGCGTGCTGCGGATGTGTCCCAGATTCAACTGGTTGATCAGCTTCTCCGCGCGCGTGCGCCGTTCCCGATTGCCCAGCGGCTGCGCTTCAAGCACGGCCAGGATGTTTTCCTCCGCGGTCAGCTTGCGAAAAACCGAGGGCTCCTGGGGAAGATAGCTGATGCCGAAGTTGCGAGCTCGCAGGTACATCGGCACCCGCGTGATATCGGTCTCGTCTACCAGCACGCGCCCGGTTTCGGGCTGAACCAGTCCAACGATCATGTAAAAGCTGGTTGTTTTGCCGGCCCCATTCGGCCCCAGCAAACCCACCACTTCGCCGCGCGAGATCCGCAGGTTGACGTCGCGCACAACCTGCCTCCGCTTGTAGCTCTTACCGATTCCCTCGGCAATCAATGTCTGCATGCGTCTCGCTAGTGTAGTTGCGCCGATTTTCCGTGCGCTTCCGGAGCGGTCGTCTCCGTTTCCGTCTCGCGGCCGCCGCCTTCGATTCTGACCCTATCATCGCGGCTATCGAAAATCAAAGCCTCGCCCGTCACGGTTCCGCGCTCGGGGTCGCTCATCTTCGGCGGAGCGCCGGCGCTGCCTGTCAGCACATATTCACCGGTCGCGCCCGTATACACGAGTTGCTCTCCTGTCCCGCGCCGGCCCTCGATCGTCAGCACTACATGCCCCGTCGCCTTCATGCGATCGACCTGGGCCATGGCGCCGCCGCTTTGCGCCTGCGCGCCGCTGCTTCCATCTCGATTTGCCGCGGGCATCAAGAGCAGCTCCACCGCATCGGATGAAGATGTCGCCGTGCCGGTCTCAGCAATCACCGCACTTAGCGCCCCTCCGCGCATCACTGCCCTGCGCTCCGCGTCGGAATAGCGCAGATCTCCGCCGCGCACACGAATCACAGAAGCGGCGGGAGATGAGCGGCTCGAATCTCTACCCGCACCCGGATTTCGCGCGGCACCCTTGTCCACGCCTGGCGCGCTCGCGCTCAGCATCACCACCTGCACCGGCTCCGCGGGATCGCTGCTTCGCGCCGTCAGTGTCTGCAGGTGCTGATCCAGCACGATCACGGGCCCGCTTACGAAATTCGTCTCCTGCCACAGGCGCGCATGTCCTCGAAAGGTCGCCTCACCTGTCGGCTGGTTCAGTTGCGCCTCTGCTGCGACGACATGAGCCGGCCCCTTGCCGCCCAGCGCTATGCCGCCCTGCACAGCATCGCCGGCTTTCATTCCGCTTTGCGCACCCGCATTGGCCCAAGTCGCCTTCACGTTGCCGCGCGCCCATGCATCTCCTGACTGCCGCGACATTTCAACTCGATCCGACGTCAATTCCAGGGCGCCATCGTTCACGCGCGGACTCATCGTCAAATGCAGCCACTCCCCCTTTCCCTCATAGACTGCTTTTCCGGCCGTCGCGCGCAGCGGTGGCGGCGGCTGCGCTCCAGGTTTGGCGGCGGGCTGCTCAAACAACACTACATTCCCATCCAGCTCCGCTGACTGCAACCCGGTCGCCCCCGACCCGTTCCCGGTTACGGCGCCCTCGCTCCCTTGCTGCCTCGCTCCTTTGCTGCCGACTGGGACGCCTCGCTCCCTTGGTCCCTGAGGCTCGTGGTCTCTGTCTTCCGCAAATTCAGCTTCCAGACGGTCGCCTGTCGCAGTCTGCCGCGCCCCGGCCGCCGTCGTTTCGTCGATCCTCGCATGTCCCACGCCGTTTACAGCGCGCAGCACCGAACCCGCTCCGAAGAGCCCCGTCACCTCATCGGCCGTCATCGTGGTCGGCGTTGATGCTGCATTGCCGTGCCGGCTTTCGGTCGTGATGGTCACGCCACCCGAGCCGCGCATCGACTCCACTTCCAACTGTCCCTTTTCTGCCTCTCCCCGTCCCGCACCCGTTGCGACTCGAAAGTAAATGTCGGCAAGAGGCGAGCGCCACACCCGGCTCAAGCGCAGCGGGCCACTTCCCGCACCCGGCCCCGCGCTCTCTTCATCGGTCTCGTCGCTCCTCATCTCTACGCCGCGCTCCAGGTGTGCGCTCTTGAGTTCGCCTTTTGCTCCGAAGTTCAGCTCTGCCGTCGGCGATGTTCCATGAATCGTGCGTCCCCCATTCGCAGAGTCCATTGTCACGCCACCCTCCATATGTCCATGGCGCGGCTCGCTGTCCTCGTCAAAATCCATCCACGCCACGGGCGCCGCGAGGTGCCCGCCGTTTGCGGTTGCGACTGTAATTCCTCCTTTCGCGTCCAGGCGCTCTGCCGACCCATCTGCGCGAAAAAGGATCTTAGCCTCAGCCGCATCCACCTGGCCACGGCGGTATTTCGTATCGGCGTTCATGAGCGTGCAGGTCTGCGCACCGCGATCGAGCTCCGCGTGCTGCGCGTTAATCTGGACGTTATCCGCACCGCGATGCACGGTCAGCTCAACGGTCTGGTCCAGAGTGAGATATCCGCTCTGCGAGTCATAGCTCGCACCCGTCGCGCTCCCATTTCCTTGCTGCGTCGAGAAATCCACTCGCTGCGTTGTGGTCACGAGCCCCGAGTTCCGGTCGAAGGTCACCCCACTTGTCTTGACGTCAATCTGTCCGGCCGGACCGGTTGATGCGCCAACCTCGGCGATGACACGACCCTTCGTTTTGCCCGCCGTCTCCATAGCCGCTTCGGTGCTCGGCGACGGCCGCGTCAGCAGCATCTCCACCGGCCCTTGCGCCATGGCCTTGCCTGACTTCTGGTCGTACTGGAAAGTGTCGCCGGAGATCCGATCAATTTCGCTTCCGTCTGCGCCGAAAAGATCGATCTGCACGTCGTGCAGCTCAACGAAGTCGCTCTTGAGCTCTACCTCGCGCGATGCGTGAATCCTGTACTGTAAATGGGCGCCAAATGCGTGTACGACGGTGTACCCATTGGCCTCCTGCACAATGCCCTTGGCCAGCTTCCGCGGCAGATCGTGCCGGTTCAGGACATTCTTCAACCTCGCTCTCACCAGGAACACGCCCAGCATGGCGAGCAACAGCACTCCCGCCACCAGCACCAGCGTCCGGATTCGCTCGATCGTGAAGCGCACGCTTAGTTTTCCATTCCTACCGCGGTTCTCCAGTTCATTTAAGTCGAAGCCTGAGCCGTAAAGTGGCTTTTTCCCCAAGAAAAAGCCACACAGCACCACACCTGAATCGCCACATGCTAACTGGAGAACCGCTGAAGGCGCGCGGCGAGCCTTTTTGCCAGGCTCTCGCCCAACTCGCTCCATAGCAGGCGCGCCGTTGCGCCGGAAGCCTTCTCAACCCCCGCTGTCAGCTCCACCAGTTGGCGCACATTCTCTGCAATGTGCTTCGCGCCGACTTCACTCAAGTCGACATCCTCTTCGAGGAACGGCGCATCGCTGCCAAAATCGATCCGGATGTGGCCATCCTGCTCATAAGTGCCTTCATCGAACAATGGCCCGTACCCAGTCACCCGCACCAGCTTTGGACCAAGCGCCCATCGCGCGGTACCGCCGGTCTCCAGACCGGCTGTAGTGCGGGCGTCCTCGCCCGCACTTCTTCCTTCGGTCGAATGATTCGAAGGACCCGCATTTTCTTTTTCGGTCAGCGAAATTCCCCGGGCCCCCATCTCGAGCTCCCACAAATTCCACCCAATCTGGAATTCGTAGGCGTAATCCTCATGCAGCAGCTCTGTCGCCTCTTCCACGGCAAGCCGCGGATCCGCTCCGGGTGCCTGGCCCGGCTGAACCAGGCCTGCCATCCGCCCATAGATCCTTTCAAACACTGGAGTCTCATTCCAGCTCACCGGCCACACCGTGGCCGAATACACCTTCGTTTCGCCACCGTGCGCGGCAAAGGCGCCCAGCACCGCAATCAGCTTGTCGGGGAGCGCCTCAAGGCGCAGATTCGGGTACCACAGGCTCAAATAAAGCGTGTCTGCCATCTCTATCGATTTTAGACGCGCTAAGAGCGCCTTCCCGGCAAGGCATAAGGAAGGAGTTCCGCTGGCGATGCAAAATCGAGAGAACGATCCTGGCCGACCCTATCCTGTCACGATGTCGCTAAAATCGGCAATTGTCGAAAAATTGCGCAGAACTTCGGCGATCAGGCCGAGGTTGGCGCCGCAGACCGCTTCGTCTGGGTCGAGAACCATCACCTTATCGAAGAACTGGTCGATCGTCGGCCGCAGGGTTGCAATTAGAACAAGCGCCTCGCGGTAGTTGCGCTGCTCGCGGAGCCGGGCGATCTGCGGTGCAATCTCTTTCGACCGGTCCCACAGATCAATTCCTTCAAGAGGAAGCTTGCCCGCCAGCTTGCCGATCTTCTGCTCATCGGGGTGAAATCCCTTTTCCTCGGCTTGCTTCAGGATGTTCTTGATACGCTTGCAAGCGGCGGAAACGGCGGCGAAATCTTCAGAGCCGCGCACCGAAGTGAGCGCGTCGGCGCGCGCGATGGCGTCGCGCACATCGTCGGCGCCCACTGCCAGCGCCGCGTTGACCACGTCGTAGGCAAACCCACGCACATCTTTCAAATAGAACTGCAGCCGTTCTTTGAGAAATGCTCGCACTGGGCTGTCGGGCTGGAGCTTCCCATCGTCTCCGACGCCTTGGCCGGACTCTGTGCCGGGTGCGTGCAACACGTCGTTCAAAGCCAGCGGAAGATTTGACTCAGCCAGGATTTTCACGATGGCACTCGCCGCGCGGCGCAACGCAAACGGGTCTTTTGACCCTGTTGGCTCGAACCCCTTGTCAAACATTGCGGTGATCGTCTGGATGCGATCCGCCAGGCCTAGCAATTGACCCTCGGCCGTCGGTGGAATAGCATCCTGGGCCCACGACGGGCTGAACTGGTAGTAAATAGGCAACGCTACAGCCTCGCCCAGCCCTTGGGCTCGCGCATACAATCCGCCAATTTTGCCTTGCAGCTCGGGGAATTCCTTCACGAGCTCCGTCGTCAGATCGGTTTTTGCCAACTCGACTGCCTTGTATAAAGAGGCCTCGTCAAATGAGACGCCAGCTTGCTTTACCGTCAGCGCGAGCTCCTTGACCACGGCGAGATTCGCCAAGGTTTTCCAATGGTAGCTGCCCAATTCCTTCTTGAACGTGACCTGTTTCAAACTCTCTACTCGTTCGGCTAGCGGTATCTTCTGGTCCACGTCCCAGAAGAATCGCGCATCCTTGAACCGCGCCCGCAGTACGCGCGCATTGCCGTGCCGGATGATCGCCGCGCCTTCCTCATCCGCCTGTGTGTTCAACACGGCCAGAAAGTGCGGCGCCAATTTGCCCTGCGCATCTTCCACCGCAAAGTATTTCTGGTGGTCGCGCATCACCGTCACCAAAACCTCTTCCGGCAGCTCCAGGTACTCTGGCTCAAACTCGCCCAGGATCACGGAAGGCCACTCGGTCAGGTGCGTCACCGTCTCAACCAGCGCTTCGTCCTCGCGCCAGCGAGCGCCCTCAAGTTTTCGCGTCTCCGCATCCAGAGCCTTGCGGATCGTCTGCCGTCGCTCGGCGACGTCGACCACTACAAATGCAGCGCGGAGAGTATCGGCATAACTCTTCGCAGCGTTGATCACGACAGGCGCTTCCCCGTGCAGCACTCGATGCCCGCGGCTCGCATTGCCCGCCGTAATTCCCGCAATCTCCATGGGAACCACTTCAGCATCGAGCATAGCCACAATCCAGCGCACCGGCCGCACAAACCGCTCCGGCTTCCCGGCGCGCCAGTACATATTCTTCGCCCAGTAAAGCCCGAGCACTTCTTTCGGCAGCTCCGCGACCAGGATTTCGCTCGCGGTGCGCCCGATGAGCTTTACGGTTGCGCCGACGTACTCGCCCTTAGACGTCTCAATCTTCTTCAGTTCCGAAACTTCAATGCCCGCTTTCTTCGCGAAGGCCTCGCCGGCCGCCGTCGGCGCACCATCCTTGAAGGCGATCTTCCACGACGGGCCCATCACCACTTTTTCATTGTCGGCCTGCTTCGCCCGCACGCCTTCCGCGAACACCGCCAGGCGCCGCGGCGTGGAGAAGGTTGAAACTTTTGCATCCGCTCCGGCCAGTTGCTCGCGCTTCAGCAGCTCGCTCACGCGCTTGCCCAGCTCGGCCTCGGCGCCGGCGATCATCCGCGCCGGAACCTCTTCGAGCCCGATCTCTAACAAAAACTCCGCCATACGTTCGATCTCTCTGAGAGCCACTAACCTCTAGCTTCTGGCTGCTAGCTCTTTCGTGCGGCAATTCACCGATTCAACTTCCTGAAGTTCTTGAAGGCTTCGCTCAATCGAAATTCCCGATTAAGAAAGTAAGAGCTAGAGGCTGGAAGCTAGGAGCTGGAAGCCGCCTCCTGCTGCATCACCCATGCTTTCGCCACGCCTACAGCCAGAGCACGAATCCTTCCAATGACGCCCACGCGCTCCGTCACGCTGATTGCGCCCCGCGCGTCGAGCAGGTTGAACAGGTTTGAACATTTCAGCGCCAGTTCGTACGTCGGCAGCAAGGGAAATCGTTTCTTTTCCTTTGTGTCGGCCTTCTCGTCGGAGAGAAGCGTGTTCGCCTTTTCCAGCAGCGATTGCGCTTCGGCCTCATACGAATTGAAGTGTTCCCAAAGCCGTGGCACGTCTGCCATTTCGAAGTTGTAGACCGAAAACTGCAGCTCCTCGGCCAGCCGCACGTCGCCATAGGTCACCACCGCACCAGTCGCCGGATCGCGCGCCCACACAATGTCGTAAATGGAATCGACATCTTGCAAAAACGCTGCAATGCGCTCCATGCCGTAGGTCAGTTCCGCGCAAATGGGATCGAGATCCATGCCGCCGCACTGCTGGAAATAGGTGAACTGCGTAATTTCGAGACCGTCGAGCATCACCTGCCAGCCCACGCCCCACGCGCCTCCTGCAGGCCACTCCCAGTTGTCCTCCTCGAACTTCAGGTCGTGATGCTTCAGGTCGATTCCCATCGCCTCCAGCGACTCGAGATACAGCTCCTGCACGTTCACCGGTGGCGGCTTCAGAATCAATTGGAACTGCGTGTGTTTGAACAGCCTGTTGGGATTCTCGCCGTAGCGGCCGTCGGCCGGCCGTCGCGAGGGCTGCGCGTAGCCCACTTTATAAGGCTTGGGCCCCAGCACGCGCAGAAACGTCTCCGGGCACATCGTCCCCGCGCCCACCTCCACATCGTAGGGCTGCTGGAGCACGCATCCGCGCTCCGCCCAGAACGCCTGCAGGCGGAACAAAAGATCCTGAAAGGTTAGGGATGTGGGTTTTACGCGCGCTTCAGGCTGGGCAACGGACACAGGTAGCTCTCTCTCATCGGGACTAATGGATGATTTTATCAGCCGGATTGAGTCGAGCCGGCGAGCGAATCTTTGTTCGAGTTACTTTGGAGATAAGCGCATGGAGCGTGCGACCATCCCGATTCGAGCCAGCTCTTCACCCGCCCAGCCTCGCGTGGATACTCACGGCCAGTCTTGCGCACCGTGGAAGATCCTCGCGATCTCAATCGTTTCTTCCTTGATCCTGTAGACGGCAATATAGGGGAGGGGCGCAAAGACCAACTCGCGCCAGCCGCTCATGCGGCTGCTTAGACGGCCTAGGGCGGGAACGTTTCTGAGCTTTGCAATGCGTTGTAGATGGTTGCCGCGACGCGTTTGGCAGCGTCCGGGCGATCGCGTTCAATCCAAGTGCAGATGCGCTCCAGGTCCTCGGTGGCGGGCACCGACCACCGGATTTCCATCACGGCTCGAGGAAGCGTCGCAACCGGTCGCCGACCTGCTCGTGCGTCAGCGATTCGCCGCGGGCCAGAGCGGCCTCACCGCGTTGTACGGCTTCGACAAAGCGGTCTTCCTCCTGAAAGTAGCGCGTAACTACATCCCGCAACGCCTCATCGGGACTGAGGCACTGCCTTGCCGCGCGCTCTACGAGCCGAGCTTCGATGTCGGGAGGGAATTGCACTTCCATGGAAATAGTGTAGGAGCAAATGAGGCTCGGGGCAAGAATGCCGTCCGTCATTCACCCGCCCAGCCTCGCGATCGCCTCGGCTGTCTTCAGCTTTCGCTCCAGATGCCGTTCCAGAGTCCCCAAGGTAAATCGCCGCAGATCCTGTGCGCGCTTGCGCGGCCAGGCTTCGGCGGCAAAACTCGACACCGGCGCCCGCAGCATCCGCTGCGCCAGTTGCCAGCTATCGGCGCTCAGCCCGCTCCCCGACCCATTTGCATGCAGCCCGCAGAACAGCCCGTCGGCATACGCGTTGAAGCGCACTTCGCCCGAGGCCAGCGTGTCTCCGCAAACCATGCAATGTCCAATGTCCGGCAGCAACCCCATCAGCCGCGTCATCCACAGCGAGAAATACGTGAGCGCCATCCATGGTCCAGGTGGTTGGAGCCCCGCGAATGGCGCCCCTGCGGTTTGTGGCTGCGCGGTTTCCGGCTTCACGGCGCTTGTCTGCTCCAGCACGCTCGCCAGCAGCCGGAAAACCGTCGCTTGTGGATCGCGTTCGGGCAACGCCTCGTCGATCACCTCGGCATAAAAACTCAGCACTGCCATGCGAGCCTGGTCGACCGGGGCCGATAAAGGCGAGCGCAAAATCTCCAGTTGGTCGAGCCTCACTAATTCCTGTCGCGGCCGCTCCGCGAACCAGGCTCGAACCAGCGTCATCGGCTCGAGAGCTCCGCCAAACCGTTTGCGGCTCTTCAACGCCGCCTTGGCCATGCCCTTCAACCGGCCGTAATCGCGCGTAAAAAAGCTCACCAGCAGGTCGGACTCATGCACCGGCCAGGTGCGCAGAACCACCGCCTCTGAAGTGAGCACGCTCATGCTTCTTCATCATCGCACCGGAAAGAGGAGAGGCGTTCATGCCCCTGAGTACGCGCGCACGCGCCTTTAGGCCTGGACAGCATTGAGGCTCATCAAAAACACAAACGCGCACCCCACAGGCGGGATGCGCGTTCTGAGAGACCTTTTCTATTGGCTGGCGTTCTGCCGTCTACCTGCCGAAGTGCGCGGCGTTCTTCTCGGTAAAGTGGGCCCACTTTTCCGGCAAATCGTCCTGCGCAAAGATTGCCGATACGGGGCACACCGGCACGCACGCACCGCAGTCGATGCACTCGACCGGATCGATGAACAACTGATCGGATTCGGCATAACCGGCTTCATCTTTCTTGGGGTGGATGCAATCGACGGGACAGGCGTCCACACAGGCGCTGTCCTTGGTGCCGATACAGGGTTCTGCAATGACGTATGCCATCTCTGCTCTCTCCGGAGATTCCCGCGGCCGCGCGCTCGCGATCCGCACTGATCTTTACGACGCTGATAGTAGCATATGGCCCCGCGGCCTGACTTCCACTCTTTGACTCGCGTTTTGCCATGCGGGAAGGAGCGCCGCGCTTATGACCGGCCGGTTCTTGCCCGCTCCGCTCGCGCCTTCGCAAACTCTTCGGGCGTGGGAATCGGAGCAAGATCGCGCCCCGCGAACATGTCGCCAAAGAACCCGATCAGTTCGTCGTGAATCAGCCCGTTCGTTGCCAGAATCTCGTCGCTCTTGAGCTGGAATCGCGCGCCCGAGAAGTCGGTGACCCGTCCGCCGGCTTCTTCAATCAGCAG
>CAZHOO010000069.1:0-17838 GCA_964533905.1 uncultured Occallatibacter sp. | reverse complement strand
CAGGCGCAGGCCTCGGCGATCAGCCTGCAGCGCGGCATGGACAACGAGTGCATCGACTTCAGGGCCAAGGTGCAGGACGACCACGACTACAAGCCTTATGTCGACGCGGTGAAGGCAGGCTACCTGAAGGAGAGCGACATCGACACGGCGGTCATCCGGTTGTTCACCGCGCGGATGAAGCTGGGCCTGTTCGATCCGCCGGAGATGGTGCCATACGCGAAGACCGACCCGAGCGAGCTGGACAGCGCGGCACACCGAGCGCTGGCGCTGAAGCTTGCAAACGAAGCGATGGTGTTGTTGAAGAACGACGGAACGCTGCCGTTGAAGACAACCGGGCAGAAGATACTCGTCGTGGGTCCGCTGGCCGAGCAAACGCAGGTGCTGCTGGGAAACTACAACGGGATTCCCTCGCACACGGTGTCGATTCTTGACGGCATCAAGAAAGAGTTTGCCGGCGACACGATCAACTACATGAATGGAACGAATTATCTAAGCAAAGAGACGTGGCCGGTGCCGAATACGCTGCTGACAGAAAAAGGAAAGCCGGGCGCGCAGGAGTCCTTCTCGAGCAAGAATATTGTGGGCTTCACGAATGAACTCAGCGAGAACACCGGCGTATTGGCGACACGAATTGAGCCGGGAATCGACCTTGGTGCGGACCCGTTACCAGCCGAGGCCGCAAATCTGACCCCGCTGACGGTGCGGTGGGACACGACGCTGACGCCCGACGACACGGCCGATTACAACCTGGGCATTGAGACGGACGGGTTCTTCCGCTTGTATCTGGACGGCAAGATCGTGACCACTGCGAATTATCCGCACGGCGTGGAAACGCGGACAGGCCAGGTACACCTGGAAAAGGGACGGGCGTACCAGGTGGTGGTGGAGTATCAACTGACAGACCGGAATCGGCCGCTGCACCTGAAGCTGGTGTGGGCCAAGATCGATCGCACCATGGATCCGGCGGTTCTGAGCGCGGCCAGGGATGCGGACGCTATGGTGGCCGTGGTGGGAATCACGAGCGAACTCGAAGGCGAAGAGATGCTGGTGAGCGAGCCGGGTTTTCAAGGAGGCGACCGGACGAGCCTGGATTTGCCTGCGCCCGAAGAGACCTTGCTGCGTGGATTGGCAACCGCTGGCAAGCCGCTGGTGGTAGTGCTGACGAACGGAAGCGCGCTGGCGGTGAACTGGGCAAATGAGCACGCCAACGCGATTCTGGACGCGTGGTATCCGGGCGAAGAGGGTGGGAATGCGGTGGCCGAAACGCTTTCGGGCGCAAACAATCCGGCGGGACGGCTGCCGGTGACGTTCTACAAAGGCGTTGATCAACTACCGAACTTCGAAGACTACACAATGAGCAAGCGAACCTACCGGTACTTCGCGGGGACGCCGCTCTATCCGTTCGGGTATGGGCTGAGCTACACAAAGTTCGCGTATAGCGGGCTTGCGGTTCCGACAGGCACGGTGAACGCTGGAGATCCGGCAGTGGTGGAAGCGACGGTGACAAACACGGGGTCGCGTGCGGGCGACGAAGTGGCAGAGCTTTATCTGAAGTTTCCGGATGTGGCAGGCGCGCCGAGGATTGCGCTGCGGGGATTTACGCGCGTGCACCTGGAACCGGGCGCGTCGACCAAGCTGCACTTTGAGCTGAATCCACGCGACTTGAGCATGGTGACGGATATTGGCACGCTGATCGAGGCGGAAGGCACGTACACGGTGAGCGTGGGCGGCGGCCAGCCGGATACAGGGGCGCCCGTGGCGACGGGAACGTTCGGCGTGAAGGGAACGGTGCCGATACCGGAGTAGGTGATGTGGCACACGCAAGAAGCTCAAGCCGGAACTAGCGCAACACGAGACGCGTATGCTTCAGGAAATGCCCGTTCAACATAAGTTGCCCGATCGGCGCGGCGACTTTCTGCGAGCCGACTTCCTGTCTGACCGGCTTTTCGATCTGACGGGCCGGATCAAGGGAATTGACCCGCAGCTTACGCGCGTCCTTGTTCCCTGGGTCTTGCAGCACCGGCGCTACCTGCCAGGGTTCCTGCGCCTTGCGCGGACGGTCGCGCAGTCAAGCCGGGTAAGATCGCGCTGGCTGACTCGCGGAGTGCGGGTTCCTCCCTTCCTCGTTCTCAGCGTCACATCCAAATGCAATTTGCGCTGCTCCGGCTGCTATGCCGGAGCGGTGGGAACGGTGACGAGTGCGCCAGCGCAGCGGGGACTCGCCCTCAGCGAATGGCGCGGAGTGGTGGACGAAGCGGTTCGGCTGGGCGTGATGGCGTTCATGATTGCCGGAGGCGAACCGTTTCTGTTGCCGGGAATCGCCGAGCTCTTCAGCGACTATCCAGACCGGCTGTTTCTCGTGTTCACGAATGGAACGGCGCTGCGGCCGAGCGACTACGAAATCCTGAGGCGATCGACAAACACCGTCATCGTGGTGAGCCTGGAGGGCGATCGCGAACTGACGGATTTGCGCAGAGGCAGCGGAGTTTTCGAAAAGGCGATGGAGACACTCGACAGGCTGCGTGAGGCGGGGATTCTGACTGGGATCGCCGTCACCATCGGGTCGGCCAACGTCGAATACTGGTCGCAGGCGGAGAATATCGACGCGCTGATCGCCCACAGCGGTCCGCTTGCCATGTTCATTGAGCAGATTCCGGCGGGAGGCTGCGAAAACGGCGCGGTGCTTACGGATGAGCATCGAGTTCGTTTCCGCCGAGTGGTCGTCGAGTACCGCGACCGGATGACGGGGGGCGCATACATCATCCACTCGCCGGGCGATGAAGAGACTCTCGGAGGCTGCGTTTCCGCCGGGCGCGGGTTCGTGCACGTGAATCCGAGTGGAGATGTGACGGCTTGCCCGGTCTCCGCGCTGGCGACGCATAATTTGAAGAGGTCGAATCTGGAAGAAGCGCTGGCGAGTCCCTTGTTCGCAATGATTCGGGAGAACGGCCACCTGCTCGAGACAGAGGGACACCCGTGCGGACTCTCAGCCCACGCCGAAGAGTTGGAGAAGATGGCGAAAGGATTGGGCGCGTATCGCACCGGGGCGCCTGAACCGGCGGCAAATTCGCGAGAACAGGCACTCCGAATCCTGTGATTGAGGAAGGCTGTTTTGATGAATGCCGGGTGCCCACGAAATACAGTTACATATCAACTAAGCAATTTATAAACAGCGAGATATGGCCCTTGTGCGGATTGAGGGCCGAGGGGCTCGTTCGATCAGTCGCAAGCATCCGTCCCGGGCTCGAATTCACAAGACGTTGATGTTCCTTTCACACAGGAGGTTTATCCCTGATGAGGTTCGGAGTTTCCCACTCCCACCAACTTCGACGCCAAAATAAATTTCACAATCTGGAGTTCGACCATGGCCGATCTGGCAACGACAGTTGAAGCCCCGCCTTCAGGCGGATCCCTTCTAGACAAGAAGATGAAGAAAAGCTCCGCCTGGGTGAGTGGCGTAGTGGTTGCGGTTGCGCTGCTGGGTGGGTTGGGTTACATCGGGTTCCACATCCAGCAGGACCTGAGCAATGTGACGATCGCCAGTGCGTGGCCGTTCGTGCTGCTGGGCGTGGCTCTCTTGATCGCGCTGGGATTCGAGTTCGTGAACGGATTTCACGACACAGCGAACGCGGTAGCCACGGTGATCTATACGCACTCGCTCGATCCCAACATCGCGGTGGTGTGGTCGGGGCTGTGCAACCTGTGCGGCGTGCTGGTCTCAAGCGGCGCAGTGGCCTTCAGCGTGATTACGCTTCTGCCGGTTGAGCTGATTCTGCAGGTCAGTTACGGCGCGGGATTCGCGATGGTGTTCGCGCTGCTGATCGCGGCCATCATCTGGAACCTGAGCACATGGTGGTTCGGGCTTCCTGCGTCGAGCTCGCACACGATGGTCGGTTCAATCATCGGCGTGGGCGTGGCCAATCAATTGATGAACGTGCACTCCGGAACATCGGGCGTGGACTGGGGACAGGCCGGCAAAGTCTTCGAGGTGCTTCTCATTTCGCCCATTGTCGGCTTCGTCTGTGCCGGCGCCCTGCTTCTGCTCTCGAAGTTCTTCATCCTCACCCAATGGGCAAAGCATTTCGCGGTCCTCTTCGATGCCAACCACAAAAAGCCTCTTTGGTTGATCCCGACTGTGGCCATCGCAGGAATCCCCGGGGCTTACATATTCTTGTGGGTCGCTCCCATGGTTTTCGGTCTATTCGGGACGCCGGGGCTGGCCGTGTGGCAGCCCATCAAATACTTCACATCCTGGAATCCGCCTGCGGGTCTGATCGCCACGATGGTGCTGGTGGGCATCGCCGGCTGGTACCTCGTCGCCGTGTTCGCCAGGATTGTGATCGAGAATGCGGATGTTCTGTTTAGCGCGCCCAAGGGCAGCACGCCTCCGCCGTGGCCGATTCGCGCGCTGCTGATCTTTACGTGCTCAGGCGTGAGCTTTGCGCACGGCTCCAATGACGGACAGAAGGGCATGGGCCTGATCATGCTGATCCTGATCGGCACGGTGCCGACAGCGTATGCACTGAACCATGCGGTGACTGCGAAAGACGTACAGGCGTTTGTCACGACTTCGCAAGCGGCCGACCAGGTGATCAATAAGCACGCGGACCAAACGGCCGTGATGGGCGCCGACGCGCGAGCTACCGTTACCCAGTACATCGCCACCAAGCAGTTGCAGCCGGACACGATGCTCGCGCTGCGCGAGCTTGTGAACGACTTGAGCAACGAAGTTTCAATCTACAAGGAATACAAGTCGGTTCCGGCGAGTCAACAGACCAACGTGCGCAACGACATGTACGTGGCCAGCGAGGCAATCCGGCTGATGCTGAAGAGCGGCAATCCCAATTTCACCAAGGACGAGACTACAGCGCTGACGAAGTATGAGGCGCAAGTGAACAAGGCAACCAAGTTCATTCCCGGATGGGTAAAGGTGGCCGTGGCGCTGGCGCTGGGACTGGGCACCATGGTGGGCTGGAAGCGCATTGTGGTGACGGTGGGCGAGAAGATCGGCAAGGAGCACCTGACTTACGCGCAGGGCGCATGCGCCGAGCTGGTAGCGATGGGAACCATCATGGCCGCGGACAACTTTGGGCTACCGGTATCGACAACGCACGTGCTGAATTCGGGCGTGGCGGGAACGATGGCGGCTAACCGTAGCGGCCTGCAGTTCTCGACCATCCGCAATATCGCGGCGGCGTGGGTGTTTACGCTGCCGGTGGCTGCGCTGCTTTCAGGTTCGCTGTTCTGGCTGTTCCGGCAGATATCGCAATAATTCCGGGATTGCAAGGATGGGAGGCGTCCGGCGAGGCCGGGCGCCTTTTTTGTTCACACGAAGGGCGATCGGGCTGAACGGGCAAAACAAGAGGCGCATCCGGTACCATACAGAATGGTGCGTTGAGAGGAATGAGCCTGAAAGCCAAGCTGGAAGCTGTGATTTATGCCGCCGAGGAGCCGGTAACGCTGGCCCAACTGGCCGGATTGTTTGCCGATGAGGCGCTGGAGTGGAAGGCGGAGCGAGAAGCCGCGGCTGCAGCCGAGAGTGCGTCGGAGAGCGCGGCTTTGCCGCAGATCAACGAGGCGTTTCCGTATCTGGGGCTGGAGCCGGTTGTTGCTGCTGAAGATTCAGCGGAAGCTGGAGCGGGCACGGGAGCCAACGAGAACAGTTTGGGCGAGGACGCCCACACGACAGCCGGTCAGGAGACCGGCGCTACAGAGCCTGAGGCTGAAGAAGAAACAGGCGTGGGCGATGAGGCCGCGGCCGAAGCCGAGGCCAAGCGCGCAGCCAAGTTGCGCGAGCGCGAAGTGCGCGTGGCCCTCAAGCTGGCGCTGGACGAGTTGATTGCGGAGTATGCGGGCGACGAACGCGGAATCGAGATTCGGGAAATTGCGGGCGGCTACCGGATGGCGACCAAGCCGCAGTGCCACGACGCAGTTCGGTTGTTTGTGAAGAGCCTGAAGCCGCCGCTGAAGCTGTCTTTGCCGGCACTCGAGACGCTGGCGGTGATTGCATACAAGCAGCCTGTGACTGCGCCCGAGGTGAACGAGATTCGCGGCGTAGACTCGTCGGGAGTGTTCGGTTCCCTGCTGGCGCGAAAGCTGATCGTAACGGCAGGGCGCAAGCCGGTGGTAGGGCGGCCGATTCTCTACAAGACGACGCGGGAGTTTCTGCTGCGCTTCGGGCTGAAGGATGTGACGGAGCTGCCATCGATGGAAGAGTTTGAAAAGATGGCGGCGAGCGAGTTCGAGGAAGAGACGCAAGCGGACGGAGACGAGCCGGCCGCGGAGGCTGCCGCGGAGTTTGACGCGGACATGAGCGCGGAATCGGACGAGGCAGCGACCGACGAGTCGCTGGAAACGAAAAACAACATCCTTGAAGCCCACCCAGACGGCGCAAAGTAAGAAGAAACCGAGGCAGTTCCCCCATGAAAAAAGAGTTGAAATCGAAGGCGCAGCCGCCGGCGGCCAAGCGCGCCCCAAAAACGGCGCCGAAAGAAACATCGACAAGCGCGAAAGCGCCCGCGAGCAAACGGGAGGCCGCGAGCGAGGTTACGGATTCGAAGGGCAAGGCGACCGTTGTGAAAACGAAGACGCCGGCCGCGAAGACCAAAGCGGCAAAAGCCAAGACGGCGGAAAAGCCGGCGACGAAGCGCGCGGCGAACATCGAAAAGCCAAAGGCGGCGGCGAAACCGAGGCCGCAGGCGCGCGTAACGAGCGCGAAACCCCGGAAGCCGAAGGCCGAGGATGCGGGAACGTTCCGAATCGGAGAGCCGGTGCTCGATCCGATTGGGGATGTGATCAGCGGAGAGGCGCGGACGTACCTGGGTGACTCGGAGTCGCAGGGCCGCGTGGAGAGCCTGGGGCAAGAGGAAATCGACGCGTACCGCGAGGAGACGGAGGTCGCGGCAGTGGATGGAACGCTTGAAGACGCGCCAGAGATGGCGGCAAGCGCGGCCGGCGAGGCTGACGGCGCGGGCGAAGACGACGGCGAAGAAGATATACCTGTGAAGGAGCGGCCGCCGGCGAAGCTTGAGCGGCTGCAGAAGATTCTGTCGCAGGCGGGAATTGCGAGCAGGCGGCACGCCGAAGAGATGATTGTTGCCGGCCAGGTGATGGTGAATGGCCAGGTGGTGACGCAGCTGGGAAGCAAGGCGGACGCGGGGCGCGACCACATCCGCGTGAACGGCAAGCTGCTGAAGGGCCCCGAGCGGCACCGCTACTTTGTTCTGAACAAGCCGAAGGGCTACGTGACGACCGTGAGCGATCCCGAAAAGCGGCCGACGGTGATGGAGTTCTTCGCGAAAATGGGCGAGCGGCTTTATCCGGTGGGCCGGCTCGATTATCTGAGCGAAGGCCTGCTGCTGATGACCAACGACGGCGAGCTGGCGAACCTGCTGTCGAAGGCGAAATCGGGCGTGGAGAAGGTTTATCTGGTGAAAGTGGCCGGGCAGCCGACCGAAGAAGAGTTGGACCGGCTGCGGAGCGGCGTGGCGATCGAGCGCGGCGAAGCAGGGTCGGAGCGCGTGCGAACGGCGCCGGCGCGGATCAGGCAAGTAAGAGTCGGTGACAATCCGTGGTACGAGGTCGTGCTGACCGAGGGACGGAATCGCGAGCTGAGGAAGATGTTTGCGAGCATAGGACACTTCGCCGAAAAGATCAGGCGCGTGGGCTATGGGCCGTTGGTGCTGGATGTCGAGCCCGGAAAGCTGCGCGAGCTATCGCCCGAGGAAGTGAAGGCGTTGCGATTGACGGCCGAAGGAAAGCTCAAGCCGCGCCGCTTGAGAGTGGACATTTCGTTGCCGAAGGATGCGGGAAGGGCTCCGGGAAAGCGGGGCGGCAAGGGATGGGACCGAGGGAACAAGGGACCCAGGGACCGAGGATTCGAAAGACCACGAAGCGAGCGGTATTCCGGCAAACCCGGTGAGGTTGCAGGGCGGCGCGAAGAGCGCGGACCGAGGACAGAATGGAAGCCGCGCGAATTTGGCGGCGGGAGCGCGGCCGGCGCGGAGCGAAGCGGCGGAAGCAGGGACCGAGGGACCGAGGGAACAAGGGAACGAAGATTCGAGAGGCCCAGAAGCGAACGTTCGAGCGGTCCGCCGATAGCGGGTTCGGGGTTTGGCGCGCGGCCGAGCAGGCCGTTTGGAGCGAAGCCTGCATTTGGCGGCGGACGCGAAGGCGGCGGAAGCAGGGACCGAGGGGCCGAGGGAACAAGGGAACCAAGATTCGAGAGGCCCAGAAGCGAACGTTCGAGCGGGCCGCCGAGAGCCGGTTCGGGGTTTGGCGCGCGGCCGAGCAAGCCGTTTGGAGCGAGGCCTGCATTTGGCGGCGGACGCGAAGGCGGCGCTGGGCGGGGTGGAGAGCGTAAGGAATGGAAGCCGCGCGGACAGGATTTTGGTGCGAAGCCTGGCGAGCGGCCGTCGGGCCGGTTTGAGAATTCTCCGCGGAAACCCTTCCGTGCTCAAGGCGCCTTTGTGCGGCCTGAGAGCTCGTTCAAGCGAAGCGACGGCCCCCCGAAGAAGACCTTCGAGGGCGGACGCGGTGCGGGGCCGGGCGCGGGCAAGAGCTCCGACAGGCGCACGGGAAGCAAAGCGCGTTGGGTTCCGAGGCCCGGTGGCGCGGGGAGTGACGAAGGGCGCGCACGGACGAACAGCGGGGAACGCCCTGCTCCTGCGTTCGGAGGCGACCGTGGCAAGGGATTCAGCGGTGGCGAGGGAGCGGGGCGGACGAAACCGGCGTACGGCGCAAGGCCGGGCGCGGGAAGAGCGAGGCCAGCCTTCGGCACGAGACCAAGCGGTTTCAAGAGGCCGGGCAAGCCGGGCGGATTTGCCAGACCGGGTGGATCGAGGCCGGGAGGATTCTCGAAACCGGGCGGGTCCGGCGGCGGGAATCGAGGCGGCTCGCGGTTTGGCGGAAAGCGACCTGGTGGGCGGTAAATCTCAAAGCTCCACGAAATTGTAACGGAAATATCGTGGTATCCCAGGTCTCAAAATCGAGACCTGGGGCACCCGTCATTCTGCAGCGGAGGGTTTTCCTTTGGCGAACAAATTTGGCACGGACATTCTGATTCAGGCGCCGGATCCGAAAGCTGCGGCGGCGTTCTATGTGAACGAACTCGGATTCAAAATCAGCGGCGAAGACCACAACATGATCAGCCTGCACGGGAAGCGCATTAACCTCTTCATCGAAGAGGGACCTCCGCTTGGCCCCATTCTCGAAGTGACGGTTGAGAACGTTGAAGAAGCGAAGAGACAACTTGTGGCCAAAGGTTGCGAGATTGTAAAGGACGAGCCGGAGTTTCCGCGCTGCTACGTGAAGGATCCGTACGGGCTGATCTACAACCTGAAGATGTAGTTTTTATCGGAGACCGGCCGATCAGACTTTCTGCGCGCGGAATTTGCGCAGGCGGCCGACCAGCGAGGCCGGTCCGCTGACGCTGAGCTGAACCAGATTCCCTTCGTAATCGCGCGAGTGAACGATCATTCCAGCCTCAATGGCGGCGAGCACCGCGCCTTCGTGTTGCGGTACGCGCAGCTCGGCGTCGATCATGGGGTCGGAGTGGAGCGTAGCGTCAATCGCCTCTAGCAAAGCCGGGATGCCTTCGCCGGTGACCGCGGAGACGGGCACAAGGGACGCCTCAGGGGCTAAAGGCCGCCCGAGGTCCGGCGCATTTGTGGCACGACTGAAGTCGTGCCCTGACACTCCTCGCATTGCCAACGGAGTGCGCGCCACCAGCGCCGCCCGCTCGCCTTCGGGCAACAGATCAATCTTGTTCAGCACTTCGATGCGCGGCTTGGAGAGCGATTCAAGCTCGCCGAGAACCCTTTCAACCTGAGCCTTCTGCTCTTCGACGTAGGTGGATGACGCGTCGCGGACGTGAATGAGAATCTCGGCCTGCGCGACCTCTTCGAGCGTCGCCCTAAAACTCGTCACGAGCGTGTGCGGCAGATTGCGGATGAAGCCGACCGTATCGGACAAGAGCACGCGGCGGCGGCTGGGCAGCTCAATGGCTCGCAGTTTCGGATCGAGCGTGGCGAACATTCGAGAAGATGAAAGCACTTGTGCGCCGGTGATGGCATTGAAGAGCGTGCTCTTGCCGGCGTTGGTGTAACCGACGAGGGCGACAGTGGGCACGGGGACAGCTTCGCGGCGCTGGCGCTGCTGGCGCCGGACACGGCGCACTGCATCGAGATCGCGCTTGAGCTGATCAATGCGGCGTTGAATGCTTCGGCGATCGGTCTCGAGCTTGGTTTCGCCGGGACCGCGGGTCCCGATTCCGCCGCCGAGTTGCGACATCGCTTTGCCGCGGCCGGTAAGCCGAGGCAGCATGTATTCCAGCTGAGCGAGCTCAACCTGAAGCTGGCCCTCGCGCGTGCGTGCGTGGCGCGCAAAGATGTCGAGGATAAGTTGCGTGCGGTCGAGAACGCGGCATGGAAGAGCTGCCTCAAGGTTGCGCAGCTGCGTGGGCGAAAGGTCGTGGTCGAAGAGAACGAGGTCGGCGTTGGTTGAAGCGGCAACCGCAGCAATCTCTTCGACCTTGCCGGAACCGATGAGCGTGGCGGGATCGAGGCGAGGGCGGCGCTGGATCAGCTCAGCGGCAACCTGGCCGCCGGCGCTCAGGAGCAGTTCGCGAAATTCGGCGAGAGATTCCTCGGCGTTGAGGCCGCGCGAGGTCGAAGAAAGCTCAGAGCGGTCAGAGGATTGTGATGGTGCCGTTTCAGGCGCAGAACCACCCGATGGGCCAGCGCCGAAGCGCTCACTCGGTGTCGCCAGGCCTTTGCGTGCAGCGCGACTGGTTGGCGAGCGGGAGTCGAGATCCACCGCGACGAGGACTGCACGCTCAGGCTCGCCACCCCAGCGGCCAGGATCTGCCGATGAGGTTTGCGACCGGCCACGAACGGTGCCCGACCTATTCGCCCCGCGAACCAATCAAAGACGCTCCGCTCTAACGCTGTTCAGCGGTCGCCTGGGATATGGATTGCACGGGCGCCGGAACCGCCGACGGACCGATGCCCCCTGAGACACCGGCCGGACGATGCTCACTATGCATCACGCTCCGGTTGCTCACCACGGTTGAGATCGCGTGTTTGAAAATCAACTGCTCTTGGCTGTTGTTCTCCAGGAGCACAGAGTATTTATCAAACGACCTGATCTTCCCTGTCAGCTTGACGCCGCTGACCAGATAAATCGTAATGGGGGATTTGTCTTTCCGAACCGTGTTCAGAAAGGTGTCCTGAATATTTTGTGCCGGCTTGTTCTCCATGTGCCGATCTCCTACTTTCTTGTGAAGTTGTGTGTTACTGCTCTTGCTTCGCGACTCAGATACTCGGGGACGGTCCCGGAACGCCCGGAACCGGCAAACCCCGCAATGGGTCAACTTTATAGAGATTTCTGGCCTATTTCAACTCCACGGGAGGGTTAGTTGGGGCTGGAATTCAGCTTTTCCGTCGGGCTGGAAGACGTGTTCGCGCGGCGAAGCTGTGTGTTTGCCGCCGCATAGGCGAAGGGACGGAAAAAGCGGCCAAACCGTTTTCCGGTGCGGCATTCTGGGCCGGAAGACCCTTTTCCCTGCTGGGACGGGCCAGAATCCGCGGCTGATAGCATTCCTATGAGAAAGAAGGCGGCATGCAAAAGAGTGCCATCCCCGAACGCGCCGAGACAAAAAGCGGCGAAGTCGCGCGTACTCCGGTTCCAATGCTGGACCTGAAGCGCCAGTACAAGCCGATTCAAGGGGAATTGCAGGAAGCGCTGGGGCGGGTACTGGAGACGCAGCAGTTCATTCTCGGCGAGCACGTGGCGACGTTTGAGCGAGCGGCTGCGGAGCAGTTGGGAGTGACGCACGCGCTGGGCTGCTCGTCGGGAACAGACGCGCTATGGCTGGCGCTGGCGGGAGCGGGTATCGGCGCCGGCGATTCCGTCGTGACGACCCCATTCAGCTTTTTCGCTTCTGTGAGCGCAATTCTGCGCGCTGGCGCGACGCCCGTGCTGGCAGACATCGACCCGGCGACGTTTAATCTCTCGCCGGCCGCGGTGGAAGCGGTTCTTGATGGGGAGCGCGGGAAAAATGTGAAGGCGATTCTGCCGGTGCATTTGTATGGGATGTGCGCGGATGCGACGGCCTTTTCGAAGCTTGGCAGAGAGCGCGGACTGACGATCGTTGAAGACGCAGCGCAGGCGTGGGGCGCCGAGTGGAAGGGCGTAAAAGCGGGTGGGCTGGGCGATGCGGCTGCGTTCAGTTTTTATCCCACGAAGAACCTGAGCGCTGCGGGCGATGCGGGGATGGTGACGACGAACCGCGACGATGTGGCGGAGAGGGTGAAGATGCTGCGCAACCAGGGAATGCGGCGGCGATACCACCACGACGAGCTGGGCTGGAATGCACGCATGGATGGATTCCAGGGTGCGGTGCTGACGATAAAACTGAAATATATCAGCGCATGGAATGAGACGCGGTGCGAGCTGGCAGCGCGATATGGCAGGATGTTTGCCAGGGCCGGGCTCGCCGAGGATGGGCCGTATCCGGCGAATGGGTTGGTGTTGCCGCATCAAGCGCCGGGGACCAAACATGTGTGGCATCAATATGTGATTCGCGTGGCGAGCCGCGATGCGCTGCGGGAGTTCTTGACGGCGCGCGGGATTGGATCGGAGATCTATTATCCGGTTCCTTTGCACCTGCAGGAAGCGCTAAAGGGTCTGGGGTACGGCGAAGGGGACTTCCCCGAGGCGGAACGCGCGGCGCGCGAGGTGCTGGCACTGCCGATTTTTCCGGAGCTGCACGAGGATGAGCAGAACGCAGTGGCCGGGGCGATTGCGGAGTTTTTGTCGTAGCTTGGATTTAGACTCAACTCACAACTCAAGCGGACTTGACGACTCCACCGAACAGGAGCGGGCGGAATTGCGCATTGCAATCGATACCGGCGGCACATTTACCGACTGCGTTTGCCTGGCGGACGGAAAGCTGCGCGTCAAGAAGATTTTCTCGACGCCGGCGGATCCGTCGCGCGCGGTTCTCGAAGGCGTGCGGCAACTCGGCGGCGCGGAGAATGTGGAAGTCCGCCACGGAACCACTGTCGGCACCAATACGATGCTGGAGCGTACCGGCGCACGCGTCGCATCTGTAACGACAGCCGGATTTGAAGACACGATTGCAATTGGAAGGCAGGCGCGGGCGCGGCTCTACGACTGGTTTTCGCCAGTCCCAGTGTGTCTTGTCCCTAGAGAGCTGCGATTAGGCGTGGCGGAACGGGTGAGCGCCGAGGGTGAGATTTTGCGCGAGCCGACAGACGACGAGCTGGCCGCGCTGGTCGAGGAGGTGCGAGCGAGCGGAGCAGAGGCTGTCGCAATCAGCCTGCTGTTTTCGTTTGCGAATTCGAAAACGGAGAGACGAGTAGAAGCGGCGCTACGAAATCTGGGAATTCCTGTTTCCGCGTCGCACCGCATTTTGCCGGAGTTTCGCGAGTACGAGCGCGCGTCAACGACAGTAGTGAATGCGTATCTCGCACCGCGGATGTCTCAATATTTGACGGCGCTCGAAGAACGCGTGGGCACCGAGCATGCGGGCGGGCGAGTGGACGTGATGCAGTCGTCGGGCGGAATTATCGCGGCGCATGTCGCGGCTGAGGAGTCGGTGCGCACCGTGCTGAGCGGGCCAGCGGGCGGAGTGGTTGGCGCGTGCCGCATGGCACGGTGGGCGGGGTTCGACAAGATTATCGGGTTCGATATGGGAGGCACATCGACCGACGTTTTTGTGGCCAACGCGGCGATGGGCGCCGAGCGCACACATGAATCCGTAATTGCGGGAGTACCGATCAGTGTGCCCATGCTCGACATTCACACGGCAGGAGCGGGCGGCGGATCCCTTTCGAGATTTGACGCGGGAGGCATGCTGCGCGTGGGACCGGAATCGGCCGGTGCCGATCCGGGGCCAATCTGCTTTGGGCGCGGCGATCGGGCAACAGTAACCGACGCAAACTTTGTTTTGGGGCGTCTTGACGCGGGGAGTTTTCTCGGCGGAGGCGTGCGCTTAGACGGCGAGCGAACGCGACGATTGATGCGCGAACAAATGGGCGCACTCGCGACAGTACAGGATTTCGCGGCGGGAATTGTGCGCGTGGTTGAGACTCAAATGGAGAAGGCGATCCGGGTGATCAGCGTGGCGCGAGGACACGATCCGCGCGACTTCACGCTGGTGGCGTTTGGCGGCGGAGGGCCCCTGCACGCGTGTTCGCTGGCGCGGGCTTTGCGCATTCCGCGCGTGCTGGTTCCCGCGCTGCCGGGAGCGTTTTCGGCTGTGGGGATTCTTTTGGCGGACACCGTGCGCGATTTTTCGCGGACCGTGATGCTGCCTCGCGAAGCGATGGAAAGCCTCGGCGGGATTCTTGGCGAGCTTGAGCTGCAGGGCACGGCGGAGTTTGCGGCGGAAGGTTTGATCGGTGTCGTCGAGCGGAGCGTCGACCTGCGTTACCGGGGCCAGGGATACGAGCTCAATGTTCGCTACGATCCGCCGGCGCCTGAGCGATCGATGGCGGCGTTCCATGAACTTCACCGGCAGCGTTACGGATTTGCGGATGCTGCACGGCCAATCGAAATTGTGAACGTGCGCGTGCGCATGATTGCGGCGAGCGAGCCGTATGAACCGGAACGGCTGGCGCTAGTCGAGGGCGATGGCAGTACGGCTATTTCCGCTGAGCGCGACGTTTGGTTCGAAGGGGGATGGAGGCCAACGCGATTCTACAAACGTGAGCTGCTCACGCCGGGCGATGTGATCGCGGGGCCCGCGATGATCACCGAGTACACCGCGGCCACACTGCTGCCGCCCGGATGTGTTGCGCGCGTCGACGGACTGAGCAACCTGGTGATCGACATTGGCGAAGAGGCAGGCGCATGAAGATGCAGGCGGCAGATCCGGTGGAGCTCGCGATCTTTCAATCTGCGGTGCACTCGATCGCCGAAGAGATGGGCGCGGCGCTCAGGCGGACGGCGCTTTCGCCGAACATCAAGGAACGGCGCGATTATTCGTGCGCGGTTTTTGATGGGCGCGGGCGAGCGATTGCAATGGGCGACCATATGCCGGTGCATTTGGGATCGATGCCGATGAGCGTGCAGGCAGCGATTGCGGCCATCGAGTTTGCGCCGGGAGACATTGCGATTCTGAACGATCCCTACGCGGGCGGAACTCACCTGCCGGACATCACGATGGTGCTACCGGTGTTTCTTGCGAGCGTGAGTGAGCCCGTGTTTTACGTTGCCAATCGCGCGCATCACGCCGATGTAGGCGGAAAATTCGCGGGATCGATGGGCCCGGCAACGACGATTGAAGACGAAGGGATTCGTATTTCTCCGGTGCGGATTGTGCGCGGAGGGGTGGTCGATCGCGAGGTACTCGACTGGGTTCTGCGCAGCGTGCGCACGCCAAAGGAGCGCCGGGGCGATCTGGACGCGCAGATGGGCGCTTGTCGCGTGGGCGAACAGCGTGTGCTGCAGTTGGCTGCAAAGTACGGAGTGGAAAAGCTGGCGGCGTGGGGCGATGAGCTGCTCGATTACTCGGAGCGGCTGGTGCGCGCGGAACTCAAGAAGATACCCGGGGGCATGTTCGACGCAGAAGACTGGCTGGATGACGATGGCATCACAGATGACCCTATCCGAATCGCCGTCCGGATCAAGATCGATCCTGCAATTGGGGAAATCGACGTGGATTTTGCAGGGTCGTCCGAGCAGGTTGGGGGCGCTGTGAATGCGGTTCGCGCGATCACGCTTTCCGCATGCTTTTATGTGCTGCGGTGCTTGCTGCCGGAGGATGCGCCGGCGACGGAAGGAATTCTGCGGCCGCTCACGCTGCATGCGCCGGAGGGATCGATTGTGAATGCGCGGCCGCCTGCCCCTGTGGCGGGAGGCAATGTGGAAACGTCGCAGCGGATCGTAGATGTATTGATGCGCGCATTGGCGAAAGCTTTGCCGGAGCGCGTTCCGGCGGCCAGCGCGGGAACCATGACCAACGTGACGATTGGCGGAACCGACCCGCGTACCGGCGAAACGTTTGCGTACTACGAAACGGCAGCGGGCGGAATGGGCGCGCGGCCGGGAATGGACGGGATCAGCGGCGTGCATACGCACATGACCAACTCGCTGAATACACCGGTTGAGGCGCTCGAATATGCGTATCCGTTTCGCGTGCGGCGGTATGGATATCGCTACGGCTCGGGCGGCGAAGGCATGTTTCGCGGCGGCGATGGATTGATTCGCGAAGTGGAGTTGCTCGCAGATGCAGAAGTCACGTTGCTGGCGGATCGGAGAAAGTTCAGCCCGTACGGATTGGAAGGCGGCGGGGACGGAGCGCCGGGACGCGCGACTGTGGTTAAAGCAGAAAGCGGCGAGGAGATTGAGTTGCCGGGAAAATGTAGCCACCAGTTCAAGAAGGGCGACGCGCTGAGGATTGAAACTCCGGGCGGAGGGGGTTGGGGCGAAGCGAGTGGTTAGTGATCAGAGATTAGTGGTCAGTTTTTTCCGGGCGGGATCCGGGGTTGTGCGGTCCCACCTCAACGGCTAAGACGTGGGCACTTTCACTTCAACGTGTGATGCTTCCTCAACGAAGGTGGCGATCGCGGAGTGATCGAGGTCTCCTTTGCCGTCGGCGATGAGCGACGACAGCATCTGCTGCACCTGCGCAGTGAGCGGCAGAAAAACGTGATTGGCTTCCGCGGTCTGGAGTGCGTTGCGCAGATCCTTCTGGTGAAGGCTGATCCGGAAACCCGGCTTGAAGTTGCGCGCGATGAGCATGGGCCCCTTAGCGTTGAGAACGGCGCTGCCCGCGAGTCCGCCCTTGACGGCGTTGACGACCACTTCAGGATTGAGGCCGCAGCGCGTAGCGAGCGTGAGCGCTTCGCCGATGGCGGCGATGTTGCAGGCCACCATAATTTGATTGGCGAGCTTGGTCGTGTTTCCCGCACCGACGGGACCGGTGAGCGTGACGCTGGAGCCGAGGCACTTGAGGATTGGCTCGGCTTTGGCGAACGCTTCAGGCTTGCCGCCGGCCATGATGGCCAGGGTGCCATCGACGGCTTTGGGCTCGCCGCCCGACACTGGAGCGTCAAGAAAATCGACGCCTTTTGCTTCGCATGCCGCCGCAATCTTCTGCGAAACGAGCGGGCTGATGGAACTCATGTCAATAATGAGCGAGCCGGGCTTTGCGCCGGATAGAATTCCGTTGGCGCCTAGCACCACTTCCTCAACTTCAGGGCCGTCCGGCAGCATGGTGATGACGATGGAAGCGCGCGCGCCGACGTCGGCGTTCGATGCGCCGCGCTGAGCGCCATCTGCAACGGCTGAATCGAGCTTGGCTGGCGTGCGGCCGTAGGCAACGACCGTGTGACCGGCCTTGATAAGGTTCCTGAGCATGGGGCGGCCCATGATGCCAAGCCCGACAAATCCAACGGTTGCCATCGTTCGTCTCCGCTTGCGGAATTTAAGATGAAGTGGTGCGCAACTACTTCAACTATTTTACCGAGATCGAGGAGCGCTTCCAGCAGAGACGGGGGACGATTCTGCTGCTTTCGACTCTGGATTGGTCGCTGATCGAGATGTGGCGCGAGGCGGGCATTCCGCTGGAGGCCGTGTTGCGTGGGATCGACGACGCGTTCGACAAGTATGAGACACGGCAGAAGCGTGCACGCATGCAGCGCGTGAACGGGTTGGCCTGGTGCGCGCAGGCGGTGATGCAGGCGGCGATGGAGATGAGCGAAGCCGCGACAGGATCGGCATCGACAGGGTCGGCGACTGCGGCGGTGGCAGAGGATTCCGGATTCGAGCATGAGCGCGTGGCGGCGCATTTGACGGCAGCGGCAGAGG
>CAZHOO010000068.1:0-18007 GCA_964533905.1 uncultured Occallatibacter sp. | reverse complement strand
AGTGCCACTCCCGTGAGCAGCCACACCCGATGATCCACCGTAAAGTCGCGCAAAGTGGAGGGCCGCGATCTCATCGAGCCACCGTGCCAGCGACGTCGCGGCCATGAGTCCTTATGCGCTCCAAAGCCTGTGCCAGCCGTGGGGCAAGCTCATTGAGCTCCCGTGCATGATTTCCTGAAAGCTGCGCCAAAACCATCTTGCCCTTGCGAGTTGCTTTCAAAACCACCCGCCGCTTGTCGCCCGCGTCGGCTAATCGCACCAGCAGACCTTCGCGCTCCGACCGATGGACAAGTTCAACTGCACTGTTATGCTTCAACCCGAGCCGCTCGGCCGCGTACGCGATAGTCACAGCCGCTCCCTCAGGAGCGCCTGCAACCTGTAAAAGAAGCTGATGTTGCTTTGGCTGCAAACCCAATTCCAGCGCTGCGCACTCACTGAAGTGTAAAAAGCGGCGAAGCTCGTAGCGAAACTCCGCCAAGGCCCCGACCAGTGACTCAGAAGCATCCTTCGCAGATCGAGTTTTCATCTATATATCGTAACACGATATATAGTCTAGACACCCCTCCGCATTCAGCCAGCGATCAAAGGTCCAGAGTTGGCGCTTGTATTGCAGAGAGATTCTAGGTGGGCTCATGCAAAGATTAGCCACCGAATCGCGAATTGAGCACTCACAGGAAACCGATCTGCCAGTCCAGGAAGCGGTATTCCGGATTAGTACCGCAAACTCACAGAAGTCTAGGAATGCCATCGCGCGCATTTTGCTGCGCGGTCATCCATATGTCTGAATAGTCGGCTATCCGGACATTGCCCCACTTCGGGGTTCCGTCCGGATTGCCGGTAAACCGACCGGAACTATGCAAAGGGCCCAGAAAACGGACCAGAGGCCAGCAATTCGTTACGCGTCCGCGAAACAAAGGAATGGAACAGAAAGGAGTCTGTCCCACTTGAGAATTCGGTTGCGCGGCAACAGCGTTGGTTGCGTTCAGGCTGTTATTTACAGACTGTTCCATTGATGGCGAAGGATGTCGGGACCGCGTTCGTTTGGTTGTTCCAACTTCCGTTGAAGCCGGCTGCGGTGTACGTCCCGCCGGCTGCAATCGTCCCGTTGTAGCTCATATTTGTCACGGTCACATTGGCGCCGCTCTGCGACTCGTTTCCGTTCCAGAACTGCGTCACTTTCTGTCCGTTTGCGAAGGTCCAGGTCAGAGTCCAGTTTGAAATCGCTGTCGTTCCCGTGTTGCCGATGCTCAGGGCTACCTGGAACCCGCCAGACCATGAATTCGTAATCGAGTAGCCGACGTGGCACGCGAATGCCGATTGAATGGTCAACGAGATGGTTGTGGTCGCCGATATCGATCCGGAGACGCCCTTGACCGTGATCGAATAAGTGCCGACCGCAGCCGATGTACTCGCAGTGAATGTCAGCAGGCTGCTTCCTGTTGTCGGGTTTGTTCCGAATGCAGCAGTCACTCCGCTCGGCAGTCCTGACGCCGACAAGGTCACACTTGAATTGAATCCATTCTGGCCGGTCACGGTGATGGTCTCAGTTCCTGTCTTGCCTGGGTTGACAGTCAGCGAGCCGGATGAAGCGCTGAGAGTGAAACTCGGCGCCGGCTTCACCACGAGCACCACGGATGCGGATGCAGTGTTGTAGTCAACTTGGTCCGTTGGCGTGAAAACCGTTGTAAGTGTCTGGTTCCCCGCTGCCAGAACCGTGCCTGCGGCAGGTGCGTAAGCAAATGTTCCTGGGACCGAAGCCGTTGCGTCAAGCTGGGTTGTACTCAGCGGCGTGCCTGCGGTGATTGAAGCCGGCGCGGGCCAGGTGAGGGTTGGTGTTGCTTTGTTTACTGTGAGCGACACTGTGGTGTTCACCGCGCTGTAGTCGGTTGAATTGGTCGGCGCAAAAGTGACGGAAAGCGTCTGTGTGCCCGCACCCAACAGCATTCCCGCCGAGGGAGAATAGACGAAGCTGCCGGCAACGCTCGAAGTTGCGTCGAGTTGCGTTGAGCTCAGCGTCGTCCCATATGTGATTGCGCTCGGAGCAGGCCACGTTATCGTGGGAGCGGCCTTGTTCACTGAAAGCGAGACGCTGGCGCTTGCGCCCGCGTAGTCAGTCGTATCGGTAGGCGTAAAGGTGGCGGTGAGCGTCTGCGTACCAACCGCAGGCACTGTGCCCGCCGCGGGCGAGTAGCTGAAAGTTCCAGCCACATTGGCTGTAGCATTGAGCTGCGCAGCTCCGAGCGCCGTGCCATAAGTGATAGCCGCCGGAGTACTCCACGTAATGGTAGGCGTTGACTGATTTACTGTGAGCGACACCGTCGCTATCGTCGTCGTGTAATCGGTGGTGTCCGTCGGCGTGAAAGTTGCACTGAGTGTGTGTGACCCAGCCGTCAGCACGGCGCCGGCTGCCGGCGAATAACTAAACGATCCTGCAACGGTCGAGCTCGCATCAAGCTGAGCGGCGCCGAGAGCTGTCCCGTAGGTGATGGCCGCCGGAGAACTCCATGTAATGGTTGGCGTAACTTGATTCACAATCAGCGTCACCGACGCCGTTGCCGCTGTGTAATCCGTCGTGTCAGCAGGCGTGAAAGTTGCGCTGATCGAGTGCGACCCAGCCGTCAGCACGGTGCCGGCTGCCGGCGAGTAACTAAACGATCCTGCAACGGTCGAGCTTGCATCAAGCTGAGCGGCGCCCAGGGCAGTTCCATAAGTTATGGCTGCTGGGGTCGCCCAGTTAATCACCGGCGTTGCCTGATTAACCGTCAGACTCACTGAAGCTGTTGCGGTCGTGTAATCGGTTGTGTCGTTCGGAACGAACGTGCCCGAGAGCGCCTGCGCCCCGGCGCTAGGCACTGAACCGGCCGCGGGCGAATAACTGAATGTCCCCGCAACGGCTGAAGTTGCATCCAGCTGCGCGGAGCCAAGTGCCGTCCCGTAGGTGATCGCCGCCGGTGCGCCCCATGTAACTGCCGGCGTCGCCTGATTCACCGTAAGTGTCACCATGGTCGTCGCCGTGGTGTAGTCGGTCGTGTCCGTCGGAGTGAAGGTTGTGCTGATGGTGCGCGTACCGGCTGTCAGCACGGTACCTGCCGCAGGTGAATAACTGAATGTTCCCGCAACCGTTGATGTTGCATCCAATTGTGCTGCTCCGAGTGCCGTGCCATAGGTGATAGCCGGCGGAGCGCTCCACGTGATTGCAGGCGTCGCCTGATTGACCGTCAGCGCGACTGTTGCCGTGGCTGTCGAATAGTCCACCGTATCGGTGGGCGTGAAGACCACGGTTAGCGTCTGCGTTCCGGCAGTCGGCACAGTGCCGGCGGCGGGCGAATAGCTGAACGATCCCCCTACTGTTGCAGTTGCATCCAACTGCGCGGCTCCGAGCGCCGCGCCATAGGAGATGGCTGCTGGAGCGCCCCACGTGATGGCCGGCGCTGCCTGATTTACCGTCAGTGTCACGGTGGCTGTCGCTGTCGTGTAGTCGGTAGTATCGCTCGGTGTAAATGTGACTGTTATCGTCTGGGAGCCTGCCGCAAGTACCGTCCCGGCCGCCGGCGAGTAACTGAAGGTCCCCGCTACACTGGCCGTCGCATCCAGCTGTCCTGCGCCTAGCGCAGTTCCATAAGCGATGGGCGAGGGCGCAGGCCAGGTGATCGTCGGTGTGACCGGGGCACCGGTGCCGCTCAGCTCGATGGTCTGGGTCGTATAACTCGGACCGCCCGCATTCAAATTGTTATCCGTCAGGACCAATGGCTCGGTCAGGGAACCCAACACGGTCGGCGCAAAACTCACAGGCAGTTCGCACGCCGCGCCAGGCGCCAATATTGCCCCGCTTGCAGAACCGCTATTGAGCACCGGACAGTCTGATTGACTTGAAGTGCTTAGCGAGTAATCCGCTCCGATGCTCGGATTGTTGCCGGATGCGGGAACGGGCAGAATCAGTGGAGCATTGCCATTGTTCTCCAGCGTCACAGTCTTGGGACTGTCGGCGCTGGTTGCGCCTACCGCCGTGCTAACAAAGCTAAGGCTTGGCGGGTCTGCAAAGTCCTCCTTCAGCACCTGATTGTTACCTTCATCGCCGATATACAAGTTGCCGCTCGAATCCACCGCAACGCCGAACGGGCCGATTGAACTGTTCAAACCGCTCACGGTGGTATTCGGAGTGTAGCTGCCGGCCGAAAATGCTTCTTTCAATACCAGGAATTCAGATTCGAAGACAATATCGACGTTGCCGGCGCCATCCACCGCGATGCCGGTTGGCGCGGCGAATCCATTCGAAGGCAGGATGCTCTGAGTGTAAGTGCCGCCCGAGAGAGTTTCCTTCAGCACGCGATTATTATCGGTGTCCGCGATGTAGACATTGCCGCTGCCGTCAACCGCAACGCCGGCGGGAGAAGACAGGCCGCTCACAATCGTTGTCGGGGAGTAGCTTCCAGCCGACAACGACTCCTTGACGATCGTGCCGTTCGTGTCATTGGTTACATAAACGTTTCCGCTGGCGTCCACCGCGACGCCGCTTGGAAAGCCAACACCGCTGGCGATCGTGCTTTCGGAGTAGCCGGTTGGCGTGGGCGTTTCCTTCAATACACGGTTGTTTCCGGTGTCGGCTACATAAACGGAACCGCTGCCGTCGACCGCGACTCCATAGGGAACAGCCAGATCGCTCGATACCGTGCTCTCACTGTACGCGCCCGATGAAAGGGTCTCCTTGACCACGCGGTTGTTTCCCGTGTCTACCAGATACACGTTGCCGCTGCCATCCACCGCAACGCCGGTTGGGTCGGAAAGGCCAGTCGCAAGCACCGTGCTCTGTGCGCCGGGCAGGAAGTTCACCTGCGGCGCCACGCCCGTCCCTTGAACATAGCCCGTTGCGATGACATTGCCGTTAGACGCCGTCAGGACTACGGCTCCGTCGCGTGCGCCGTTGAATTTCGGCGTGAAGCTCGCATTCACCGTGCAGGTTTGCCCGGCTGAATAAGCGGTATTCGCCTTGCAGGTTCCGGAGCCGGCGTTGGCGAAGTCAAGCCCCGTTGCGCCCTCGGCGAGAACCGAAATTCCTCCCAATGTCCCGGCGGTGGCAAACGTGAAGCTCATCGGAATTGCCGCGCTCGTGGTTCCAACATTTGCAGCGCCGAAGTTGGCACCGGCCGGCGTCAATTCGACCACGGTCCCGTCGATGCTGCCGGCGTAGCCAACAAAGATATCCCCGCTCCCATCGAGCGTCACCGCTTCTGTTCCGCTAAACGTGCCCAGGTTTTCGATGGTTGGTGAAGATGGAATACTCCCATTGACGGCCATGATTTCTTTGAGCGCGTTGTTGCCGGAATCGGAGACGTACACATCTCCGCGGGCGTCCACAGCGACCGCTGTCGGCAAATTGAATCCGCTCCCCAAGGTTCGAATTGTAGGCGACGTGGGAATGCTCCCGTTGACGGCAAGCAGCTCCTCCACCGCGCTGTTCTCTGCACTGGCAACGTAAACATCCCCACTGCTATCCACGGCAATCCCGACCGGAATATCGTATCCGCTTCCAAGGCTCCTGCTCGATGGCGATGGCGGAATCGCCCCGTTCACGGCCGCGATTTCTTCCACTTCATCCGAAGCCAGCGACGTGTAATACAAATCGCCAAGCTTGTCCGTCGCCATGTCGCCGCCTGAGCAGCCATTCCCTTGGACCGATGCAACCAACGTTGGCCCGTTGAGGGTGGCACTGCTCCCATATAGTGATTCGACCTGGACGCTTCCATTCGCCCCAAGAAACTTGTAGATCGCTGCGCTGTACGCATCTAGAACGTAGAGATCCCCCGACGAATCGAGCGCCAGTCCCATTGGGGCATTCAAGCCGCCCACAGTGTAGATTTCGCCGGTACTCGCTAGCTGGATAAAGAGCTCGCTGCCTGGTCCTGCATAAGTACAACCGGACACATTCACCTTTTGCGCACTAGCCCACTGCCGGCCGTCCGAAAAGTTCCGTCCACCATTCGAATGCAGAGCGGAAGGAACGTAGCGAGCTCTATGCTTTCCCTGGAATGCCAGCTCGGATTCGGGGTTCTCAGTAGTGAAGATTACATCACCAGCTGCATCCACGGCGATCGCCAGAACGTCGATGCCGGTGAGACTAGAACCGCCGGAAATTGATGACACCAGCGCCCCGTCAAAATGTGCCGTCTGGCCTGCCGCGAGCACAGCGGCGCTCGACAAAACCAGCAGGGCGACCACTCGGGCTACGACCAATGGGAATTGTGCTTGCGCGCTGTATTTTGTGCGTTGGGTGGCGAGCGTGAAGGAAGAGAGGCAGGTAAACAAGGAAAGAGACTTCATGGCGGTTCACTCCTGGAATCCAAAAACGAGTACTGTTTCCGGGGTTCGCACGCGGGCGAAAACACACAACGATGCGCTATCGGTGACTGCCAACAACAGAAGGATGATATGAGCCCAGTTTTTGAGGATCGGCGGAAGTTTAGCACGCGGCGAACTTCAACAATCGAAAAACTATGAGAGCGTCCAAGGCGAATCACCAACTTTGGTAACAGAACAGCATCATGAGGGCTTAATCGCTGGATTCGCCGGTGTTCGATTTCCCAATCCGTTTTGGCCGTTGATTCGAAAGTTGCAGCGTCGGTTCCCATAGACGCCATAGGCTTTGGGGTCCGGGTTGTGTCTGGATTGTCGGCAATCCGGACAGAACTCCATTTCTCGGGTTATGTCCGGATAACCGGTTTTACGGCCAAGTGGACTGGATTTGTAAACACTGGCTGGCGGGGTCTAGCGCTAGCTCGGTAGCCGGTGATAGTCGCGGAATTCAAACGCTTCGGCAGGACCTTCACATTTCGTGTTTCACGAGGGCTGTCAAAAATCGAACCGCCGCGGCAGCCTTTTGAAACGGGCAAGACCCTGGAATAGCAGTTAATCCCGTTTTCAAAGCTCGCAAACTGTGCCGTCTATCTCACTGAAAACGAAAGGTAGTTTTGGACAAAAAGATCCGTTTCAAAACCTGTCGGTTGTAGGACAGGTGAATGCGGTCAAACCTGCAGCAGACGATTGCTCGAACGATCCCTCAACCCTGGGACTTTTTCAGGAGCAATCCTAAAAGTGTGACACGGTCGAGCATCAACCAGAAGTGACTTAGCATGATCAAATTCCGGCGCTCGATACCAGGGATAGATGATGTAAGTTCCGGTCAGCACCGTGAGCCATGCGAGCGCAGCCATAGTTGCGAGATAGATGCCGAGGATGCGATCGTTTCGCAGCGCAGTACCTACAGCAACATCAGGGGGAAAACGTCAGGCATAGGTGTTGTTTATGGAAAGTCGGAAGTGCTGGACAATATGCCGCCGTGGCAAGGCGGCGGCAACATGATCCAGGATGTGACCTTTGAGAAGACGCTTTACCAACCGCCTCCGCAACGTTTTGAAGCTGGCACGGGAAACATCGCCGATGCAGTCGGCCTCGGCGCCGCGATCGACTATCTTGATCGAGTCGGTATCGCGAATGTGTCGCGCCACGAGCACATGCTGCTCGCATACGCCACTGCAGCCCTCGAGCGCATTCCGGGATTGCACATCATCGGCACGGCAAAGGAAAAGGCAGGCGTTCTCTCTTTCGTGATTGACGGCTTCCGCACCGAAGAGATCGGCGACTACCTAAATCGCAAGGGCATTGCCGTGCGCGGAGGACATCATTGCGCGCAGCCGATCCTGCGCCGCTTTGGCCTCGAAAGTACAGTGCGCGCGACGTTCGCGCTCTACAACACTTGCGAAGAAGTGGACGCGCTCGTCGCCGCGCTGTGGGATCTGCGGCAGGGGCGCAATCCAGGGCTGGCATGAACTTGAGTCCAGGATCGCACTGAAGGGTAATGCTCTTCGGGGCAGGTCACATTAACAAGCCTTGGGATCCCAGGGCTTCCGGCCGAATACCTGAAGGTCAGGTCTACTCGACCGGAGCTTGTTATTTCTGCGCCGAGTTAAGTGTTGGTCCTCCAGCAAAGATTCGGAGTCCGGAAATCTCTACTCGACCAATCCCTTGAACGACCACAAGGTTCCGCAATTCGATGTGGCTAGTCTCGTCTGACTGTAGACGATTCTGTAGCTGTCGCTGCATCCATTGTTCAGCGAAAAACCCAGAAAAGACGCGCCTTCCGACAGTAGGGAACCTGGGCTAAAACCAGTGGGTTTATCGTTAAGCTGGTTCAAGGTCTGTAAGCTATTGAAATTAATGGTCGGGGAGAGAGGATTCGAACCTCCGACCCCCTGGTCCCGAACCAGTTTCAACGAGTTATTGGGATCTATTGAAATTGCGCGATTCTAAGTGCTTTCGATAGAAAAGCTTGCCGCCGTTCGGTTGAAATTTGTGGTTCTTCATTGATCCTGAGTGCTTTGACCGCTACGCTTTCGTCTACAGTCATCGTGCGCCAAAAGCATCCTCCACCCGGATCCCCATTAGAGTGTTTCCGTCAGAAATGCGCTAATGGTGCTGATGATGTGCGAGAGCAGTTAATCGACTCCCGAATCGTCGGTGATCCGCTAACAACGCTGTTTCACACAGGCAGGTCGGGGCTCAGCATCAGTTATTTCAAAGCTTCTTGAGGGCTGTGGGAACCATGTCCAGGCGATGGGGCATGACCGGGGCGCGCTACAGTCGGGGCCAAGAAAATCAAAAGTCATCGCTGGATTTCTTCTGGGAGCGAGTTCCTCTTCTTCTTGTTCCCAAAAAGGGCGTGGTGCATGACAAAGTTGATGGGCTTCGCTTTCAAGTTTCCCGCGAGATAGGAGCCAAGCAATGTGGAGCAGCAATTTTCTAGGCCACGACGTGCAGCGTGAAGGACATTGAACCGCGACCTGAACCGCAGAATACAGAACAGTGGCCGGTAAAATCTCCCGTCTTGCTCGGAGTAAATGTCACCTCGGCCGTTTCTCCAGTCTTGACCTTGAGGTCGACGCCGAGATCGCGAATAAGCAGCCCGTGGTCGACATCCAGACTCCTCAGCACCAGCACAACGGGCTGTCCAGCCTTCACGGTAATCTCGTCGGGCTTGAAGGAAAATTTCTCAGCCGTGATCTCTATGCGCTGCGGCGCGGCTTGAGCTCGAACCAAAGGAGTAAGAATCGTAGATCCCGCTGTACAGAGAAACAGAACAGCCAACATAACTTTCTTCATTCAATCTCCTCGTCCTTCGGGCCTCTTCGCATTACGCCGTCAGGCAGGTTCACTAGAACAATATGCCTGCGACCTGCTTCGCAATCTCCTCGGCTTTGTCCTCAAGATCATCTTTTGTAGCTGCCGGGTTATCTACCGTGGCGTCGTTGATTACTACTGTGAATATGTTGTCGCGGACCCGGCCAACCACTAGTTCGCCACTCGATTTCGCCGAATCGCTGGCGCACAGTATCGTCTCATTGCCCACGCCTTTCAGTGGAAGACCGGAGGCCGTGCACTTCGATTCATAAGGCATCATTTCCTTGCCGGCATTTTCCGGCCTTTCTGCCTTGATAACAGAAATGCGCAGGGTATTATTTTGTGCTTCGTCCTGAAATCGAAATACGCACACCCCGGTACTGGCAACGGTGCTGTTTACCTCCGTTGTTGCCGATCCACCAAGCACACCCGATGCCGTGGCTGCGTTCAGCCATGGGCAGGTACTCTGCGCGCCGCAAGGGACACACATCAGCGAAAAGACGCCTGCTGCAATCCATAACCAGCTTCCGCCCGCGGTTCTCATATTCCGAATCCTCACGCCCGAATTCTTTTCGATTGCTGTATCGGCGACCTTGAGTATCGCGGTAACAGTAGCCGCGTGTCTTGGTTCAATCGGATGATTCGTTTGTCGATCCAATGGCCGACGTTTTTTGCACAGACGCCTCGGCATCGCAGCTTTCGGCGCGGCGAGCGACCAAATTTACCATCCTTTCGGCTGAGGCGCACGAAGCAATGCAAAGTTAGACTTGTGATTCGGCGGCAGCTTTCTCTGCTGGATTCGATTGCCACTTATCCGCTCGAACGGCTCTGCGCATGGTAATGAGCGACGAACCATTCATTGAGAAAGGGATCCCTCGCGATGCCGCAGCGCGGCAGGAAACCGCGACAGGTCGGCGATGGCGAATTCGGTTAATTCACTAAAGAAATTAATTGACGAATGCACCGACACGAATCGCGATGAATGGACTGATGAGGCGCGCACAATTCTCGAGGCCGTTCGTGGTACTTCAAGGCCCACGAAGTGGAAGGTAAAACACACAATAGCTGAAGCGATTCTTAGAAAGATCGTTGTCCCGTCGATCATCGATTCCGGCTGGAAAATGCGCGCGACCCAAACCGATAACCCATCATGCGACGTAGTTCTTGAGCGGGATTCCGCGACGGCCCGCATCGAAATCCTGCTCCTCAAGCCCGCCACCGCAAAATTCAGACGCATCTATCGCGGCCAACATTCCGAGAGCGCGTACGCACTCGAATTGCAAAAGAAACAGATTCAGACCAAAACTGTCAAGGCCATAGCAAATGGGAAATCACGCGACACCCCTGAAACCGATTCAGTAATTGGGTCCTCCTATTCGTTCGGCCAATTCGATATTCTTGCCGTCAATACTCACGCGGTTACCCGCCAGTGGTTGGACTTTCGCTACACGTTGTCCGTGTGGCTTCGCCCGCATCCCAGCGACAAGTCAATCATTGACACAGTTCAATTGGTTTCGTTGCGCCCCAACGATGTGTGGACGGACGACCTCGTCACATGTCTTGAGTGGTTTTCAAGACGTAACCAAGAGCGATGAGTTGAAGTTAGTTTTTCAGGAACAAATCAAACATCTCGCCGCCGCTCTCCATTCTCGAAAAGAATGATGGCTTCTTCCAGTCCCCGCGAAGGCCAGCTCCTTAGCCGCTCTGCCGTGCATTCACCGATCAAAGAGTTACTAAGAAATCGTTTGTCTAAATATGGCCTGCATCGAAAGGCGGCGAGCAGACGATTTTCATCAACTATTCGGTGGATACCGCGAGGAAAAGAACGCGCGATTTTCATCAATCCGCCGACGGATATCGATCGCGCGACCCGTCGGCCATTTTCATCAACCCTTCGAAGGATGTGGTCCCCTCCTTCATCCTGCTACGATTTCGCGAGAACACGGGGGACTATGAGTAAATCACTTGATTGGGGACATCTGTTCGTGTGGGCATTTGCCGGATCAATGGCTGTCCTCTCCTCACCTGCATTCAGCCAGGTCCGTGAACAATCTATCGAAACCCCATCGTCTCAGAGTGCAGATACTCAGGCCGCGCCGCAGGGAGGCTCGTCCACGGCGGGCATCTTTGCGCCTGTTCTTGATTCAGAGCACCGCCCAATTACTGAAGGCGGATTCGTCAAGACCGGTCCGACTGTCTTTGAGGACATTTCGGCGAAGGCCGGCCTGACGAGCTGGCATCACATCATGGGGACGCCGGAGAAGAAATACATCATCGAGGAGACCGGCTCCGGAGTCTGCTTGCTTGATTACGATCATGACGGCTGGCTGGACATCTTCCTGGTAAACGGGTCCACCTACGATGCGATGGATGGAAAGACCGAGCCGCCGCATGCCGCGCTCTTTCACAACAACCATGACGGTACCTTCACAAATGTCGCCACGATTGCCGGTGTCACGAACGACCGGTGGGGCTATGGCTGTGCAGTTGGCGATTATGACAACGACGGCTGGCCGGACTTATACGTAACCAATTTCGGCAAGAATCGCCTTTACCGCAATAACCACGACGGCACATTCACAGACGTTGCGGAAAAAGCCGGCGTGACTCTCGGCAATTGGTCCACCGGCGCAAGTTTTGGAGATTACGACGGAGACGGGCGCCTTGATCTGTTCGTGCCGGGATACGTTCACTACGACATGGCGCATCCGCCTCATGCGGGGTCGGATTCGGCACGCCTTGGTTTTTGTCAGTATCGCGGGGTGAATGAAAGCTGCGGCCCGCGTGGGCTTGAAGGCGAGCCTGACCATCTCTTCCACAACAATGGCGACGGCACATTTACTGACGTGAGCGAGAAGGCCGGCGTCAGCGACCCAAAACATTACTACGGCTTCAGTTCTACTTTTGTCGATGTAAATAACGATGGCAAAGTCGATTTGCTGGTTGCAAACGACTCTTCATCGAACTATCTCTACATCAATAATGGCGATGGCACCTTTGAAGATGCCAGCTACTACTCCGGTTTTGCGCTAAATCGCTCAGGGCGCGAGACGGCGTCGATGGGGTTGGGTGTTGGAGATTACGAAAACAGCGGACAGGTGGGGCTCTACACCACGACCTTCTCGGATGATTACAAAACCCTGTTTCAGAACAAAGGCAATGGCAATTTCTCTGAAATAACATCAAGGACCGGAATCGATGAGGTTACGTATCCATTTCTGAGCTGGGGCACGGAGTTCATCGATTACGACAACGATGGTTGGAAAGATATCTTTCTCGCCAATGGACACGTGTTTCCAGACGCGGCAAAGCATGACTGGGGAACCAGCTATGCTGAGCGCCCGCTGCTCTTCCATAACATCGAAAAAGGGAAGAAATTTGAGACCGTCCCGGCTGTTGAGGGTACGGGACTCGCCGATGTTATCCCCGCTCGCGGTGCGGCATTTGGCGATCTATTCAATGACGGCAAAATCGATGTAGTCATGAACTGCATCGATCACACGCCTGTCTTGTTGCGCAATGTCGATTCCGACCAAAACCACTGGGTTGGTATCCAGTTGATCGGAGGGCCCGGCAGCCCTCGGGACGGAGTCGGATCGACAGTCTATCTGACGGCCGGCGGGATTCGCCATCGGGAAGACGTGATGAGCGGAGGTAGTTATGAATCCTCCAACGATCAACGGCTCCACTTTGGTCTTGGGCAGTCCACATCAGTGGACGTAGTGGAAATTCATTGGGCCAGCACCGGAACAGTAGAGAAGGTCAGTCTGCCGAGTGTTGATCGCTACTTTGTCATTGAAGAAGGCAAAGGAATCATACCCAGTGTCTACGATGGCATCGCAAAACAAGGGTCGCCGCCTAAGTGAGCGGCTCGGGAACAGCCTTGGCAATTGAGGAGTGCACGGTGATCATCGCGCCCAAGCATGGAGATCGAAAACTGCGGACATCGGAAACGCCTTATCACCATAGGCCTTCATTTACGGTGCGTATGTTGAAGCGCGGTTTCGCAATTCTCCCCGGCGTTATCCTCGTAGGCACACTGTTCGGCTCGGTCGTATCCGCGCAGGAGCCGGACGCAGAGCGCAAGCAATACTCTGACAAAATCGCATCCGGGTACAACTATCGCTTTGGTAAAGATCTACCCTTCGCACCGGGTAACCCTGAGGTGCAGGGCGGCGGCTTCATTAAGCCGGGAGCCTTTCCCGACGCGACGTATTGCGAACACTGCCACCAGCAGGCGTATCACATGTGGCGTCAGGCGTTGCACTCGAACTCTTTCCGCGAGCCGTTTTACCGCACCAGCGTGAATCTCCTTAACAAAACGAAAGGGATTGAATTCTCTCGGCATTGCGATAGTTGCCACAACCCGATCGGCGTGGTCAGCGGTGCTCTCACTCAGAATTCGCAGGTCGACAGAAAATTCGATGACAACGGACTCACCTGCATGGTTTGTCACTCGATTCAGGGCCTCAAGTCCACCACCGGCAATGGCGGCTATATCATGGGCGTCCCGTCGGTGATGGTCGATGAAAACGGCAACCGCATCCCTGGAGAGGTTCCTTACGACGAGATCCTGAAGCACTCGGACCGCCATTCCCGGGCCGTCATGCAGAGCTTTTACCGGACACCCGAGTTCTGCGCCGCCTGCCATAAGGCGAACTTGCCGGAGCATCTAAATGGATATAAGTTCCTCAGCGCCTTCAGCGTGTTTGACGAGTGGCAGAACTCCAAATTCTCTCACCGGAATCCGTTGACGTTTTATACGGGAGATTTCAAGACCTGCCAGGACTGCCACATGAAGCGCTCTCCAAACGATTTGCCTGACTACGGCGCGAAGAATGGAACCTTCGCATCGCACAGTTGGGCGGCCGGAAATACTGGCGTGCCGTTCTATTACGGATTCGACGAACAACTGGACAAGACAATAAAGTTTCTTCAGGCTGGAGATTTCCTGAACGTCGATATCTTTGGAATCAAGAAAGCCAATGAAGAGCATCTCATCGGCCCGCTTGGATCGGCGCCTATTCGCATCGAGCCCAGCGATATTCTCGACGCATATGTTGTGATTCAAAATAAGAACATAGGGCACTCGCTGATTCCTGAAGTCCGCGACTTATATGAAGCCTGGGTAGAATTCTCTGTCAAGGATTCCCGGGACAGGGAGATTTATCACAGCGGCTTTCTCAAGCCGGATGGTAACCTCGATCCGCGCACGCATAGCTTTACAAACCGGATCGTGGATAAGGACGGCAAATTCGTCGATAACCACCAGGTCCAGACCATCCACTCGGTCGCTTATGACAACACCATTCCGTCAGGACGGTCGACACTGGTTCGATACCGCTTCCAGGTTCCGGCGGATATCGAAGGCGCCATTACGATCACAGCAAAAGTGAATTACCGCCATTACCGGCAGAGCTACATCAACAATGTGATGGGCAATGACCATCCTGCTTATCCAGTGGTGGAGATTGCCGCGCGCACACGGACGCTGCAGATTGGCGACAATCCCCCCGTCCCCGCCGCGCCCGGGGACAATCCCGATTGGATGCGCTGGAACAACCTTGGCATCGCCTATCTTGATCAGCTTCAGTACGCCGCGTCAGTCAATGCGTTTGCGCAAGTGGTCAGCCTGAGGCCGGACTATGCGGACGGCTACACCAATATCGCATTAACCGAGATTGAGTGGGAGAAGTACGACTCATCGCGAAAAGCTATAGAGAAGGCGCTGGTGCTGAGCCCGAACAATGCACGTGCCCTTTATTACAGGGCGCAGTTGGAGCGCAGAGCCGGTGAGTCCGATGCGGAACTGGCCGATCTTGAGAATGTCGTACAGCAGTTTCCACAATCGCGCGATGCACGACGCGAGCTCGGCATCACTTATTTTCAGCGGGACGACGACGAAAATGCGATGCAGCAGTTCCAGGCGCTCGAAGCGATCGACCCGGACGACATTGCGGCGCACTACGAGCTCTCGGTCATATACAGACGAATGGGAATGAAGGATCAAGCTCAGAAAGAGCAAGCGCTGCTTCAAACTGAAAAGGCCGATCCGGAAGCGCTTACTCGTGCGCTTACGTTTCTCAGCAGCCATCCTGAAATCTCGAACGAAAGTATCCCGTGGCACATTCACACGGATCTTCATGGGAAAGATAACTCATATGGCCAGGAATAGGTTAATCGAGCGTAAGTTGGCCAGTGGTGCCGGAATTGCCACGATTCTGCTGATATCTTTCAGCGCAGTCTCTGGCCAGGGCACTTCGACGGCGCGCACTGCGGAGTCGCCACTGCAGAAGCACTACGATGCAGCTGAAGCTTTGCAGGCAAAAGGCGACTTGGCGCAGGCTGCGACCGAGTACAAGCTGTTTCTCGCAGAGGCGTTGCACCGGGTCGCTAATGGCCGGGCCCAGGTTGGGGAGTATTCAGAAGCAACTTCGCTTTTCGACGAATCCCTTGCGCTCAATCCGAATAACCCGGCACTGGAGATGGACTATGCGGAAGCAGCATTGGACGCGCACGATCTGTCGAAAGCTCAACATCTGGCTCAGGGGTTGATCGATTCATCTCCGAAAAACGAAAGAGACTTGAGGATGGCAAAGCTGCATTGGCTTCTCGGTCAGGTAATGCTTGGCATTGTCGACGTCAATCGCGCCAGAGACCAGTTCGTAGCCGCTGTCGCTATCAGCCCAACCTTTGAGAATCAATATGCGCTGGCGCAGGCGTATCTCGCGATGCTCGATAAGAACAGCGCCGCGAAACTCTTTGCAAAAATGCTGGTCCAGTTCGGCGATTCGGCTCAGATCCATATGCGGTTTGGCCTTGCCTACGCGAATGCTGACTTCCCCGATGACGCCATTCCGGAGTTCAAAAAGGCGCTTGCTAGAAATGACAGGCTTCTTGACGCTCATTACTCCCTCGGCGCTTCATATCTGAGCAAATCGGGAGACACCGCTTTCGCCGAGGCTGAGGTGGAATTTCGCAAGGAGCTCTCATTTCACCCCGGCGATTTTTATAGCTACTACGAGCTTGGCCACCTGGCAATGACTGAGCATCAGTTGCCCGAGGCACTCGCCGATCTTACTCGCGCTGGGGGATTGAATCCAAACAGTGACGATACATTCCTGATGTTGGGCGACCTGGACAGCCAGTTAGGCAAGACTGCGGATGAGGAAGCAGCGTTGCGCAGGGCAATTCAAGTGTGCACTGATCCCTCGCGGAACCACTATCAGATTCGCGGCGCGCACTACGAATTGGGTCTCCTACTAATACAGGAAGGGAAAACCGAAGAAGGCAAAAAAGAGATGAAGATGGCCGAAGATCTGTTGCTCCAGAACAGAAAGTTGGACGCTGCGAATCTTGCCGGCAAGTCAATCATAAGATTTCCTTCTCGAAAAGCTGACGCGATTACCGATCCCACAGCTGCAGCCAGAGTGAAGCAATTCGAAGAGCAGGTTGGGCCGGTTATTGCAGACAGTTTCAACAATCTGGGAGCCTTCAGCGCGCAGACCCAGGATTATGCTTCGGCGTCCGACTACTTTAAGCAGGCTTCCCAATGGAATCCAGGAATGGATGGTTTGGACTACAACTGGGGACGGGCTGCGTTCGGCGCCCGCGATTACCGTCAGGCTGCCATCTGTCTCAGTAGGTACATGCAGGCCCATCCGGACGACGCTCGCCCGCGAGTCCCTCTCGGTATGAGTCAATTCATGCTGTTGGATTACAGCAGCGCCGTCAATACGCTTTCCCCGCTTAGCGCCCAGTTGGATACTATTCCGCTGCTGGCCTATGCCTATGCTCAATCGTTGGTCAAAACCGGCGACGCGGACCAGGGGATCGCTCGTCTGGAAAGACTGGAGAAGGCCGACCCAAATCTAGCCTTGGTCCCTGTTGCTCTTGGAGATGCCTTCATAAGTGAGAAACAATATGAGAAGGCAGAAGCGCAGTTGCGCACTGCACTTCATATCAATCCGGCCGACAAGAACGCGCAATTTGACCTCGCACTCACGTTGATCGCTCTCGGCGAAAAGGGCGAGGCGCAGTCGCTACTCAAGAAATTGGCGGATCAGCCCGAAACCAATGATCCGAAAATCTTTTATCAACTGGGCAAGCTTCAACTCGACCAGGGGGACACCGATGCCGCGGTTACCAGTCTGGAAGCCGCTGCCAGATTGGCCCCGGATGACGACGCGATCCGTCTCGAGCTAACGAAAGCCCGCGATCTGAAGGGCGAGACAGCGAAAGCCAAAACTGCGAAGGCCCAAAACGAACAGTAGCGATTCTTGAGCATGGGATTATGTGCGGAGAGCCAGTGATCCGGCAGATGCCGTCACCGGCCAGGAGCGACACGGCGCCGGACTGCTGGAGCTCGGTCAAGAGCGGACGTACTGAGCCTCGCCAGACGGCGCCCGCGCGGTCACCGATGCCGAAGCAAGGTCGATGCTGTTCACCAACCCAACCTTGGGCCTTCGCCAAGATCCCCTTAAGAACTGTTCTATCTATATCGAGGAATTCCAGGGCGTTTCTAACGACAGGGGTATAAAGAGAATTACAATCTTTCGCTGCTCGAAACCGTAACAGGGAATCTTGATTCCCTGTTATCTCGAAAAGATTCCCTGTTCTTTTTGAGCCTCGATGGCTCGCTACTGCTGGCTAAGCGCAGTGAATTGTGCAGTATGCTGTGCGGCGCCGTGCGTGAACGGGGGCTAAAATCTCAAGATTTCCCTGTTAAATTCCCTGTTAGCAGGGAATTCGGCCCAGAGAGCGGTTCGCTGGAGACTCCATCCACCGCCATGTTTGAAGGTCCTTCGACTCCGCTCAGGATTTCGCCAGCGGGCTC
>CAZHOO010000067.1:0-18106 GCA_964533905.1 uncultured Occallatibacter sp. | reverse complement strand
TGGTGGCGATGTTCCTGTGGGGATGGGCGGCGTTCAAGCTGGACTTCTTCAGCCACTTGCCGGGATTCGCAGTGATGGGGTTATGCACGGCGTTTGCCGTGGCGGCGTTCGGGATGCTGCTGGCGAGCCTTTGCCACACGCGAGCGCAACTTGGCGCGTTGTCGACGCTGGTGATTCTGATCATGTCGTCGATCGGCGGGAGCATGTTTCCGCGATTCCTGATGCCGGAGAGCATGCAGAAGGCGGGATTGCTGACGATCAACGCGTGGGCGATTGACGGGTTCACGAAGGTGTTCTGGCGGGATTTGCCTGTGAGCGCGCTATGGCCGCAGGTATCGGTGCTGCTCGGGATCGGCGTGGTGCTGTTTGTGGTGGCGCGGCGAGTGGCCAGACGGTGGGAGTACGTGTGAGAAAAGCAGGGACCAGGGATTAGGGAACAGGGAACAGAATGACGGCGGGGCTAGCGGAGTTAGCGGCGCTAGAAAAGCAACAAGTTGGCATGTCAGCGAATTATCTCAAATCTCGGAATCGAGACGTAGGGCCCCGAGATCGGATGGCAACGTGAGTGGCAGGAGGGACGTCGTGAGTGACGAAACGAGCAAGCAGGAATTGAGCGAGCGGCTTGGACTGATTGAAAGCATGATCGCCGAGGGACGGCGAACGACGGAGCGGTGGGGGTGGGTGTTTGTGCTGTGGGGCGTTGCCTACTATGTGGCCATTCTGTGGAGCAGCGTTGGCCACTTTGTGGGAGCTTGGCCGGCGACGATGATCGCAGCCTGGCTGTTGACGACGCTGATTGCCTGGCGCAAGACCCGCACCCAGCCGAGGACGACGATGGGACGAGCCGTGGCTGCGATCTGGGCTGCGATGGGAGTTTCCATGATGCTGCTCTTTCCTGCACTGGGCATCAGCGGGAGAATCGACGAATACATCATGATCTCGGTAGCGGCGACGATGCTGGGCATGGCGAACGGGGCGTCGGCGATCCTGCTGCGCTGGCGCTTGCAGTTTGGTTGCGCGGTGATTTGGTGGGCGACAGCAGTGTACGCATGCTTTGGGCGGAGCACTCCGGTGGCGGTGGTATTCTTGGGCGCGATTTTCGTGTGTCTCATCGTTTTTGGAGCGTACGGAATGGTGGCGGACGCCCAGCAGAGCAAGCTTCGCGGAGCGGCAAATGCCTGAGTTGCCGGAGCTGAATCCTGTGATCCATGGGAAGCTGCGGCTGGCACTGCTCTCGCTGCTGATGGGAGTGGAAGAAGCCGAGTTTACATGGCTGCGGGAGAAAACGGGCTCAACGGACGGGAACCTGGGCGCGCAGCTGATGAAGCTGGAAGAAGCCGGGTACGTGGCCGCGGAAAAGCGATTTGTGCTGCGCAAGCCCCAGACGCTTTACCGGATGACGGAGACCGGACGCGTGGCGATGGGGGAATATGTGGCGGCGCTGAAAGAGCTGCTGGGCTCGGCGATTTGAGGGATAGGATTTGCGCGAATTGATCGTTATCGGCGAAGAATTCGATCGGAGAATGCAATGAGCGAAGCAAGCGGAATTCTCGGTCCGGCGGGCGGCCCGGATTTGCTGGTGCGCATGCGAGGCAGAGCCGTTGGCTCCATTGTCTGCGCCGGGTTCGGGGCTTACGCGTTGTTCTGGTGGGCCGAGGACGCGATCCAGGGCGAACGAATGCCCTGGTTTGGCGCCATCGCGGTGGGCGCGGCCATTCTTGTGGTTTGGGCAATCGCGAATCTTATCGCGCTGCGCCATGCGCCAAAAGTTACTTTGGACAAGCGGTTGGTGCGGTATTACAGAATCGGATACGCGCTGATCGTCGCGACGGAAGGCGCCGCGATTTCAGTCGGCGGGCCGATCCTCGGCCACTTTCATCGTCCGGAGTTGTTCGGGCAATGGATCGGCGCGGTGGTGGGAATTCACTTTTTTCCACTCGGCAAGCTCTTCAAGATTCCTCTTTACTACTGGACGGGCGCTGCCATTGCGCTGGCTGCCTTTGGATCGCAGCTGATTTCCGCGAGCGCGCTTAGCTCAGCCGTTTGCGCGGGGGGAACGGGCGTGCCGTTGTGGATTACGGCGGTGGTGATTCTGAGCAAGAATTTGGAAAGCCTGCCGGCGAAGACCGCGGTGGCCGTTACCACGGGTGAATGACAGCGTTCAATCTTGCGATAGCGCGGGAGCGGATTCGAACGACGTGCGCAGGCGCTGCATGATGCCGAGATAGTAGGCGAGATTGTGGATGGAGTTGAGGGTCGCGGCCAATGGCTCGCCGGCTTGCACGAGATGGCGCAGGTAGGCGCGCGAGTAGCGGCGGCAGACGGGGCATGAACAGGCGGGATCGGGCGGGGACTCGTCTTCTGCGAATTGTTTGTTCTTGATGTTGAGGCGGCCAACGCTGGTGAAGAGCAGAGCGTGACGCGCGGCGCGGGTGGGTAAGACGCAATCCATCATGTCGACGCCGAGGCGCGCGTACTGCTCGATTTCGTCGGGATAGCCGACTCCCATGACGTAGCGCGGCTTGTCTTTGGGGAGCAGCGGCAAAACTTCGGAAATCATCTCAAGCGTCAACTCGCGCGGCTCACCGACCGAGAGGCCGCCGATGGCGTAGCCGTCGAAATTCATCTCTACAAGGCGCTCGGCGCACTGGCGGCGGAGATCGCGATGCATGCCTCCCTGGACGATGGCGAAGAGGGATTGGGTGCGAGGATCATTTTCGGAGTGGGCATCGCTCCCAGGTCTCAAAGTCGAGACCTGGGGCACCCAATGTTCGGGCGAAGTTCGGTTGAGCCACGGGACTTTATGACGGTGGGCGCGGAAGTGATCGAGGGAGCGGCGCGCCCAGGCCATCGTGAGGCGGAGACTTTCTTCGGCGCGGGCGCGATCGGCGGGATATTCGGTGCACTCGTCAAAACTCATCACAACATCGGCGCCGAGAGCGATCTGGACATCGATCGAATGTTCGGGCGTGAAGAAGTGCGAACTTCCGTCGAGGTGTGAGCGAAACTGGACACCGTCATCGGTGACTTTGCGCAGCGAGCTGAGCGAGAAGACCTGAAAGCCGCCGGAGTCCGTGAGGATGGCCCGCGGCCAGCTCATGAATCTATGTAGTCCGCCCATGCGGCGGATGGGCTCGTGGCCGGGACGCAGATAGAGATGGTAGGTGTTGCCGAGAATGATTTCGGCGCCGAGAGATTCGAGTGTGTCCTGCGGGACGGCTTTGACGGTCGCCTGCGTGCCGACGGGCATAAAGACCGGTGTCTCGACGATCTGATGAGGAAGATGAAGACGTCCGCGGCGTCCGCCGGAGGCAGTTTTAGCTAGAAGTTGGAGGAGCGGGGGCACGGATTGATTCTAGCGGGAAGATGAGGACGCCTGTCGCGACGATGAAGCCCGCTTGTCATTGATCACGCTGCTTCCTTGCGGATTGGCATTGCGTGCGAATGCTCCCGGCGATGGTCTTGGGCGATCCATATGCGCTCAACGTGGGACTCAAAACGGGGGTCTCCGGCCAGGTTGAGACACTTCTCTGCGGGCATCGCTGCGCAAACGGGACAATCGAAATCCAGCGGTAAATGATCGGCCATGCTCTTTTTCTAAAGCTTTTCGGTTTGTGACGATGGTCAGTTTTGAACACTTTGGGACGGCGCAACGCGAAGATTCCCATAGTTGATTACCTTTCCCGGCCTCGACTTCGCATTTTTGTGACAGCACCAAATCCTGCAACGACACAGCAAAGCAGCTATTCAAAAGGTTCGCTCGAAACAATCTGCAAAGAGCCCCTCCCCCGGGGAATGCAGTACGAATCGAGAGGAATTCCGCGCTCATTGGGATTGCAGGTGGGATACACAATTGAGTGGCGATACGTGGCGGTTGCGCTGCGACTGAATTAATCGCTGGTGCCGCCGAAATGGACGAGGAAGCCGGCGCGGGCTGTGCGCGGCTGGCCGAGCGTGGTCGTGGGGGTTTTGGAAACTTCGATGGAACGGTTGAAGAGGTTTTCGCCGGCGGCAAAGAGATCGAAACGTTTGCCGAAGTTGTGCGAGGCGTAGGCATCGAGACGGAAGTAGCCGTGGAGAAGATAAGCGTTGGCGTCGTCGTCAAACTGGCGGCCGCTGAGGCGGCTTTGAAGGCTGATGGTTCCGAGGGCCGGGCGCGATGCGCGCAGGTTAAGCGTCGCCAGGTTGCGCGCTACTTCGGGGATCCAATTGCCAAGATCCTGCTTGCCGCGCGAGACGACGGCGTGGGCGTACTGGTAGCCGCCGTCGACGGAGAGCCACGAGCGAGGATGAAGATCGTAGTCGAGTGAGACACCACGGCTCTCGATCTGGCCGAGATTTTCGCGCGTAAGCAGGATGGGCGATGAGTTGGGGTTCGTGGTGAAAGCGACGATGGGGCGATTGACCTCGGTGAGGAAGTAGCTGGAACGGACGCTGCCCCACGCGCGCTCGGCGGCGATGCCTGCTTCCCATCCCGTGGCACGCTCACTGACCAGGCTGCCGTTGGGGAGAGTGAGCTGGTTCCCGACCTGCGTGGAGCGGTAAAGCTCGCTCGGTGTGGGCGCGCGAAAGGCGCGGAATCCCGAGGCCGTGAGCGCCCAGTGCGGAGAAAGCTTGCGCGAAATGCCGAGGCGCGGGTCAAATATATTCTCCTGGTTTTGGACTGGCTGCGTTGGGGTGGGAAGCCAGGTTGACCCGTTCCATTGTGTCTCGTGGCCGTCGTAATTCTGAAACCAGTCCATGCGGGCGGAGGCGACGATCGTCCACGCCTTGTGCTCCCACATCGATTCGGCGTAGGCGGCCGAGTCGCGCTGATGGTCGGCGAGGTTAGTGAACGCGTCGGAGCCTGTGTACGAGTGCTCGCGATCCCAGACGCGGACGTCGTGCGCGTCGGCTCCGGCGATGAGCAGAAAGCCCGGGCCAAAGGGCTGGCTGAAATGCAGCGCGCCGCCGAGCTCGTTGTCGGGAACGTAGGAGAATTTGCTCGGTGTTTCGCCGCAGCGATACGTACACGTCGCGATTCCGAAGTTGGGAAGATTCGAAATGCTCGAGAAGGTCTGGCGATAGCGCTCGTCCGATCCATAGAGGCGGAGGACGAGCGTGGCGTTCTGCGCGCTTTGCCAGTCAGCGCCCGTCGAGTAGCGAATGAGCCGCGTGGCGTTGAACTGGTAGGGCGTTCCGTTGTGGCGGAACTCGTTGAAGCCGGTCCCGCGCACAAAGAGCTTGAGCGCGCCGAAGTCGCGGCCGGCAAGGACGAGCGCGTTCTGGCTGTGCACGTTACTGGCAACGTCAACCGGGCCACGCTGCGAGGGGCTCTCCTGAATGTAGCCGTCGGTGCCGATGAGGCCGCCGGCGATGAGAAGGCCCCATGGCCCGGGATGAGCCGTGGCCAGCAGGCTGTTGTCGTAGGTGCCTTCGCCGCCAAAGGTACTTCGCACCGTGATGCCTTTGGACGTGGGGAGTGCGGGGATCATGTTGACCACGCCGCCAATCGCGCTCGATCCGTAAAGGTCACTGGCGCCGCCGCGGACGAGTTCGACGTCGCGGATGGAAAGCTCGGGCTGCTCCTGCCAGTGAATCCAACCGCCGAGTGGATCGTTGAGCGGGACATCGTCTTCTGTGACGAGGGTGCGGCTGGCGGAGGTGGAACCGAGAGCGCGAAGGCTGATTCCCTGCGAAGTGGGATTGGCGACAAGAGAGCTGGACCGGCGAAAGAGCTCGACGCCGGGAAGCTGGCGCAACTGATCGTCGAGAGTGATGGCGGCGGTGGAACGCAACGATTGCCCGGTGAGCAGGCGCGTGGTGACGGGGCTTTCTAAAACGCCGAGCGGAGCGCGATAAGCGGTGACGGTGATTTGCTCAGTGCTTGTGATCAGCGCGGGATTGGCAGCCGGCGCGGACTGAGCCGGCGGCGACGCGGTCGCGGGCTGCTGCGGAGATTGGGCGGCGAGCACCGCCGGAATCGCCAGTGCAATGACCAGCAATTGCAGACGAAGAATGGCTTTGACTGGGAACGGCCGCATCGGTTGCACTCTTGAGACGGGGAAAAAGGCTCTTTGACTATTGTGATGCAGCCGGACGGGACGGGGCGGCAGGAGACTCGGAGCGGAGGACGAAGCTGCAGTCTGGTTTACCGCCCCTTCAGCGAAGAACACCGGCCCTAACAACGCCCCGATCGGTGCGCGTGATCAATGGTCTATTCCGATCGAGCCAAAAAGCAAGATAATGGTCCCAGTAAGGATCGGCGCGCGGCGATTGAGGAGGGATGCGAGGTGAGTTCGCGAAAGTACCCCGCAAAAGGCGCGCAGGTAAAACGCAGGGAAGACGGCCTGCCGGGACAGGTGTACGTGAGCAGCCCCACGACTGACCTTGTAGCCGTGCGCTGGGAAAAGGACGATGAGACCGGCACGCTGCTTTATGACATGGAGCAGTTTTCGCGCGAGTGGGAATTGGCGAGAACGAAGGCCGCGCGGTGGAAGGTGGCGGCGGGTGCGATTTCGATTGTTGCCGTCTGCGGCATCGGAGTCTGGCTTGGATTGAAAGCGTGGGAAGCTTCGCGGGCCAGCAGCGTCGCGGCGGCGGCCCGGCAACATTCCGATGCAAGCGCGCTGGAAGACGAAGGGGCGCAGGCAGATCGAGTCTGTTCGAAGGGCGCAGACGAATACTTGAAAACGATAGCGAGCGATCGATTCAGATGGGCTTACGGCGCTACTCCGGATGAGCGGTTCAACGATCAGGTAGCCGTTCATGTTGCGCCGGGGATTACAACGAGCGTATCGGACAAGTTGCTGCTGGAGGATTCAGGCGGCGTGTTCAAGCGCGTTGAGCTGGTGTGCAGCTACGACAGCGAGAACAATAAGGTGCTGCGCTATTGGATCGCGGAGGGCGAGCAGTAGCGGGGTTAGCGAAGTTTTTAAAGCTACCAAGCTTCAATGTTGGGGCAGCGCGGCATGCACGGTGGGCGTGGTTGAACTCGCCTCAGGAGCAGTAGGCGCGGCCGGCTGGGGCTCAACGCCGGCAAGCGCGGAGTGGACCTTGTTTGGCGCAGTTGTAACGGTCGCGTCCGATGCCTGTTGCGGGGCGGACGGTGTGGCGACGGAACTTGTGGAAGGCGGCTGGGCACCTGCCTGCGGAGCCATCAAAACAGGCTGCGCGGCTGCCGTTGACATGGGGACGGTGGCGCTTCCCTGGAGCGAATTCTGCCTTGAGTTCGAGGACCCGGATGGCATCGAGCCGGAAGCGCCGGGCTTCGCGGTGATTGGCGAGGGCTTGGGAAGCGAGGCGGCCTCGATCGGCTTGGGAACATCGGCGGGAGATGAAACCTGATGAGCGGAATCGGCCGGCGAAGTGGATTCGGTTGCGCCGGGATCGTCGGAGTCCGATGGCGTCGGGGCCGACAGATCCGTGGTCTGATCGACGCCGGTCGAATGAGAGGGCGGCGACAAGACTTCAGTGATGCGGACAACACCAACGAAGCCGATAACGAGAATGATCGCGGCCGCAGGGACCCAGATCATCACATTACCGGCGGTCGCCGATGCGAAACTCACGAGCCGCAACCTTGTCCGCTCCCAGAATCTTGGCATTGACGGTTCGGCCGCAGGCTTCTTGCGGTCTGCCGGGGTGGAATCGCTCGATTCCGGCGCCAGGCTAAGGCCGAAATATTCTCTACGCTTCCAGGGTTGCGCGGCAGCTTCAGCGGCTGCGGAAGCGGCGGGAATGTCAACGTCGGCGGCGCGCGCGTTCGATTGCGGAACCAACTGGAGCGCGGTAATGACTTTGGCCACAATGGCAGCATCAACCTGCCTCAGCATGAGTTTGGCGCACAGCGCGAGCGCGTTGTAGCAAAGGTTGTTGATGGTGCGGGGGGTTCCGTGGCTCGCTTCCGCGATCAACTTGATTGCGTCTTCAGCAAAGAGCGGCCGGCCCAGGTAGCCCGCCATTTTGATCCTGTAGTCGATGTAGCCGGCGATTTCTTCAGCCGAAAGCGGCTCAATGTGGCAAACGGTGGAGATGCGCTGGCGAAGCTGGATAAGAGAAGACTGCAGCAGCTTGTCAGATAGCTGGGGCTGGCCGGAGAGGACGACCTGAACGAGCTTGCCGCGCGAGTTTTCAAAATTAGTAAGCAGGCGAACGCGCTCAAGCACTGCTTCAGAGAGATTCTGGGCCTCGTCAATGACGATGACGAATTTGCGGCCGGCCATGTTTTCTTTGATGACAGCCTCACTGAGCTGTTCGTGCATTTCAGCGCTGCCCTGGGCGGGAACGATGCCGAGATCGCGCAGGACGTAGGCAACAAACTCGCGCGGCTCGCACGTTGCATCGAGGTCAAAGAGAAACACGACGCTGGCGGACTCGCGAACATCTTCAAGGAAGCGGAAGAGCAGCGTTGTCTTCCCCATTCCGGGAGGCGCAATCATGGCGGTGAAACCGCGGTTGCTTTTGAAGCCGTCCTCAAGCGCTTCAAGCGCCTGCTGATGGGTGCGGCTCAAAAACAAGCATCGCGGATCAGGGTTGAATCCGAATGGTTCTTCTTTGAACCCGAAATAGCGAGACAACATGATCAAAACCTCCACCTACAGCGGTGCAGCGGGCACATGTTCACCGCGAGCTGAAAAGCTCGAGCGGCACCCAGAAGGATGGACTCATCTTAATTGGATTGCGGCTCTACTTATGGGCTTAGAACCAATCCGGTTAATGTCACTTAGGGGCCTCGAAGCAGCTTGGGCCGGGAGTTCTCAGAAGCGCCGGGCGCGCCGGATCTTCGACCTTGTCTGGCCTTTTCCACCGAAAGTTCCGTTCTGGCCTTGCAATACCGTTCGCGGCACGGTTAGATTCGACGAATCGATCCGGAGCGTCCAGACCAAAACCTGGCCTCCCGACGTTCAATAAGGAGGGAATCATGGGACTACTGGAAGAGTTGGCCGGAGCTGCGGTCGCGGTTGAAGGCGCCAAGAAGCTTGATCCAAATGCGGGAATCGTCACCGATGGCATTGCCGCCGTGGTTGGCTTTGAAGGCACAAAAGATATAACGAACTTCATCGAGGAGAAAGAAGGAGAGAAGAAGGAAGAGCAAGGCTGACGCTTGAGCCGGCGGTGATCGGCTTATGCAAGAACAATGTGGAAAGCCACGCCAATTACAGACAAACCAAAAGGGGTACGGGCCAGAGCCCGTACCCCGATTTCATTCAGATAGAAAAATCGACGCCGATCCGACTGGAACCGTTAATCTGCTACTTGGCCGGCTGGTTGGCGATCACAAGGCTGGCTATCTTGGTGTAGGTGGCCGCGGGGATGATGTTCTTGGTCTTCAATTGTGTTTTGTTGGCGTAGGGACGCCCGTTGACGATTTTCTGGGCGTATGCGTCACCGATGCCGGGGAGAGCCTTGAGCTGACTGAGTGAGGCAGTGTTGAGGTCCACAAGCTTAGAGGCTGCCGCTTGAGTCGCTGGCTTGGTGGCGGGCTTGGTTTGGGCGATGGCGAGCGGAAGGACTCCGAAAAGGACGGAAGCGGCCAGGGCCACGAGGGCAGTTGTCAGGCGATTTGCTTTCATGTCTTTCTCCTTGTGCTTTCAGATTTCGATTCTTACCGGATGAACGAACACGGGTTCTTTGCCGCTGCCTAATCGCCTGGTTGAGGGACTGGCTTCGACAGATTGAAGCGCCGCAAAGAGATTTGGTCAATGCGGGGTATTCAGCCCTTAGCCCCCGAACAGCTTGGTTGCTTCGCCGAGCAGGCCACTCATGCCGCCGGAATCCCCGGCCGCTGGTTGAGATGCGTCCGCGCTTGATCCCGTGCCCAGGATCGGGCCCAACATACCCTGAAATTCAGACGGTACTTTGGACATGATGTGTTGAACAACAACTTGTTCCGCTTGCTGGGCCTGGTCTGGGCTCAGTCCAACCTTCTGCTGCAATAAATCTGCAATCACACTCATAATCGGTTTCTTACCCTCCTTGCGATCTTTTCGTTCGGGGTGCGGAGAAAGGCAAGTCTTGCTGGCCCAGCGCGCGCACCGTTGTCGTTTGTCTGAGTTCCGAAGATTGTTGTGGACGCGCAGCGACATGGCCACGGTAATTCATCATGCGATCGGCCATCATTAGCCAGAGGTGAAGAAGTGCTCGACCGTCAGAGGCTCGAAACTGCCTCGCGGGCAAAGAGGCTGAGCCGCCGTCGGCTCAGCCCAATCTCTTCACAAGCTACTCACGCTGAGAGGATCACTTGGTGCAGGACTTGCCTCCATTGGGGTGTGCGCCTTTGGCCTTCGCTTCGGGCTCAGTCATGTACGCACCGGCTTTGGTCTTGCCGTAGTAAGTGGAGCCTGGGCAGTGGTAGACGTTGGAAGCGGTGTTCAACCAGACGAGACCAGGTCCGCCTCCTGGCGCGGCAGCGGTATTGGAAGGCGCTGATTTCGAAGGAGTCGCCGGGGAAGCGGGCTTGGTTGTTGGAGCGGGAGTTGAAGGAGCGGCGGGGGGCGGAGTGGTCTTCGCAGCCGTGGCCGGCGTGGATTTGGGCGGCGTAGTAGTCTTTGCCGGAGCGGTCTTCACTGGCGCGGTCTTGGCAGGGGTCTTGGGAGCGCCCCACCAGGTTTTGAGCCCCTTATGACCGGTGCAGGCACCTATCTTTACTGATCCTTTGAAATACGATCCGTCATTGCAAAGTCCGGTTGTGCCAGCTGGGGCACCGGCGGGAGCCTGTGCCAAACAAAGCTGGGGAATTAAGAGCGCAACTGACAGCGCGATAAGGCTAACAACTTTCTTCATCGTACGTTCTCCGTTCGGCGCCTTTCAAACTCGGCATACCGACGGGTTGGATGGTTTCACACTGCTATCAAACATGTCCAGCGATTCCTTGGAGGCGGCCTTCTTCGCATTCCCGGCGCGCATTTTACGGCGCTGCGGTGAAGAAATGGGGACCACATTCGACCGAACCTTGCGTGGACGAGTCTGAGGCGAAGGCAGGGCCGTTAGACCTATTCGGTGCGCCAGAGTGAGGATTGGATGGGGAGGACCGCTGGAGCGAGGAGTTCGTTCGCGTGCGGGAGATTGGCAAGGAGCTGAGCGGCGGTCAGGCCGGAGGGAGGCATGCGGAGATCGGGAGCAATTTCGGTGAGAGGGACCAGGACGAACGCGCGCTCGGCGAGGCGTGGATGAGGAATTTCGAGGGCCGGCTCGGTGAGGACCAGATCGCCATAGAGGAGGATGTCGAGATCGAGAGAACGCGGGCCGTTGGGGACGGAGGTGGAGCGGTCGCGGCCGAAGACGCGCTCGATGGATAGAAGAGCGTCAAGGAGCGGGTGCGGGGCGAAATCGGTTTCAACGGCGATTACGGCGTTGAGAAAGCGAGGCTGATCGGCAAAACCGACAGGCTCGGTGGAGTAAAGAGAAGAACGCGCGGTGATGCGGCCGAGTTTTGCGATCTGTTCGAGCGCGGCGGCCAGCGTGGCATCGGGCGGGCCCGCGGGGCTGGGCAGGTTGGCGCCAAGGGCGATGTGGGCGAGGAGCATTGAGACAAGGGTAGCAAGTGAGCGGTTCTGCCGAGGTTGGTGGTCAATTAGTGTCGGGCACTCGTTGCGCTCCGAAGATCACGCTCTACCAAGACCATTGTGACAATGGTCGCAGCGATGGTAATGAAAAAGAGCGCCCACTGAGGATGCGCGGGCCAGACAAATCTGCCCAGCCCGAAGATCCAGCCGCCTGTACCCACGGCGGTGCCGACGGCTGTTGCTACCCAGCTCGCTTTCGCACTCATAATGTCCTGGTCTCCGATGAGATTTAGGCGGATTATAGCCCTTGCTGCGGCGGGCGGAGATGAATTGTGGAGCGATCAGGCTTGGAGGCAGGCAGCGGGACTGGAATGAATGCGAGCGCTCGATCTGGTAGCATCGGTTTTCGGAGAAATGCTTATGGACACCTTGAACGGCGCGGGACTTGGAGCCAGGCGGAATGAAGATATTGCGCTGGACCTTTTGAAGTTTGTGGCAGGAACGGCGGGAGTGGGCAAGGCGGCCGCGCCATCGACGGGATTTACCGGGGCGGGCGGAGCCAAGCCTGAGGAGCACGTCAACCAGCTGTTGGCGCTCTATAGCCGGTGCCTGAAAGCGGTTGAGGGGAAGTAGGTTCCAGCTGCCAGCGACCGGCTTTCGATGCGAGCACTCTCGCGTTGGCTGAAAAACAACTGCAGATCCTTCGACTCGTCAGTTCGCCACGGCGAACTGACTTCGCTCAGGGCGACAGAAAGAGGCAGGGAGATAGCGAGCGAACGACAGTTGCGCGTGGCGGTGGCCGGCGCGGGAGCGTTCGGGCGCAACCACTTAAGAGTGGTTCGCGAACTTGAGGCGGCTGGTTTTGACGCGGCGGGCCGTGGCGTGGCTCTTGTTGCTGCGGTCGAACCCGATGGGGCGCGAGCTGAAGAAGCGGCGAAGCAGTACGGGATTTCCGTCTTCGCGAGCGTTGACGAGTTGCTCAAAGCAGACCTGAAGCTGGATGCGGCGATCGTGGCCGTGCCGACCGTGAAACATCACGAGGTGGCCGCGGCGCTGCTGGATGCGGGTCTTGACCTGCTGGTTGAGAAACCGCTGGCAACGAATCTTGCCGAGGCCGACGATCTGATTGCGCGCGCGGAGCGCGGTGGCAGGATTTTGCAGCCTGGGCATCTGGAGCGGTTCAACCCAGCGGTGCTGGCGGTGGAACCAAATCTGAAGCGCCCGATGTTCTTCGAGGCGCACCGGCTAAGCATTTTTACGCTGCGGGCGCTGGACGTGGACGTCGTGCTGGACCTGATGATCCACGACCTGGACATCGTACTGACGTTTACAAAGTCGGCAGTGCGCGAGGTGCGCGCGGTGGGGCTGCCGATTTTGTCACCCAAGGTTGACATCGCGAATGTGCGCGTCGAATTTGAGTCGGGATGCGTAGCGAACTTTACCGCTTCGCGCGTTTCGACGGAGCGAGTGAGGAAGCTGAGATTCTTCGAGCCGCGGCAGTATGTGTCGATTGATTACGCGAGGCGGGATGTTGTGGTCATTCGCATCGACCCCCTTGTTGGAGGGCAGACGGTTGGACCGGGTCGGTCGGAGGGCGGCCTTGCCGCGGCCGCGGCCGAATTTCTGGCGACGGGAAAACTCGATTCCGCGGTCATTCAGAAACTGGTTGCGTCGGGCCAGGTTCCAGTCACGTTGGCGATGAAGATCGCGGCCGCGAAGAACGATCCAGAAAGACTGACGGAGATTGCGAGGGGACTGGCGGGGCCGCAGGCTGCGCCGGAGAGTGGTCCGGCGACGGGCTCAGCGCCAGGACTGACCTTTGTAAAGCCGGATGTGAACGACGGCGAGCCGCTGAAGCTCGAGATTCTTTCGTTCCTCGAGTCGGTGCGGACACGGAAGGAACCCAAAGTCACAGCGCGACAGGGACGAGCAGCGCTGGAGTTGGCCCTGACGATCCAGTCGACAATGGCGGCCCATGCGGAGCGGGCGGGACTGGGAGATTTCTTCAAGAACTAGGTGTCAGGTTTCTGGTGTCAGGTGTCGGTTCCGGGCTCTCAGTTCGCAGTCCCGTGAGCGGGATCACGGTGTGGGGGGCTAGCGAGAACTCGATTCAGCCGCGATTCAGGTGACGTCAACCCTGCTTCCAATCCTGAAGATGCTCCAAAAGCACCCAAAAAGTAACTTTATTCAACGAAGGTGGGAGTTACTGCGCGCGGACTCGATGCTAATCTCGCGTGCGAGGAGAACACCGTGTCCATTAGCCAGTTCATCAGCAAACAGTTCATTCGCGTCATCCAGTGGAATGAGGACGACGAGGGCATTCTGTCGTACCGGTACCCCATGCAGGACATGGAGATTGAGAACGGCGGGCAGTTGACGGTGCGGGAATCGCAACTGGCGCTGTTTGTAAACGAGGGCAAAATTGCCGACGTCTTCGGGCCGGGACTGCACACGCTGAACACGCAGAATATGCCCATCCTGACAGACCTGATGAACTGGACGAAGGATTTCGAGTCGCCGTTCAAATCGGATGTGTACTTCTTTTCGACGCGGCTTGAGATTGACCAGAAGTGGGGCACGCCGGCGCCGATCACGATCCGCGACAAGGAATATGGGGTGGTGCGGCTGCGGGCTTTCGGAAATTACGCCTATCGCATCGCGGACCCGAGGAAGTTCTTTACCGAAGTGACGGGAACGCGCGAGGAAGTTTACGCGACGGACGTGGAAGGACAGCTGCGCACGACGATCGTTGCGCGAATGACGGCGATCTTTGCCAACAGCGAAGTGTCGTTTGTGGACGTGGCCGCCAACCTGGGCGCGTTGACAGACAAGGTTGCGGCGGACGTGAAGCCGAGCTTTGCGGCGCTTGGGCTGGAGCTGAGCCAGTTCGTGGTGGAAAGCGTTTCGCTGCCCGACGATTTGCAGAAGGTGATGGACCAGCGGATCGGCGTAAACATGGCCGGCGACCTGGGACGGCTGACCCAGTTCGAAACCGCCGAAAGCCTCGAAGAGGCGGCGCAGAATCCGGGCGGCACGGCGGGCATGGGCGTGGGACTGGGCGCGGGAGCGGCGATGGCGCAGGCTATGTATGGACGCGCGGCGTCGGGAGCGGGAGTTGCCGGTAGTGCGGCGGCGGCAACGCCGGCAACGAGCACAGCCGTTGCAACGCCGGAACCGGAAACGAAGTTCTGCATCGATTGCGGCAAGCCGATGCCGGAGCGGGCGAAGTTCTGCCCTGGGTGCGGGCGGGAGCAATGAACTGTCCATCGTGCGGCGCGCCGCTGCGAATGGCAGCCGACAATGGCAGCCTGCGTTGCGACTACTGCCATAGCGTGGTGATGGCGCAGGCCGACGATACAGGCATGCAGTTTGTGGACGAGGCGGCCGAGCTGACTTGCCCGAATTGCTCCGTAGCGTTGTGGAGCGCAATGCTGGCAGGCTTGCGACTATACGGCTGCAAGCAATGCCACGGAATGCTGGTAGCGATGGGCGAGTTTGAGGCGTTGATTGACGCCATGCGCGCCAAGCATCCGGAAACCCTGATCCCCATGCAGGCGGACGCGGCTGATTTGAACCGGAAGGTGGCATGCCCGAAATGCCATAAAGGAATGGACACGCACTTTTATTTGGGCGGAGGCCATGCCGTGATGTCGAGCTGCGAGATGTGCGAGTTGCATTGGCTCGACGGCGGAATGCTGATGCAGATTGTGCGCGCGCCGCATGAGGAAGAAACGGCTCCGAGCTTCTAGCTATCAGGTATCCACTTCAGCTGTCAGCTTTCAGCCAGTCATTGGCTTCCCACCCTTCCGCGATGGAACTGCTGAAGGATGGGACAACCAGATCAGTGCCGGTGCGCGATTTCTCATGCGATGCCGAGCGTTCCGTTGAGGAAGCCAACGATGTACTTCCAGACCAGGTAATAGGCGGCGACGCCGAAGCAGAAGCCCAAGGCCAACAGAGCATAGGGGATGGAGCAGGCGTTGAACCAGGTGACGCCACTCGCGCCGAACGCGAGAATGCCGTAGCAGCGCGCGAAAGTGGCTCCGACAGGCAGCAGCAGAAAGGGCAGCACCGCACCGTGGACGCCGACGGCAAGGTGCGTGCGCTCGTGCGACGCGAGCCAGAGCATGTTCCACAGTCCCCAGACCGCAGGAACGAGCGCCATGGGGAAAATGAGACCGCGCTCGATGGGAACCGGAAGCTGCAGCACAAGGCGAATGATGATGAACGCCGTGAGGATGAGCGGCAGGATGAGCGTGGTGACAAAGACACCGCCGAGGTAAGCGCGAAGGTAAGGATGTGGAGTCATGGTTGGTCTCCTTTCAGACAGTTCACAGTTCTTAGTTCGTAGTTCCCAGTTTTCGTTAGCTGGAGAGCAGTTTGCGTATTCTTTGTTTGGCGCTCACATAGCGTGGCCGACTGCGAACCTTGAACTACGAACTGTGAACTGCATTTCATAAGTAATAGAGAAAGACCGGGATCGTGGCCGGGAACGAGACCGCAAACACGATGAGTCCGGCGAGGAGAGCCCAGTCAAACCAGTTCTGGCGACGGGGGGCGGGCGCCGATGTGATGGGATCGGCGTCAAGGCGGCGAAGGATTGCGGGCCAAAGATCGCGAGATGGCTCGGCCGCGGGATCAACGCGCGGCAGCGAATGTTGGAGAAGCTCTTTCATGCGTTCGTCGTCGGCTTTTTTCATGGCGTGATTCCCTGACCTCCAAGGTCTTTTCGTAACAATCGAATGGCGCGAAAGACGCGCAGCTTGACGGCGCCGACGGTGATGCCGAGCATGGCGGCGACCTCTTTATGCGGCTGCTCTTCAATGACTGAGAGCGTAGCCGCGATGCGCAGACCGGGCGGTAGTCGGGCGAAGGCCTGAGCGGTTTTCAAGCGAACCTCGGCGGCGATGCCGGGATCAGGCACGGGCGCCGAGGGCAGATCGGCGACATCGAGATCGGTGATGCCGGACTCGGGACGGCGCGCACGGAGCCAGTCGAGCGCGGCACGGGTTGCAATGCGCCGCGCCCACGGCTCGAAGGCACGCGCGGACTCAAAGCGGGCGTGAGCGCGGTGGATGCGATAGAAGGTTTCGACCGTGAGGTCCTCGGCGGCGCCGGGATCGCGCACGATGCGGAGAATCCAGCCATAGACGGAACGCTGATGCTCGCGGAAGAGAGATTCAAATGCATCGAGATCGCCTTGCCGAAAGCGGACCAATACATTTTCTGAGTTCTCGATACCGTCGCGCGGCCGTGCGGGCAGGTTGCCTGACCGAGCGATGTCCGAGCCCTGCGGCATCTGACTTCCCTTTCTGAACCGGTTTACGGAGGTGTCGGCAGAAAGGTTACACCCAGGGAGCAGCTTCCGGCTTCTAGCTTCTAGCTTCTGCTTTTTGCTTTGCGCCTGCCGGCATGAAGGGGTCAGCTCAAGGATGTGTCGGCTCGCGGCACGCGATCTTCTCGGAGAGTGGTGATTCGGTAGCGCTTTTTCAAAAGCAATTCCGAATTGATTCGCTATTGAGCTGCCAGAGACGGTGAGGGCTAGGTGAGAAAATCTCTTTGTAAAACGTTTTTCCCGTGGCAATTCATTGACAGAGAAGTTTGGCGGCGATTAAAGTGAGCCGCTGAGGGCGAGAAACTTCGCATCTCGAATGAATACCGCTGGCGTGAATGGAAAAAGGTTTACCAGGAGATGACTTCGATGCGTGGAATGCGGATGGTGGCTGGGGGGTTGCTGGCGATGGGCGCGATGGGAATGGCGTGCGCGCAGGACACGAACAAGCCGGCATATAAGGACACGAGCTTGCCCGCCGAGCAGCGTGCCACAGACCTGGTGCACCGCATGACGCTCGACGAGAAGGCGAGCCAACTGGTGAACCAGGCGCGCGCGATTCCGCGGCTGGGAGTGCCGGCGTACGACTGGTGGAGCGAGGCGCTGCACGGTGTGGCTAACACCACCGGCGTGACGTCGTTTCCCGAGCCGATTGGATTGGCCGCGACTTTTGACCCCTCTGGAATTCACGAGATGGCGATCGCCACGGGAACGGAAGCGCGAGTGGTTCACGACAAGGCCGTTGAATCGAACGGCGACACGCCCATTTTCAGAGGGCTAGATTTCTGGGCGCCGAACCTGAACATCTTCCGCGATCCGCGCTGGGGACGTGGCCAGGAGACCTACGGCGAGGACCCGTTTTTGACGGCGCGAATGGGCGTGGCGTACGTGACCGGGATGCAAGGCGACGATCCGCATTATTACCGCGTGATTTCAACGCCGAAGCATTTCGACGTGCACTCAGGACCGGAGCCGACGCGGCACTTTGCCGACGTGGATGTGAGCCGGCACGATGAGCTGGATACCTATCTGCCGGCGTTCCGCGCAGCGGTGACGGAAGGCAAAGCGGGGAGCGTGATGTGTGCCTACAACGGCATCAACGGGCAGCCGGCGTGCGCGAACGAGTTTACCCTCCTGGATCAACTGCGGGGCAAGTGGGGATTTCAGGGGTATGTGGTGTCGGACTGCGGAGCGGTGCGCGACATTTTTGAAGGCCACCACTATGAGCCGACGCAGGCGCAGGCCTCGGCGATCAGCCTGCAGCGCGGCATGGACAACGAGTGCATCG
>CAZHOO010000066.1:0-18173 GCA_964533905.1 uncultured Occallatibacter sp. | reverse complement strand
GTGTGGGCGGCGCGAGTGCGCGCCGGACCGCGCTTCACAAGCACAATCTATGCGGTAAATTCGGCCCTCATCCTCGCGCCGATGGTCTGGGAGCTTACTTTGGATTTCAAAGTGCTCATCCCTTCGATCGCCGCGGGCTTGCTTTGCGCCTTTGCGCTTGCGGCAATCGGCTTGGGACATGATCGGTTGCCGGTGCTGCGTACCGCCTGCATCGCGGTGGCTGGCCTCGCGTTGGCACTGGCCATAGCCTCGCATACGCTGATGCCATTCGTTGTCGCGCTGCTGGTGCTCGCGGCAGTCTGCGAGTTTGCTCCGTGGATGGAGATCTTACCCGAGGTGCGCGCGCTGGTAGCGCTAGCCGCCGATGCGGCGATCTGGATCCTGATTTATGTCTACTTTGCTCCGCAGTCTGCAGGCGAGGATTATCCGCCGCTAGCAAGAACCGCACTGGTTTCGCCCGGCGTAGCGATTTTTCTGCTGTTCTCCGCAAGCGTAGGTTGGCAGACGCTGGCAAGAGGTCGCAAGATTTCTGCGTTTGCAGCGGTCCAGACGACGATCGCGCTCCTTGTCGCTGCTGTGAGCGTGGCAGACTTTGGTCCGCAAGGAAGCACTGTGATTCTTGGCGCACTGTGCCTGGCTTTGTCAGCCACAGTCTATGCTGCCGTCTTCACGGTCTTTGAGCGCGCCAAAGAGCCACGCAACGCCGCGGTCTTTGCTGCGTGGGGCGCAATGCTGCTTTTGGCTGGCAGTTTTCTATGTTTACCGTCGTTGGCCATCACCGTACTGCTGTGCGCAGCAGCAATCGCGGCGACATTTGTCGGAAACCGAACGAACCGGATCGCCTTTCAGTTGTATGGGATGGTGTTCCTGCTGGCAGGAGCCGCGGAATCGGGATTGCCGAGCTTTCTCATCAACTCGCTGGCAGGAACGCCGCAAGGCGCGCCGCCGGTAGTCATTTGGCTCATCGCGAGTTCGACGATTCTCTGCTATGTTGTTGCGCTGCCGGGAGCGGGCGAATCCCGGCTGCTGCAAACACTTCATCTCGGCTTTGCCGCGCTGGCGACCGCCGTTGTGGCTGCGCTGCTGGTCGAGGGAATCACGGGACTCGCCGCAATCCGCATCCAACTTGGCTCGCATCACCTCGCACTCATACGCACGCTGACGCTGTGTACCATCGCACTCGGCATGGTGTTCGCGGGAGCGCACTGGCGGCGGATTGAGTTGACGCGGATCGGGTACGCGGCAATGGTTTTGGTCGCAATCAAACTTGTCGCCGAAGACTTGCGCCACGGACACCTCGCCTACATTGCCGCGTCAATCTTCCTGGTGGCTCTAACCCTGATTGCGGCGCCCCGCCTGGCACGAGCCACGCAGACCGTGCTCGGCAAATAGCAATTTCAAATGGCGTGCGTTCTTCGCGCCCACCGCGATGTGCTGAGGCGGGCGCAGAAGCAGCATGCGGATTGCAAGTTATTCAATGACTCCCGGACGACGGAAGTCGGGGCGGTACATCGGCAGTCCGGATGGTCGCGGCTTGACGACATGGCTTTCTTCGCCACGCAGCTTCATCTTGCTCAGGTGGACGTCGTAGCCGGTGCCGGGGATCAACGATTCGAGCACGAAAGTTTCCGCGCCGCTGCTCTTGAGCTCGCGATAGCGGTAAATACCAACTTCGCCTTCGCTGTTCTCCGTACCGCCAGAAGGCGCATCGAGGAAATGCTGAGCATCGGCCACGGTGGACGCGGGGTGATCTTCACCTTCCATCAGGCTCTCGGCCGCATAGGAGCGGACCAGCTTGGTCCAATAGCGGGAGAGCAGATCGGTATTGGCGAAGAGGTCGGCCCAGATGATTTCGCCGCGAACGGCCACGACCACTCCAATGGCATGCTCCTCGCGCAACTGGGCAAGCACCTGTTCGCGAGCATTCATCACCGGAGCTGCGGCCTCATCGACTTTTTCACTGACGGTGCTGTCCTGCATCGCCTTGGCGTAGCTACTGGTGCCGAGCGAGCGATGATACATCCCTTCGCCTTGCGGAGCGCCGGTACTGGCCGGCGGCGCCGCCGCCACTTCCATTTGCGAGATTGCGCCGTGCACAGAGTTCCACACCTGCTGCTGGTCCTGTTCAACCATCGCTCTCTCGCGTATTTCGGGCTGGACCATAAAGCTCTTGGCAGCCGACTTGCCAGCCGCTCCGAATGTCGCCGAATTCTCGGTCCAGCGGCCAGGCTCGATGCAAAACACCCCAAGGTCAATGGGATCGGCATCGGCGGGAACGATGCGGTCCTTGGCGACAATGCGGTCCTGCTTGCCGCCCGTAACAATTTCTCCGGCGAGCAGCAACAGCGGGCGCTTGGAATGGTTGACGAGAACCAGCGTGTTCACCTCGTCGCCGCGATCGTTGTCGCCCTGAACCGGATGAGGTCCTCTGGGCCTAACCAGGCCGCGCGCGCGGCCCGCCTCGGTCACTTCCACATCGCCCCTCTTCAGTCCTTCATCGAGCGTGATGAATGGGGTTTCTCCCGTGGATCTTCCATCGGCGCGCACCACCGGAAACAGGAGAAGGTTGCCGCTCTCGATGGGTGCGAGCACGCGGTAAGGACCGCCTTGGCCCTCAACCGGCCCGCCTGCTGCTTTCACGCCGCTTCCAAGAAACCATGCGGCCGCTGCGACGAGCAGCGCCGCTACCCCAAGTCTGACCCAATTCTTCATAAGTCTCCTCCGCCGGTCAGCGGTTCACCAACCCGGCCTTCGAAAGTAGAACGGCGGCCATGCGAGAACTTGCAGGACTTTTTTTGAGCGCACGCCCGCCGGCACTTCGGATTCGGAGGCCAAAGGATTGGCCAATACGTCCAAGTAACTAGGCGAATCGTGAGGCAGTGGAAATGGCGTCAGCGGAGTCCGTGGCCGGCGCGCCCGAGACGGTCAGCGGGTCAGAGACGGCGCTCCCCGACCTTCGGGGAACGATGCACCGCCAGCTGCTCGATGAGCTTTGGCGCGCCAGCGACGCGGCAGGCTGGGGGCTGGAGCGCGAGGAGTTTGACCGGTTCATGACGGAGGCGGGGATCGCCCAAAACTTCGGACTGGACCCCGAAGTGGCAGCGACACCCCGTCAGCAGATGGAGTTTTTTCGCGGGCTGCGCCTGAATGACCTGGTGCTGGCGCGCGCCTGCGCGGCCGGGAACGATCGTGCCTGGGAGCAGTTCATTTCACTGCACCAGAAACCGTTGATTCGCGCGGCCATCGCCATCACCGGAAGCGAGACGCTGGGACGCGATCTGGCCGATCAGCTCTACGCTGAACTGTATGGGTTGAACATGCGCGAAGGCGAACGGCGTTGCCCCCTGCTTTCGTATCGTGGACGAGGCTCGCTGATGAGCTGGCTGCGGACCACGCTGGCCCAGCGGCATGTTGATCGTCGTCGACGCAGCCGGCGTGAGCAGCCGCTCGAAGAGATCGATGTACCGGCGGCGGATGTGTCGCAGCAGACGCCCAGCTCCGAGCTTTCGCAGTTGGAGCAAGCCATCGAACATGCGCTCGAGGAACGGAATGCTGAAGAGCGCTTCCTGCTGGCGGCATATTATCTTGACGGGCAAACCTTGCTACAGATTGCGCGTGTACTTGCAGTGCACGAAGCTACGGTGAGCCGCAAGCTGCGGCGCGCCACTGAGGACACGCGGAAACAAGTGCTCAGGAATCTCCAGCGCGATGGGCTGAGCCGGCGTGCGGCAGAAGAAACTCTGAGCGCCGATCCGCGCGATTTGGATGTGAAGCTGAAAAAACTTCTGCAAAATTCGCAGACAGAAGCGTTCAAAGAACAGGCTGCGCCATGACTGCAACGACCCATCACGAGATCCATCCCGACGCCGAAATGCTCAGCGCGTTCGTCGAGCAGACTCTCAGCGCGAAGGAACGGGGTGACGTGCTCAAGCACTTGGCGGTTTGCGCCCGGTGCCGGAATGTGGTTGCGCTGGCGGGCGAGGCTGCGGGTGCCGAAGTCGACGCATCGCGGCATAAGATTGTGCAGCCGAGAACATGGTGGAGAAGTTGGGGACTAGCGCTGGCTCCGGCCGTCGCCGCGACTGCCGTGATTGCGATCTACGTGCGCGAGCGCGGAGTGGAGCGGACTGCGGAAGTGGCGAAGCTTGAGCAGATGCGAGCGGGCGAGAGACCGGCGACGCCTTCGCAGGCCGCTCCGCAGGTGCCGGAGCAGGCTGGGCCGACCCCCGCCAGCCCTGCCGAGAAACCGACGCCAACGGAGCGGCCGGGCGAGCCAGCGCGGAGAGCCACACCAAAGAAACAAACCCAAGTTGTGTTCTTCGACCCGGGCGGGGGCAAGGGCGGGCCAATACTGACAACCAAAGAAGAGCGAGAGCTTGAGCGCGCGCTGAAGGAGCCGGCTTCTCCCACCGCTGAATCTCATGGATCGATGGGCGCGGCGCACGCACCATCGGGAGCACCGCCGGACGAAAAGACGGAACCTGAAGTTGCGTTGTATGACGAGGAGCGGATCAAACACGCCGAAGAGGCAGCCGAGGATAGGCGCCAATTTGCCGCCAAGGCGCCGATGTCGAGCAGCGACCACGGGTCAGGAAGCGACAAAGCGGCGGGCGGTGCTCCGGGAAACAACGAACCTGTTGATGTCTCTGCCCTGCAACTCGAGATACAACCTGCGTCTACGGCAGGCCATCTCCAGCTGCATGGAATGCGCTCCATGGTGGATATCGCAACTGGTCCATCCTCCTTCCTTCTGCCAAGCGGGCGGCCCGCAGTTTCCATCGCCTCGGCGGATCATCGCACGCTCGCCGTCGACGAGAAAGGCACGTTGTTTCTTCGCGAGGACTCCAGCGGGACCTGGGAAAAGGTCAAGCAGCAATGGACCGGGCGCGCGACCGTCGTGCGCAGGCGAGCGCCTGAAAGCGGCGCAACTGGAGCGATGCCTGCACCCGAAACCGGAGAAAGCCCCGCCGCTTCCGGCGCACTGTCCCAACCCGGCACAGTTTTCGAACTTGTAAATGACCAAGGTCAGGTGTGGATCAGCGCAGACGGAAGAATCTGGACTTCGCAATAGAATCAGGCGCCGCTCTTCGATTCAGCATCTTTACTTTTTCCTGTTGAAAAGAGGGCCAACTGCCGAAAAAGCACTTACGGGAACGTACTTGGCAGCAGTAGCGCGGCTAACGCACCCTCGCTTCCGCGAAGATCACAATCTCTGAGCCGCGCGTCAAAGTGGCCGGATTCTGGGGGCAGTGCCAGTGAGAGCGACGGGCTTGGAGCAGCAAAACGAAGGCGCGGCCGTGGTGCCCTGGGCGTATCTTCGCCTTCCACCCTTTCCTCGGGTCGCAGTGAGAGTCTTGCAGCTCGCCAACAATGAGAACGTGCAGTTGCACCAGCTGTGCGACCTGATCTCTTCAGACCCGGCCTTCGCAAGTGAGGTTTTGACGGTCTCCAATTCCCTGCTCTACGCGCCGCGCTATCCCTCAACGACGATTCTGCAGGCTGTGGCCGTGCTCGGTGCAAACACGCTGCAGGGAATGTGCGTGACCGTGGGCGTACGAGCCTATCTGGGCAAGGCAATGAGTTACCCGGCGATGCGCAGCCTGTGGCGCCACAACCTGGCATGCGCCATCATCGCCTCGCGCATTGCGAATGCGGGATCGATCGACAAGGACACCGCGTACACCGCGGGCATCCTGCACGACGTTGGGCGCATGGCGCTGGCGGTGATTCAACCGAAAGGGTATGCGGCGCTGCTCGAGAAGCATCACGGACCGGCGGCATCGATGCTGGAGGCCGAGCGCGAACTGTTCGGCTGGGATCACTGCCAGGTTGGACGCCAACTGATCGGCGACTGGAAGCTACCGCAAAGCTTCGAAGTCGTAGTTGCCGATCATCATTCAGAGAGGGACCCAAAGAGCTCATGGGATGTGGCCGAACTGGTGAAGGTGAGTTGCGCGATGGCTTCGACGGTCGGGTTCGCCGCCTTTTCCGGATGCGAAACAGCGAAGTACCCAGAACTGCTGGAAGAACTGCCCGCGGCAGGACAAAACTCGTTTCATCCCGATGCAGAGAGGCTCAAGAGCGAAATTGCCGAGAGCATCCACGCGATCGAATCGGTTTGAGCTCGACGTTTCACCTTGCAATGGTTGCGCCGGGTTGCATTAGGCCCGTGACCCGGCGCGCTTTTTCATCCATTTTGCTCGCGTCTATGCCCGCATCAGCTTGCGTTGTAGCTCCTCAAGGGTTTGACCCTTGGTCTCGGGGTAGAAGAGCGCCACCACAATAAACTGAACCACCGTCGCACCGGCGAAGAACACAAATGGCGTGGCCGTGCTCATCATCGTCACCACTACGGGAAACACGAGCGCTATCAGCGTGTCACTGAACCAATGACTGGCACTGCCGACGCCTTGTCCCTTCGAACGCACCGCGGTCGGAAACACTTCGCCGATGTAAACCCAGATCACTGCGCCCTGCGAAACGCTGAAGAACGCGATGAAAACGACCAGCAGCCACAGCAAATCGCCGCGGTGGGATTCGGTTGCGAACACCCAGGCCACGCCGGCAAGGCAGCTGGCGCAGCCCGCCGCTCCGATCAGCAGCAACGTCTTGCGTCCCAGCTTGTCGATCAGCGACATGCCGACGATGGTAAAAAGAAAGTTGGTTGTCCCAATGGCGATGGCCTGCTGATCGCTCGATATCTGGCTGAAACCCGCGGCAGCGAATATATCGTTCAGGTAATACAAAATCGCATTGATCCCAGCGAGCTGATTGAAGGCGCCGATGGTGATGGCAAGAAACAAAGGATAGCGATACTTTCTCTGGAATACGCGCTCGTGGGCGGTAACGTGTTCCTGCTCCAGTGCCGCCCTGATATCGGCAAGCTCGGCCTCCGGATCGGGGTCTCCCATCAATTTCAATACCGATAAAGCTTCATCCATTCGATTCTTTGAGACCGACCATCGTGGGCTGCGCGGAATCCCGAAGAGCAGGGCAAGGAAGACAGTGGCTGGGAACACAGCGATGCCTACCTGAAATCGCCATTCCCATGGGCCCAGGTGCATGGTGCGGATCCCATAATTCGATATGTAGGCCGCCATAACGCCGAACACAACATTCAGCTGAAAAGCCGCGACAAGCCGGCCGCGCAGCTTGGCCGGAGCGAGTTCCGCAATGTACACCGGACCGAGTACCGAAGATGCGCCAATGCCCAGTCCGCCGATGAAGCGAAACGTCATGAACGACAGCCAACTCCATGACAGGCCACCCCCGAGCGCCGAGACGATATAGAGCAACGCGGTGATGCGCAGAGTCTCGCGGCTGCCGAGCCTCTGCCCAACGTGGCCTGCGCCCAGCGCGCCAATCACCGTGCCAACCAACCCGATGGCAACCGTGAATCCCTTTTCCTGCGGGTTCAGGCCATAGAGGTGAACCAGCGCGTCAATGGCGCCAGAGATCACAACCGTGTCGAATCCAAAAAGCAGGCCCGCCAACGCTCCCGAGAGCGTTGCGCGAAGTAGTTTGGAATTCAGAAGCATCGTCCTTGCACCCTCGAGTTCCAAACTATGCTACAGAGCGATTGCGAAGGCAGCAAACGGAAGCAGACGACAGAGTCCACATCGAAATCGTGTCAGTGATTTGGGAATCCAACATCCAATAAAGGGTCTTTGGCCGAGGGCTTCCCAGGAACCTCCCCACGAGGCATAACAGCCAGTACACGGCAGCGATGCTTGTCAGCTGCGCTCCAGGCCATAGGCATCTCACTCTCCATGCAGGCGCAGTCACCGGCCTCCAAAGTGTCGCGCATGCCGCCCGTATCGAGACGCAGGCGCCCTTCAAGCACATAGACGACCGCTCCAGTTTCCTGAAAGGCGTTTATGGCGATGTTTGCGCCCCCGGGCGGAAACTCGACGAGCTGGGCCATGAGACGGAATCCACTGCCTTCGGCGTTCAACGGAGTCACTTTGACCGACTCCGCCACGCGTCCCTCGCCATCGAGGTGGGCCTTGCGTGTGATGGCGAGCGCGTGATGCGCGGGCTCGGGGAAGAAGTAGCTCATGCTTACCCCGTAGACCCGGGCGATAGTGGCCAGCGTTGGCAGGGTCGGAATCATGCGGTCGGTCTCGAGCTTCGATAACAGCGCGGTCGAGAGTCCCGTTTCGGAAGCCAAACGGGAGAGAGTGAGCCGTTTGCCAGTCCGCAGCGAGCGCAACTTGAGGCCAATGCAATACGGTTCCAAAGACCATTGTGCGTAGGACACAGTCTTGGGCATGAGAGGCTCCGGAATCATGGTTTGGAAACTGAGAACAAGTCTACGTCAAACGGCGGATAGACAGGGCGCCCACGATCGTCCGATGGCGTCGACGAACGCGTCGAAGCCCGATGAAGAGGCACATTCATGGCGCGCGCGATGAAAGGATAAAATATGAAGCGATCAGCGGCGGCCAGCAATATGCTGTAGGCAAAACCGCCAGGAGAGCCAATTATCCCCATGAATACCTTCCCGATTCGCGGACACAATTCCCTGTTTCATCGAGGAATTCACATCGCAGTGTTGACGACCGCGGTGAGCGCTGCTGCGCTTTGCGCAGGCCAGAGCAAGACTGCCGCGCCCGACGTGCTGGTTCTGAGTAATGGCGACACGCTGCATGGGAAGTTCGAGAGCGAGACGGCCGGCAAAGTCATCTTTCATTGCGACCCGCTCGGGGACATTTCGCTTTCCTGGGACAAGATCAAGGAGTTGCATGCGACGGAGCAGTTCGGCGTGCTCAATCAAGCTATTGCTCTGCGCGGCAAACAGCGGCACATTCATTTCCCGGTGGGAAAAATCGATGTCGCGGATCAAATGGTCACGATTCATCCTGAAAATGCGCCGCCACCCGCGCCAACTTCCGTCAAGAACGCTCAGTACATCATGGATAGTGCGACCCTGGACAAGGAGATCAACCGGGAGCCGAATTTTTTTGCCGGATGGAGCGGTCCGGCCACAGCAGGCACGACGCTGGTGACCGCGACGCAAAATCAGTACACCATATCAGGAGCGATCGGCCTGGTGCGCGTGGTGCCCACGGTTAATTGGCTCGATCCGCGCGAGCGCACTTCGATCGACTTCAGCGGGTCGTTTGGAAAGATCACGCAACCTGCGTACATCAATCCTGGTCCGCCGCCAACCCCGGTCACAGCCGAAACGACTAAGACGGCCATTTACCACGCAGACGCGGAACGCGACGAGTATTTCTCGCCGCGATTTTTTGCGCTCGGCCAGGTGGCGTTCGATCACAATTTCGGGCAGGATCTCGACCTTCAACAGATTTATGGCGGCGGCATCGGATGGACGGTGATCAAGACGTCCCGGCAGGAGCTGGATTTGAAGGCGACGATGCAGTATGAGAAGCAGCAGTTCATCCAGGGCGCGGCAGGCACAAATCAGAATCTCGTCGGCTCAACGTTTTCTGCGGGCTATGCGCTGCACATGAAGAAGCTTAACTATACACAGGGCATAGCGTTTATACCCGCGTACAACAACACTGCGGCGTTTTCGTTCAATGAGACCAACGTACTCGCGTTTCCCGCATACAAGAGCCTCAGCTTTTCGCTGGGAACAATGGAAAGCTTTTTGAACGATCCGCCGGCGTCTCTGCCTCCAACCGAGCGAAACTCGTTCCAGTTCACGATGGGCCTGACGTACGCGTTCAAGTCGAAATATTGAGCGGCGCTTGGGCTAGAGTTTTACGAAGATCTTCCTGCGGTAAAGCACCCACAAGGGAAGAAAACAGACCATTGCGTAGAAGACAGAGTAAGCCAATGCTCTCCAGCCGGGATCGCCAATGGGCACGAACGCATGGTCGTACAAATAGCTGAGCGCATCGTACCGGTGTCCGCTGGCAGTGAAGGGAAAAAGGCCGAGGGCTCCCTCCATCAGATCGCTGACGATGTAGGCAACGATCGCGTTCGAGCCGAAGACGAGCCACGGCCAGAGCAGCCGCTTGCTCGAGCCTGACTTGCCCCATCCGCGTTGCTCAACGACCCAATAAGCGAGTGCAAACAAGAGCAGCGACCATCCAGCAGCGACGAGAACATAGGAGCTTGTCCATATTTTCTTGTTGAGAGGAAACCAGATCGACCAAAAATATCCCATGGCTAGGCAGACGGTGGCGCCAGTCGCAAGACCGAGTGTCTTCGTCCTCGCGGCGCGCTGGCCTGCGAGCCAGAGCGCGGCCAGCAGACCCAGGAGCGTGGTTCCAACAGCGGGAATATCACTGAGCAAGCCTTCGGGATCGCGCAGGTTGTGCGCCGGCGGATCTTCGTAGAGATGTCCTGGCATCAGTTGCCGATCGAGCCATGCAACGATGTTCTGGTCTCTGTCCAGGAATGGAATGTCGCGCGCCGGAACGCCCGCTCCCGGCACCGGAACCCAGCGCACCAGAACCCAATAGCCGAGAAGCACACAAAAGAGGAGCGCCACCTTGGTCCACACGCGGCGATCCCAAAGGTAGAGCAAACTAACGATCAGGTAGCAGACGGCGATGCGCTGCAACACACCGTAAAAGCGCAGGTGGGCGAAATGATAATGCGGGAAACCATTGACGAAAATCCCAAGCAGGAACAGAACGGCCGCGCGTCGCAGCGAGTGCAAGGCCAGCTTTCTGCGTGAATCGCCGCGCTTGAGCCGCGCATCTATGGAAAAAACAGTCGATACTCCCACTACGAAGAGAAAAGTGGGAAAGACGAGATCAGTTGCTGTGAACCCATTCCAATCGGCATGGCGCATCTCTGTCCATGCCCCCTCGCCGCCGGTGTTATTCACCATGATCATGAAGGCGATGGTTAGACCACGAAGCACATCAAGTGACAGCAGCCTTTGGGGCGTCGAAGCTAGCGCAGGACCGGACATGACGCCAGGGCTCTCCTTGAATCGCGAATGCACCTACGCTACGCGACCGAAGCTCATTTCGCAAAACCGGAAACGACATTGCGGCACCCACCCCTCGCGCTGCTACACTCGCCCTTCAAGGGGTTTCACAGGAACTTCGCAGTCCATCGTCCGGAGGCTTGCCTTGGCCGAATTTCAGCCTTTTGTTCCCGCCGATCAGCACCCGCCCGAGTTTACGTTTCGAGCCCTGTTACTCGGGTCCATTTTCGGGCTCATCTTTGGCGCCGTAACGGTATATGTCGGCCTGCGCGCAGGGCTCACCGTGGCCGCATCAATTCCCATCGCGGTGCTTTCCATCAGCATTCTTCGCGCTTTCGGACGTGCCTCGATTCTCGAGAACAACATCGTCCAGACCACGGGCAACGCCGGACAGTCGATCGCTTCGGGCGTTATCTTCACTTTGCCTGCGCTCGTTTTTCTCGGCTTCGATCTCGAATACTCGCGGATCTTCATGCTCGCCCTGATCGGTGGCTGGCTCGGCGTCCTTTTCATGATCCCGTTGCGCCGCCAGCTCATTGTGCAGGAGCACGACGCACTGCCCTATCCCGAAGGCACCGCCTGCGCGGATGTGCTGATTGCCGGCGAAAAAGGCGGCTCGCTGGCCAGCCGCGTCTTTCTTGGCCTGGGACTTGGAGGCGTTTACACGCTATTTCAGAATAAGAACCTCTTCGGCGCCTGGCCAGACGCGCCGGAATATCAGCCGGACTTTGGCCCGCAGCACGTGATGAAGGGGGCGTCGATCAACGCCAACGCCACATCCGAGTATCTCGGCGTGGGATATATCATCGGTCCGCGTGTCGCGGGCATCATCTTCGCCGGCGGTGTCTTGTCCTGGCTCGTCATCATGCCGCTCATGTATTTTTTCGGCAAGGACCTCAGCCATCCAATTTATCCCGGCCTGGTTCCCGTCGGCCAGATGGGCCCGTGGGACCTTTGGTCCACATATATCAAACCGATGGGCGCGGGCGCTGTGGCAGCAGCCGGCGTCGTTACGCTCATTAAGACAGTGCCGACCATCGTCGGTGCCCTTGCCGCAGGACTCAAGACCATGCGCCCCGGAGCAGCCGGGCAGGCGAAGCCCATCCGGACAGAAAACGATCTCTCGATGAGTGTGGTGATCATCGGCTCGCTGCTCATTATGATCTGCATGTTTCTCTTTCTTGAGTTCAAGCCTGTGCCCGGCGCTTTTGTTGGATGGGCGGCTAATCTCGCTGCTTCGCTGTTGGTGGTCGTCTTCGGATTTCTCTTTGTTACCGTCAGCTCGCGCATTGTCGGCCTCGTCGGCAGCTCGGCCAGCCCCGTTTCCGGGATGACCATCGCGACATTGATGGCAACAGCGGCGGTTTTTCTCATGCAGGGCTGGACCGCACCTGCTTTCGGCGCGCTCGCCATCATGATTGGTGGCGTGGTCTGCATCGCCGCTTCCAATTCCGGTGATACGTCGCAGGACCTCAAGACCGGCTACATCGTCGGATCCACGCCACGCCTGCAGCAGATTGCGCTGATGATCGGCGTGGTCGTGTCCACGATCGTGATTGGATTCACGCTCAATCTGATGAATACGGGCCTGCAGGAGTTCCACGCCGCATCGCAGCCGTGGAATCTGAACGCTCCTCATCCCGGTATCTCAATTCAGTCGGACGCGCAACACCTCCCCAGCCAGATTCGCGTAATCGCGCCCGATGGCAAAACTACGACTACACATCAGAAATCCGAGTACGTTCTGCTCAACGCCATCGGTTCGTCCGAATTGCAGGACGGCAAATATCTCTACTCGCCGGCCACGGGACAAATTGAGGTGCATTGGATTCAGGGAATCGGCAGCGCAGCTGCTCCGGCCCCGCAAGCGCGGCTCATGGCTACGGTCATCAACGGAATCCTGAGCCGCAAGCTTCCCTGGGGACTTGTATTGATAGGTGTTTCGTTGGTGATTGCGGTTGAACTCCTGGGTATTCGCTCACTGCCGTTTGCTGTCGGCGCATATCTGCCCATCGGCACCACTTTGCCAATCTTTGTCGGCGGCGTAGTGCGCTGGATGGTGGACCAGGCTGCCAAGCGGCACGGCGAAGGCGCGGATGCTGAGAGTGATATCTCGCCCGGCTCTCTCTTTGCCTCAGGACTGATCGCCGCCGGCGGCATTGTTGGCCTGATCGGTGTTGCACTCAAAGCCTACGAAGCCACCGTCGGCAAAGGCGACATTCTTAACTTCCCGCACACATTCTTGGATAACAACTATGTCAGCGTCGCAGCGTTTGCCGCGCTGGCGTACTCGCTCTACTACTTTGCGAGGAAGCCGCTTAAGAAGTGAGACCGAAATCGAGCCTGCTCGCCCGCTCCGCTACAATAGTCTAAAGCTCCTGCCAACCGGGAACCTGAGTCCCTGGTCCGCCAGGAGCATTGACACATTATGCTGGCAGAAAATCTTCCTGAAGCCCTCACTTTCGACGATGTCCTGCTTGTGCCCGCCTTCAGCGAGGTTGTGCCGATGCAGGTGAGCACGCAGACGCAACTGACGCGCGCGATCACGCTAAATACTCCGCTGCTCTCCTCGGCCATGGACACGGTGACCGAGTCGCGCATGGCCATTGCCATGGCCCAGCAGGGCGGCATCGGCATCGTGCACCGCAATCTTTCCATTGCCGACCAGGCCGGCGAAATCGACAAAGTGAAGCGCTCAGAGAGCGGCATGATCGTCGATCCCGTGACCATCGGCCCCGACAAATTGATTGCCGATGCTCTTGAAGTCATGCGCCGCTACCGCATTAGCGGTGTGCCCGTCACGCAGGGCAAGCGGCTGGTGGGCATCCTGACCAATCGCGATCTGCGCTTTGAGACGCGCACTGACATTCCTGTGGGCGACGTAATGACCAAGGAAGATCTGATCACCGTACCTGTGGGCACGACGCTTGAAGAGGCGGAGCTGATCCTGCACAAGCATCGCGTGGAAAAGCTCCTGGTCGTCAACGACAAGTACGAGCTTATGGGGCTCATCACGGTAAAGGACATTCAGAAGAAGCTGAAATACCCCAATGCCAGCAAGGACGACCAGGGCCGGCTGCGCGTGGGCGGAGCCATCGGGGCCACTGGCGATTTTCTGGAGCGCGCGGCAGAGCTGGTGCGCAACCGCGCCGACGTGCTGGCCATTGATTCGGCGCACGGCCACTCGTCCCGCGTGCTTGAGGCGGTCCGAGAGGTGAAGAAGCGCTTCCCCGATGTTGCGGTGCTGGCGGGGAATGTGGCCACCTATGAGGGCGCGATGGCGCTGATCGACGCGGGCGCCGACGCCATCAAGGTGGGCATCGGGCCCGGCTCCATCTGTACCACACGCATGGTCACCGGCGCGGGCATGCCGCAAATTACGGCCATCGCCAATGCCTACCGCGCGGCGCAGAAACAAGGCATTCCGGTTATCGCCGACGGCGGTATCAAATACTCCGGTGAGATCACCAAGGCGATTGCCGCCGGCGCCAGCTCGGTCATGATCGGCTCGCTCTTTGCCGGCGTGGACGAGAGCCCCGGCGAAACGATTCTTTATCAGGGGCGAAGCTTCAAGAGTTATCGCGGCATGGGCTCACTGACGGCCATGAGCCAGGGCTCGGGCGAGCGCTACTTCCAGGGATCGGCGGATTTTGGCGTTGCTGAGAGCGGGCCGGCGGACGTGGTGCAGCGCGAGCGTGCCAATGAAAATCGCCTTGCCAAGTACGTTCCCGAGGGCATCGAAGGACGCGTGCCCTACCGCGGGCCGCTCGAGGCGATGGTTTTCCAACTTGTGGGCGGATTGCGTTCCGGCATGGGCTATCTGGGATGCAGCACGATCACGGAACTGCAGGAAAGCGCCAACTTCGTACGCATCTCGGGTGCCGGCTTACGGGAGAGTCACGTTCACGACGTGATCATCACGCGCGAAGCGCCGAACTACCATGTTGAATAGTTCGCGCGGCCCAAAGTTCCGGGTGAGCGCATGGGTGGCACCAGACCTTCCTGCCTAACCGGACGGGGACACCTTGGGATATCCCGCTGGATTGCGGTGACGCACTGGTGATGCGATGCTCCGGCTCCTAATGTTCGGACGCGCCGCCGGCGTCAGCAGCTGGCCCAGCGACTCTTAGAGCGGTTTTTCCACCTCGAACACGTTCCTTTGGTCACCTACACAGAGGGCAAAAACCGGTCATACTTTGCCATGGAGTCAATCACTTAGACCTGTATTTCATTTGTCATACGTTTCCCTTGCTTCCCCCAGATACGCGTGTTAAGGTAGTGTCGCTTACGAAAACAGTTCAGCAGAAGTAGGGCCGCGTCGTGCCGTGGGGCGCGCTTCATTCAAGGCAGTTGCCTCGACAGCATGCGTGTTTTTCAGCCGAAGGTAAACGGTCCATTCCATCGCTTGGGACCGAGGGGAGCGAAGCTTGTCCAGGCATTGGTCCTAGCCTGAGGGTGGTCCCGAGCTCCTCGTCTTCGACCACTGATTCGAACCTCAACTAAGACTACTTCCCGCGCCAACTCGCAAGCGGCGCCGCGAGCCGACGTTTCGGTTTCCTGCATGAACCCGCTATGAGAGTCCTTCAACCGAGATCGCGGATCGTCAGCATAAGAATGTCAGAGGAGGAATTCTCCACCCTGCGGCGAATCTGCGTCGCCACTGGCGCACGCAGCGTGTCTGACCTTGCGCGCGAAGCCATGCGGGGACTATTGAATGGCGCAAGTAGGGACGCCGGCGGCGATGCAGCAAGAGACGAATACTTCGCTCAAATGCGGGAACTGGAACAAAGGGTCGACAAGCTCAGCGCCGAAATTGAGATGTTCAAAGCAGACCGCAATCTCTAGTGGGGCCTTTGCTGCACCAGAAGCAAAAAGGAACGCTGACTGAATTGAGAACACTTGATCTTGATGAAGCCTAGAATTCTTCTTCTTTTTCTCGTCTCCGGTGCGTTGTGCGCCGGGCAGACCACGCCCACCGCTCCCGGGGCGCAGACCGTCGAATGCCCATCCGGACCAGGTCCCGTGCCCGAAGGCCTGGAGGCCGTGTGTCCCCCAACAACAAACACGGTTCCCGCCTCGGGAACGACGCCGTATCCCCAAGGAACTACGCCCGGCGTGAATACACTTCCTTCCGCATTTCCTCCCAGTCCAACAACGAACGTCCCGCCACCCTACAAAGCGGTTGGCCCAATCACTACACGAACTGAGTTTCAGATCTTCGCTGAGGACGAGGCCGGGCATCCATTGCAGGTTTTCGGCAGGAAGCTATTCGACGAGGTTCCCACGACTTTCGCGCCGCTTGACCGCATTCCGGTGCCATCCAATTACGTGCTCGGACCTGGCGATGAATTACTGATTCACGTTTGGGGAAAGATCGACCTCGACACGCGCGTGACGGTCGATCGCAACGGGCAGATCTTTGTTCCGACGGTCGGAACATTGACCGTGGCCGGCCTTCGCTATGAACAACTGCAGAGCTTCTTGCATTCTTCCATCGCTACGCTCTACAAAGATTTTGATCTCAACGTAACCCTTGGCCAGCTTCGCTCCATCCAGGTCTTTGTGTTGGGCAGCGCGCGCCAGCCTGGCGTTTATACGATTAGCTCGCTCAGCACCCTAGTGAACGCCCTCTTCACATCGGGAGGGCCGTCGGCAACCGGATCCATGCGCCACATTCAGTTGCGGCGCAACGATCAAGTCGTCACGGAGTTTGACCTTTACGATTTGCTCCGCAAAGGCGACAAATCTCATGATGTTCAACTGCTGCCAGGTGACGTCATTTATATTCCGCCCGCGGGGCAGCAGATAGCGATTATCGGTAGCGTCAATGAGCCTGGGATATACGAGATAACGGGCGACGAAACGGTTGCTTCAGCCTTAAGCGACGCGGGCGGAGCGACAAGCCTCGCCGACGAAGACCGGGTCCTGCTGGAGCGGATTGAGAATCACGAAGGCCGGCAGGCAGAGTCGTTCGCGTTGGATGGTTCCGGGTTAAAGCGCACGCTCCGCGATGGGGACCTGTTGCGGGTCTATCCACTTTCTCCTCGCTTCGACAATGCAGTAACTCTTCGCGGCAACGTGGGACAGCCTGGGCGCTATGCGTGGCACGATGGAATGCGCGTCTCAGACCTAATTCCCAACCGCCAGTTTCTGCTCACCCGCGACTACTGGAATCAGCAGAACTTTCTTGTTCCGGAGAGAATCGCCCATCCCTTCGGCCTTGCGCCGGACCAGTTCAATCCCCAGACGGGGACGAATGTGCCGACCCCGACCAATGCGCAGCCGGGGGTTAATCCACAAAACGGTTTCAATGCGCAAAGCGGATTCAATCAACAGCCAGGAACGAACCAGCAGAGCACATCGAACGTCCAGAATGTGCCTAACGGCCAGACCGGACCCAATCCTCAATCCGGCAGTAACACGCAGAACGGGATCAATCCGCAGACCGCGACGAACCAGCAAAACGGAGGGAATCAACAGCAGGGGCCGAGTCAACAGGCAGAGATCAATGCGCAAAACGAGGCCGTCCAGCGCAGCGAAGCCAGTTTCGCTGCGGCCAGGAACGGCGAAGAGATCAACTGGGACTATGCGGCCATCGAGCGGCTAGACCAGCACGATTTAAGCACCCGACTGATCGCATTTAACCTGGCCAATGCCATCGACGACGCTGCGTCCTCCGACAATGTTGTGCTGCAGCCCGGCGACGTCGTCACAATCTTCTCCGAGAAGGACATTCCACTTCCCGTGGATAAGCACGCGGCGTTTGTTCGAGTCGATGGCGAAGTGAACGCGCCGGGCATTTACCGCATCGGGCCTGGCGAAACCCTGCGCGAGATTGTGAAGCGCGCCGGCGGGCTCACTCCGCATTCTTATCTCTATGCCTCGCAGCTCAATCGCATCTCGACCCGCCGCGCGGAAGAGATCGAAATCAGGCAGTCGACTGCCCAAATGCAAAGGGACCTTCTGGCGCGAAATGCCGCCACTTCAACCGTCGGCACATCCAATACAACAGAGCAGCAGGCACAATTGAGCTCGCAGCAGGCGCTGATCGCGCAGCTCGCCGCCGTTCAGCCGACAGGGCGGGTGGTTCTAGCCATGAAGCCCGATGCAAGCAGCGTCGACGACATACCGGCGTTTCCATTGGAAGATGGCGATACGTTTTACGTTCCGCCAGAGTTGAACACCGTACAGGTATCAGGCGCAGTTTACAACGAGAATGCCTTCCGCTATGAGCGAAGGAAGAAACTCTTCGCGTACTTGA